>NZ_JALNTU010000005.1:0-501958 GCF_023161685.1 Vibrio sp. 1CM8B
CCAAAACCCATCAAAATAAGTTTAGCGGATGTTTGACAACCCGGGGGGAATCCATGTAGCCGCATTAAGGTGTGAGCGGCGCTTGGCTATACTTGAGCGAAGCGAAACTGCCAAGCGTTGCGAATCACTCCTAAATGCTTTGTTATTTGAAAACTCCAAATAGTTCGTCTTGTTTTTTCATTTGCAACTCAAGTTCTTCCTCTGTTATGTCAGGTAGAGAATCAAACCATTGGCTAACTGATGCAATATTTGGGTCACTATCTATAAGCGTCTTTATGAGGGCGTTAAATCTATCTGGAATTAGGCTAATAAGCCTATCAGATTGAAAAGAATTATAAAAACCAGACATTGGAGCGTTAAGACCAAACTTACGTTCCAAATCAAACCCAACCAATAGTACTGGGTTGCTCAGCGCAACCATTAAAGCCACTAGCTCTACGGTTTTTACATAGTAAGAAAGGCTTAGACTGCATGCTTTTTTGTCAAAATGAGGAATACTGACCCCTGAAATAAAAGAGTATCGAGGTGATATTTCGCTTGAGCTATTCTTTACCCCTTTAACATGAATTACATCGCATAGTTCCCAATAGTGTCCCAATAATGACTCGGTCCATGATATTTCCCCATCACAACTACTATATTGACAAGCGTCTTCAATAACCTTCAACGCACGCTTAAAGTTTGGAGTAGACCGATCAGACTCCATCCACTCCTTTGCCTTCTCTTTCTCGACATTATCTAAAACGAAAAAGCTACCAGTAACTACAAGTTCAATAGCTCTTCTCAGGGAGTCAAACGCATTTTTGTAGTTTCCCTCAAAAATTACCGTTAAGCACGAATCCAATTCATGAGCCGCTTCAATCCAAGGGAAAGTGCCTACTTTTTGTAAATGATCAACCCTTGCTGATGGGGCTTCCATTAGTTCATATTTACAAAACAGCTCCGCACGCTCCAGTTTTTCAAGATGTTGATACTCACCATAAATATACTCTGATGTCTCAGACAAAACGACTTCAACACTAGATTTCAACAAATCTCGCCTCGCTTTAAATCTTTCTTGTGGTAGTTCAAATGGATTCAAACTTTTCCCCTTTCACATAACGCTAAGCTAAGTGGCTAACAAACCTGCCACCTAACCCAATTTGAACGCCTTAATCACAAAACCAAACCAAACTGAAAATGCCGAGCGTTTGTTAGTCCGTCTTAAGCGTTTTGTTAGTTTGCCACCGCGACAAACCAAAGGTTTAGCGCCAAGGTGCTGAATTGACTACCAAACTACTGGCTTTGAACGGAGATGTAAAATTGAAAACTACGAATATCAAATTCATACAACAAAACGGGCTTGGCTAAGAAGCGACATGCGCCAGACAACCACAGTTTGAAGGATTAGAGCTGACAAAGGATTCGTTCGATGAACTTAACAGCCAAGTGCGACAAAGCCAGTTAAGAACAACTTAGCCGCAACGAAAAAGAAGCCGCGCAAAAGAACGTAGCGAAAAAGTTAGAACCCGTAAACGACTAACCCACAACAAACACTTCCCACATAGTGCCACCGGAAAGTTCGTGAGATTAGAAAACGAACAGGTGTATAGCTAGAACGCAAAACCCAGCTTTTAGACCAAAACGCTTTTCTGCCCTTTGCAAACTAACAGCTATTAGACCGAAAAATTCTGCATTTAAATACAGAATCATTCTATCTAGTTTCATATGTACAACAATTTACCACGATTAATCACAGCATTTCAGTGACTTAAAACATAGATAGGCTCATTGAATGATAAAGTGCAGACTATTTCCAAATAGTATGATTTTAGAGAAAACCCTCCCGCTCTGTATGTAATCACAGCACCCCTGCGCATACCCCAAACACAAAAAAGCCTGCCATCTATGCGAACATAAATGGCAGGCTTTATACGTTAGTTAAGCTTGTGAGTAGCTAGCTTACGCAGCTTCGAATGCGAGGGCTTTCTTTTCTACTTGGCGGAAGATCAGCGTTAGTATGCCGTTTACTGCTAAGTAGAATGCGCCAGCAATGCCAAACACAGTGAGTGTGTCGTAGGTTTGGCCGTTGATACGCTGAGCGTAGCCCATCAAATCCATGATGGTGATGGTGCTTGCCAGTGACGTGCCTTTGAAGACTAGAATCACTTCGTTCGAGTAAGCTGGAACGGCGCGGCGTAGAGCGTATGGCAGTAACACTTTAAGCGTTGCTACCTTATCCATACCAAGTGCGCGACAAGCTTCCCACTGCCCTGCTGGAATGGCGTTGAATGCGCCTCTGAACAGTAGCGTGCTGTATGCGGCAGTGTTCAAAGCTAATGCTAACATTGCACAGAACCAAGGTTGGCTTAACCAAGTCCACATGAAGCTTTCACGAATCCAATCGAACTGACCCGGGCCGTAATACACCAAGAAGATCTGGACCAATAATGGTGTGCCGGTGAACAGCGTAATGATGCCACGAGTTAACCAGTGAATCGCCGGTATTCTTAGGATTAGCGTTACCGTCATCAGCAGTGACAAGATACAACCAACCAGCAATGAAGCGCCTGTAAGTTGAAGACTGGTCACTAAGCCTTCAAGCATTTGAGAGAGGTATTGTTGATTCATGCCATTGCCCCTTTGTTACCCAAACCTTGAATAGAGAACTTACCATCAATCACTTTGACCAATCTTTGGGTGATTAAAGTGATGACCAAGTAGATTGCTGCTGCTGTCGCGTACCAAGTAAATGCTTCGTGCGTTGCAGCGGATGTTAGTTGTGCTTGTTTCAGCAAATCTGTTACGCCAATTAGCGAAACTAACGCGGTGTCTTTCAATAACACTAACCATTGGTTGGTTAACCCTGGTAGTGCGTGTCTTACCGCTTGAGGTAACACGATACGAAAGAATGCACGAGACTGAGAAATACCAAGCGCGCTTGCTGCTTCTCTCTGCCCTTTGCTTACTGCTTTTAATGCACCACGCAAGGTTTGCGAAGCGTAAGAAGCAAAGATAAGTGACAGTGCAACAACACCAGATAAGAACGGGCTCACTTCTATGAAATCGCCAGTGATCATGAACAGAACTTGTGTCGAACCAAAGTAGATAAACAGTACGACCAGAATTTCTGGTAAACCACGAACAATCGTCACAAATGCAGTCGTTGGCCATTTGATTGCGATACGGCGAGACATCTCACCACTTGCAAACAAAACTGCTAGAACCAATCCAACCAATAGGCTTACGAACGCAAGCTGAACAGTCATCCAGCTTGCTTCGACGAGCCCTAAAGAGTAACCCGTTAATTCCATAAATTACTTACCGAAGTACTTGTTGAAGATCTTGTCGTATTCGCCGTTTGCTTTTACTGCTGCAAGTGCAACGTTAAGCTGGTCTACAAGTTCTTGGTTGCTCTTGTTTACTGCGATACCAAAGCCGTTACCGAAGTACTCTTGGTTTGTTACTTGGTCGCCAACGTACGTTAGGTTGTCTTCTTTCTTGAACCATTCTGCTACAACGGCTGTGTCACCGAATACAGAATCGATACGACCGTTCTTCATGTCGATGAATGCATCTTGGTAGCTTGAGTAAGGTACCGCTGTTACGCCAGTCATTTGCTCAAGTAGGAAGCTCTGGTGAGTAGAACCGTTTTGAACGCCAACACGCTTACCTTCTAGTGCTGCTTGGTCTGCTACTTTGCCTTCAAAAGAGATGAATGCTGCAGAGTTATCGTAGTAAGCGTTAGAGAAGTTCACTTGTTGAAGACGTGCTTCAGTGATGTCCATTGCTGAGATAGCGGCATCGTACCGTTTGAATTTAAGTGCAGGGATCAAGCTATCGAATGCTTGGTTGTGGAAAGTACATGTCGCTTTCATCTCTTCACAAAGTGCGTTTGCTAGGTCTACGTCAAAACCTTGGATTTGGTTGTTCTCATCCATGTATTCGAATGGTGCGTAAGTTGCTTCCATTGCGAATTTGATTTCTTCTTGAGCTGCTGCGTTGAAAGAAGCAAGGCCGATAAGTGAAGCTAGTAGAATCTTTTTCATTTTGTTACTCCGAATACTGTGTAATAGCAGCCTGTGGCCATTCTTATAATTTGATTGTTTTAATTGATGTTGTGTTTAGCTAAATCTAGTGAGTCAACTTTCTTTTAATAAGAGACTTACTTAATGAGTCAAATATTCAGCAAACTCAGGTGTCTGCGGATTAACGAATGAATCGCTGGTGCCGTGTTCGACGATGTACCCTTTCTCTAGGTACAGAACGTGGCTAGCAATCTTCTTCGCGAAATCGACTTCATGCGTCACGACCACTTGGGTAATGCCCGTTCCGCTCAATTCTTTAATAATGCTCACGACTTGGTTGGTGATCTCAGGATCAAGCGCCGCTGTTGGTTCATCAAACAACAACACATCCGGTTTCATCATCAGCGCACGTGCAATCGCAACACGCTGTTGTTGACCGCCAGACAGTTGAAGTGGCCAAGCGTCTGCTTTGTCGGCAAGTTGAAGTGTCTTTAGGACTTCTTGAGCTTGCTTAATCGCTTCTTGCTTATCCAAACCTGCAACTTTGGTTGGTGCTTCAATCAAGTTTTCCATCACCGTCATGTGTGGCCATAAGTTGTATTGCTGGAACACCATGCCGACTTTACGACGAAGTTTAAGCCCCTGCTTCTCTTGGATTTGGCTTGAAAAGTCGAATTGCTCGTTCGCAATGTCTAATTCGCCGTTGTCCGCGATTTCTAGCAGGTTCAATACACGCAGTAATGAACTCTTGCCCGCGCCGCTTGGGCCAAGCAATACCAAGGTTTCGCCACTCTCACAGTCGAAACTGATGTCGTGAAGAACTTGGGTATCACCGTATGATTTGTTGATGCTCTTTACTTGAATACTCATGCCACAATACTGCATTAATTGTCATTTGTTGGTTATTCTATTCAATCCGAGGTTTTATGCAAGAAAAATGTATAAAAAACTACTTTGTTGAATTTTTGTAACAAATATTGCACAAAAAACAGTCGCTATAACTGGTCTTGCAACCAAAGCTCGCAAGCCATTGATAAAGCTAATATCGAGATAAAAAGCAAACGTTTTGCTATCAATTTATAAATCATCGCATGGTTGCTTGTTTATGTGTGCACTCTCCTATCACCGCTTGTTTACTTGCATAAAAATTAGGGTTAAATAGCTTGGTTTCCTATCCAACTGACTGGTTAAGAATGCTTAGTTTTCCTTTAAGGTCGTTTCGAATTATTCACTTAGTGATGAGGAAATATTGGAAATTGAGTTTCCTGGGGAGCGTCAAAGCGCAATAAATGCTTTAATGGGTTCTATTCTCAACAACAATGACTTCCCAGCGAACAACGCAGTGCAGGCAATAAGTCATAAACCATAAGCAATTAGCCATAAGCAACAAGCCATCTATTTTTAAAGCGACAACACATTAAGGCAGTCATATGCAAAACGATGTCTCTTCTACGCTCGACTCAACTCAGCGATCGACTCAACAAGCGCCAGAACCTAAACCTGAGAAAAAAAGCCTCAGTATTTTGTTTGAGCTGAGTAAATTCATTCAGCCTTATAAAGGTCGTGTTATTGCTGCGTTGATCGCGTTGATCTTCACAGCGAGCTTAACCCTCTCAGTCGGACACGGTATTCGTCTTCTCATCGACCAAGGTTTTAGCCAACAATCACTCTCAGATTTAGGCAGCGCGATTCAGTTCATCATGGTCGTGGTCGTGTTGATCTCGATTGGTACTTTCTTCCGCTTCTACTTGGTTTCTTCTGTTGGGGAGCGCGTGAGTGCAGACATTCGCTTATCGGTTTTCAATCATGTCGTGACACTGCATCCGAGTTACTTCGAAACCAATGGCAGTGGCGACATCATGTCGCGAATCACTACGGATACTACTCTGCTTCAAAGCATCATAGGTTCATCGTTCTCAATGGCGATGCGCAGCGCGTTGATGTGTATTGGTGCGATCATCATGCTGTTTGCAACCAATATTAAGCTGACGTTGATTGTATTGGCCTCGGTGCCGTTTATCTTGATTCCGATTCTTGTCTACGGGCGTCGTGTGAGAGCCCTATCTCGCCAAAGCCAAGATTCGATGTCTGATGTGGGTTCTTATGCAGGTGAAGCGATTGAGCACATTAAAACGGTGCAAAGCTATAGCCGCGAAGAGCAAGAGAAAGCGTCATTCGCGGTAGAAGTAGAAAAGGCTTATGAGATTGGCCGCCAGCGAGTAAAACAACGCGCGATTCTTATCTCTGGCGTTATCGTGATTGTATTCAGTGCTATCGCAGGCATGCTTTGGGTTGGCGGCAGTGATGTCATCAACGGCACCATGTCGGCGGGTGATTTAGCGGCGTTTGTGTTTTACGCAATCATGGTTGCTTCGTCATTAGGTACGATTTCAGAAGTGATGGGCGAACTGCAACGCGCGGCAGGTGCGACCGAGCGATTAATCGAGATCCTACAAGTTGAAAGCCATATTGTTGCGCCAGTTGCGAATCCAACTTCGCTTGCTAACGTAACGCCAGAAGTCGCATTTGATGATGTGACCTTCTGTTACCCATCAAGACCGGACCAGCCCGCAACAAGCAACCTCACGCTAACTGCGCATGAAGGTAAAGTATTGGCATTGGTTGGCCCATCTGGCGCAGGTAAAACCACCCTGTTCGAACTGCTGCAACGTTTCTACGACCCGCAAGTGGGTAAAGTCACCTTAGGCGGTGTTGAACTGAATCAGTTTGATCCTAACGAGCTAAGAAAGCAGATGGCATTGGTGCCGCAGCAACCTGCTCTGTTCAGTAACGATGTGTTCCATAACATTCGCTACGGCAACCCGCAGGCAACGGACGAGCAAGTTATCGAGGCAGCGAAGAAAGCCCACGCGCATGAGTTTATTCAAAACCTACCTGATGGCTACAACAGCTTTCTTGGTGAGCGTGGTGTAAGGCTTTCTGGTGGACAGAGACAACGTATTGCCATCGCACGTGCCATCTTGAAAGATCCAAACATTCTATTGTTGGATGAAGCAACCAGCGCACTAGACAGCGAAAGTGAGCATCACGTCCAACAAGCGTTAGAAGAGTTAATGCGCGGCAGAACGACGATTATTATCGCCCATCGATTATCAACAATTAAACACGCCGACCAAATTGCGGTGCTCGATAAAGGACAGCTAGTAGACATCGGCGACCACCAGTCTCTCATCAATAGCTGCGAATTGTACCAACGCTTGGTTGAGCTGCAATTCAAACACCTTAGTGCGTAATCATTGAGTGGATGTGCAACTAAGTCACTGACATAGTGTGGTTTCAAGCTTCAAAAACTTAAATCACACGTGTTGCAGTTTTGTTAATTTAGCGGTAGGGTTTTTATTCCAATAACAACTTATTCCGATGAAGGATAAGTAAATAACGTTAATTACACAGATAAGAATAAGAGAGTTCGCATGGAAGCACTATTATCTGACTACCCGGTAGTAACAGAAATCCCAGTCGCTTGGGGAGAAATGGACGCACTCAATCACGTTAACAACGCTGTATATTTTCGCTATTTCGAAACCGCTCGCTTAGATTTTTTCAAGCACGTTGAGCTGATGGAAGAGATGGCGATTACCAAAGTTGGCCCTGTTCTTGGTGACACTTACTGTAAGTATTTCCGCCCAGTCACGTATCCAGATACCTTGATGGTCGGCTCACGTGTTACCGATATTCAAGATGACCGATTCACCATGGAATACGCGATTGTCAGTAAGGCTCAACAGAAACTAACGACCGTTGGCACTGCGACTATCGTGATGTTTGATTTTGCTTCGAACCAAAAAGCCCTGCTCTCGCTGCGCTTAACCAATGAAATCGAAAAGATGAACACGTTGAAAAGCCCATGCTTCAAACAAGAAACAGTGACGGAATAACGTATTCGCTGATTGATAAAGACTCAGAAAGTCTCAGACATTAAAAAGGCCACTCGATTGAGTGGCCTTTTGTTTATGGGTTCAGAGTGCTTATCAGCGGTTAAGACTTATAGACCTTGGAAACTCTTTGCGTTAGAAGCTATAAACCTTGAACCCTATAAACCTTGTACGCTATAGACCTTGAACGTATTGAGCATTAGTTCGAACTTCAACCATCTGCTCTAGGTTCTGTTGTGAACCTTCAACGCCGTTCAGTAGCGCTTCGAAATGCTTGATAAGCTCGACTTTGTCTTTCACTTCTTTAGAACCTGCACCGATGTTGGTTAGGTCAATGAAGAACTCGTCGAACAAACCAGAGAAGTCAGTTACTGCATCATGGTTCAAGAACTGCTCGTGGTTATAAATGCTTGGGTAGCCACCCTTCTGTTTATCAACCGCAAAAGAGATGCCTTTCACGTTGGTGATCGTGGTCGCTTTCTCACACTTCAACATACAACCCGCTTCAATGCTTGGCTTGTTACAACCTACCGTTCTTTGGAAGAAACACTGACGGCTAGTCATCATCAAGATTGGGTGGTAAATGCTGTAGAACAGTTTGAAGTTCTCTGGGCGACGAATATGACGAATCTGACCTTTGTTGATCTCGTTCGAAATGAATGCGCCGGCACAGTTCAGCTCTTCTTTCAGAGTAACCAGTGCGTGAGAGTTGGTTGTGTTCATGAACGGGCCTGCAACCCACTCAATTCCCATCTCGTAAGCTTTGTAAGCAATACCCGTGTTGTTGGTCACGATGCGAGCTGGCTTGATCTCTTCAAGAATACGAACCGCTTCGTCGTAATCTTTACCGATCAATACCGCTGGGAACCAAGGAATCAAACGTGGGTTTGCTGCCAAGATGTCGATGTACTTGTTACAACGCTTCTTGAAGCTTTCTGGAAGTTTGAAGTAAACATCCGCGTCAGTCACGTCACACAGGTGTAAGTCTGCTACATCGGCGATAAGCATCGACATAGTCGGCTTCTCGTTCACTTTAGCGTGCTGAGGCAGTGCTGGCACTTCAACGTGCTTAATCACTTCCACAGAGCCGTTCAGAATGAAGTCGATCTCGTCTTTCAGGTCTGAAACTTCTTTTAGAGGAATCAACAAGCCTGCATCCACTTCACTGAAGTCGTGGCTTTCTAGCGTGTGAACCGCGCTCTTCACGTTTTTGAATCGCTTCTCAAGTAGCTCTTGAGTGATCGCCTTCTCTTCAACCGCTTTCAATAGCGATTTAGATTGAAGAGTAAAGTTCTCTTTAGGCGTATTCACTGTCACCGTAAATGGTTGACCCACTTTTGCGCTGAACGACTGTGCTACTGGCGTCTTGCGAATATCAAGGAACTCGATCTTTTCACGCATTTCGTTACCAAGAACGTCTTTCGCTTGGTGAAGTTCGTTGGTCACTTCTTGAATTTGTACGACTGAGATTTCGTTGTTCTGCTCCGTCGCTTTCTCAACAGCGTAGTTCATGCTGTTGTCGCGCGGGTTATCGATGAACATGTCTTTCGTTAGGTTACCCTTTAGGAAAGAGTTGGTGAAATCACGGTTGAATACTTTGTGCAGGTTCGAATCGTCTTCGATCAACAAACCACTTTCTACAAAGCTATCAATCTGTTTACGCCATGTGTCTACCACGGTGTAAACGTAGTGTGCGCCTTTAATACGGCCTTCTACTTTCAATGAGTCGACTTTCGCGTCAACCAATTCAGGTAGGTCGTAGTAAGCTGAGTTATCTTTCAGGTTAAGTGGGAACTTGTTGCCCGCGTTGGTGATTTCGTATTCATCACGACACGCTTGGCTACAACGACCACGGTTACCTGAGTTACCCACACTTACTGAGCTTGAGTAACATTGACCTGAGAATGCGATACACAGAGCGCCGTGTACGAACACTTCGGTTAATACATCGTGATCGTGTGCCACTTCCGTCAGCATCTTGATTTCAGGCAGGTTCAACTCACGAGACAAGTTAACGCGCGTTGCGCCAATCTTAGATAAGAATTTAATCTGGCCTTCGTTATGCGTTGTTAACTGGGTCGACGCGTGAACGTCTAATGATGGGAAATGCTTCTTAACCAGGTTGAATAAACCCAAGTCTTGAACAATGATGCCATCCACTTTGGTGTTCACAAGCTGGTTCAGCAGTTTGGTGATGCTCTTAGTCTCGTGCTCCAGTAGCACAACGTTAAGAGTCAGGAACACTTCACAGCCGTATTCATGAGCAAGGCGAATCACACCATTCAATTCGTCTAACGATAGGTTAGAGGCTCTGTTACGAGCGTTGAATGTGTCTAAACCACAATAAACTGCATTAGCACCCGCTACGATGGCGGCTTTTATCGCTTCTACATCGCCACCTGGGGCTAATAACTCAATTTTTCTGCTCATTTTTGAAGTCGCTCACTTACTTATAATTTTTAAGCCGCGTATTCTACCCACATCACGATCTCTTTACCACCGTACAACACTTTTCAAACTAAATGACCTCAATAATGCCGAACGAATCCGATCTACCTATCCTTTATTCTTTACGCCGTTGCCCTTATGCAATGCGCGGACGAATGGGCATCGCACTATCACAACAAAAAGTGTTACTTCGAGAAATCGTTACCAAAGACAAGCCTAGCGAACTATTGGCCAGTTCGCCAAAAGGAACAGTCCCTGTATTGGTGTTACCCAATGGACAAGTCATTGAACAGAGCTTGGATGTGATGAACTGGGCACTTCAACAAAACGATCCTCAAGATCTTCTGCGTTCAAGAAATCCAACGCTTAGCGAACAAGTTCAGCAGCTCATTAAAACCAACGACGAAGAATTTATTGGTCACTTAGAAAAGTATCGTGCATCTGTTCGTTACCGAAACATCGATGTTGAACAACGCCGACAAGCCTGTGAAACGTTCATTCGTCAGCTGGAAGCGCGACTCACCGATCAGCCCTACTTTTTTGGAGAAACCCCAAGCTTGGCCGATTTTGCGGTGATGCCTTTTGTCAGCCAGTTTGTGCGAGTCGAAAAGAAGTGGTTTGTGAAATCGGAATACCAAAACGTTGGACGTTGGTTAAGAGCGCACCTTGAAAGTAAGCTCTACACCCAAGTAATGAAGCAATACCCTCTGTGGAATGAAACCAAGCAAGATTGTCTTTTTGGATAAAAAGACACACGCAAATCATATTAAGTAACAGTCTCGACTAATGCCTCACAAGCCATTAGTCGAGACTGCAAACTACTGCTATCAAGCTTAATCTGCACATAAATCAAACTTACCTCCACTCGTTACCATCAACACGTCTAGTTCTATCTATTTAAAGTATATAAAAAACTTAAACATTCATGGTTGACAACAATACGCCATTCCATAACAATAAAGATACAGTCAGCCATACGGATAGGTTGAAGTATTTAATTACAGTAACGTCTACTGGCTATGGATAGCTGCTTAGTTACTCAGGTATCACCATGACTAATTTAAAACCTGTTGCAGGGATCGCTCTTGTTACTTTATCTCTATTTGGATGCGGAAGTGACGATAGCCAGTCACCACTACCTGCCGATCCTCTACCTATTCCTGCTCTACCAACAAACGGTCAAGTCTCCGCAGATCAACTAAAAGACTCTGCAGTTCTAGTCGACGGCTATCAACAAATTACAATCAACAGTGATTCAAAGTTGACACTGCAATTAGATTCCAATGAAACGTTTTCGCTAGATTCTAATGAAAAACTAGTCGTTGATGGCCACTTACGAATTACCTCAAACTAATAGGCGTTAAAATGAACATTAAAACAATTGTTGCATTAACTTTAATTTTCCCATCACTAGCTTACGCTCAGACTGATGCTATTTTAGACGTTGCAGGTGAAATTCAAATTAACGGCCAAACGGTTATAAATAATCAAGGTCAATTTGTTGGTGGTGAAGTATTTAAGAAGTCAGATTTTTACATGCTTGGTGAATATCATTATCACAGTAATGAATTTGACACTGTTAAAGATAGTGTAGTTATCGCCGAACCTGGGCTGTGGAGTGAGGAGATCACCACAGTTTCAACGCAAGTTAGAACAGAACAGGAAGGGGAGATTAAAAACCCAAATTACGTACCAGGCTTTTATGATGAAGAGCGCACCCCTGAAGAATATGAGCAATGTGACTTGGTGCAGTGTTACAGTGAATATATTTGGAGCGATAAAGAAGTCGAGAATATTTATGTTACTACCAATATTTCAACATGGAAAAACATTGAAACAGATGGTATTTCTAATATGCAAGGCTCTTGGTCGAATGTCGAAACTAAAAATGGTGAGCCGCACTACGAGTACTCTGGGCAAAACACCTACAAAGCAGAATATGTAGAACTAGTCGGCAACAACAATGATAACTACCGCTTAGGAACTTCCAGCCCAGGTTACCTTAACAAATACACGAGCATTGGCGGCGATAGAGCCGTCGGTGA
Source organism: Vibrio sp. 1CM8B (assembly GCF_023161685.1). NCBI lineage: Bacteria > Pseudomonadati > Pseudomonadota > Gammaproteobacteria > Vibrionales > Vibrionaceae > Vibrio > Vibrio sp. 1CM8B. The sequence goes on from NZ_JALNTU010000005.1 coordinate 12,397, forward strand.
GGTTTGGTTTGAAGGTAATGACTTTGCTTACACAACCAAAATTGACGCTATCGAGCTGAATGGCATTGAATACAATAACTGTCTGTCAGAGAGCGACGGTGAAGAAATTGTTTGTCAAGGTATTGGCATTGTTCAACATGAATATTATGGCACTCTTGTGAGTCACATCAGCGCTGAACAAATCACAGCAGCAAACGCTGTTAAGCCATCGAAGCCAATGATAATGAAAAAGTAGTTTTTACCCATTCATAAATAAGTTTTAAGCCAATAGTTAACTATTGGCTTCTTTACTTTCTAGCGAATCGCTATCGAAATCTCTACAGCCGTTTCACCTTTGTAAAACTCAAAATCAGTTGTGTAAGTTCTCATATGTGGGCAGTCAGCAGCGTTGAAATACGCCCATACTTCACCCCATAGGTCGATCACAGCTTGTGGTAATTCACCTTCAGCAGAAAACGTTAAGTACTTACCTGCCTCTATTTCGGTTTCTACAAGCGAATCTAAATTCTGATCCGTAAGTGCATTAGTACACGCGATAACATCAAACTCACCCGTAAAGTCAGACTCGTAGTTGGTGTAGACACCATACACTTTTGAATCCGGTGTTAATTTTGGAAACGCTTGGTCAAAAAAGCCCTGCCACAATTGCCCGATCTTGGCTGTTGCTGGGTCCATCTCATCGGTATTGGTGGTTCTTACTGAAAAACCATACGCCTTCACGGCTTCAATCATTTCTACTTTCATTCGTTTTATTCCTAAGCCAATCGACGCGTAACTCTAGTAAATTTTTAAATAATCTTAACTAATCTTGTATCTCTTTATGACCACATTTTTCACAGACAAGGTGACGAGAAAACTCATCCATTGACGCGATAAACGGACCAAGGAACCAACCTTTTATCACGCCTGCCCAAAACTCGCTGCGCTTTTGATTAGGCTTATCTGCAAACGCACTCTTCTTTCGAACCAATATAACGACATGCTGTGTCTCTTCTCGGCACGCCGTGCAATAGCGTTGCTCTATCGTGTTATTCATTTGACAACCTATGACACTTTAAATGAAACATGCTGAAAGTGAGGGTTGTCGACACAGACATCCAATGTCGCTATTTGAGTTAATACGACAAGTTGTTGCTCGCCTTGAATACTGACTTTAATGCACTCTTCACGGCTGTCATTGCGCTGGGTATCTAACCCGACACATTCAATCTGCTCGCCAGACTTCAGCGTTAACTTGATTGGGTATCGGTGCATACACACAATCTCAATATAATCGTAATCGTTGCAACTAATCATAATCCCCCTCCAATTCATCCACCACGCTAATGCGACATGCCATACTATGCAATATGCATATAATCAATCGTTTACCTAAATCACATTGATGGTCGTCAGTAACTAAACCTACTTTCGAATTCGGCTTAATCAGGCTTTCTCATTCACGTTTCTTCGACTCACACCTGATTATTCTTTCATTGTTAAATAATAATCGAGAACAAAACAATGAAAAACATCAACCATTTACACGTGTTAGCTTTCTTAGGTTTAGTCGCTTCAATGATGGCGTTTAATGCGAGTGCAGCCTCAGAAGTCGATGCGAGTCACTTCGCCAATGGCAAAACCAAATATCGACAGCTTTGTCAGGTGTGTCATGGCGACAAAGGTCACGGAGACGGGCCTACTGCCGCTTCATTACCACACAAGCCAGCTAACATCGCGAATAAACTGAGCGGCTTTTTTGCCAGTCCAAGTTCTTTAGCAGATGACATTTTAGAAGGCGATGTAGAGCAAGGCATGCCAGCGTGGCAAGGTATGATCACCAAGCAAGATGCTCTGGATATTCTGACGTACGTAGAGCTAATCCAATAGTAAACGCTGTTCCAATCGCCTTTTGAACAGATATCTCGGTTAATACTCCCCCGTTCTATTGCGCTATCTATTTGATTGATTACACTCAATTTAATGGATAGTGAATAATACGGAATGTTATGACCTTTAAACCCCTAGCACTAAGTAGCCTGATACTTGTTTCTACGACGACACACGCCGTCAGCTTTATCGATGAAATTGATGGCCAACTCGATATGGGAGAATACCTCGCAGAAAATGCCTACGGTTTTCTTCCTGTTCCCATTCTCATTACAGAGCCTGCGGTAGGATACGGTGGTGGCTTCACCGGTATCTTCATGCACGAATCTGAAGAGCAAAAAAACACGCGTAAACAACTCGCCGAAAAATCCATCGATGGCGGCGCGCAACTTCTCACCCCTGCAATCACTGCGGTTGGCGGCTTTGCCACAGAGAATGGCACTTGGATGGCGTTTGTTGGTCACAAGCGCAGCTGGAAGGAAGATTCAATACGCTACCTTGGTGGTTTGGGTTATGGCGATATCAACATGACCTTCTATCGACAAAGCTCTCCGAACGCCTTGGCTCCACTTGAACCAAACGAAGGGGTTGAGCTAGGGCTAAAAGGCATGGGCGGGATACAGAAACTCCAATTTAGAGTGCCAGACACCCAATGGTTACTTGGGTTTTCTCAACAATTCTTCGCTCCCACTCTTTCACTCAATAATCACCCTAAAGCGCAAGAGATCTTAAACAACATCGGAAACACGTCACCGACCTCTTCCGGTTTGGGTCTAATTGCGGAATACGACAGCAAGAACAGCTTCTTGAATCCGACGCAAGGCTACAACTATGTCGCGGAATACCTTTGGTTCGGTGATGCGATTGGCAGTGATTACACCTATCAAACGTTCAATTTAGAAGGGCTGAATTATTGGGAGTTAAACAAGGAGTGGAACCTAGCGTTGCGAGGACAGTACAAATCACTGTCGACCAATGAACGAGTGCTTTCTCCTCAATATTACCCAGACATTGAACTCAGAGGTATCGCCCGCAATCGCTATCAAGGTGAACACACGGTCGCGGCAGAAGTTCAAGTAAGCAAACAGTGGACACCACGTTGGTCAACTGCCGTGTTTACGGGGATTGGCTATGCGGGCGACAGCGATAAAGACATGTTTGATCAAAGCTCACACGCGGCTTACGGCGTCGGTTTCCGTTACCTTATCGCAAGACGCTATGGTCTGATTTCAGGGATTGATATTGCGTTCAGTGAAGAAGATACCGCCCTCTACTTCCAAGTCGGTGCGGGTATCTAATTCATTACGCTGTGCTTACCCGATAAACCAAAGTGATAAACCAAAGCGGCAACGATGAGACAAAGCGTTCTAGGAACAGTAATTACTTGAGCGCTTTCCAGTATTGGTAAAGCCCATCGATATCTGAAGAACACATCAACGACATCGCGCCTTTGATCTGTTCTTCGCTCCACTCCCACCATTTCATTTCTAGCAACTGAGCGATTTCAGTCTCATTGAAACGAAAACGGATGTGACGCGCAGGGTTTGAACCGACAATCGAGTATGGCGCGACGTCTTTAGTCACAACCGCTCGACTTGCGATGATGGCTCCGTCACCGACCTTAACACCACTCATGATCATGGCTTCTGTGCCAATCCACACATCGTTACCAATCACGGTATCACCAGAGCGTTCAAAGCCGTCTATCGCACCTTCAAACTTCTCATCGTCTTGGTAGAAGAACGGGAAGGTACTCACCCACTGATTTTGGTGGCCTTGGTTGCCCGCCATCATAAACACGGCGCCAGAACCAATCGAACAATAGCTGCCGATGATCAGCTTATCGATGTCGGTTCTATCCGGTAATAGGTAACGCGCACAGTCATCAAAGCTGTGGTTATGGTAGTAACCCGAGTAATAGCTGTGCTCGCCCACGATGATGTTTGGGTTGGTCACTTGCTCTTTGAGTGGCTTTCCAACAAACGGACTTTCAAAATAGTTTTTCATGTTTGTACTCTTAGTTTCGTTCTTTTAGTTAGGTACTTTTGTTGCGTGTTTATGGTTTTAACTTGTTTATCTTAGTGTAAAGGCAAACGTGCCCTATCGACCGCCCGCAATATCAATAAACGAGCCGGTGACATACGAAGCTTCGTCTGATAATAACCATGCGATAGAGTTAGCCACTTCTTCTGGTGTGCCGCCTCGTTGTAACGGCAGTTGCGAAGCTAGTCTGTCTACGCGATCTGGCTCTCCGCCGTCTGCGTGCATCTCAGTATAAATACAGCCTGGCCTTACGCCATTCACTCGGATATTGCGTGAAGCCAATTCAAGCGATAAGCCTTTGGTCAGTGAATCCATCGCACCTTTGGATGCTGCGTAATCCACATACTCAAACGGTGCGCCTGTGCGAGAAGCGGCAGACGATACATTCACAATCGAACCCGCGCCACCAGCTTGTTTGATAAAGGCTTTACTGCACAGAAAGCAGCTTGATACGTTGGACTTCATCACCTTTTCAAAGCGATCCAATTCGATGTCAACTAATGGTGACTGAGTAAACAAAATCCCGGCATTATTGACCAAATGAGTGACTGGACCTAGCTTGTTACGAGCAATCTCGAACAAGGATTTCACATCCGATTCAACAGACACATCCGCCCGAACACTGATAGCGGTTCCGCCTTGTTCGCGAATCTCGTTCACTAGATCTTCAGCTCGCGACTCATTGTGTATAAAGTTAACGCATACGGCATAGCCTTTACTGGCCAATAATTTAGAGGTCGCTGCGCCAATACCTCGGCTTCCACCCGTTACAATCACTACCTTGCTCAATGAAACCTCCTAATGTTTACTTATTCTGTGCAACCTGATTACTCGATACGACCTAGTTGTTCGTGACAAACTGATTGTATCGATACAAACTAATTGTTCGATACGATCTGAACCCACTGCGATCGCCACGCCGGCGCTTCGAATGGGTCTGGCCAAAACTCAGTTTGCTTTTGAATTAAACCTTCAACGACCGTGTGAAAGGTGATCACTCGGCCTTTCAACACACTGTCAGTGACCGAAACGTCCGTTACTACGGTATCACCTTCACAGACAATTGAATTGAGCGTGAACTCCCAAACACCATTCGCTGGGTATTCAGAGTTAATTGCAGTGAAGTTATCTCGCCCTACTGTCAGTTCAGACGACTGAGGCCAGTAACCTTGAAAATCTTCGGCTAGCCATTCACTTGCCTTTGCAAAATCATTGGTGCGCATTGCATCCCAAAATCCTAATACCACTTGTTTTGGTGTCATTATTCTTCCTTAAAGTCATTTACGTGTGGTGATTTTTAAACGTCGGCTTCGTTATATGTACGTTAGCTTTCTATGCGAACTTAACTTTCTATGCGTACTTGCTAATGATCGTTAAAAGATCATCGACACTGTTAGCAATGTAGTCCGGCTTGGTTTGCCAATTTTCAGGTTCCGATCGGCTATAACCTGCGGCTACGGCAATCACTTTTGCATTGTTACCCAGCGCGGCTTCAATATTGCGAGCAAACTGTGTGTCAGCTTCATGGTCACCGATATACATCAAACAAAGCTCGTTGGTATGATCAACGCCAAATATGTTCTCGACACATTTCACACCACCAAATGGATGTGGTTTTTGGTTACCGTTCGAGACATCGTCATAACCCACGACCGATTTAAACAAATCGCCAATGCCATAACTGTCGAGCACACCACGAATATTCAATTGAGAGTTTTGAGAGCAGATCCCATGTGGAAGATGAGCAAACTGATTAACCACGGTTTCCATTCCTTCAAACAAGGCAACAGCTGTTTGGTTTTTCTCTTGATGCTCTGCCCACATTCCACCAGCGATCAACATTTCGTCATGGGATAAACCGTAATAGTCGACATATAAGGCTTGCCAGTTTTTAGCCCCGTGGTTGGCTTCATGATAAAGCGCTTCGCTGAGCAAATATTTAGGTAAGTTGTCGCCTGACAAGTGTGGCGCGACTAAAGAGATAATGTCTTTTGTGATTGCGATATTCTTTGGAACGGAATTGACTAAGGTTCCATCGTAATCCCACAGGATGGCATCTAACTTCATGGTGTATCTCGTTGTTTAAATTAACGATTTCAATTTATCACTTGAAGCCCTGTTGAGGGAAACCTTATTGTCTTGAATTTGAAAATTAGCCCAATCCGAACAAAGCTAGAGCGCAAACCGCTACTAGCAAACAAAAACCAAACTGCGTTTGCTCACATCACTGCTTTATCAATTGCAATATATGCGTATAATCCCCGCTCCATTGCGCTATCGCCATTAAAAATAGCGCCATTCAACATTTTTAATGAGTACCCAATGTCGAAACTATTTTTCAAAGGCCGTATCGAAACAAGACAGAACCACGTTCTTGCTGGCTACAACGTAAACCGCGATGTAAAAGCGGGTACTGAAGAATCTCCAATCGCAGTAATGGTTCAAACTGAAGCGCGCAAAGCAGAAGTTGAAGCACTAGCCGCTGAAAATACTATCTTCGTTACTGTTACAGTCGACGCAGACAAAGAAGAGAACACCATCGAGCTTGATACTCTACTGAACAAGCCAAAAACGATGACGTTTGAAAAGACCCCTAACCGTAACGATCCATGTTCTTGCGGCAGCGGTAAGAAATACAAGAAGTGTTGCGCATAAACGCTTTGACTTGAAGAATTTAAAAACGGACCGGTAGCAATATCGGTCCGTTTTTTTATACGCTAAGGAAGCTTATTCAGCGTAAGACAAACTGAAGCCACTAAACTTGGCGAAATTAGGCGTCGCCTTACTGCCACTGAACGTATAAAGCATCACACCCTGTTCACTGCCTACTAACGAATCAAACGTGATCACTTCCTGCCATTGTTGTTTTTCTAAAGGGCGGAAATGAGCGCTGACTTTTCCGCCTTGCTTGACGAGCTTAACCGACACACTAGATTCACTAAACAACAGACGTTCCTTGATTTGTGGCTGACCATTTTGTTCTACAACGAACACCAATGAACGCTCGCCCATGAACATCTCTTTGCTCACTTTAATGTAGTTGTCGTTATCCCAGTAAATACCTAAGCCAGCTTGTTCAAATGCTCGGTTTGGATCTAATTGAACCGTCACTTCTGTGCTGTAATCCGAGCTAGATACTCGATGAACGAAGATATTATCAACACCAGCTGAACCCGCACCAAAGATATTGCCCTCTTGCACTTGCATCGTCAGCACGCCGTTTTCCAAAGACCAATGTTCAGGATTTTCATTTCTGATTTGCCAGTTAACGAGGTTATTCATGTTATTAGTCCTTGCTGCTAGATCATGCGTTGACGGAGTTGATAAAACACATTGTCGAGTTCATCAGCGTTTTGCTTTTGAATGCGATTAAGCTCTCTTTGTACAGAATCGTACATAAGTTGGTTATCCATGTCTTTCAATGCGGCGTAGTAATGAATGCGACGTCCCAAGATAAAGTTATTCTGGTCATTGTCACTCATCATATTGAAACGGTCTATTGTCGCTAAGAACTTCGCTTTATCCTGTGGCAACTGCCCGTTCAGTTCCATCAACAAATTAATACCGTGATAGTTACCATAGTTGCCCGTCACGCTGTTTAGTTTACTGATCAGTTGATATTGTTCTTCAAGCATTTCACGTTCGCTAAGTGGCGTGAACTCTCCATTCTGCACCAGTTCATCCAGTTCGGTTCCAGACTTCACAGCAAGCGACAGAATGCGTATTTCATCTGGGTTGATTTGGTTAAGTAAGGCCGCCGTTTCTTCAACATGCTGCGCCGAATATTCTTTACCACCCAAGCCAAGGATAATGAAGGTCATCATCTTCATACCGGCTTGCTTCGCGTACTCGGTCGATTTCAAAATAGACTTCGGCGTAATGCCTTTTTTCATCAGTTTCAGAACATCAATAGACCCCGACTCCATACCGCAATAAAGCATGTTGAGTCCTGCATCACAGATGGCTTTCATCTCTTCAGGCGACTTCTTAGTCATGCTTTGCGCTCGTCCATAAGAGCTGATCTGCTTTAACTCTGGGAAGGCTTGTTTGAGTGTATTCAACACATCCAACAAGTCTTCGGTATCCATAGTGAACGAATCACCGTCTTGCAGAAAACAGGTCTCAAACTTACGGTTCTTATAGAACGCTTTCGCAGCCCAAATATCTTTCTTAATCTCTTCAACGGGACGAATTGCAAACTCCATCCCCTCAAACAGCGTACAGAATTTACATTTGTTCCAAGGACAACCTTGGGTGGTACGAATCAATAAGCTATCCGCTTCTGAAGGTGGACGAATAGGCCCTTGTTGGAACTGATACTGTGTCATTTGAATACCCAATAATTAACTATTCGCATAGGTTACTGGAAGTTCATTCAATGAAAAACACGGTACAATTTGAATTATTATCAAATAAAAACGGATAATGGAAACAGAAGAATGTTGAAGTATTAAGTAGATTAAAGGCTAATCAAGGTTGTCTGGTGTACGTAAATTGGTTCCACACTTTGTACATTTATAGTCACCAGTTCCACCACTCGAAGATAGCGACGATAAAATCATTCCAAGCAACCCTGGCTTCTTTTCATGTTTTGGCGCTTTTTCGGCTTGGTTACTGAACATAGTGTACTTGTGCAGTGTCAGTTCCTTACAGTTACTGCAGAACGCTCTCGTCTTCTCACTTCCATACATAATATCTATCGCCTTAACTCAAAGCACAAACTAAACATATGGCAAATATGCCACACGTAGAGTTAAATCTAAATATTTTCATGAAGTTATGAGTAAGTCATATCGCTTAAAGCAACGTGTTAGAGCGATTATCCGACTAGCTTTTCGTATAAGAAATCAATCAACACACGAACACGACGGGCTTTTTGTGTATTGCGATGGAAATACAAATAGAGCCCTACATTATCACTCCAACAATGTTCAAGAATCGGTACTAGCTCACCAGACTGAAACTCTTTCTCCACCATAGGCGTTAGTAAGCGACCTATCCCAAGCCCTTTTTTTGCCGCATCCACCATAATGTCCGTATCGTTCACCGTCATCGCCGTTTCTACGTTTACATGAACCGTATTTCCGTTATCCATCAGTGGCAATAAAGCGAGTTTGTTAGACGTAATGAATCGATATTGAATCAACTTGTGTTGTGACAGTTCTTCGATACTTTGGGGCGCACCATGCATCTCTACATAACTCGGTGACGTAAACAGCGCTTCTTTTAGCCTTGGAGTGATTGGCTTAGCTATCATGCCCTCTTCGACTTTGTCTCCAAAACGGATCCCCAAATCAATGCCGTTTTTCAATATATCAACGGTCGCATCAGAGATAGAGATCTCGAGTTGAATCTCAGGGTAGCGTAAACAGAATTCCGCATAGATAGGCTCTATCCACTGTTTATAAGCAAAGCGCGGGACCGTGATGGATACATGACCAGATGGGTTGCGGCTTAGATCGGCAACACTCTCCATTGCGGTACTCAAATCACTGATCGCATCCACCGTTCTTGTATACAACGTTCTACCAGCTTCTGTCAGTTCAACTCTTCTTGTTGTGCGAATAAACAAAGGCAATCCAAGTTCGCTTTCAAGCGCCTTCAGAGACTGACTCACCGACGGTGGTGCGACTCCAAGCTGCCTTGCTGCACCAGAGATTGAGCCTTCACTCACAATCGCATGGAACATCGTCAGTTGACTGTATGTTGCACCTTTCATTGCTTCTTACCCATCATTTCAATCGCTACTTTCACTTGTCACAGTATTATTAGCTTCAGCCTAATAGTTATTTAAGGATTAGTCATCTAAAACTAACAAAAGAATGAGCTTATGATTGCTCCATCAATTAAGCGAACGAGACAGCAATCATGAGTAAAACCCTTGTTATTTCAGGTCACCCTAACCTTGCCGAGTCATACACGAATACGCTAATCATCGACACTTTAGAAACACAGATGGCAGACGTTTCAATTCGACGCTTGGATACACTTTACCCAGACTACAAAATTGATGTTGAAGCAGAACAAGCAGCATTGATTGAAGCGGATGTGATCGTGTTGCAGTTCCCGTTCTACTGGTACTCTGCGCCAGCATTACTAAAGAAATGGTTAGACGATGTGATGACCTTTAACTTTGCGTACGGGCCAGAAGGTAACAAACTCAAAGGGAAAGATTTGTTCCTCTCTTTTACCATCGGCGGACCGAAAGAGTCCTACGATCCACTGAGCTATAACCACTTTACGATTGAACAGCTTATGTTTCCCCTACAGCAGACGGCGTATCTTGCGGGCATGAACTACCGCCCACCGGTATACACGCACGGTATGGTTTACATCCCTAACGTATATAACAAGTTAGAAGACGTACAAGCAAGAGCTAAACAACATGCTTCGCGTCTAATGGATGAGGTTCGTAAGGTCACTCATTCCGACGAGGAACTTGTTCGTAAGTTCGTCACTAATTGGTTCGAGCAGTTAGACACGCTACCAACACAAGAATCGATGTTTACTCAATCGTTGTCATCTAACGTTGTATTCAATATGCCTGAAGGACAATTTGTTGGTCACGCTGGGTTTAAAGATTGGTATGCAATCGCTCGCTCCACCTTCAAACCAAACTGTTCTCATGGTATCGAACAACTGGAGATCAAACCTATTGGTTCGCAGTATCAAGTTAGCCTGCATGTTCGACTAAAAGCAGACACCTTCCCTGATTCTTCAATGAAAGGCGAGTCAATTGAGTTGGTAGTAAACGAAACCTGGTTGGTCTCTGTTGATGATACTAACAATGTCAAAATTCATGAATATGAAGTGGTTGGATTGTCGTAGCTTTAAAAAGCCAAAAGCCTAATAAAGCGATGAGGAGAGCAAGTTCGTTTCAACTGCTCTCCTCACCTTTGGATCTTTGCGTATTAGTCTAAGTACCTAGATACTTATCTACGTAATTACTTAGTTACTTAACTGGCAACTTAGTGACCAAGCTATTTAGCTTTCGCTTTCTTTTTCGCCACTGTCGCTTCTGATAGCTTACTTAGTACACCCGATACTTTCTTAACTACCTCGTCACAGCCATTGATCGCGTGACGCTCTACCAAGTAATTAGGATCGTTGTAAGACAACCATACTTTCTTGTTAGAGTCTTCAGTGACTAACACCTTCTGCGGTAAATCTATCGCGACTTCTTGAGCACATTGCATTAATGGCGTCCCTACTTTCGGGTTACCAAAGATGATGACTTCCGTTGGTCTCAATTCAAGATCGACCTTACTCGCATTTTTCTGATGGTCGATTCTCGCAAACAAGGTCAAACCTTTGCTCTTGGCGATTTCTTCAAAGCGGTCAGCGGTCTCTTTCACTGAGTAATTACTTTGGTATTTAATCAAACCATCAGAAGCCGCAGCTGAAAATGATGCCGAGAGTAAAATGGCGCATAGTGGTAGTAATTTTTTCATCGTCACCTCAGAGATTTAACCTAGTCAAACTTACATTCATAGCGCCACTTCTAAAATCAGCGACGTAACCCATGTCAGTATAGACGCGTTTCCATTCTCAGTTTGCAGAGAGGATCACTTTTCCAATGCGTCTTATTATCATCAATTTAGGTTAACTCGACGCTAACCATTGGCTTTGAAGCTTGAATGTCTGGTCATCAAAATCAATAGTACCTTGCACACCTAGTGGAGTGACTAGCATGGGATGGGTGTGGCAACTGTCGAAGCCATACAGGATCGGGACATTTTTACTGTTCAGCACTTCAAGAAGTACATCGAGTGGTGTTCGCCCTGTCCCTTTGTCATCAAACAGTTCATGTTTGCCAAGCACAAGCGCACCTACTTTATCAAATACTCCGCAAGCCAATAAGTGTGCGAATGAACGCTCGACCGCTTCAATGCCTTTTAGCGAATCTTCAATAAGCAGAATATCGCCAGACTGAATTTCTGGCATGTATTCGCTGCCCCAAATCCCCGCCATCGTACTCAGATTGCCACCAATCACGCGACCGCTTACTTGACCTCTTCCCATGAAATGCCATTCGTTATTGTAAACTGGCTTTGCCGAATCTTGAGTTTCCCAATCGTGTTTAATGTCCGTCCAACTCTCAGGCATCGTGTACTGATGTTGGCTTGAATCCGAACATAAGATGTCAGTAAACGATTGGAAGGTTTCGTCGACTAACGGAGGGAACTCACCAAATGACGCAACAAGTGCAGGGCCATAAAAAGTCACCAATCCAGTTTTGGCGTAGATGCCTAACAGTAATGCTGTGGCATCTGAATAGCCGACGATGATCTTAGGGTCGTTTCTAAGGGCGTCATAATCGATGTATGGCAACAGTGAGTTGCTGTTGTTACCACCAATGGTCGACATAATGCAGCGCACGTCAGGATCTCGAATGAGCTGATTGAGTTCTTCGGTTCGCGCTTGAATGGAACCAGAACGATACCCTTCTGATTCTCCAGTTAACGAACCTTCAACCAGAATGAAGCCCTGCTTTTCCAAATAACGTTTAGCACGAGCAAATCGATTAGGTGCAAAGACAGTTGCGGGCGATGACGGTGAGAAAAATCCGATTTTGTCACCGATATTTAAAGCTTTTGGGTATATCACTCGTTTGTCCTCCATAACAAAGTTGGAATAATACGCCTGATTGAAACTCACTAATTCTTAAAGCGAGTTGATTTCGGGATTAGCGCTCAAAAATTAAGGTTGAATCAAATTTTCATACCCAATTAATGCCACGATTTAGTCCCACATTTCTCACACTGGTATTCGTAATCACTGTCGACATAAAAACCGGGAACATTATGGTCACCTCTAAACAATAATGTCATCAGGTACTCCATCAACACGCCTAACTTCCATTGTTTCTTTTCAGATTCAGCGTCCGCTTTAGATTGAGCATCGGAAGCGTTAACAGCAAGGTGCGGGGTAAGTGCGTTGCACTGCTCACAGTGGTAAGGGTGTTTAATATACTTATTATCAAGCATTTATATAAGCCAACTAACATTTATAAAGTTGACACATGCTAACAAGTTATCAGTCGGTTCTCGAACTTATTGTTGTCCATTATAGTTATATTAGAAAGAAATGAGACACTAGATAAGTGCCATGTATCTTGAATCTACTTTAGTTGGCATTGCGGGAGTTTGATAGCAGGACAAAATTTAGTTAAGCGCTTTAATTAGAACCGAGTATTTCCACAGGTTTGCTTCATCTTCTCCAAGCTCTATACTTACTTCTCCACCCTCTTTATCAAGAATAAAAACCGGCATATCACCGCTAGACTCACCATCTTCATAATCGCATGACATTTTGGCCTCTAATAGAATAGCGTTAGCTTCATGCTTAGAAAGAACACCCGAATAAATGCATTCTTCAGTTTGAGAAGAGACTTCCTGCCCGAAAGAGTGGAACTTAAAGGTTGGAAAGTTGAGTTTTGATTCAGAATCCTCGACAGTGACTGACACTTGGTAATCGATAGCTTCAATATTGTTATCGGTTGCAAATACACAACCGGAAACGCCAAGTAACAATACAGCTAAGGCAGTGGTTTTCATGTGGTTCTTACTCCTTCAACAATGAGCTTGCTACTCTTGAGTAACATTATGAATTCACAAGTTTAATTTAAACGTTGTTAGGTTGAAACTTGTTTGCCATTCCTTGGCAAGATGGTTAACTTTTACTTTAATAGCCTTTTGTCCGCAGCACCTTCAAGTTGCACTTCTAGTTCTTGCCATAGAGCACGACTGCCTTTAGAAATACGCTCGCCATTGAAGGTCAGGACTTTGTCTTTGGATATGTTGTGCTTCTTCCAACTGTGACCATCGCCATGAATGTTATGAAGCAAAGGCGGCACTCTATCGATCGCCTTACCAAATCGAGCTTCCGGTGACTCACCGGCTTCGAATTCAAGCCATAAATCCAAATACTCGCTTCTTGAATGGCTCGGTAATGATTTCAGCAAACGCTCGACGCAGTTTCTCTCTTTGAGTTTGTTTTCTTCGGTTTCACTGGCATAAATGATGGTGTCTCCCGCATCGATTTCCCCAAGATCATGAATCAGCAGCATCTTCATTACTCGGGTAATATCGATTTCTTCATTGGCATAGTCTTTCAACATAAGTGCGCTCAAACAGACGTGCCAACTGTGCTCTGCCGAGTTTTCATATCGGTCCAATCCAACTGGTTTTGTTTGTCGATGAACATCCTTTAATTGTTCAATTTCGACCATAAATTGGAGAATGCCTTTGATTTCTTCCACGATGAGCTTCCTTAACTTAAGTTGATGATTTAGCGGTGCGGAGGGTTAAAAGAGCGACAAAGGGTCGTTGCTCCCAATGAACCGACATTTTGTAATACGCAACACCCGATTTTTCAAATTCAGAGCCTTCTATAGCCATCCCAAACTTTTGATAAAAACCTAAAGCCGTTGTACGCGCATCGCACCAAAAATATTGGATGTTTAAATCTTTGAGGTTAGAGATTGCATGCTCTATCACGTTTGAACCGATTCCCTGCCCTTGGAATTCAGGCAGCGTGGCAAACTTTCTCAATCTCGCTTCATTGCCTTGAATATAGATAGACGCGACACAGACCAGCTGTGCACCAATAAACGCGCCGTAATGCGTTGCTTGTTCGTCATCTGGCACCACACAAAACGACATCGGTTTATCAGGCCAAAGCACTTGATGCCTAACCGGAAGTACCTCCGTCGCTGAAAGCTGTTTTATTTCCATATTCTCGGTTTAACTCCCGACTTGATGACCCTTGTTGTAATTGCAGAGATTGTGATTGTTATGATTGTTATTACTAAACTTGGTAAGTCATTAAGTGATAACGCTCTAATCCCTCACCTTTTGTGGATGAGATAACAAAGCCTTGAGACTGATAAAAGCCAATGGCGTTTTCATTAGCAGTCAGACACTTCAATGTCAGATCAGAGTAATGTTGTTTGCAGATATTGAGTAAAGCAGAGCCTGCCCCAGAACGTAGCGTTAGCGGGCAAACATAAAGGTGATGGATGAAGCTTTCAGGTTTCCAAATAGAGGCAAAACCTAAAACCTTATTGCCAGAAACGGCGACCCATATTTCTTCACCTTCTGTATCTAATTCGAAATCGGATAACTTAAAAGCGTCGGCATCAGCCCAATGAAAGGTGTCCTGTCTTGATTCTAGATAGAGCGCCTGTAAAGCGGTTAAATACTTGGGTTGATACCTTGTGACTTCCATGTCGCTCCTGCCAATCCGTATGACTAGAATTAAGGTTGTGGGCTAAGCTTTTCTACCTGTTAGCCATAGGATGTTCAGGGTTTAACTGAAGCAGATCCCACAAGTTACCGTAAAGATCTTCAAACACAGCAACGGTGCCGTAGCCTTGCTCTTTAGGCTCTCGGACAAAGTGAATGCCCAAAGACGTCATGCGTTCGTAATCACGCCAGAAATCATCGGTGTTTAAGAATAGGAATACGCGTCCACCCGCTTGGTTACCGATGAAATCGTGTTGCTCAGGCTTGGACGCTCTAGCAAGTAATAGGCTCACACCGGTTGAATTTGGTGGAGCAACAACAACCCAGCGCTTATCTTCTTCTGGTAGATACGTGTCTTCGATGAGATCAAACTTAAGCTTGTTGACATAGAAATCAAGCGCTTCATCGTAGTCTTTTACCACGAGTGCAATATGGACAATATTCTGTTTCATAACATACCTTGTTGGGGTTTTAGCTGCGTGGAATGATGCCATGAAGCAAGCAAAGACACTAGGTGTCGCATCATAAATCGTAGTATCTCGTCCTTCACAATCTAAAAGCTACGCATCACCTATAACTCCCAGAATCCGAGTTCGACGCCACCTTGAATAACAATGGCACACATCCCGTGACGTGGTAACTCCATTGGCGGCACCGCAACTTCGGCGCCAAGTTTCTCGGCGGCATTTACTGCAGACTGAATATCATCAACCAGCGTGTAATGACGAACAGTTGGTTCTTCAGTTTCACGAAGCGGTGCTCGAATGCCGATTACCCCACCATTAGATAGCTTTGTAGTGCGCGCCAAACCAAGGTTCACATCTGCACCACTGAACTTCACGTTGTAGAGCTGAGCGTATGTTGCACAAACGACATCGACTTCTGGGGTAACCACTTCAAGATATTGAACCTTCATAAAATTTCCTTTTCGTGTTCTTTAAGACTCTCAACCTGCATACAGCTGTTCTGGAGTGTCCCATCAACAATTAATCGGTTTCATATTACTAAGCAATTCGACCGCGCATGATAAATTGCGGGCCTGCTGCACCACCTAGATACTGTTCATTGGTGTCTTCGAAGCCGCCTTTCTTATAACAGTTGAATGCTGCTGGATTTTTGCAATTCACAGTTAAGTAAATCGACTGATACGCTGAGTAATTCGCTTTTAAATATGGAAACAAAGCTTTGACCGTGCCAGTTCCTAAACCTTTACCTTGCTGGTTTTTATCAAGCACAAAAGCTCTTAAGCCAATTCTTCCTTCAGGGCAGAATTCGTAGTGCTCTGCGTAAGCGATATCCAGCTTAAAGAAACCAACAACTTCCTTATTAGACTTAATCACGTGCAAGTGCGTGGTTTCACTGCCGTCTAATAAAAACTCTGCAGCTGTGCCAGCGAACTTAACCTGTTCATCGGCGAGTTGGATGGCCTGAACTAACGCCACATGTGATTCTTCAAGCCTTTCGATAGTTATCATTGTTGTTCCTTCTGTATAACACGCACGAAAAACCGACTAGAGCTCATCGCTAGTGTCTCGAGAACCGTAGTTTGGGAAGTTGATATTAAGAACGTTATCGTCCTCAAGAGTGAATAGAACACTTCCATTCTCTACACCGGTTTCGTTCCTATCTGAACAACCTAGAAACAACTCCCAATCAAACGAATATTGAAGTCGGTATTGATTCGCATTGATGTGTAGAACGTCTTTGATTTTGATACCGTTCACCGCATGTGCCATATCATCGATGTATGACAGGTCTGGGATTAACTTTTCTTCGAAATCACTCTTATGCTCGGTGAAGAAATTGAGCAGCTCAGAACATAACTCGGAGCCATGAACCGATGGTTTAGACAGACTAGAAAACAACATTTCTAAATACTCCAAGGATTGTTTTGATATTGGAAAGATGGGCGCGAATCTGTTACAAATTCAAGCTCAGCCAGCGCGAACCTTTAAGGCTAAACGTTACTATTATCCGAGCTATTAAACGAGTACATTCGAACTTCATCTCGAGGAAACCAGCCCAATTTTTCGTAAAACTGTTGAGCGTTGATGTTGTCGTTATAGACAAACAAGTGGGTCTTCGGGATGCCTAACCCTGCAAGGGCGTTGACCGCCTCTGCAACAAGCTTACAACCTAACTTTTGCCCTCTGAAGTTGGCCGAGACAGCTAAGTGTTGTAAATACCCACGACGTCCATCCGTTCCGACCAACACAGCACCAATGATCTCGTTGTTATTTTCAGCCACAAAACTCAGACCGGGGTTACGATCTAAATAGTTCCCAATACTTTCTTTCGAATCGGCATCGCGAATACTCATGCCTTCTGTCTGGCACCACAACGCGATCACTGAGTCGTAGTCTGAAATTGCCATTTCCCGAATGTTGACCACTCTACTCTCCTTGTATATACGGGCGCTTAATACGCTATTTTTTGACGAGCGACTTGGTGAGAAACGATAGCGAGGAATCTACAGGGTAATTTTCTAACACCATCTGGCATTCATACCCTCGTTTCTCATAGAAAGGTTTGGCTTGGAAACTTAATGTGTCCACCAATGACGACGTACAGCCTTGAGACTGTGCATACTCTTCAATACGCTCAAGTAGCTCACTGCCGACTTGCTTTCCTCTCATCGAATCGTCGACCCAGAGGAACTTAATCAGTAACCAGTTTCCCCAAAGGTCAGCGATAATGCCACCGACTTTGTTGCCTTCGTCCATCGCATAGTACGCAACTTGAGACTTGGGAATCCCTTCCAGAAACGGTGTGTTGTATTTGATTAACCCGCCTCTGACTTCATTAATGTCGTCATCAGAGGGCTCGATATCTAATTGGTATTCCATTGACTTCCTATCTCTGGATTAACGGCTTATGTAACATGTTCGATGCACTTACTAGCAGATAGCTAAACCACTAAAGTGAGTTACTTATACAAGCTAAACTTATTTGTAAACTCACGTAGAATCTCCGTGTCACCAAACAGGCATACACCAAGATACTCAAGGTCTTCTTCTTTGATTTCTTTGGTTCGTTGCTGCTGCTCAGCAGAACCACCTTCGATCATTGAGCTCGTAAAATCAGTAAATTTAATACCGCGACTGAAGGCTTCTTCGCGCACTTTTCTAAGCTTATTTGAGTTGTCTGCTTTTAGCACGATGAAAGGATAGTGAGATAAATTAGGGTGAACATTGCCATCCAAATCTTCATAGTCAACGTAGCAAGCCTCTTCACTTTCTAATCGATTAGATAGGCCAACGCTCAAGTGCCCTAGCACGTTCAATGTTCTTCCTAAATCCATCTTTTTGCTTAAAATCACTATGAATCGTTTTTGGCTTTCGTCTGGTAAATTGCTCACTGCATATCCTCATTCATTCTTAATCGCACTATTTGTATAACGCATTACTGGGGCGTGAGCAATGCAACCTTAGTACTCAGTTAATACGTTTAGTCCATCCAATAGTGCCGAGCAAAGACCAGTATTTGGTATCAAACCACAAGGTCATGATTTAATGAATATCTTGGCAGAACCTAAAGAGATAACCGTCAGGAGTTTGAACGATGAACTGCTTCTGAGTCGCAATCGAATCACCACATTGATAAGACTTCGACTCTAACGCTAAGTAAATAGAATCAGCGGCGCTTTCATTTACTTTCTGATAAAGAGGTTCGATGTCGATAACATCCCATTGAAAGTTTACGCCACGCCCTAAAGGTAACGCCAGATCACCTGAAAGCCATTTTCGACTTTTGCCCGCAATCCCTTCAAGCATCACATCAACACCATCAAGCGTTAGATAAGCAAACTCCTCATCTGGGCGCTCGTATTTCACTTCAAACCCTAACACATCGACAAAGAAGGATTTGCTCACATTAATATCGAAACAATAAAGCTCCGGAACTACTCGTAACGTCATGATTTATCCTTTGCACGTGCACTTAGAAATATGGAAAAACTGTTCAGGATGCCCACTTATCAAAAACAGCTTCAATATTATGTCCGTCTGGGTCATGAATAAAACATGCGTAATAATTTTCGGTGTAATGTGGACGGGGCCCTGGAGCACCATTGTCTTTAGCTCCGGCCAACAGCGCAGCATCATAAAACTCATGGACTTGTTGTTGGTTGGCGACCCGAAAGGCAATGTGGAAACTCGTTAAAGGCCCCTCTACATTCGAACTGCATATCTCAAATAAAAAGCCTTTTCCTAAATCAAAAGCCCAGAACTTTCCCTTTTCTCCAAAGGCGACTTTATACCCAAGTGGGCGAAACGCCTCTTCATAGAATGTTCGGCTTTTTTCTAAGTCACTTACGGAGACGGTCACGTGGTCAATCATATTCTTACCTTAAGATTCGATGAGCAGAAAGATTATCTCAACGCCCTTATTCTTTGAAGCAAAACCAAACATATCAACCCACTAAAACGTAAAGCCAAGGGCTCAACGTGTAGCACAAAGAAAGTAACCAACCGTTGTCAGGCTTCAATCGACTCGCCAATTTAGGTCGCTGTTGTATTGGATTCTGCCACAACAAAGTGTTCTAGCTTGAAGATGTGATGCTCAGGAATTCTTCTACCGACAGGGGTAAAGTACTCATCATTCAGATCAGCCAATGTCTTGTTTTGTGTTAATGCAAAACCATTTTCAGACAACAATGTTTCGATCTCTTCAGCGTTGAAGAACGATACCCAAGGTTCACCTACCTTTGCGGATAAGTTTTTAATGGTTTCCGCTCGCTTCGTCGCCTTGGGATACCCTTTACCAAAACAAGCTTCAGGATCATTTTTTAGCGATTCATCGACATACGATATAAAGAAAGTAGAACCAGATTGTTTCGTAAGCTCAGACAACTCTTTAATGGTCGAGGCTGTCGCGTCTTTGCTTATGTATTGCGAAACACCTTCTAGGGTAATGATCGTGCGCTTCGATTGATCGACCCCCGCCGCCAAGAGCTGTTCTGTGAGTGACTGGCGATTAAAATCGACACCGACATAGGTAACATTGCTCGCGTTAGGCAAATCTTTAGGCAGTTTAGAGCGTTTTCTAGTTTGGACTTCGGGCTGGTCCACTTCAAAAACCTTCAACGAAGATGGTAGCTCAAGGCGATGAGCTCTCAAGTCATACCCAGCCCCTAATATGATGTATTGCTCTGCACCACTCGCTGCATTCTTTTCGACAAGATCATCCATGAATCGGGTGCGAGAGATTAGGTGCTCATGAAAACCAGGGGCAAACTTTTGAGTTATCCAAACGCTAAGCTTATGCCCCATGAGTTTGATCAGACTTGCGCCTAAAACAAACCGTTTTGCATAAGGGTCGTTAATCACGCGCTGATCAGGTTTAGCCAAGGTTTCGATATAACGCTGTTTTGCCACACCTTGGGCAGTGCCGTCTTTTCTAAAAATCGAATCACTCATAAAGCCCCCTTCTATGAAAACTTACGCCGTATTATGTCATGGGAAACAAGACACCAACCTAAAACCATAAATCTTGATGCATAAACTCAGACTTAGCTCCAAAGTGCCAAAGGTTAAGCATCTTGTTTTTATACAAGGGCGCTATCAGCGAAATCTTTCGTTGATCTCCCAAAGCGCGTTTCTGTTTGAGTCATATGTTAGAAGTTCACTGGCTTCTCGGTAATCACACCAACGGTAATCTGTGTGTTCACTTGATAGTTCAGGATCTTCTGTGACTTTAACTGAGAAGGAATGCTCAGGAATGACGAATGGATGCTCAGTCCAATTGTAATTCCCAGCATAAAAGACTTTTGGAAGCATGCACATTGAATCAAGCTGCTGCCAGTTATCACCGACTAACTGAGTTTCTTCAGAAAGCTCTCGTTTTGCTGCTTCAAGAATTGATTCATCATCTTCGCCACCACCCGATATTGCCTGCCATACACCATTGTCACTTCTGCGTGCGATTAAAAACCGAGGTTTGGTGTCGACTATTTGATAGGGAAAGACTGAAACTTGAAAAGGTGCTCTCATTTATATGCCCTTCAATCGTTCACGTTTACGGCGCTAACTTGCCAAGGATGACCGGATCGTTAAGCAAATTCGTCAGAGGAAGAAACAATGGCTCAGGTAACTCATCTAGCTTAAACCATTTCCATTGCTTACATTTATCAGGCTCTGTCACCTGTGGTTCGCCGCTAACGTCAGAAGCAACAACAAACAGCGTTATATAGTGCTTGTTCTCTTTCTCAAAAATATCATTGGTAAAAGAAAGCTTCTCAAATCCACTAACAACAAGGCCAGTCTCTTCAAGTGTTTCACGTTTGGCACACTCTTCAATGCTCTCACCCCATTCAAGGTGTCCGCCCGGCGTTGCCCACGTATGAGCGCCGTGAGAACCAATTCGTTCTCCAAGTAACACTCGCCCTTCACGTAGAATAACCGCAGCGACACCTACTCTTACTTCCTGATTCACTTAAAACTCCTTGTTTCACGGAACGTGTGTTGCGTCGTGAAAAATATAATTAGACAAACATGAAACCGATTCACACTAGAGCGTCTAAGTTCAAGCTCTATAGGATAAAAAAGGATAGACATAGCGCGAGTTTCAGTCGTTTCAGATACTCGCATTTTTAAAGTATCTCGGCTCTAAAGCTGGAAGGTCCGAGAATATCTATAAAGTAAGATGACTCAATTAACCTTGGTCCGTTAGCTAACTACAAATTATGACTAAAAGAGGTTAAGCACTCCCAGCGCTAAATTCCTACCTTGTTCCGTAAACAACCAAAGAAATCCGCAGACATTTAATAAAATCGCAACCCAAAGTATGAATTTGAAAGGCTGCTTTCTTGATTTATGTCGTAGCTGAAATTGAGCTAGTAGCGCGCCAGGCCAACCACCTAAGAGAGAAAGCATATGAAGTGTTTTCTCTGACGTTCTCCAATCCCCGCTCAGTGCAGCTTGCTTATCCCAAGCGAACATAAAATACGTAAAGATGCTCAATACAATATATAAAGGGATCAGCAGTTTCTCACCATTGAACACTATGACCGATGCGGTCGCTGCTACCAAAAAACTAAACCCGAACAAGACCGTGAAAGGAAAGCCATTAGCACCTTGAACTATCACACTTTCAGCTTTTAGACGCCCTTCATTATCTTCCGTTACTTCAAAGGTAACACTGTCTTGTACTTTAGGGCGGTAACCGCGATTTGTGACAGATGAAATATGGAAAAACACCTTCAATTCACCACCAACAGAAGAAATGAAACCGTAACCCTTAGAGTCATTCCACTCTATTACCTGACCTTTGATCATAAAACGTCCTAATCTCTGACTTATAAGGGTTAACGTAGCATCACTCGATGCCTCTTAACATATAGCGGTCTAATAGACCAAAAACACCGAGTGTTTAAATACTTTGCGACGACTATACTTTAAAGCGCTTCATTAACTCTCTTTTAGAGCCCATAAGCTCTTGGTAAGATGATATGTCTATTTTGAAACACATGTGATTCTTATCATGCCGTATGTAGAAACCAGACTTATGCTGACGTAAGTAATCAGTCGGAATATCGAGCAAATGTAGATTCACACCATCTTCAAGTAAAAAATAGATTTGCTTAACCCGATTATCATCAATTTTGTCCAATGAAACCTCTAACCACCAAACAGGTAGAGCCTTGTTAATCTTGGAAAAATGAGTATTACGATTTTGAAAGTCAATACCATAGATACTTCTCGCTCGCTGCATTGCTTCTGACTTTTTCATGATTCATGTCCTAGCCTCGGATACAAATCAATTATAGCAACGAATAACATATCAAATATGCCAAGGAGATGTATAAACACTCAAACTACTGATTGATAGTATTGGAGAAGAAAACAAGTTACGCTACACATTAATACGCCTACCTGTCGGCATTGCTTCCAGACGCTCGCCTAATACTTCTTTCAACAGGCTATAAGCTTTCTTGCCTGTGCAGTGCCCTGTATAAAGTTTATCGATGGGGTATTGAGACAACGTCAATCCAAGCTCTCTAATGTCTTGCTTTGTGCCACCAATACTATTAAACAATGGTAACCCTACTAGATGGAAGCCCCCGACAACGGCTTTTATTCTCTCTCCTGGGAACAAAGTAACGGCTGTATCAACCATATTGAGAACGCCACTATGCGCACAACCGGTAAATATAACTAAACCGTCCGGCTCTTTAATCACTAACAGTAATTCATGATCAAATAAGTCACGCTCTCGTTGATTCTTCGACTGTGTATATAGGTATTTATTGCCCTTAGGTTGTTCGTGTTTCGCGCTAATATCAGTAATAACAAAGACATTGGGAGCGATCTCGGTCGTACGATTGACGAAGACTAACCGCTCATTGCTGTTTTCTAATAAATCCTTATTGATCCCGACATCACTTTTGAAACCAAAAGCCCGGAAGTGATAGCTTTTCTGTTCGCAATTTTTCAGAAACACTTTGGCTTTAGAGTTATGAGCAACAAAATCAGCGGTGCCATTACAATGATCATGATGTCTGTGTGATATAACGGCGAGGTCTACATCTTTGATATCAATACCCAGTAACGGTGCGTTTTGACAAAACGTATCGCCACTTCCCATATCGAACAAGATCTTTAGCTTCTCGGTTTCAATATGCAGTGATAGCCCGCGCTCAACAGCTAAGTCTGTCCTGTTATCCAGTCGAGAGTTATCAACCAGCGTCGTTATTTTCATAGTTCTCTTTTTATCTGATCACGAATCGCACATTGCCCAACGGAAATAAGGTCTTTGACCATCCATTCGCTCAACCTCTGCACCCAACCTTTTGTAGAAATCATGCGCTTTCTTATTATGTGGACTTGCCGTCCATGAGATGTGAGAGGCTGATGATGACTCCGCTTGTGACTTTAAAGCCAACATAAGTTCACGGCCATACCCTTTTGATCTTTGATTTCCTGTTACCAATAGGTCGTCAAGCCAGATTGATGGCTCTCCACTGAAGGATGAATATCGATAGTGATACAGTGCGAAGCCAAAAGGCTCACAATTCCGTTCCAATATTAATGCATGGGCAAATGCGTAATCACCGAATAATGTGCGTTCGATTTTCTCTATAGTTGTCGAGATTTCACCGCTAAACCCTTTCATACTTCGGTCAAAGTCAGCTTTTTGTTCAATAAACTCTAACAAGACTCTTGAGTCTTCTTTCGTCGCAGTCCGTACGATCACTATCTTCTCCACGGGTGAATTTATTCGTTATTGTCTAACGCTTGTTAATAGATAAATATGCCTCGCATTGCGAATCAGCTTAAAGTGCTTTCAGATTTTTGTTTCGCAGACGTTATTGCTTGGGCTATTTTGGCCCTGTGGTTTATTTCCCACTCAGCGAGTGTTAATGACGCCTCTTTACTCGCTTTCTGTGAAGCCATTAAAAACACTTCGTCTTTTCTGGATTTAGGAATAACGACAATACCTTCTACATCAGCAACAATGATATCTCCCGTAGAGACCTTTGCTCCCCCGCAAGTGATTGGAGCGCCCAGTTTAGAATAGACCTCTTTCTTTCCCGGTACAGGATGAACACCTTTCGCAAAAACTGGAAACTTCATATCTGAAATTTCACCCAAATCTCGAATGACACCATCAATAATAAAGCCTTTGATACCTCGACTCTTAGCGACTGCACATACATTACCGCCGGCTACAGCATATTCGCTATCAACGCCATCTACTACAATGATGGAACCTTCTGGTGCTTCGTATATCGCTGAATGAAGCATTAAATTATCACCAGGCGTTAACTGGACAGTAAACGCTTCTCCACAAATTCGCGGTATTCCTTGCCAAAGAGGACCAATACTAAAGTTAATAAAGTGGTCGTTACTTAGTATGTTTCCATACTCGGTTGTCGCTAATTTAGAAAAATCTGACTTCATATTTACTCTCCACTTTCAAAGTGGGCAAATACTTCTGCGCCAGTCATATTGTGCGTTTCATTTTTAAATTCGTAGTATTCGGGCTTTTCATCGATGAATATCTGATGAGTTAACTTGTAATCATCTCCAGACATCAATAAACCAACAGGAAGGTGGTACTGATTATTTGGCACCAAAAAGTAAAACAAGTGAGTGCCACATTTACCGCAGAACCCCCTCTCTGCCCAATCTGATGACTTATATCTCACAACATTCGATTCACCTGATATTTTAACGGAATCAGCGCAATCAATGACTAACATCGGACCGCCAGACCAATTTCTACACATACTACAATGACAAGCCCCCAATTCATTACTAGCGTACTCTACTTCCAACTCAACCGAGCCGCATAGGCACTTTCCTTTACCTTTCATGAATCCTCCAATCTTTGTAATGTGTGTAAAATCAATAACGGATAACGCTTTTTATACCGATGACTTAATAAGAAAGGCTATTTTTTGTTTCCCTTCTCCGACAGATACGCGGCATACTTTTTAGAAATCCATTTATGAATATGAAGCCCTGTTTTACGAACAAGATACCAATCTATCGCAACTAGAATCACCAAACCGATTACAGTACCCATTATAAAACCTCCATGCTCATTGAAATGCCACTCTAGCAAATGGTTAAGAAAGGCACCGTGAACCTAAACAAACTATTAAGACTCGATATGGGTAGTTACTTTCATTCAGGAAGAATTACAGGGGTATGATGCCCGCTTATGTGGTGAGCAACGTAATACCTCCTTAAACACTAAGCGCAACGCACAGTAAAAATGCCAAGTGTTGAGAATCTTATTAAAATTACTATTATGTTCGTACTCAAAGAAATTGAAGAACTAAACAAGTAATAAATGCAGGTAGACCAGCTATAAAGAAAACCAAACCTGTCTGATAGTTCATTCGATAGTGCTCGTGTTGCTCTTTTTCGAAATCATGCCCTTCTACCATTTTGTAGACCTTATCTGTACTCGGATCATCTAACCGAGTTGTCTTACTATGGATGCCGCCTTCCCACATTAGTTTCGCTAAAACCCATATAACGATGACAACAAAGAACAAGAAGTCGATCAACTGAGTAGTCGCGAAGAAGGGAACAAACTGGGCTAGAGCTATAACCACAAGTACAGCAGAGAGGTTAATTAGAACCACTTTTTTAAACAAATCGAGCAAAATCCCCTCCAAGAACATGAAGCATTGTTAAGTAGCACCTAACTATCACAGCACACAAACAAGATTACCGTAATCACAAGACGCAATCGAACCAAAGCCGCCGACTGTTAGCTGTCTGCTTGAACAATTTGTTAGGCAACTTTCACGCACATAACTATGCCTGTTGACCAACAAAGCTTTGCAACAACAAGATCATCTCGCTGTGATAAGTTCTCTATCAACTCACGTACGTTTTCATTATGCTCTTCTGACCAATCCGAACGAATTTGCATATCATCTATGATATAGAAGCCACCAATTTTAAGACAAGCTAGCGCCTCATCTAGGTAGTGGTATTTACCTGGCCAGGTATCAGCAAATATCAAGTCAACCGACAATGGAAGGGTTCGATCGATAACATCTTCACCATTCGATAAAACAATATCAATTCGCGGATCTGCCCCAAGATAACGACGAGCTATATCAATGTTTTCTAACGAATTATCCACCGTTGTTAATTTGGAATCTGCTGACATTCCATGCAATATCCATGACGTACATAGACCAGTACCAGTCCCTAGTTCTAACAAACACCCCGATTGCTTACTTGCCGCTAAAGCTGCTAAAAACGCACCTATCGGTAGCTCTGATAGTTGAGGGAAACCAATTGCATGCGTAGCTTTCAATATTGCTCCATATTGTTTTGGATAAACTTCCACTGTTTCGTTCATATACTTTTCCTTGTAGCCTAACAGCTATCAGACAGAAAAATTCTGCACTTAACTCCAGAATAATTTTGTCTAGTTTCTAAGATAGGCAAGCAATATGCAACTAAGCCATTGCATAACAATGGCTTATGTCACAGCTAATTTCAGCTATGTGGAAAATGTAGAATTTTTCTGTATAGCATGACGTGCCGTGAGACCCTCACAATACTGCGAAAAGTCGCTTACTTTAATTCATCGGGAATGCGGCGATCTTTGTGGTAATACTCTCGATCGCGTTCGTTGATTTCGCGTACCACACGGCATGGATTACCGACTGCGACGACATTAGCTGGGATGTCTTTGGTGACGATGCTGCCTGCGCCTATTACTGAGTTTTCACCAATGGTGACACCGGGAAGTACGACGGTGTGCGCGCCAAGCCATACGTTGTTACCAATTCGAACGGGAACATTGAACTGCGCTGCTTTTAGCCTGAGATCTGGGCTGATGGGATGTGTGCCAGTGGCGATGGTCACGTTAGGCGCAATCATCACGTTGTCGCCGATGAATACGTCTGTGTCGTCGACCAGAGTTAGATTGAAGTTCACGTATACGTTGTTGCCTAGGTGCGTGTGACGCCCCCAGTTCGCATGTAACGGTGGTTCAATGTAGCAGCCCTCACCGACTTCGGCGAACAACTGCTTCATGATCTGCTGTCGTTTATCACCTTCGCTCGGGCGAGTGTGATTGAAATCGTATAGCACTTCTAAGCATTGAGTTTGCTCAGCAACCAAATCAACGTCGTCACAGTAGTAAACGTCTTGGCTGTGCATTTTAGCCTTTATATCCATGTTTGAACCTATTTGATCATTGCCTTATGTCGGCATAAATAAAGAAAAAGATGGATAATTCGAAGTTTTCACTGGCCTTAATGCAAGTTGGATGAATTAACGCGGCCTAATGTTTTCAGCCACACGCCACAGCACACCACTTGGGTCAGTGATACAAAACTCAAGCATTCCCCATGGCTGTTCAACAACCTCGGAAACGGTAACTTCAAATTCCGACACTACATTAGAGTTTTGGATGTGTTGATACCAACTTTTTACGTCTTCAACCAGCAAGTGCATCATGTAATTGTGACAGTGCGCAGGTTCATAAAAGTTTTGAAGAAGGAAGGCACAACTGCCGTGTCGTAGATAGGCGATATCGTGAAATTCAGACATCACTTCGAAACCGATTGACTGGTAAAAACGCTTAGATAAATCGAAGTCTTTCGCGGGTACGAAAGACTTAATTTCTGAGACTTTGAGGTTTTCCATCCTACATCCTTATAGTGCTGATATTCTTGTGCTGACACGCTTAACGCTTTAAGTGGTTACAGCGTTTATTCAGAGTCTTGCTGAAATGAGTCAACTTCGGCTTTAGTTAGATAACGCCACTGGCCTGCTTCAACATCCAAACGAACGTCACCAATCTGTTCACGGTGTAGGCCAACAACTCGATTCCCTACCGCAGCAAACATTCGTTTTACTTGATGAAACTTGCCTTCTGTAATGGTCAACAGCACTTCTTTACTGGTAATCACTTCGAGCTCTGCCGGACGCGTCAGTTTTTGCTCGCCTTGCAATTGAATACCCGCTTTGAATTTGTCAGCGACATCGTCTTTGATATCTCGTGACAATGTCACGCGGTACACCTTCTTACATGACTTGGTTGGCAGCGTGATGTTGAATGACCATCGCCCATCATCGGTAATCAAGACTAAGCCTGTGGTGTCGGCATCTAAGCGCCCTGCAATGTGCAGTTCTGATGCTTTGTCTATCTCAATGTAGTTAAACAGTGAAGGATAAACTTCATCGATATTGGAGCAGATAGTACCCGCAGGCTTGTGCATTAAGAGGTATTGAAATTCACGCAATTTAAGAGGCGTGCCATTTAACAAGATGCTGTTGCTTTCATGAACCTGAGTCGATTCATCGGTCACAGCCTCACTGTTTACGTTCACCTCGCCATTATGGATGCGTTCAATCGCTTCAGGTTTGGTTAGGTCAGTGCTTTTACATAGGTATTTATCAAGGCGCATTAATCGTCGGCACCACATTTAGCACAAGGCTTGTAAGTTCGTTCACCTTGCTCGATAACCACATAGTCACCAACGCACTTGTCACATAAAGCGAGCTTTGGGTAAGCCTCTTTTTGTTTCTTTGCGTTAATGTTGCCTTCGGTGGTGTATACGGTTCTCATTTTGATGCCTTTGCTTAAATAACGTGAGAGGCGCAAATTGTATCACTGTTTACATCTTTGATTGGAGTGGTGGTTCATAGATAAATTGATTTTAAGTACCGCTATTCCAAGTTCCCGCGCCGTAACGGCTTAACCATGGACAACAAAGTCAACGTGCCACGCCTATCAGTGGTAAAATGATAAAAGCTCACCAACCAATGAAGTCGATAATGAAAGATTGTAATCAATGCGGAAAATGCTGTATCAAATACGGAGATGGCGACCTTGCCGCGACTCAAGAAGAGATCGATTTGTGGGAGCTGTTCAACCCAGATATCTTTGAATATGTTCGAGGAAGCGAGATATGGTTTGACCCGGAATCTGGCGAACGTTTAACTCGCTGCCCTTTTCTGGAGCTGGTTCCGACGAAAGACACCAAGGCTCAAGCCAAGTACACATGCAGTATTTACTTAGACCGACCAGAAGATTGCCGACATTACCCAAGCCTAATTAATGAGATGGTACGAGATGAGTGTGAAATGATTGAGGTGGTGGATTTACAAGACACGAAGAAAGCTCAAAGGAAACTCGACCTGTTGATGAAAGACAGCCGCCCTTCAAGCTATTCGTAAGCGATGATCTTTTGAAGATCAATCTTCAGCATTAGCTAATATCAGCCAAAACCTTAAGCCAAATACTGGTTCGCTTCTAACCAATCAAGCGCAACCAGTGCTGCCAATGAGCATACCGCTCTGTCGTTGCCATCAACAAACTTAAGCTCTTCGATTTCAGCATCTGGAGACAGTTCACCGGTATAATCAGCAAGATAGCAAGTCAATTGCAC
Source organism: Vibrio sp. 1CM8B (assembly GCF_023161685.1). Taxonomy (NCBI): domain Bacteria; kingdom Pseudomonadati; phylum Pseudomonadota; class Gammaproteobacteria; order Vibrionales; family Vibrionaceae; genus Vibrio; species Vibrio sp. 1CM8B. The sequence continues at coordinate 42,427 of NZ_JALNTU010000005.1, forward strand.
TGATACGCCTTCCGCTTTTCCATCAGCTTGGCCTGTAAAGGTCTCAACGTATTTGATGGAATCAGGCACTAAATCGACTGAGATCTCTTCTTTGATTTCGCGAACCAGTGCTTGCTCATCACTTTCACCAGCTTCACGCTTACCACCCGGTAGGTAGAACAGTTCTTTGCCTTTTGATCTGACCATCAGCAGCTTGCCGTCTTTGATGAATATCCAAGCCAGCTTATCAATTACCTTATGCATGTCGTTAGACCTTATTTCTGTTTTAGTTCTCGTTATTACTGAATCTGGCCGCGCTATTCTATTAGTCACGACCAAACAAAGCCTGGGTATGTTACACGCTCGAATGAATATACTCTATTGAATCGAATGGGAAATATCATAACCAAAACGAAAAATGACAGCGTTCGAGACAATGCTCGTCAACTGTCATTGGTAATGTTTACTGATTGTTCGTTAGCTGTTCGCGAATATTATCAATCGACCAACCACTTAAGCGCAGAGTCGTGGTCTTCGAATGACTTAATCTCACCAGACACAAACCAGCTCCCTACTTTTGAAGCGAACTCTTGCCAGCTTTTATCACCATAAATCGCGATTTTGTCTATCTTCGAATTGAGCTCTAATCCCAGTTTGAAATCATCCCAAGCAGCACGTAACTCCCAACCCGTTAAGGTGGAGATGTCGACCAGCATCTTGAGTTTAGATGAATCGAGTTCTTCTAGCGTGGTATTTAGAATTGGCATCATTGCTTGATAGTCATCGTGTGTGAGTTTGCCTTTCGCTTTAAACACAACGATGGTTTCACCGCTAACACGTTCAATTCCAACCGATATTCCGTGACGTTCGATACTCATAATCTAGCCCTCATAGTGGAAACTAGAGTTAGCTTAGAGGATTAGACAGCAAAGAGATGAGAGGTTGACGTCAAAACGGACAAGCGCTTTATCTGGACTTAATATCAGAGAGTTAAACGCGCTTCTCCAACAGTTCACTTAGGCTTTGAACTTGCACGATACGTGGATGCTGTGACTTAAGCTCAACTCCTTCCGTGTTCAACCACACCGTATTCAAACCCGCTTCAAGTGCTGGGTAAATATCTTTCTCTAAGGTGTCGCCTACCATGGTGATGTCTTGTGGTGAAACACCGAGCTTAGAAATGATGGCAGGATAGAACCCCGACTCGAACTTAGAAAAGCCAATGCTCGCCTTACAAAAGTAACCCAAGATATATTGAGATAGGCCAACACGCTCGAAGGCACTAATGATGTCGGCTTTACTGGAATCACCAGCATTGGTGGCAACGTAGACTTGATGATTTTTAGAGAGTTCAGCCAGTAATACACGAGCACCACTCACTTCTTGTACGGCTTCCCAGTCACACATCTTCCCTTGTGCGTCTGGGAAATCGACCATCAGCGTATTGCCCCAGTCGAATAAGACTATTTCTGTTAATTCGATTAGCTTTGTCATCTTGCCTCCTGCATACGATGAATATCTAGTGTTTAAGCGAGCCTATAAAAACTTCTCGATAAGGATCTCGTCAAAGTACTGATCGCCAATCTTACCGTGTTTTTTAGCCGTACCGACGATTTCAAAACCTTGCTTAAGGTATACCGCTAACGCGCGCTCGTTGTCTGCTCTTACATAGGCGAACAGCTTTTCATAACCTTTGGCTTTCGCTGATTTGAATGTGTAATCGAACAACTGTTTTGCAACGCCCTGCCCACGGCTATTTGCATCAACATAAGTGCCAATAATACCAACGTGGTCAAAGGCCTTAGTGTAAGTAGCAAATGGTTCGACATTCTGAAAACCAAGTAACTGGTTGGTCGTTTCGTTGACTGCAACGCTGAACACACCGCGCTCAGGGAACGACTCAATGAATGCCTTTTCTTCATCAACAGTAAAAGTCTGATCCAAGATCGTATAACGCGCTTCGATAATGATTGGATTTAATACATCAACAATGCCTTGTGCATCTTCTACCGCGACTTCTCTGATTGTTAAGCTCATACTTCTCTGCCTTTTTATTGCTTTGGGCAGATTCTATCGCTTTATGCCATCCTTTTGATAGGACAGAATGTTGTCGAAGGCGATATCAAAGTAGAGTTCGTAGCTATTTTTTCAACATAGCCCAAATGTGGAGTCGCAGTGACGTTTGCCAAGGACAGTAGCGGTTCGGAGTCTAGCTATCTTGATTTAGTCAAAGATAGCTAAAGTGCCATACCTCGAGATTCAACATGGCACTCACTGGGACTTCACTATTGATAAACTACTTTGAAACGCTCCAACATAAGTAGCATGTCTTCACTTGGTGAGATTTTGAGCTCTTCACATTCACGTGAGAAGAAATTCCAATGTGCTTCTCTCCACCATTCGAGTGTTTTGTCACCCTCGCCTTCTGCAGCAGCAAACTCCGCCGTCACTTCGTTGTATTTGCACGACGACACCGAGGTAATCTCTACAATGCAAACAGGCTTGCCATCCCAATCGGTGACAACTTGCAAGTGACCAACGACTGGTCTCGTCTCTCCTTCATGGCTGTACCAATGTTCAAGGCTGCAGGACGCTTGTTTTTCACCTTTGAGAATCAACTGAGCGCAGAGGTTGGCGTTGTATTCATCAGCACAGTAATAGTCGGCACTAAAAGAGGTGTATTGCGAAGCAACGTCTGCTGGCAATGTGTTGAGGTAGCTATCAAGATAAGCTTTGCTTCTTTCTTCCATGATCTTTCCAAATTCAATATTAGGTTGAGCCGATAAAGACTTATAGATTAAGCATCTGGCTGCATTGGGAGTAACCTATCAAGTCAGGTTATTGCTGTAAACCGAGTGAATATCAAAATGAGGGCTGAGAAAGAAGAATATCGGTAGGGTTTCGAGGCCAATACAATAAGATCCAAAAAGTGAAAGAAGAGCCAAAAGCACCTTTAGTCGGGGCTTTTAGCTCTTCGTATCTCGTTACTAATAGCTCGTAATTGGCAGAATATTAACGGTTCAAGAAGTAGACCGCTTTGTCTGGGAAGTCAGTAAACACACCATCAACTTTGACTTGGTTGTAGAAGACATCCAACATGCCATCAAAGTTATCAGCATAAGCTGGGATTCTTCCAGGGTCGGCACGGAACGTGTACGGGTGAACATCTAAGCCCGCGTCTTTTGCTGATTTCATTAACGGCTTAATAATGATGTTTTCTTTGATCGATGCATCATCCACCAACATTGGCTTCCAAGGGCCTATTCCTTCTGCATAAGTCGCCACTTTTTCCATGCCACCAGCTTCAAACATCCAGTCGTAACTGTACGGCGTTGCTTTGTCACCTTGGTAAGTCATAGTTTCATTCCAATCTGTATAGGCCATCAACTGAACGAGCTTAAGATCCATTTCCATCGCTGGCATGAGCTCATCGTTAATGCGTTGAAGTTCATTGGCGTCAAAACACTGCAAATACACTTTGTCGTCTTTCGATAGGTAACCATATTGATGCAAGGTCGCAAGTACAGCTTTGGAGATATCTTTGCCTTCGTGACGATGGAACCAAGGTGCTTTTATCTCAGGATAGATGCCCACGTCATAACCTAAGGTCTTATTTAGGCCTTGGATCAGCTCGATTTCTTCTGCAAAGGTAGCGACACGGAAATCAGATTGCCACATTGGGAAGCGCGTTGGGTACCCTGCCACTCTGTTGCCTTGTTCATCGAAGTTAAAGCCTTCGGTCACCTTTAATGATTTGATCTCGGCAAGCGTAAAATCAATCGCATAGTAACGGCCATCTGCTCGAGCGCGGTCTGGAAAGCGGTCCGCTACATCGGTGACTCGGTCTAGATAATGATCATGCAAAACCACCAATTGGTCGTCTTTAGTCATCACGACATCTTGTTCGATGTAGTCGGGTTTCATTGCATAAGCGAGCGCTTTAGCGGGTAAAGTGTGTTCAGGTAAATAACCAGAAGCGCCGCGATGCGCAATCACCAAAGGATCGGCGAACGCATTTGCAGATAAACTTAGTGCTAATAAGGTCAGAGACAGTGACGTTGTTTTCATTATTGTTTCCCCTTGATAAAACAGAAGCAGGATATACCTGCCTCTGTTGTTATTTATAGATGTGATTCAGTAAATACACTACTGAGCTAGCGCTTCTCTCTCTCGTTCGAGATCTTTTTGTTTGTGGTGCGCACGTTCACCTAAGAAGGCGTAAAGCAGACAGATGATTGAAGCTACACAAGCGCCGACCAAAATAATGAAGCCGCCATCCCAACCGTAATGGTCAACCATAAAGCCGAGTATTGCGTTCGCAGCAACCGCGCCACCTAAGTAACCAAACAAACCCGTTAGACCAGCCGCTGTACCCGCTGCTTTCTTAGGCGCAAGTTCCAGTGCATACAAACCGATCAGCATTACAGGACCATAGATAAGGAAACCAATCGCAACCAGTGCCAACATATCAACCGTTGGGTTACCCGCAGGGTTCAGCCAATATACCAACACAGCGACTGTCACTAGAACCATGAACAAGATACCTGCAGGTGCTCGTCGACCTTTGAATAGCTTATCTGAAATCCAACCACACAATAAGGTGCCAGGGATACCTGCCCACTCATACAGGAAGTAAGCCCAAGATGATTTATCGACAGAGAAGTCTTTTGCTTCTTTTAAGTAAACCGGAGCCCAGTCGAGTACGCCATAACGGATAAGGTAAACAAACGCGTTAGCAATCGCGATTGACCACAACAGTTTGTTAGAGAAAACGTACTTAAAGAAGATCTCTTTCGCCGTCATTTCTTTCTCATGAGACGTATCGTAGTCGTCTGGGTAATCGTCTTTGTGTTCTTCAATCGGTGGCAAGCCGCAAGATTGAGGTGTATCTCTTACAGTAAACCAAACAAAGACAGCAACGAGAGTGGCAAAAAATGCAGGAACATAAAAAGCGGTTCGCCAATCGTCGTTAAAAGCCCACAGACCCAACAAGAACATCGGGCCAATCAAACCGCCACCCACGTTGTGAGCAACGTTCCATACCGATACGATCTCACCACGTTCTTTTCGTGACCACCAGTGAACCATGGTTCGTCCACAAGCTGGCCAACCCATACCTTGGAACCAACCATTCAAGAACAGCAGAATAAACATCGCAGTGATGCTGCCTGTTGCCCATGGCATAAAGCCAAAGCAGAACATCACCAACGCCGACATTAACAAGCCACCGCTGAGGAAATAACGAGGGTTTGAACGGTCAGAAACACTGCCCATTAAGAACTTAGATAAGCCGTAAGCGATAGATACCGCCGCTAATGCAACCCCTAGTTCTCCGCGGCTAAAACCTTGTTCAATAAGATAAGGCATCGCCAAACTAAAGTTTTTACGGACTAAGTAGTACCCCGCATAGCCAACGAAGATGCCGAGAAACAGCTGCCATCGTAGTCGTGTGTAGGTGCTATCGATCTTATCTGATGACAAGCGATCGATATGCGCCATAGGTTTGAATATTCCAAACATAGGAACCTCATAATTATTGGGCGAAGGAAGAATGAAATGCTCGAACGAAAATATTTAGCGCTCATTCGAAATCAAGGGAATTGTATGTGCTTCAGGATTAATTTCTGTGATAGAGGTAGTCATTAACAAAAAATAACTTTAAATACAGCATATTAGTTTCATTTAATTAGACTACGCTTCATATTTTTGTTTGTGTTGTTCTTCAGTGCAGAGTGCGCTTGTATAGAAAACCATCTTTCGAGTGAGCAGATATCGAACGTCTCAAACGAGGATATGCAATTAAGTTAAATGGTTGTAAACGGAACCAACCTCTTTGCGCCCTATTAATGTGAATGGATGGGTTGTACATCGCCATCTGCGATGCATATAACTAGCAATACATAGCCAATGGTGATGTTTTGTATTTCTTTCCGTTTATTTATCGAATTATCAAGGTTGTTTATTGTACATCTCAAGCGATGCAGCAATGTCTATACACAAGGTGTGTACCCGTCACCTAGTAGTGAGGTTAGTCAGTGAGCATCTTACGAATTCAACAAACGTTAGGAAATATCATGAACAAATCACTTATCGCACTCTTTCTTACTGCTGTTTTAGCAGGTTGTTCATCTGGCGGTGGTTCTGAACCGGCACAACCTCAATTTGATGGCGATTATGGTTTCGAAAATATTGACCCAGGTTTTGGACTAGACGATTCAGATAACGATGGCGGTTATGAGAATCCAGATCCGAACTATGGCAATGATGCTCCGACTCTTAAAGACAAAGTCGCTCAAGCAGATTTAGGCTTTGTTTATATTCCAGATCTCGGTGATGTACCATTTTTTAATAAAGACACAGGTGAAGCTCATATAAGCGCCGTAAAACAACGTTCTGATGATAACGAAACGCTATACAGCATCTACTTAGATGACAAGACTGTCGGTGAAATTATTGTTCGTGAAGACTATGTGACGATCAGCTCTGGTGACAAGATGATCTCAGGTGAGCAGAAGTCTTATCTTGATACTGAACATACGTTTTGGACAGTTAGGGACACTAACGGCAATGTAGTTGGTGACTTTAAGCGCCTCGACGGTGGTGTTTGGGTATTCCGAGAAGAGATTGATCGTCAAACATTCGTTGTTAAGTATCACGACGGTCAGTGGAACTTCATCCCTGTCGCAGACATTAAAAACAAGGTCAAAGACAACTTACCGTCGCAAGCACAAGCCACCAAAGTGCGAGCAAAAATGCAGGTTAATAAGCTACGTACTTTGAAGTAATACTTATCACCAATCCCATATCAAAAAGGCATCCTCAAATCCAAGAGGATGCCGCTCAAGCGTCAACCAAGAATACATAACTAAAAAGCTCAAGGAAGATCCGGACTAGGTTACTAATCTACTGGCATTCAATACTTTGAATTTGCCGATATTTTGTATACATAAGCGAGAGATCCAATGACCATCAAAAAGCTTCCCCTTCTGACATTAGCCGCTGTCTTGTTGTTCACTATGTCTAACGCACAAGCCTACGAACAAAACCAAGAGGAAACTGCGATTACATTTGGTCTATCGGCTGAACGTGGGTGGAGAGATTGGTCTGCTTCTTACATCAAATATCGCGGCCCGGGAAGCGTAGGTTATGGCATTGAGTTTACCCGCTCAGCTTATAACGAAGATGAAGACTCTTACGAATATAAGCAACGCGACAACGAATATCAGTTTCACGCCCCTATTGGTATCACCGAAAACTTGTACATCACCCCAGGTTACGGGATTAAGCGTACCCACACGGACGTCACTATAGATAGCCATGAGTTCTCTGACAGCTCAACCAAACAAGTTGGTGGCTTAGATGCAACGTACATTATGGACAGTGGCTTTGTTGTGACCGCAGGTTTCGATAAAGCAGAAGGTGAAGACTTGGAGTTCTCAATTGGTGCAGGTATCGCTTGGTAAAGGTAATAGCCTTATAGATTTGAAAAACAAAAAGGGTCTAGATTTCTCTAGACCCTTTTAGGTAATAACGCTTGGTGGCTTTATGTTGGCTAATTAGGCAAACCTTAGCTAATTACTCGAAGTATTAGCTAGCCACACAACGTGATTATGCGTCGATGTAAAAAGCTTCTACAGTGCCTTTTAGAGTAATAAGCATTGGCTGACCAAAACGATCTAGCGCTTTTGGAGAAGGGATCTTAACCCAACCTTCACTGATGCAGTATTCTTCAACATCAGTACGCTCTTTACCATTTAGACGAATGCCGATTGGGTATTCGAAACACTCAGCAACGTGGTGTGGGCTGCGTGGGTTACCTGCAAGATGGTCTGGTAAAGCTGGTCTTGAATTAGTATCGCTCATGTTCATTACCTGTATGTACGTAAATAAAAAAAGTGCGTCATTCTAGTCAATATAGGCTTTGTGCTCAACAACTGCTGCAATAAATCGTCTTGATCGTTTTAATCAACAGCTAGTTGTTTGATTTAAAGGCGATATCGGCATGAGTTCCAACGAAAATTTAACAGTTTTATGCGTTATGGATGAAAGGGAGAGCTTCATTACTCGAACGTTAGATAACCTAATATCAGGCTTTTATTCCGAGCTTATCGATTAAGCTCAATACTCATCACTTTATGGTTCGGTTCTGATTCGATATCGACAACTGACCAACCTAGACCTTGGTAGAGTCCCATGATATTGGTGTATGCGTAGAGTTGAGATTGCACTCCAGAAGAAACCTGTCTGACACCACGATTAATCAGTTCACTCGCAATACCTTGGCCGCGCCATTGAGAGGCGACGAACACGGCGTTGATCCACACCACATCACGCACTTGGTGAGGTTCTTGAAAATAGGAATACGCCAAGCCACCAATGACCACATTATCGCGAAGTACGGTTATTACTGGAGGGAGTTGTACGTTTTCTTTATAGGTATCTTTAAACTTGAAATCAGACCATTCGCTTTGAAATAAGCCCTCTAACTCACGCCAATAAGGTGAGTTTTCATCGCAATTTCTAAAGATTACTTTCTGCATTTTTCCGTCCTTTGAAAGGGAGTAATTCGGCTATCCTAGCCTTGTTCAATCTAAGTGTAGGTAAAGCTACTCTTCTTCGTCGTAATCGTCTGCTGGGTCTTGATTAATTTCTTCGCCGCATTCTAGGCATTCGCCTTGTAGATCCGTAGGCATCACAACAATCAAACCACAATGCGGGCAAAGATCGCCTTGTTGAAACATCCTGTATTCCTTCTACTTCATGGTTATTGCTTAGGGTACTTTTGCTTACTCGCTTCTAACCAGTCGTGAATCAATTGGCGAGCGGATTCCGACGGCGGTGCATTTCGTTTTCCGCAGATTTGGTCTATTTCAAACGGAAAGGCTTTGCTCGGAACGCGACGTAAACCTATGGTTAAACGCTGAGGTTTGAGCATACGGAACACCACATAACGATCGCTCATGATTCGGTTGTGATACACGCCAATACAGTGCTTCTGCTCGATGCCTTCGTGTTCAAGATCGTAATAATCAGTAAGTGGATGAATGTTGTCATTACCGAGCAAAGGAACGGGGTAAGGGATGTCTTTATCCATTGGGCGATTGCCTTCCAAGCGACGTAATTGGCGTTGCTCCGTCCAGCGATCATGCAGTTGTTCAAACATCGCGAATGAGTTCTGACTGGTAATAGCGCGCAGTGGATCATCCATCTCCAAATCTTGCCCTAGCAATATCGCATCTTGGAACATCGCCATCTTCGACGGTGCATTAAGTCTACCCTCTTCCACCATTGCAATACCCAATCGACTGCCGGTTAAAAATGGGTGTACCTGATCCAAACGCAGTGCCGTGTAGCCAACCTTCGAGTAGTGCTTAAACTTAAGAACTCGTCTTTGCAGTGGTTCGAGAATGCGAACAATGTGGTCAAGTTCATCACCAACGTTGTAATGAAGCTCTAGCTTGTCGATGAATTTGAGTGTCGCCTTGCTGCCGTCTAAGCCCAACTTAGCAAGGATCTTCTTTTGCCCTAAGCGACTCAGTGCCAATGCTTTCTTGTTGTCGACGCTGTATTTCATGCAGATCAAAGCCAAAATAACAGGTCTTAATTCAAGCAATTGTGCGGCTTCATAGGTATTCGCTGCAAGCCACAGCATCTGGTATTGGTACTCTGGAAAGTCGTCGGTGATTTCACGATAACGCGCAGGCAATGAGTCTAACCAACGACCATTCACATCAAACTGTTCAACAAGGTTGAGGCTCAGCCCAATGCCCCCATCAAGCGGTCGTCTACCATCTTCAAACACATGAAAGCCGACAAGCTTTTGAGACCAGTCTCGGATCTCAATATCGTAGTCGAAACCTAATGTTCGAGTGGGAATGGTTAGTAGTGCTGTCATTGATGCCTCTTCGTTATTGGCGCATTGAACTATCAAGCCTATCTAACAGAATAAGCTAGCGCTTCAACCACTATATCAACCTTTTGTAAATTTCTTATCAATCAAAGCGATATAAATAAGATAGTGCTTAGAAGAACATTGAATGATGATTTTACGGAATATGAGATCTCTTCGATATCATTTGCGTCAACAGAAACTATGCTTGTTACATAACTCACAACAAGAGGCTTTAATTATGGATTACCGACATATTCTGGTCGCACTTGAACTGTCTGACGACACCAAGATTCTCATTGATAGAGCGACCTTCTTCGCTGATAAACTGGAGGCTGGCATTTCATTTGTTTATATCGATGGTACGCATGGAGAAATTTATCCAGAGCTCGTTGATATTCAGGGAAATGACGGTGATTTACCCATCAATGAAGATGCCGTTAAGCATTTGAAAGAGTTTGAAGCCTACGCCAAACACCCAATTAAGCACATTTTCGTGGGAACGGGTGATTTGAACGATAAGCTCAAAAATGCCATCGAAGCAAATGGCGTTGACCTATTGCTGTGTGGCCATCACCATGATTTTTGGCATAAGCTCATTTCCCATTCTAAACAGATCATCGATACTTCCCCTATCGATATTCTCGTTGTTCCTATGGAATAAATGCTGCAGTTCGACACTCAAAAATAGCCTGTATTGCCAACCTCTATCGGTATTATTGGTTGGCTTAATACCCTCTTCAACACCCTAAACCTGACCGAAATCTGCTATTTCCCACTTAGAATAGTCATTTGTGATCTTGTCAGCCTATCAACTCGTAAGCGTCTAATAATTAACAAATCGCCGAGTGAAAGTAATGAAAAAGATTGGTCTGTATCTTTTTACAAACGACTTAAGAATCAACGACAATGCGCTACTTTACCAAGCAAGCCAAATCGTCGATGAGCTCGTATGTGTCGTCGTTGAACCGATTCTGTCGCACTACTCTTCACTGTTCGCCCAAGAACAACAATACGGCGCTCACCGCACAGCTTTCATTTCACAATCGATAAGCGATCTTAAGATTAACCTGAGCGGCCTAGATCAAACACTCATCGTCCTTAAACAAGACCAAGATAAAAGCGATAACGTCAAAGATTCGCTCAACGAGATTATCTCTGACCTAAACGTCACTCACTTGTTTGCAAATGTTCATTGTGGCTACGACGAGCAACAGCTAGTGCAATCAACGTTGGCTGACTGCCCGAACTTAACTGCGATTCAAACTCATAACTCGACTCTGTTTGAGCTCGATGACTTCCCTTTTACGTTAGACAAGTTACCCCGCTCGTTTACTAAATTCAGAAAACTGATCGAACACTTGGCCGTCAATACACAAAGCTTGAACATAACGACGTTACCACCAGCACCAGACCTAACAATAACGTCACACTGTCACTTAAAAGCCTCCCTTTTTATGACGGGTGATTTGGCGAGCGAGCAAAGCTTTAAAGGCGGTGAAACATCGGGATTAATACATCTCGATCACTACTTCTCACGCGATTACGCGAGCCGCTATAAGCAGACTCGGAATGCGTTGGATGGCGTCGAGAACTCGACCAAGTTTTCACCGTGGCTCGCATCAGGTTGTGTCTCACCAAAAACAATCTGCAGACACCTCACGCGATTTGAGTCGCATCATGGTTCCAATGATTCAACCTACTGGATGTATTTCGAGCTGTTGTGGCGAGAGTATTTTTATTGGAAGTGCATGTCGTTGAAGTCATCGCTATTTTCGGGCTCATCCACAAATCCCGTTACAGCAGAAAATATCACTCCATCGGCAAACCTTAAGTTTTCCAAGTGGAAGAGCGGTAACACCAACTACCCGATTGTCGATGCATGTATGCGCCAACTTAATGCGACTGGCTACATGTCCAATCGCGGAAGGCAGATAGCCGCAAGCTGTTTGATTTACGAGTTGGGCGTAGACTGGCGACACGGCGCAGCCTATTTCGAAAGCCAGCTTGTCGACTATGACGTAGCATCTAACTGGGGAAATTGGGCGTATATCGCTGGGGCTCTCAATCAACCCTCCCGCAACAACCAGACGAAAAACCAATCACAACCTAAATCACGCCATTTTGATTTGGCCAAGCAGACTGAAATGTACGACCCAGACCATGCCTTCATCGATCAATGGACTGGCGGTAAAGCAGTCACAACAAGCCTCACAAACCAGGACGCATTATGAACTTTAAAACGGTACGACTTGTATTAGGAGACCAGCTAAACATTGAGCATTCATGGTTTCAACAAGTTGACGATGACGTTATTTACATCATTGCTGAGCTCAAACAAGAAACGGATTATGTTACATCTCACATTCAAAAAGTGGCCGCGTTTTTCTGTGCGATGGGTTACTTCGCTGACAGACTAAAAGAACAAGGCCATCAAGTACTCCACCTTACTCTCGACGACACAACGCAGTTTGAAGACCTAGACACACTTCTAAAGCACTATGTACACGAATTCGGCGCAGAGAAGTTTGAATATCAAAGGCCAGATGAATATCGCCTCTTAGAGCAGATGAACAAGCTCAAGCTGACCAATGCAACCAAAGGTTGTTGTGATACGGAGCACTTCCTCTTTCCATTCGAGGAGATCGAACAACAATTTCCGAAAGACAAACACATCATGATGGAACTCTTCTATCGCCGAATGAGAAAGCGTTTCGACATTTTGCTAGAAGACGGAAAGCCCGTTGGCGGCAAATGGAATTACGACGCGAACAATCGAAAGAAACTCAAGAAACAAGACATCGAAAACCTGCCTCAGCCTTTGATGTTTACCAATGACATAACCGACATTTTGCAGCGTATCGAGCGCCACCAAGTGCAAACCATTGGTCAAGTCGGTAGCCAATTATTATGGCCGGTGAACCGCGCACAAAGTTTGTCTTTGCTCGCTCATTTCTGCCAAGTCTGCTTACCGTTATTTGGGCAGTTTCAAGATGCGATGACTACAGAGCACGACTCTAAATGGAGCTTGTATCATAGCCGTATTTCGTTTTCGTTGAACAGTAAACTGCTGAGTCCTAAAGAAGTCATTGATGCAGCACTGTCGGCCTACCAAGCATCCAGTCATCGAGACAGTTCTTCAAATAAACCGAGCATCGACATTGCACAGGTCGAAGGGTTTGTACGCCAAATACTGGGGTGGCGAGAGTACATACGCGCCGTCTATTGGGCAAACATGCCTGCTTACGCCAACAAAAACCATTACTCAGCAAACAATAACCTGCCCCATTACTTTTGGGACGGACAGACCAAGATGAACTGCATGAAGCATGCGATTGACCAGTCTCTTGAGTGTGCTTACGCGCACCATATCCAAAGGTTAATGATCACTGGAAACTTCTGTTTAATCACAGGCATAGACCCTGACCAAGTAGACAGTTGGTACCTCGGTATTTACGTCGATGCGATTGAGTGGGTTGAAATGCCAAATACGCGAGGTATGGCACTGTTTGCGGATGGCGGGATCGTCGGAACCAAACCATACTCTGCCAGCGGTTCCTATATCAACCGCATGAGCGACTACTGCAAAGGTTGTCACTACAAGATAAAAGAACGCAGCGGCGAGCAATCTTGCCCTTTCAATAGCTTGTATTGGCGCTTTATGAACCAACACCGCGATGCGTTAAACCGTAACCCACGCATGGGCATGTTATATCGCTCTTGGGACAACATGGACGAGCAATCACAACAAGCGATTCTCGATACCGCGGAACAACGAATCACAAACTTGGAGAACTTATAATGGTGGAGCAACTCAGATTACACATATTGGTGGTCGGTGGGAGCGGCGGTATTGGTTTCGCTGTGGTTAAACACCTATTATCTGAGCTCTCTCGGTTTGATTTTCTTGATGTGCATGTAGACGCGACTTACCACTCTCAACAGCCGGAACTAGAAAACAATCGCTTGAGCTGGCACAAAGTCGACGCGACCAACGAAGCTGATATCAAGCGTTTGAGTTGTGAGTTTGAACAACTTGATTGGTTGATCAACTGCGTGGGTATGCTCCACACTCTAGATCTTGGGCCGGAAAAGAACTTGTCGTCTATCAACCCTGAATTTTTTCTGAAAAACATCTCTGTAAATACCCTACCCAGCTTGTTATTGGCAAAGCACTTCACGCCGATACTTAGAACGAGTGACAATCCAAAATTTGCTGTGGTATCCGCAAAAGTAGGTAGTATTTCAGACAACAGATTAGGCGGCTGGTATAGCTATCGTTCATCGAAAGCAGCCCTCAACATGTTCATCAAAACCATGTCGATCGAATGGCAACGCACCATTAAGAAAGGTACCGTGTTGGCTCTGCACCCGGGCACAACAGACACGGCTCTGTCGAAGCCTTTTCAGACCAATGTCCCTGAAGGCAAGTTGTTCGAATCGAGTTATGTCGCCCATCAGTTAGTCGATATCATTCGCACTGCGACACCGGACAAAAGTGGGCACTTCTACGCTTACGATGGCGAGCAGTTAAATTGGTAGTTAATACCAGTGGCCATCTTTCATTAGTGCTAAAAAAGAAAACCCAACAGAGTTGAGGCTCCATTGGGTTATTTTTTGAAAGAGCGCCTGACTTTTTAAGGCGTATGGTTGATATCTAGCTAAAGATCAAAACTGATCATCACGATTACTCAGCCCAATTGAACTTGGTATCGTCGACACCTTCTTTCTCTTCTTTAGCTCGCTCGCGTCGATGTTGTTCTTCAATTCGCGCAGCGTCTATCTCTTGCATAATGGCTTCGATATCGGCCAAATCGTCCGTTTCCGTAAACTCACCCGTTAGCTTGCTGTCTGGTTTCAAGTCACCTTTCTCGTACAGCGCCCACATTTCCTTGGCATACTCGGTTTTCGCCAATTCAGGAGCAAACTGAGCGTAATAATCACGGATGTTATTGATGTCGCGAGCCAGCATCCACTCAGCGTTGTTGTTCGCAGAAGCATCAACCGCTTGTGGTAAATCGATAATCACCGGGCCGTACTCATCCACCAATACGTTGAACTCAGACAAGTCACCATGGATCAAACCAACACACAGCATTTTAACTACGTAAGTCATCATCACAGCGTGGTCTTCGATCGCTTGCTCTGCTGACATCACCACATCGTTCAAACGTGGCGCAACATAACCGTCATCATCAGTCACTAGCTCCATAAGCAGCACGCCATCAAAGCAACCATAAGGCACAGGCACACGAACACCCGCTTCGGCCAGTTTATACAAGGCATCCACTTCAGCGCTTTGCCACACTTTCTCTTGCTGTTCTCGACCAAAACCAGAGCCTTTTTCCATCGCTCGAGCACGGCGGCTATTTCGGACTTTTCGGCCTTCACGATACGCGGTCGCTTTTTTAAAGCTGCGTTGGCTTATTTCCTTATATACCTTGGCACAACGGATCGTATCGCCGCAGCGCACAATGTACACCGATGCTTCTTTGCCACTCATGAGTTGGCTTGTCACCTCGTCGACTAAACCATCGTCAACTAAAGGCTGTATTCTTTTAGGTATCTTCATGCCGCCTTTATACATCACTTATCTTACAGATAGAAATATTAACTTGAGAAATGAATGACGAAACGATTAAAGGATCATCAAAATGATGACAAAGGAAGGAAATATAGGAGTTAATGGGTTTAGATCATGAAGAATGACCCGATCTGTTCAAAAGTATGAGACTAAGATTTATTACGACGACAACGTTCAGAACAGTAGATCACGTCATCCCAACAGCGCTGCCACTTTTTACGCCATGCGAAAGACTTGTGGCAAACAGGACATCTCTTAGTGGGTAAATGTGGCTTCTTGTGCATGGCTTTTCCCTTCTTGAAGCATCCACTTCCTGCGTTTACTAGAGATTCCCTATTACGTTCGTTCCTCACTTTAGGGAATGACGAAAGTAATACCAACAAATCTAGATTCCCTATTACGCTCGTATCTCTCTTTAGGGAATGACGAAGGCAATACCAACAAAGCTAGATTCCCTATTACGTTCGTACCTCACTTTAGGGAATGACGAAGGCAATACCAATAAAGTTAGATTCTCTATTAGGTTCATTCCTCGCTCTAGGGAGTGACGAAAGTAATACCAACAAAACTAGACTCCCTATTACGTTCGTTCCTCACTTTAGGGAATGACGAAGGTCATACGAACAAAACCTAGTTCTCTATGACGTTCGTTCCTGACTTTAAGGAGTGACAGCGTAGTAATTGATGACAACTCCCGACTCCGTCATCCTCGAGAAGGAGGAACGACTGAGTCGGGGATCTGCTGTATCAATGGCAAAGCTAGATTCCCTATTGCGTTCGTACCTCACTTTAGGGAATGACGATAATGAATACAGCTAAATCTATGTCACAACCTTGTACTGCTTCTCCATCTCACTCACACCTAAACCAGAGTGTTTTGTCACTTTAAGCTGAACGGGTACTCGCTCTTTCAGTGCTTCAACGTGGCTAATGACGCCAATCATCTTGCCTGATGCATTCAAGTTATCGAGCGCATTCAGTGCAATGTCCAATGTGTCGCTATCCAGCGTGCCAAAACCTTCATCTAAGAACAGAGAATCAATACTGGTTTTGTAGCTCACAAGATCAGAAAGCGCTAATGCCAACGCCAAGCTTACTAAGAAGCTTTCACCACCTGATAACGTCTTGGTATCACGCATCACATCGCCCTGCCATGTGTCGAGCACTTGCAGTTCTAAACCATCGTCGGCTTTACGTTTTAGCTCGTAACGACCATGCAAACGTTGTAGCTGCTTGTTCGCCAGATACACCAAGTTTTCCAACGTTAAACCTTGGGCAAACTTACGGAATTTATCGCCGTTCTTAGAACCGATAAGTGAGTTAAGACGTGAGATATCATCAAACTCGACCTGTTGCTCGTCGATTTTCTTGAACAAATCTTGCTGATTACTGCGGTTCTGGTTATCGGTTTCAAGATTGGCAGAAATTGCACCGATCTTTGTCGCATGGCTTTGTTGTGCGTTTTGACACTCAGTAGTCGCGTCTTCAACTTGCTGTTGGTCTTGCTCTTGCCATGCTTTCGCATTTTCGTGGTTTTGTAGCTCCACTTGTGCCGCTTTGGCGGTGTTCAACCTAGCTTGCGCACTGACAATCGCTTCGTCTAAAGACTTCTTCAGGCTTTGAAGTTGAGTTCTAACCTCTTCATCTAACAACGCCGCTTCAAAATGTACCTCATCTTCGAATGGGCTAGCTTTCAGTGCATCTAACCAAGCATTCGACGCTTGTGTGTGACTGGACTGCTTGCTGGTCAACTCTTCAGAGAAGCTAATGTGTTTGGTTTGCTCAGTTCGATGTTCCAGCTCGCAGCGGTTAAGCACCAACTGAGCGGCATCAAATGCATTTACCGCTTCAGTGACTTTTTGCTTCATCGCATTGCTGGTGGCTTGAATGTCTTTGTCACCAAACAACTCTGTTCTATCAGCCGTTACACGAGTAAGTTCTGACACTAAAGACTCACTCTGTTGCGTCAGTGTCGCGAGCTCTTTCTCAACACTGCTTAGCTTGTCGTCTAAGGTTTTCAATTCGGCATTTTGAGTAATCAGTTGCTTCTCAATATCGGCCTGTTGCTGTTTAGTTTGCTGCCACATGCTTGATGCTTGTGATTTCGCAGTAAACCAATCATCGATATGTTCTAATTCAGGCGCTTCGATAGCCGTTTGAACAATGCTCTCTTTCAAAGCACTCCATTGGTGCTCTTTCGCTTGAGTTATCTGAGTCACTTGCTCGTTTGCGACTTGGTTTTGCTTATTCAGATCCGCTAAGCGTTGCTCGGCTAACTCGAGATTAGATTGCGCCTTGTCAGCCATAACACTTACAGACAGGCGTTGTTTCTCAGCTTCGGCATAATGCGCTTTAGCATCAGCCAACGCTTTGAGTTGCTGCGCGTTCAGACTTAGTAGAAGTTCACACTGCTGTGCAAAGGTCGCGACGGCAGGTTCATTGCCTAAATCGTTAATCGTTAGCAGCGCCAGTTCAGGAGCCGTGTCAACGAAATCCGATAAGTTCTGTTGAAGCTTGCCGACAACGCCTTGCCAATTCATTTGAGCCTGCTGAATATCCGCTCGCGCACGTTGAATGTCATCGTTCAGCGCTGCAATCATAGGGGCAAGAGAATCTAATTGCTGACGATGCTCTTGGCCTTCTTTTTTTATAGCCGTTAGCTCTAGGTTTTCCGTTTCTTTTTGAGCAACCAAATTTGCAATATCTTGCGACTGTTCAATCGAATGCTCTGTTGAACCACACAATGGGCATTCAGACCCAGATTCTAGAGCTGCACGGTATTTTGCTAATTCGCCTTCTTGATCAATCAAACGCGTTAATCGTTCAAGCGAAGTCTCTCTCTCTTTATATCGCTCCACCAACACTTCACGCTCTTTCGAAAGCTTGTCGACCAACTGAGTGTTGGTTTGATGTGCCTGTGTTTTTGCGTGCAGCTGTTGCTGGGCATTTAGGAAACCACGATTGATCTCGATTAGTGAGTGGGTATTGCGGTTCCAAAACTCCAACAGATCTTTTTGCGCATTCAACACTTGCTCACTGGTGTTGCCTTGCAATGCTTCCCACTGTTGCTTTGCACTACTCTCTATCAAAACCAATTCAGCTAAAGTTTTATCTTGCGTTACTTTAGCGTCTTGCGCAGATTTGATGATCGTTTGCTGAGCATCAACCGCAGACAAAGCTTGCTTCGCTGAGTTCAGCTGTTCTGAATGCTGACGCTCTAGAGTACGAACTTGCTCGACCTTTGCTTGCCATTGACCTAGGTATTTTTCCAGGTGTTGGTCAGCTTGATGCGTATCTAGGTACTCAGTGCAGAGTTGATCTTGTTTCTTCAGTGCATCTGTTTTTTGGACTAAAACAACCTGTTGATTGCGCTGCTGCGTATGTTGCTCGTTTAGCGTATTCGCCGCATTAACGGCCGCCGTTTGCTTATCTTTGAGTACGGCAATTTGGTTATCGATCGGACGGACAAGATCGATGATCTTCTCTTGATCTTGTTGCTCGCTTTTTACCTGTTCGACAATAGCACTGCTTTGCGTCAGTTTAGTTTGCGCATCTTGCTTCTCTGCATCACGAACAGCAAGTAACTTGGTGCTGTTATCTAGGTAAGCTTGAGTAGTGTTCACCTCTTGTTCGCAACGCTTTAAATCTTTGTGCATTGGGCGCAGCTTTTCAGCCGGCTCACTGTTTGCCAAGCGCTCTAGTGACGGTTGGTTACGGTCTAGTTCATCTTGAGCGGTTTTCAGATCGTGCTCACTGGTCGCGATAGTTTGCTCAGCTTTAGTGACGTCTTTCCACCAGCTTAGATGCGCTTGCCACTCTTTTAACTGCTCGGCTAAACGCTTCTGCTCGACTTCTAACGTTTCACGCTCTGCGGTCAGCGCTTGGATTTGCTCTTCAGACAGTAAGCTCACCCCTTCTGCTTTCGCTTTAAGGTGATTAAGCGACTCTTCACTCGACTTGAAATGATCGTAGATACGCTCTGAAATCAGGCTATAGACTTCGGTTCCCGTCAGCTCTTCAAGTAGCTCTGCACGGTCGTTAGCATTGGCATTTAAGAACGCCGCAAACTCACCCTGAGACAACATGATGGATTTAGTGAAGCGTGAAAAATCGAGACCGGTTACCTGCTCCACCAACTTGGTTTTCTTGGTCAGCATGGTCTCTAAAACTTTGTCGGTGTCCGCATCCGCAAATTCGCACGTTGGCGTTTGCAATGCGCCATCGTGTTTTCCACGCGCTCGCTTTTGGTGGAAATTAGATCGGTACGTTTTACCTTGAACTTCAAATTCCAGTTCAGCAAAACACTCACCCGTGCCACGCGTCATTAATTCGTTGTTGCCTTTAGCTATGCTCTTTAAACGCGGTGTGCGGTGGAACAATGCCAAACAAATCGCATCAAGAATGGTGGTTTTACCCGCCCCTGTTGGGCCAGTAATCGCAAACAGACCATTTTCTGCAAACGGTGATTGGGTGAAATCGAGCTTCCAACGCCCTTTCAAAGAGTTCAGGTTTTCAAATTCTAGGCTTAAAATCTTCATACTGGTTACTCTTCTACTTTATTTGGTGTTTGAGCGCTTTCAGACACTTCAACCATCACTTGTTTAAACTTCACCGTCATTCGCTCTAAACGTGCTTTTTCAGAATCGGTTTCAAAATCTTCTAAAGCAATACGCTTCGTAAACACGTCCATCGGGCTCAGTTCAGATAAGGTTTCTGCCGACTCTTGCTCTAATGCTTGATTGCGACGCTCTCTTGCTCTGCGCAATTGAAGTACTTCCACATTCAATCCTTCGGTCAGTGCGCGCATACGTTCTTGTAGATCCGACAAGTAATCTTGCGCTTGCACTTCTATCGATAACCACACGCTTTGTTCGCTATCTAAACCTATGTATTGGTTCAGCTGAGATTCGATCTCGCTCAAGTCGCCTTTGATTTCAGCTAGAGGTTGGAATGTAGGAACAGGCAATTGAGAAATGGTGCGCTCACCTTCAACAAACTCAACAACACACACTTGTTTCTGAGATTTAAGTTCATCAAAACTTAGTGGGATTGGAGAGCCTGAATAACGAATGTATTCACGCTTTGCCACCACTTGTGGGCGGTGGATATGACCAAGTGCAATATAGTCTGCGTCTGGGAAGCCATCAGCGGCAAAACCATCAAGGTTGCCAACATAGATATCACGCACAGAATCCGATTGTTGGACACCCATCGCCGTTAAATGACCGGTAGCGATAATCGGCATGCGCTCGCTGTTTGCAAACGTCGCGCGCTTAGCAACCGCCGCATCATAAACACTTTGGTAGTGCTGTTTGATTGCATCGCCGAGTTGCTTCTGACGCTCAACGCCAGTGACGCCCGCCTGGCTGGTCAACACATCGCGAGGACGAATAAAAGGAATGGCACAAACCAGCGCTTCTACATCGCCGTTCTTGCCTTTTAGTTCGACAACCTGAGTCGCATGATCTTCATTGGTGTTTGGAATCACGTCTGCACCCATGTATTTGAGCAGCTGTTGGGTCTCTTTAAGCACAGAGACTGAATCGTGATTTCCACCTAACAACACCAATTGACAGCCGATCTTGTTCGAATCGACCACAAACTTGTTATACATCTCACGAGCGTAACTCGGCGGTGTACTGGTATCAAAAATGTCGCCAGCAACAATGATCGCGTCGATGTCGTGCTCTGTAACTTGCTCAAGTAACCATTGTAAAAACCGTTCATGTTCATTCTTACGGCTCTTATTGTAGAAGTTTTGGCCAAGGTGCCAATCGGACGTGTGAAGAATCTTCATTGCTGCTCACTGGAAGTCTGTAATACCTTTAATCTACCAAAATAGTCGAGATAATTCCCTTTTATAAGCTTGTGAAAACCAACTAATTTCAGGCTTTGGACCAACTCCGCCCATAGCGTGACCAATCGATATTTTTGACACAAAAAAACCGCTCAACGTTAGAGCGGTTTTAGGTGTCCATGAGATTAGCCGTAAGTTATTTCACAGAGGTCATTAAAAATTGTACGAAGCACCCAGAGTTACTGTGCTAAACGCTACATCTCTACTGCTTGTACGGAGCTTATTGCCATTGAAACTGTAGGTGTAAGTTTCGATATTCACAGCATCTGCTTGAGAAATTAGACGAAGTGTTAGGTTTTCTACTGGGGTGTATTCCACACCAACGCCGAAGCGGAAACCTGCACCTGAATCGTCGCCGTAGAAAGCACCGTTGCTTGAATTTAGATCAACGTAGCTTAAGCCTGCCAATACAAATGGACGGATTGAGTTATCGAAGGTGTAACCTACATTTGCTGCAACCGAAAGTGATGTTGGTGAAAGAAGCTTAGTACCAAATTTTTCGTAATCGGCGTAATCCGTGTAACCAAGTTCGATACCAACGATGCGGTTAAATTGGTAACCACCATAAAGGCTGTACCCCATGCTTTCAGCATCTAAATTGCCTCCGCCATCAGTATCTGAGTCTTGATACACACCAAGGCCTGCGCCAATGTATGGACCCCCCTCAATACCAGCAGCAAATGTAGGAAGCGAAACTAAGCCAGCTAGGCCCAATAGAAATGATGATTTAAGCATGAAAATACCCTTTTTTTGTCTGTCCTACAGCAACGTTGACCAACAGCCAATAGTTTCCGACACTATTTCACCTGTTGCGTTACTGTTTAAAATAAATTAAATAAGCAACTCCAAATGAATAATAAAACACTGTTCATTTACGGAGCGAATGAGAAAGTATCACAAGATTTTTAGGTCATCAAACGAACAATCATAGATATTTAATTAAGTCTTATTTATGAGACGATTGTATTCCATGAGGTGTAACGAGTACTAAAATACGAATAAACCTGATAGTAAACATGAGCATCATCAACATTAAACTTATTATAATCATATTGTTATCGAGCCAATTGAATTTTCATCCGATCTCAAAAACAACCTGAATCTTCATGCCTAAATATAAAAACTCACCCTGTTTCTCTCTTTATCCAATAACAGATATAAAGAGAAGAATGAGTTTTATTTTTGGAGGGGATTTATTTAGAACAGCCTGCTATTAAAATATATTTCAATTTAATCTATATTATTAACGAGCTTCAGCGAGACTAGCCAAGTAGTTATTCGTTAAATAGAAACCGCTGAACTTCTCAATAAAGTCCGCAGGAACGGTTTTATCGGTCAAGCCAGATTCAATCAGCGCCGCTTGCCACTTCTGTACTTTCGGGAAGCCTTCAAGCATATCAAAGCCTGAGCCCTCTTTGATTACTGATGCTCGGTGCAACAGTGGTAGCCAAGCGATGTCGACGTTAGATATGTAATCGCCTTTGAAAAAGTCGCTGTCACCCAGCTTGTTCTCGGCCTTTTGGAAGGATTTT
Source organism: Vibrio sp. 1CM8B (assembly GCF_023161685.1). Lineage (NCBI taxonomy): Bacteria > Pseudomonadati > Pseudomonadota > Gammaproteobacteria > Vibrionales > Vibrionaceae > Vibrio > Vibrio sp. 1CM8B. Next base: position 65,268 of record NZ_JALNTU010000005.1, read on the forward strand.
TGAAGGTTTGCTAAACGCGTCTCAAAGGTTTCTTTATCTTTACTGCCCATCGTTCCACATTGTGGCATGTAATGCTTGCTTGCCTGATAAGACCAAGCGCGATCTAGTGCTTTTTGCTCGGCAGACACCTCTTCTATCGGCGCATATTTATCATCTAGGTATTCAACAATTGCATCTGACTCAAAAAGAACCGTTTCATTTTCTGTAATCAAGACTGGCACTTGTCCGTTTGGCGAAATATCTAGGAACCATTGAGGTTTATTATTTAGCTCAATGTATTCAATTTCAAATGGGACATTTTTCATTACCAAAGCACCCATTACACGTTGAACGAATGGGCAGTTTTTAAAGCTAACAAGTTTAATCATGGTGACTCCGAATAAGGTCATTAATTTGTATTTGTACCCCTAAGACGAACGCCAAAACCGAAAGACGAAAAATAATTCTGTTTTTTTGGAAATAATTAAATGCGCAGATAATTAAAGGCAATCACTTTAGATACGCACTTTAAGCAGTCACTTTCGACAGTGCGCTTGAATGCCTAATTACGCACAGCTAGACGATCAAAGATACTGCAATAGATGCCATGATCACGCCAACGACAAATTCCAACACCTTCCACGATCGCGGGTTCTTAAACATTGGAGCCAAGAAGCGAGCGCCATATCCAAGTGAGAAGAAGAACACAAACGACGCCGATACGGCACCAGCGCCAAACAACATTTGGTTAGGTTGATATTGAGTTGAGATAGACCCCAGCAATACCACAGTATCCAAATACACATGCGGATTAAGCCAAGTGAACGCCAAACACATCGCAATCGCTTTGGTTAACGAGTCTTTGGTTTCAGCAGTGGCTTCTAAGGCGTGGTTTTCAGTAAATGCTGAACGGAAGCTTAAGAATGAATAGACACCCAAAAAGATAGCCCCACCATAACGGGCGAACTGTTCAATTTGTGGGAACTGCTTAACAATTGCGCCAAAGCCCGTCACGCCAAAACTAATCAGTAAGGCGTCAGAAATGGCACATACAGCGCAAATGCCAATACGTGTTGGTTCTTAAGCCCTTGCTTTAAAACAAACGCATTTTGAGAGCCAATCGCAAGAATCAACGAAAGACCAAGGGAGAAACCTGCGAAGTAAGTCGACATCTAAGGCTAGCCTCTTAGCGCAACTCAATACTCATAAACTGACTGTGCGGGTCCAACACATAATCCGCAAAGGGTTCACAGTATCCGAAACCAAACTTTTCATACAGGTTACGCGCGGCCTTAAAGTAGTCTTCTGAGCCGGTCTCTAAGCTGATTTTTTGATACTGGCGAACGGCCGCTGTATCTAATACGTGTTGTAAAAGTTGGCTCGCAACACCTGACTTTCGAGCAAACTGCGAGGTTCTCATCGATTTGAGTTCAGCGTGTTGGGTATTCAGCTCTTTAATGGCGACACACCCAAGCAACTGGCTGTTTTTCCAAGCACTGAAAAAGGTAATTTCTGGTGACTTGAGTCCATCTAGATCCAATGCATGGACGCTTTCGGCTGGCGAAGTTGCGTACATATCGGCAAGGTGCTCTTCAAGCAATTCAATGACTTCCCCACCCGACAAGTCATCAAGCTTAATTTCTATTGAAGCACTGCTTTCCAATGTTGTTCCATTTTCCATTGAATCCTGTGCATTTGTTTCTGGCTTCATTGTCTCAACTCTCCTTGTTTGGTGCGCTTATTTTGCTTGAGTGATTTGGCTTTAATTACTGGCCTACTTTCCTGAATTGTTTCCTTTTCAAGAACTCGGTTTGAATCAGTAAAATTACTGATTCATCATAAAATTATAAATGTCACACTGGGTTTACCTAGATACCATATTTTTCCTATCTAGTCTCGTCATAAAAGCGTGCCACAAAGCCCGTAGGTCGCAGCAGCGAGGGAGCAACACCTGTTTCAGTTAACGAATAAGTAGTCAGGCCGATATGAGTATTCAACTAGATCTAACCACCACTATGCCCTGCCAAAACTTCGACTCGGCACAAGGGCGGATGACACTTCAAAACCATCGAATTATTGATGTCGACAACGAGATCGCTCAAATCTTTGGTTATCGAAACCGCGATGAGTTATTACACAATGTTGAATTTGTGTATGCCTTAGTTCCTGACAATTACCAAAACCTAGCCAAAAAACGCTACCTAGAGGCAATAAAAGGCAAGTTTAACAAAGGAAAATTGTACACGGACATTCCAGCTAATGGTCGCAATATCTCCATATTTTGTTTATCACATGTCATTGAACTGAATAACAAACCTGCACTTGAAGTACACGTCATTGACATCACATCAATGTTAGAGGCGCAGCGTAAACGCCACGAAACAGATCTCATGTATCGAAAATTACTCAGTACATCGAAACAAGGTATTTTGATCCACCGAAACTTCAAACCTTTGATGGTTAATCAAGCTTGGGTTGAGCAACAAGGTGCCGAATCTATCGAGCAAGTACTTTCGATGGACTCAATCATTTCAATCATTCCTGAAGAACAGCATTCAAATGCCATCCGGCGGTGCGAGAGCATTCTCAATGGCAATACACCCAACTTCAGCTCTGTAGTATCCAACCATTGCTTTGATGGCAGCTATAAATACTTCAATATTTATGACAATGTGATTAACTGGGAAGGTGAAGACGCCATTCAAGTGATTCTCGAAGAGGTCACAGACAAGGTCTTGTTAGAAAAAGAGTTGCTGCACCGCGCTATGCATGATGACTTAACGCAGGTACTCAATCGCCGCGCCATTTATGATTGGATAAAGAAGCCAGTGAATCAGCAAATAGAAATGTCTTGTATGCTGATTGATATCGATGACTTTAAATTAATAAACGATCAGTTTGGTCACAGTGTTGGTGATGCTGTCATTAAACACTTAGCCGATTCCATTAAAACGCACGTTGAATTACTCAATGGCGTAGTTGGACGTTGGGGCGGAGAGGAGTTTATTGTGTTCATTCCCAACGCGAAACCTGAGCATACCCAAGTCATAGGCGAACGTATCTGCCGTGCTTTTAATAGGCATACTTTTGTTGGATTCAATCGCCGTCAATTTACATCGAGCGTCAGTATTGGCATCACCAACCGATGTATGTGTCATTCACCCAACAACATTAACACGCTAATTCGGGTGACTGATGATGCACTTTATCGTTCAAAGACAAGTGGGAAAAACCAGGTCTCTATCAATGATGATGTGGTTTGCCAGGAAGCTCTTGCTTGAAGCCAGCCAACAGATAATGAAAGTACAGCGACCAAGAATTAAAGCTCCTATATTGAACGATATTTGATTGCGATTTTCCAATTTCGGTATATGATGCGCCACCCTAATTTTTCAGCTTATGCTGCAGGCAAATATGTCCGCCAACGCACTCTATACCGACCTATCCGGTTACTATGATTTAATGTGTGTAGATATTGACTACCAAGCGCAAAGTAACTGCGTACGTAGACTCCATCAAATCTTTGGAAATGAAGGAAAAACACACCTCGATTTAGCTTGTGGCACTGGCCCACACGTTCGTCATTTTATTGATTTTGGTTACCAAAGCGGTGGCCTAGATCTTAACAAGCCGATGTTAGATATCGCAGAAGTTCGCTGCCCGGAAGCCAAGTTCTCAGTACAAAACATGAGTAACTTTGAGGTCACTGAACCACTCGATCTTATCACTTGCTTCCTGTATTCCATCCATTACAACGATGGCCTAGAGAAGCTTAAAGAGTGTATAGAAAGTGTGCATCGCGCGTTAAAGCCAGAAGGTATTTTCTGTTTTAACGTGGTTGATAAAGACAAGATTAGCAACGACCTGTTTGTTAGACACACAACAAACCAAGACAAAGACGATTTCACGTTCCGATCTGGTTGGTATTACTCTGGTCAGGGTGATAAGCAAGCGCTAAAGCTTAGTATCGAAAAAACGACTGCTGGTGAAACTCAAGTGTGGAATGATGAACACCCTATGGTGGCATTCTCGTTTAAGGAGTTAATCGAGATATTGAAGCCCTACTTCGAGGTTAATATCTTCGAGCACGATTACGACAAGCTGATTCCTTGGGATACTCAGTCCGGCAATGCGCTGATCACATGTGTCAAAATCTAGATAAGTAGATACGTGGCGAGTTAAGCCAAACCTATAGATAAAAAAAAGAACCCACACTCGCCGTTCTCCTTATAGAGCATCAGCCAGTGTGGGTTCTTTTATATAAAGCTATCAGTTACTGAACTCTCGATTAGAAGTCCGCTGTCATACCTACGTAGTAAGTACGTGGCTCTTCAACATAACCTAGATATTCTAGTTCTTCAGATACTGACTCGTCCGTTAGGTTCGAAATACCTGCACGCAGTCGTACTGAATCATTCACGTTGTACACTGTGCCGATGTTCAATGTTGTGTATGCGTCTTGAGTTAGGTCGCTTTCGATCTGACGCTCACCACGGTAACGAGCACTAACAAAGGTGTTCAGGTCGTAAGTCGGGCTCCAGTTTAGTTTAACTAAACCCGAGTGCTTGTAACGCTCAAGTAGCTGTTCGCCTGTCGACTTATCTTCAGTATCTAGGTAAGTGTAGTTACCAGAAAACGCCCACTTATCAGAGATTTGATACATACCACCTAGCTCAACACCTTGAATGATTGCTTCAGAGACGTTTTGGTAAGTTTTTGCGCCTAAATTACCCGTTGGTGTGCCGTCAGGGTTTTCACATTGACGAGCACTTTCGTTCCAATCACCGCCTTCTGGACAGTAACCTTCCGTTCTTTCAATCAGGTCATTAATCTCATTTCGGAACAATGCCGCTTCGATATTCCAACGAGGTTGAGTGTAAACTGCCGCCAACTCGTAGTTTAAGCTAGTTTCTGGGCTTAGATCTTCATTACCGACTAACGCACAGCCACCTTTACAGCTTGGTACCTGATAGTCAGATTGGTTTTGAGTCAATGTTGGTGCTTTAAATGCTTTACCCACACCACCCTTGATGATCAGGTCATTCGTTGTTTGGTGTACCAAGTACACACGTGGGCTGAACTCTTCACCGTACAGTTCATGTTTATCTAAACGACCACCAATGGTTGCCGTTAGTTGATCCGTCATTAACCATTGGTCTTGTACAAACAGTGCACCTTGGTAAGCTTCAGATGAACCACTCACTAGGTTCTCTTTGTTGGTCAGCTCGCTCAGTTGGTAATCCATACCAAACGTTAGCGTATGGCTTTCACCAAGATAAGTGGTCGCAGACGCTTCAACAATCTGAGTCAACTCTTCGATATCGCTGCTGAAGTTATTACCCAGATCAGCCGCATCATTGTCAGTCACATTTTCGCGTGAGTAACGTACTTGCGTGTCACCCCAGCTCCAAAAACCGCTGTGTGTAATCGCTTGACTGTTACGTACAACACGCGTGTCAGACTCAATAACTGAGCTTGAGCTCTCAGCCGCTGAATTACGTTCGTCGTCGCTGTAACCAAAATCGAAATCGATGGTTTGGTTATCCGTTGCATGCCATGTCAGGCTTGCAAGCATGCTTAGCGTGTCACGGTCTTCTAAAGCTGTAATATCTTCACGATCGTAGCCAGAGCTGTGTGTACCAGAATATGGTTGCCATGCGTTACGGCTTGTTTGGTTAACAGAAAGGCGAGCAAACAGCTCATCTTCAATCAACGCACCAGAAGTAGTAAAACCAACAGACTGCTCTTGGCCACCGTTGCCATCCATTGGAGATGACGAGTCCATGCTCAGTGTAGAGCTCCAATCATTTTCTGGAGCCTTAGTGATGATGTTGATCGTGCCGCCCATACCATCTGAACCGTAAAGTGCAGACATTGGGCCACGGATAATCTCAACACGTTCGATTGAATCAGCAGGGATAGTAGAAAGGTCGAAGTCGTTACCACGGATGATGGCACTTGCAGAACTTAAACGACGGCCATTCACCATGATAAGTGTGTAGTCTGAATCCATACCACGAATAGAGATCATCTGACGGCCAGCACGTGTGCTATCAAAATCAGACTCAACACTCGTTGATTCAGCAACGATGTCAGCCAAGGTAATACCAGGGCTGTCTTCAATGTCTTGCGCGGTGATAACCGACATTGAAGCTGGCGCTTGTTTTAATGCCATCTCGGTACGAGTTGCCGTAACAACCATTTGTTCATCTGTTGCTTGCGCTTCTTCTTGCGCTAACACGTTAGCTGATAGTGAGGTACAAATAACAGCGACTGCGATCGATAAAGGTTTGCGAATCAAAAGAGATCTCTCAGACATGATATTCATTCTTACATGTGATTAGTAATGATAATGGTTTGCATTAAACAACCGACTACCATTCTTATCAACGAAAGTTTCATACCAAAAATCGATTCTCGTTATTCACCATTCAAATAACGAAAGAGATCCATATTCAACTCGATAGGTGTTCATAACTTTCATTCACCCTGTAGATGGATTATGTATAAAGCTCTTTGAATATATTGCGAACCCAGCGACACATCGGGTCGTTATGAAAGCGCTTATGCCAGTATAGATAGACGTCTTCTGATGGGTGGCGTAACGCTTTAGGCACGCGTTTACAAACAAGATCTCTTTGCTTAGCGGCTTGTTGAGCAAAAGGTGTCGGTAAATGAAAGATGATGTCGGTTGCTTCTGCCATATCCGGTGCAACGTTAAAATTGGAAAGCTGAATTGGAATGGACAGCTGGCGCTGCTTATCAATTAAGCCAAGATCTTTAAATCGACTTTCGATCGATAGCTTCTTATCCCCTTGCAGTGAGATTTGACCAAGTTGGCTATTCAACAAGTCATCAACGGTGATCTCTTTGTCCGCCAAAGGATGGTTTTTACTCATCAACAAACGGTAATCGCGACTAATCACGAACATTCGATACAAATTTTGCTCTGAACTTAATGGCTCGTGGGTCGACAACACAAAGTGCGCATCACCGGATAACAGAGGCTCAAAGTGTCGTTTAGGAATAGAGTCGATATCAACAATCATGTTCGGCGCTTGTTGGCGTATCTCTGCAACCACCTTCGGCAGCAAGTGCGCCACATTAGGCACTAAACCAAAGAAGCGAACCGTACTGTCACTGCTTTGCGGTTCGAATACATCGCCATGCACCAGCTTTTCTAAACGTGTCAGAACCGAATTGAGATCTTGCTTAATAGCTTCTGCTTTTGGCGTTAACTCATAGCCATAAGCCGCTCGCACCAATAGGTCATCATTGAAAACGGTACGCAGCTTTTGCAGGGATCGGCTCACCGTAGGTTGGCTCATATCCAGCGCCAATGCCGTGTTGGAAACATGCTTCTCTTCAAGAAGGTGTTTAAGAATAACGAGTAGATTGAGGTCGACTTGAGCAAGATTCATTATGCAAATATTAACAATATAGAAAATTCAATGTGCGCATAGTGCTATTTCTTAACAAGTAATACAATTGATAATCACTCCTATTTTGATCTAGGGCAATATGCAGACCAGAGTTTAAGGTTAAGTGGGTTTAAAGCTCTAAGTCAGAACTGTTTAAGCATAAAAAAAGAGGCACAATGGCCTCTCTTTGATCGTCTACTTTATATTGCTAGCGTTGAGCTATCAGACTACAGCTTTGTCCAAGCATCTTGCCAGTATTGGCTATCTGCTGGAGCGTAAGACGCGCTTGCACACCATGCCGTGTATGGCCAAGGCTTACATTCGTACAAGCCATTATCGCTGCCGACCACAATGTCACCCGCTGCGTAGTTGGTACCCGCTTCATACGGAGGGTAATCACTTGGAGGAGGTGTTGTACCGCCACCGTCTTTAACAGCGAACGAATCGTTTACCATCACCATTTCACCGTCAGATGCTTTACCGACCACTTCAAGTGCATATTGCCCTTCCGCTACATCGTATAAGTCGATGGTAATAGCACGGCTGTCCGTTACGTTAACCTTAGTTTGCTCAACCACAGTACCTGCACTGTTGATCACCATAGCGGTAACATCTAATGCTTCATTTGATGTCAGTGTCAGATCTAAACGCACGTTGCCGTTATCTGGCGCATATTCTGATTGAAGGCCTGAAACTGCAAGCTCTAAGTCATCGCCCGGATCTGGGTTACCACCACATGAAGAGTCTGAAACTTTTCTCCAAACGCCCCACTCACCTGTTGTTCCTGGCTCTTCGCCGCGAGTGTACCACCCTGCTCCCCACGTTGAACCGTCATGAGATACTTGGTCGCCTTCCACATAAACGGTGTCGGCATCCCATGCCGCAGCACAGTTAGAACCATCAGTCACAGACACTTTACGGTCAGCGGTTACAGTTTGGTTCGCGCTGTCTGTTACGCTATACACAAGCGTGTAGTTGCCGATTTCGTTCACATCGACACTGCCAGTATGTGTGATAGTGCTTGTTAGGTCGCCATCTTCAGCATCATTCGCCGTCACGCCTGCCATAGCATCAAATGCAGTACCCAACACAACTGTTGTGTCAGATACGCCACTAAATACTGGCTTCTGGCTGTAAACCTCTACCGTTCTCGCTTTAGTGGTTTCGTTGTTATCGCTGTCTTTCACTCGGTAAGTTAGAACGTAAGTGCCAATCACACTGGTTTCAACGTAACCTTCAACATCGATTGATGAAGTTAGATCGCCGTCTTCTTTGTCTGTTGCCGTTACGCCATCCATAGGATCAAATGTTGTTTCGTGAAGCACACGGGTATTTTCGACACCTTTTAGAACAGGCTCACCCTCTACTGGTGGTGGCGTTACTTGACCGTGTACAAACGGGCCGTAGTCTTTAATAAACTGCTCGTTGTATTGTTGGCCGTTTTTGTTCGTGCCCATGTCCCAGTTGATAGACCAAGTCATCACACCACGCAGCGGTTGGCCTTGCGCCGTCAGGCTATCAAATGCGTCGTATAAATCTTGTGGCTCTTGCACAAAACCGGTCGCTGCAGCATCGATACTTGAAGGAATACCAAACACGAGCTTGTCATGTGGGATCTTGTGGAAACCACGCGTTCCGTTGATAAGAGAATCAGAAATGTAGTAGATGAACTCTTCTTTTAACGCATCGTTGTTTTGAGCAATCCAACCCACGCCTTCAACCCAGATACCATCGCCACCTTGGTTGTAGAATTGTGGGTTAATCCAGTCGTAATAGCCTTCTAAATTATCAATATAAGGTACGTACTTGCCGCCTGTCGTTAGATACGGGAACTCAGGCGCCATAGTAATAAGGAAGTTTTTACCTTCTGCGCGGTAGTGATCTTTTACCAACTTAAGTGCATCAGGAATCACGGTTTGGTTGTTTGCTGCGGTTACGGCTGCTTGTTCAAGGTCGATGTCTAGGCCATCGAAACCGTAACGCTCAGTTAGACGGATAATCTCATCAGCAAAGGCTCTTTCATCACCGGTTTCTAGCTCTACGTGTGCATCAGCACCACCCAAAGCCAACAATACAGAGCGACCTTGCTTGTTGAGTTCCGAGATTTGGTCAATAAATTGTTCTTCTGAAAGCCCAATGGTTGGGTCCAGTTTAAAAGTTGGGATTCGACCATCAGCCACATCGTAGACCTTCATGAATGACACATTCAAGATGTTGTACATTGGGTTCACTTCATCCAGCGTCACACATGGCGCATTACCACCTTGGTAGCCGCCACCATCACACCAGTTATGCCAATAGCCAACCACGACACCAGAGTCTGGGTTCGTCATATCTGAACCATTCGCATAAACAGCGCCAGACATAGCCGCCATGCCGACCGATACTGCTAATTGTAGAGCTTTACGTTTCAACATTAGTCCCACTTCCTTACTTAACAGCTGTGCCAATCACAACCGAACCAATTCATTGTAATCATGAATGTTTATAGATAAGTAATGGAATTTATAGGAAAAGATGACCTTTGATTTAACTTGTGATTTTAAGTCACAGATTGAATATCAGAATCAACATGATTTTGACTTTTCATTCAAATTGAAATGCTAAAAGCTGTTATTTTCGGTCGAATCCATTGACTGTGCAAATATTTAATCAACCTTAATTCACTAAGATAATTAACCAAAAATATAAAAAATCACCAATAGGAAAAAATGAACTTTAAATCGGCAAAATTCACCCCAAACACGCCGTAATTACTGACCTCAGACCAGATACCATTGCGAGTGACATCACTAAAATAGCGTAGATATAGCCATCATACATGTGCTAGCAATACACACGTATAACGGAATATAGGAGTAAGAATTTGTGGAGTTTTGAATCTATACGTCGAAAATCTTTCAGTTAATCCTCAGTACCAGATGAATAATATGCATCCAATAGTGAAATAAAATTCACCTTATCACGTTCATTAAGTTGATTAATTCCAGCCGCTGCTTTTCTTCCCCCGCCAGTTGCAAAGCTTGAGCAAATTTCGTCTGCACCCGTTCTGTTTGATAATGGTGCCCGTAAGCTCACCGTGTAAGAGTCGCCATCTTGGTTTTTCGTTAATACTGCTTGCGATCGGTTTGGATCTTGATTAACGATTTCATTACCAAATACGCCACTGATGCGCCTTGCCCAAGCCTCACCTGGCAGTTCAAACACACGTGCGACTTCACTTTCATAAACAGGAACAAGGTTTGATAACTGTTGGCGATCATATTGATAAGCTGCTCGTAGTCGATAAAACACAGAGTCTTTATCATCCAAAAGATCAAACGGATTCGGGTATTGATAAAGGGTTTTGTACAGCTCAGCTGGCGTGATATGCAAATCACTGAGTGACGAACCGTAACCGTTGTAGTTAATCAAGGTACCTAGCTCTTCTAAAAACTCTGTGTGAGATTCATCGATTCCATGTTCATCCGCTAGCCGCACGGCCACCGTTTTTAGATTGTCGCCAAAGGCAGCTGCGATTGCCCAAGCCACATGCGCACCATTCAGCCTCTGGTTAATCAGCAAGCTCGTGCAGCACTCTGGCGCGGTATCAATCAGAGTATCTAAATGATCAGAAGTTGGGACATCTCCTGTTCGGTGGTGATCGCAATAAAATACATTGATATTGGTGTCTAGCAGTGAGTGCAATGCAGGCAGGTTTTTCTCCATCGACACATCTAAAACGGTAACGGATGAGACGTCACTTTGCTTGTCCGGATCCATCATTTGAGTAACAACTTGAGAGACCAACTTAATATCACGCTTTACACCTGTAATGAGCACGCTCTCTCTTGGCTCACTTAATCGCAGCTGTAACAACGCGATTATGCCATCTGCGTCTCCGTTGAATACGTCGTAGTGCATGTTGTTCCTCTTCCTATAGATTTAACCGTTTGCCAGAAACGCGCCAATTCGTTTGTGTGTTCGATAGTCTGTCATTATTTTAGTTATATTTCACAGATACTTAAGTCTATTTTGGAATGCCTTATTCTCATTAGATTCAAAAGATAAACACATTAATAATATTGTATGACTTATATCACAGTAAACGAATACGAAAAGATTATAAAATAAGCGCCTCCCACTTAATGATAAAGAGACGAATGAACACTACCACCACTCTTGTTTATGACACTTTGAAAAGCCTTGCTGCTCACGCTCCTGAGCAACATGCCGAGATTCGCCAGCGTTTATATGAGCAGTTGAGCCTGCCATTTAACAAGCAGCTCTCGTTATACGCTAATGTGCTTGGTCCTATCAGCTCAGGTAAGTTAGCGGGTTGCGACAATATTGATAAAGCGGTTGAACTGGCACTGGATGTGCTGGAAGGCCGAAATAAGTAATACCCCCTTTAATACGTAATATAACGGCCCAGATCTTCCCCCAGATCGGGCCGTTTTTTTATTCTTGTCTTTTATCTAACTGATTTTCAGACACAAAAAAGGCGCAGATGACCCACGCCTTTGGTTTAGTTTCTTCTGAATGTTTACGAAGTCTTGAACTGCGCGACCGCTTGGTCCATGTCGTTCGCTTGTTCTGCTACCTTGTCCACTTCAACTAAACAATGCTGCGCCGAAGCGTTATTGTCGTTCGATATAGTGTTCAGCTCAGTGATTGAGTCGCTCACTTGCGCCATTACTGCACCCTGCTCTTCAATCGCTGAGGCAATACGTTCTGAATTACCTTGAATGCTTTCCATATCGCTCAAGATAAGTTGCAAGCTTGCATCCAGCTCTTCTGAATCTTTAAGCGTTAGTTGGCCTTGTTGATTACACTCACCAATCTCTGTCATCGACGCCTGCATCTGGCTTTGAATCGCACTCACCACTGAGGTTATTTCTGTGGTCGATTGGTGTGTTCTGCTTGCTAGTGCGCGTACTTCATCGGCAACCACCGCGAAGCCACGACCTTGCTCACCCGCACGTGCCGCTTCAATCGCTGCGTTCAATGCCAGCAAGTTAGTTTGTTCTGCAATGCCTTGGATGATGTTTACTGCATCGCCGATTTGATCAACATGATGGTTCAGGGAGCTGATCGAATCTTGGCTGCTAGAAAGGCGTTCAGACAACTGAGTAATGTTACTGATCGTATCAACCACCACTTCACGGCCTTTATCGGCATTCACTTTTGCTTGATGAACACCTTCAGCCGCAACCGATGTGCTTTCTGAGATTTCACCTATTGTGAGTACCATTTCTTGCACTGACGTTGTCATGGTAGAGGTATGATTTGCTTGAACTTCAAACTGTTTGATGACTGACTCTAGCTCGTCATGCATGTTCGACGTGCTTTGCGTCAGCTGCAGTGACTTAGATTGAGATGCCGCGATCAAGCCTTCCAGCTGATCAAGCAATTGGTTGAAGTATTGGCCTAAAGTGCTGAGTTCGTCTTTACCATCAAGGTGGGAACGAATAGACACGTCGTTAGAATCAACAATATTGCGAATCACCGAAAGCAGTGACTCAATCTTGCCAATAATAGAACGGACAATTAACCAACTGAACAGAATGATTGACACGAGTAGCGTGACGCAAAGAATGTTGTTGATCAGCGATAGTTTGTCCATCTCTTGCTGCGTTTGTTGGTCTAGCACCGCCGAGAACTCTTTAAATTGAGTTTCGATAGCATGAGAACCCGAACGAGCTTGCCCAAGCAGACCTTCGTTGTGCTTCAAGCCAATCACGCGCTTCTGTTCAACCACTTGACGCGCAGCATCTATCAAAGCAGTTGAGCTTCCAGCACCAGAAGTAATAGAAAGTACACTAGGATCAAACTCCCCCTTCTCAATTAAGTCATTGAACAGGTAAAGTTCGATTTTTTGTTCAGCACTGGCTGTCGCGCTGATGTTATCGAGTAAAACATGAAACTCGCCTAGCAGGCCTTTGTCACGTGCTAACCCATAGACTTCGCTCGCTTTGACTAGGTTAACAAAGCTGGTGTGGTAGGTTTCGATGTCTTCACGTAAGTGTGTGCTGTTGGCCAAACCTAAATCACTGAGCACTGTATCTAGCTCAGATTCAGACGCTAAGAATTTGTTGTAGTTTACGTCGAATTTGTCGAGGTATTTCATATCGCTACGCAGCAAGAAATCTTTCTCGTTGCGGCGAAGGTTGAGCAAACGCACTTCAAGTTCTTTGGTTATTTGTTTGGCTTCGCTCATTTGAGCGGTGGTGTCTGCAAATTGCGATGTGGTAAACAGCAGTGAAATCATGCCGAAGATGGAGAACATCCCCAACGAATAGAGCTTTTTCTTTATGTTCATATACGTGGCTCGTCTTTACTAAATTAACTATGAGTATCTAAATAAATCGCATCAAAGAATGGATATCCAACTTGCGCGACCTGATTATTGTTATGGTTTTTATATCGATAATGAGCGTCTAAAACTGTGGCTTCTAAGTCCACTAGCTATGACGTTCTCAATTGCATTTAAACAGCAAATGAAACAGGCAACTAAAGTTAAATTTATCAATAACACAAATTTATTACATGTACATTAGTTGAATGATAAAAGTGAGAGACAGCTATTTGACGGAGCGTAAAGGCTTGAACACCTTGCTATGTAAGGCTTTGAATTAAAACGCTTTGGACAATTATTGACCTTAGGGTTAGAAATGACACTTTTTTGGCTCATCAGAGGAGCAAGAACGAAGACCAATATTGGAGATTTTGACTTGTTTTTTAAACAGTGAACCCATCGATTGGTGATTGTACAGTCGATCGTAAATGGTAAAAAAAATGGACCTACTCAATTCGAGTCAGGTCCATTTTTGGATTTCTTAATCAATAGCTTTTCAGCTAATTAGTTAGGCTGCGAACTTAAGGCTGACTAAAACGCTTTCACCATCTTGGTTAGGCACTTCAATAACACCGCTTTCTCGTCTTCTTCGATGTCTTGCGTCAGCTCATTAACCAAATTCAAGTGAAGCTGGTTATGGTGAACGTGGATCTTCTGACCTTCATCAGTTAATGCCACCACAATTGCACGACGATCCGTTGGGTGTTCATGGCGTTCAATCAATTCGGCTTTAACCAACTTTTCGATTTGAACAGTAAGTGTACCCGTGGTGATACCCAACTTTTCAGCGAGCTCTTTCATTCTTAACGCGCCATGCATACCAAGTACTTCAATGGTGTGTACTTGAGCCAGGGAATAACCCGTCTCTTTGACAACAGACTGCTCCCACGAAGACATTTTATCGTAGAACTCAGTCAGTATTTGGTTAAGCTGTTCTATATTTCGCATGGTCGTTTGAATGCACTTCAAGAGTAAGATGATTAATCTTATCAAACTTGGCGAGCATTTGTTTATATTCAGAGACGGTTTTATCACTGTTTGATTCAAGAGTAATCGCTGCTGAATAGTGATGCCCACTCACCTTCCACATATGAAAATCAGTGACCGACGCATAAGGCGTTAAGGTTTCGGTCACTGAGGCGCGATAATCTTGGTCGATATTCTCATCCAGCAGGATTGGACTGGTTTGTTTCATAAGGTTCATCGTCCACTTGGCAATCACGAATGCGCCAACCATTCCCATTGCTGCGTCTAACCAATTCCAACCGTAAAACTTACCGAATAACAGTGCAACAATCGCAAGCAGCGAAGTTAGAGTATCCGCCAACACATGCATGTAGGCTGCGCGTAGGTTGTGATCATGATGGTGTCCGTGGTGCTCACCATGTTTATGACCATGGTCGCTGTCGTGCTCATGGCTATGTGAATGACCGTGATTCTTACTATGACTGTGGCCATGCTCGTGTCCGTGATCATGATGGTGATCACCAAGTAAAAACATACTCACCACATTCACAGTTAAACCAATACAAGCAACGATGATCGCTTCATTGAACTGAATCGCTTGTGGGTTAAATAATCGATGCACCGATTCCACCAGCATCAACAATGCCACAATCCCCAATGCAATCGCGCTGGTGTAGCCCCCTAACACGCTGACTTTACCAGTACCGAAAGAGAAACGTTCGCTCTCGGCATTTTTCTTCGCATATCGGTATGCAAATAAGGTGATGCCAAACGCCGCAGCATGCGTCCCCATGTGCCAACCATCGGCAAGTAACGCCATAGAGCCGTAAATAGTACCCGCAACGATTTCGACAACCATGGTAACGACGGTCAATAACAGGACATAGAACGTGCGTTTCTCACCTTGGCTGTTATGTGAAGAAAAGTTGTGTTGGTGACGTGTTGGAAAACTCAAAATGGCGTCCTTAGCTGATGTTTGTGGTTAGATGATCGTTGTTAATAAAAGCCCTTTGATTGACAAGTAATTTGATAATCAAAGTAATTGATTGAAATTTAGTTTGATTATCAAAGTTTGTCAACGATGGATTTTGAAACTCTGATTTGCTGGACGAATAGTTGATGGGGAGCGCTAGGTTGTTTCAGGGCTTGTTTATTCATCAGAAATCGGGCTTTGCAGGGACAAAAAAGCCCACGCGAGGTGGGCTAATTGAAACAAACTCAATGATGGTAATTATTTGCTTTGCAATGAAATAATCTCATCATTCACCCACCCTAACAACTGCTTGGTCGCTTTCGACAACACTTGGTTCTGCCTAACAATATAACCGAGACTGGTACTCGAGAAGTTGGTCAATGGTGTCACTTTTGAATTCAAGTGATGCTTGGTTGATACCGCAAATTCAGGGACAATCGCCACTCCAAAACCGGCTTCTGCCCAGTCGATTTGAGCGTCAACACTCCCTACTTCCATCACCCTGTAATTGGGGAGATTAAGGCTCGGTAAACCTTCATCAATGAAGTCACGCGTTCTCGTATCGTGGCCAAGTAGAATCAAAGTGAGTTCGGGATCAGCTTCTGATCGTTTAATAGCATGATCTGTCGAATCATCAGAACCTTGTAAGTCTATTCCATCGCCTAGTGCACACCATGAAAGCTCTTGCAGCTTGGTAAAATAGAGCGACTCATTTTGCTGTTCTTTGGCTATCACAAACCCGAGATCTGCCTGAGCATTCTTAACCAAACTCGATGCCTGAGACGACGTGGTATTCAACAACGTGAGATCGATACCCGGATATTGCGCTTTAAACTTCTGGAACGGGCGAATCAACAAGAATCGAGAAATGATGTCACTTACGGCAATGGTTAACGTCCCTATTTTAAGGTCGTTAATAGCATTGAGATCGGCCTGACAAATCTGCAGTTCGAGTAGCGTTCTTTGGCTAGTTTCCAATAGCCGCTCACCCGCTTGAGTCAATTGAAATGGACTTCTCTCTATCAACTTTATGCGTGTTTGTTGTTCTAATTGTTTCAGATGCAAACTCACATTAGGCTGCGTCATGTGCAATGCATTGGCCGCTTTCCCGAAATGCTTGTATTCCGCTAGCGTCACAAACGTTTTCAATAAATTAATATCGAGCATAATGTCCTCTCTTTCGTGTTACTTACATCATTCTCTAAAAATGAAGAATGCCCTTCCGTCACTCCCTTCAGTGCGAAATATCCTCACATCGTCATTCCCTGTAGTGAGGGACGAACGTGATAGGGAATCTCGCTTGTGGTTTGAGATTCCAGATACCTCGTTCCTCGGTTCTGGAATGACGGTTGTTTTTAAGTTTTTGTACCAATTATCGTCATTTACTAAAGTAAGAAATAGCCTCACCCCATCATTCCCTACAGTGAGGAACGAACGTGATAGGAAATCTCGCTTGTGGTTTGAGGTTCCAGATACCTCGTTCCTCGGTTCTGGAATGACGCCAAAAAATCGAGTCGACGTTAGGCTCGTCACTTCCAGTTGTAAGGAACTGCAATCGCTTCACTCTCTACTACGAATTACACCCCACCCCGTCATTCCCTACAGTGAGGAACGAACGCGATAGGGAATCTTGTTTGTAGATTAAGACTTTAAGGATATATGGAATCCTTATCAAGATAATAAAGATAATTAATTTCTCTTATCCACCTTGTAGGCCTAACATGATTTCTCAATCAGTTAGGAGAAAAATTATGCCATCTATCGTTGTTGTGGGCGCAAACTGGGGTGATGAAGGCAAAGGCCGCATCGTCGATTTTTTAGCAGACCAAGCTTCTGCTAGCATTCGTTTTCAAGGCGGAAACAATGCGGGTCATACTGTGGTAAATGACTTCGGTACATTCAAACTGCACCAACTACCTAGTGGTATTTTTAATCCTAATTGTACGGCGGTTCTTGGCCCTGGCATGGTGATCAGCCCTGCTGCGCTAACTGAAGAGATTGCAGAAGTACAGGCGGCTGGCATCAAAGTGAAAATGGCGATCTCCGATCGTGCGACACTGTGCCTGCCTTTGCACGCTCTTGAAGATACGCTTGAAGAAGAACGTTTGGGCGATGGCGCTTACGGTTCAACACGTCAAGGTATTGCACCAGCGTACGGCGATCGCGTGATGAAGAAAGGCATTCTTGTGGGTTGGCTGAATCAACCTGAGATTTTAGAGCAGCGTATTCAATTCCTACTTGATTGGAAGATGCCTCAGCTTAAAGCGCTATACCCTCAATGTGATTTCACTCAGACTTCTTCTGAAATGACAGAATGGCTTCTTGAAGTGACTAAAGCTTGGCGCCCGTTCATTTGCAACGTGACAGAGCCGCTTAAAGCACTGCAATCGCAAGACGCGAACCTATTGTTTGAAGCTCAGTTAGGCGCAGGTCGCGACCTTGTCTACGGTGAGTACCCTTGGACAACGTCTTCGAATGTAACCGCAGCTTATGCAGGCATTGGTAGCGGTTTACCTGCCCTTCGCCCTGAGCGTGTTATTGCTGTTGCTAAATCGTTCAGCTCATCTGTTGGTACGGGCACGCTAGTCACTGCAATGGAAGAGCAAGACAGCTTCCGCGAAAGCTCTAACGAATACGGTGCTACAACAGGCCGCCCACGTGATATGGGTTACTTTGATGCTGTAGCAACTCGCAACGGTGTTGACCTGCAAGCTGCGACTGAAATCGCACTGACTAAGATTGATTGCCTGTCTGGTTTGTCTGAACTTAAGATCTGTACTGCTTACTCAGGTGAGCACACAAAGAACCCGATTTGGCCACAAACGGCAGAGCTAAAACCTGTATATGAAGATATGGCTGGCTGGGATGAAGACATCACGGGTTGCCGCACGTTTGAGAGCCTTCCTCAAGCAGCGCAAGATTACGTTACTCGTATCGAAGAGCTGATGGGTGTTCCAATCGTGATGGTATCGGTAGGTCCAGAGCGCGAGCAAATGATCATTCGAGCTTAGTTTAGAAAGCTATTACACATACATCTACATCTAAGCCCACGCTCGTGGGCTTTTTTACGTCTGCATGAACATCTAAATCTTGTTTTTCTTATTGAGGTACATGTTTTCATCGGACGACTTTATTAAATTAATGATATTGAAGCTTCGAGAGTCAGCGATACCACAGCCATATGAAAAGCCGAGTGAAACCTCATCATCACAGCGAAAGCCTTCAATGAAATCATGGAATTCAGCGTGAATTTTTTTGACCAACTCACGAGCATAACCCGGCTCTTCTGAGTGTATGACGACAATGAATTCATCACCGCCAACCCTCGCCGATATCGTGTTGTACTTTGAATTGTTTTTAATGCATGACGCAAAGCCAGATATGTAATCATCACCTTTAAAGTGACCATACGTATCATTGATGTATTTCAGGTTATCCAAATCAAAATACAAACAAACAACCTCTCCATCGCTGATGTTTGCTTTGTTGAACTCATGGAAAAAGCCCCTTCGATTAAGCAGCGTCGTCATGATATCAAAGTGACTGTTTTTGTATAAAATCCTGCTCTCTTCTTTTGACAGGATTTCAGAACGCAATAGCGTCGATATGTTCTCAATCAAGTTAACTTGGCTTTCGGTATACGCTGTTGGGCTTAAATCAAACACCAAGAGCACCGCAAAGACTTCTTCATCTATATCCCTAACAGGAACCCCGCAAAAAGACTTATAGGCATCCTTACCATTCGCAGAAACGGAATCACCACCAGCGTGACCACTTAAATAGACCGTGCGATTTTCGTTATGCACATACTCACAAAAGAGGCTAATTTTGCTCTTATGTTGGTTACACGATATGTTTGAGGAGCTCCACACACTCTCAGAACCAGAGCAACTCAAATCAGAGATCATGATGATGCCCGCATTCGATGCGTCCATTATGTCTCGTATGTTATCCAATATAGATACCCAAGTATCGACATCGATATTTTTTTGCATCCCTTCAGAAGAGAATTTATCAAAAAGCATTAATATTTCTTTAGTATCAGACAGTTAAACTTAATTGAATATTCATTAGTATACGTTGTAACAAAAATCCCAAGAGCGATAATCTAGGGCGGTTTATTACCTAGTACTAAGCAACAACCAAGCAACAACCAAACCCAATCGCGCCTCTTAATTTTCTAAGTCAGCGGCATCGTTCGAAGAGGCCCAAATTTCTGAGCGTCGGTTCTTCGCTCTACCTTCTGGCGTTGCGTTAGACGCGATAGGTTCACTTTCACCAAATGAACGAATAACAAGGCGATTTTTCTCTACACCGTCAGCGATTAAGCCGCCCGACGTCGTAAGCGCTCTTTGTAGGCCCAGCGCTTGGTTATAACCTTCTGCGCCTGTGCTGTCAGTGTGGCCATCCACCGTAATTGAACTGCCGTTAGCCTTCAGCTCACCTGCAAGCTGACTCAATGCTTTGCTGCCCATCGGCGTTAAGTTGTGTTGATCAAAACCGAAATGAAGACGGGCCAACAACCCTTGACGCTCTTGGTTACTGATCCAAGTCTTACAACCGGATTGATTGGTACTTAGATTAGATTGACCTGCCAATGCTTGTTTTAACTCACTGCTATCAGACTGCTGCTCAATTTGTAAAAAGCCCTGTCTGTGTTGCGCGATACCCACGACATCATCAACCCTAACACTATGTTGATATTCACTGAACGCAGTGTCGCAATAGACATTGATGTCTTCTTCCGCATGGGCGATAAGGCTAAATTGCAATGTCGATAAGACGATTGAGCTGACCATTAACTTTTTCATATTTTCCTCTAGTACAACTTAGTTATTCCGCTTGTTTTCGAGCCTTTACGGATGAGTTCTTCTATCTTTTCAATCAATTCATCGAGGTTAGATACATCGATGATGTCTTCATTGGAATCCACCACACAGTCTTGAAAACCACTTTGTTGGGACGCTTGAAAATCGATACCAATAACACCTATGTATAAGCCAGGTATCTCCTCTCTTGCTTTGTCACACATGCCTCGGTCGACAAGTCCTTTGAGGATGCCGTTATTAGGGCTCTCTTGCCCGTCACTCAAAATCAGTAGCATCTTGATTTTCTTGTTGTAAGCCTGTTGTTCTTCTTGATCGGAACTGTTCGGGTCACCATCATGGAGAACTTGAGAGCCTCTCAAAATGCCCTGAAACGCCGCTGTACCTCCGTCTGCCCACATCGAGTTAATCGGGTCTAAATCTGACAGCTTGTTCGATAGCTGAATGTTGGAAAACTGCGATGAATTTGAAGAACCATGCGCGTTGAATAGTTTTGCTCCACTCACACCATAGAAATCAGGCTTTAACCCTGACTTGTCAGTAAACATCGTCGACACTGATGTCGATAAATCTACATAGTTATAAACATCGGCAACGGCGTAACGATCTGCATTGATTACATCCCTTATGCGTTTAGCGTATTTTTGATTGTCCGCCTTTGGATTTGAACAATATGACTGCCAATTAGCACAATTAAGCACCTGATTCTGCGAATACGTACGCCAGTAATCCCAGTCAACATCGTTGTAGGAATAAGGTGATACGTTTGTTTTATAGTTATCTTTGTAGCTCAATTGGCTTGTAGCTCGCGCTTGATTTCCCGAGACGATTTCCCTCGTTCGAACGTTAAAAGGCACAAAGCCAACTCGGTTAAGCAGCTTGTCTCCGGTTGTGTCTTCTCCCGGCTCATGGCACACCTCTATCACTTCGCCACCGACAGAGTCTTGGTCAATCGACGTACAAAGGATCTTGTTTGATATTTCGTCGATGGCCGTTTTCAAATCGTCGATTTTTTTATGTCGATTTGAACCCCATCGCTCATCCATAGAACCGGAAAAGTCCGACACAAACACAATATCGATGTTGTTATCGCCAAGGTAAACTGGGTACTTACGAGCTAACGAACGCCCCGCCAAATCTTGCTGCTGATCAAATGAAGGGATAAAGCTGCTCGCGAACCAAGAGTCGTGCGTGGTCTTGGCATTCACTGTGTATTGAATGTATTCAAGAACACCTGCGCCCTCGTCTTCCGCTTGGTGGAACCGGTCTGCAGAGAGGTTGGTTGATTTAATGTCCCGCACATAGTTTTCGACATATTTGGTTGCTAGCCTACCAGCCTGATCTTGTTGATCTTCAATGGTCACCGCTATCGCCGCCGCCTCTGCAGAGTCTCTTAATCGGCTGGTCTCTTGAACATAACGTGTGCCTTCAACCGCCCAAAAGGTCATGCCCATGATTGGCACGAGCAATAAACCCATCCACACCGCGGCTACCCCTTGTTGTCTTTGGAGACTGAGATGCTGACGATTGATATGGCGGTCATGCTGCATTTTCATTTCATTACCTCCCAGGCATTATTGAAGAAGAGCCAATCTTAACCGTGGTACTGGTGCCAGCGTTGAAGAAGGGTTTGAACCAAGAACTTTGTTCTTCACAAAGGCTGATTCGGTACAGTGGATAAACAACGCCCTTCTCTACTGGAGCCAGATCTGCATGCGCGAGAATCGAATCCGTTTGGCAATTTAAACTTCTATATTTGCTCGATGTGAACTCAGCAACATTCGTTTTATTGGTCAACGACTCAATCTTGATTGCCACACTGTCTACTGGTGTATTGAGCATTCGACTTGCCACTTTCGTCATCTCTAGTAATTCAGTGTCAGTCACGGCTAAGTTCTTTCCTGCCAACACATCTGCCTCAAAATAACGAGTACGCTCTTTGATAACATTGACTAAAGCAAAGCTAGATCGATCAAGCTTGGCACGGGCAAGCAACTGATAGCTCAAGTCCGCTCCAAAAAGATAAACGCCCCATAAGGCCACAAGAATGAAAACTAACTCAATGGTGTACGAACCTTGCTGGCACCTCTTAGAAAGCACACGTTGTTTACGGAGCATCATCTTCCCACCCCTCGTGTTCTAAGTTCAAAACCATGGTGCGTGAAATATCTCTGTCAGCGGCACCGGTGAGTTTAATCACAGGTGTGTAACGATAAGTCACCGCCATTTCAGCTAAGTCGTAATTGAAGTTCAAACCTTGATCTGAGTGGCCTCTGTTCGCGATAAAATCGTCATAGGTTTTGAAGTACTGACCTGCGATAGAGAACCGTGAGCTATCAATTAGAAAACTCCATAGATTGTCATCGTCTTCAATTAACGATCTGAACTTGTTCTCGTACTGCTCGTTGATCCCTTTACCTTCATAGATTTTGGTATTCCTGATGGTTTCTCTAAGCGAATACTCGGTCATATTCACGACATAGATCTGGTAACTCGATTCGAAAATCGCAAAGGTAGCGAAAAACAGAACAAGCGCACCCAACACAAACTCAATCGCCGTGACTCCTTTCTGTTTGTTAAGACGCTTCATCGTTAACTCCTAGTTGAGTTAATTCAGCGGCAATACTCTGGATCTCTTCTGCTGAGAAATCGCCTTTGAGTAACTTTTTGGCCGAATCGATTTGTTGAGTTTTCATCAGCGCGATAGCAAAATTTGCTTTTACGATCTTATTTGCCGGATCTTCTTTTAAAACTGGAGCTAACGTTTCGATCGCCTGTTGATACTCGCCATTGGCCATTTGAATCATCGCAATGTTGTTCTTAACCACGACATCGTCGTAACCACGTAAACGAGCTCGATTAAGCTCTTGGTACGCTTCATCGAATCTTCCAACTTTGGTATATGACACGCCGAGTAACACGTGAATCTGACCTGTTGTATTTCCCGCCTCTATAGAAGCTAGATAAGCAGCAATAGCACTTTCAACGTCATTTTTTGCATCAAACACCTGCCCTTCTAACTGGTACAAGTTGGGATTTTCAAACCCCTCTTTTTGCAAGTGTTGAACATAGAAGTCAGCCGATTCGATATCCCCTTTATGGAAATATGCCCAAGCCAGTTTCTCTTTTACCTCTGGGTCTTCGGAACCTTGTGCTAATTCAGCCTTGTAATAGCTAATGAGGCCGTCATAGTTATTCACTTTTTCCATGCTCGTGACGTCGGCAAGTTGCAAGTCTTGTTGCGACGGTGCTGATTGACAGCCCGACAACACACTAAGCGCTAGACCAATGAGACAGATACGTTTTCCAATCACTGGTAACTCCCTATATGTTCAATGTCATTTGCATGATGCTCGGTGCGAGAATCAAGATAACGATCGGAAACATAATGAATAGGATCAGAGGCACACTCATCTTCGCAGAGAGCTTACCCACCTTTTCCTCAACGGTAAGAATTTGAACTTTTCGCATGTCTTCAGCGAGGTCACTTAACACACTCGCCACGGATGTTCCGTATTGCAGGTTTTGGATGATGGTCAGCACAAAGCTTCGGACTGGTGGCGTCGGGATACGTTCACTCAGATCATTGAGCGCCTTTTCCAGTCCGTGTATTTTCGCCGAGTCCGATGTGCGTGTAATTTGGTAACATAGGTCTGAATCAAATTCAGCCAACTCCTTTCCCAAATAGACCAATGCAGCTTCAATCGTCATACCGGTTTGCACACATACGGACATCATGTCGAGCAGATACGGCAGTTGAGCTGAGGTTCTGCTGATCAACATCTTACGTCGCATTTGCAACAAGGTATCTGGCACGACAATGACGCCAATCAGCGCGAAAATAACCACGACCAGTTTGTTGGTTGATGTCATATCCCCCAAGAGCACCAACCCAGAAACCAACCCCAATACCAGTAACTTGGCAGGGAAATAGAATTTCGCCCACTCGGTGTTGTAATAACCCGCCTCGATCATT
This sequence comes from Vibrio sp. 1CM8B, assembly GCF_023161685.1. Taxonomy (NCBI): domain Bacteria; kingdom Pseudomonadati; phylum Pseudomonadota; class Gammaproteobacteria; order Vibrionales; family Vibrionaceae; genus Vibrio; species Vibrio sp. 1CM8B. Next base: position 89,746 of record NZ_JALNTU010000005.1, read on the forward strand.
TTTTGCTCGAGTTCATGGCGATGTTCTTTACCAAAACGAACGAAAAAACGGTTAACACGAGAAGGAACACGAGCCGAGTTGTCTCCAATATAGAGCGCAACTTTCTTATGTCGTTGCTCTTTACGAATAGAATCGATAATCAAAAAGAGTAGCGAAAAAAACAACACAATAAGGGAAGCCAGTAACATCATGCGCGTACCCCTCTGACTAATAGCCAAACAATGAACAAGCCGAAAAGCTCACTACCCAATACGTAAAACAATACGATTCTTCCCTCTGGATCGTAGAGAACAAAATCCACATTCTCAGGGTTAACATAGTTAAGAATAATCAAAAAAATCAGAGGAATAGCCGCAACGATTTTGGCGGAGATTCGAGCTTCCGAAGTCATCGCCATTTTCTTTTTCTCTAGTGTTCTAGAATCGACCAGCACTCTAATTAACCGCGCTAACACCCCCTTGAGTTGCCCGCCCCGAGCAATATTCGCCCTGATCGTCACGGTAAAGAACAGAAACTCAGGGTACGGGTAGTTTTTACACGATCGTTGAAGTACAACTTCGGGAGATTCGCCTAATTTCAGTCGCTCTCCCATTAGCTTAAACTCACGGCCAATTGGGTTGTGCATGACATCGCCGACATAACTGATGGCTTGCATTAAGCTGTCACCCGCGGTGACGGCACTCATCAGGATATTCAGCGCATCAGGGAACGTATTCTCAAAGTCTCGACGCCTTCTTGTGACCAGAAAACGGTAGCCGAAAAAGGTAAACATCAAAGATGAACCCAGTACCAGCCAAGAATTGGTGATTGATAGTAGATCAGTAACGATGTACCAAGACGCGATAAGGCTACCCGTTATATATAAGGCGATGTACAACGACGATCTCGGGCCCAACACCATTAATGTTGGCGAGATGGAATCTTTGAACTTTTGCCAGCCCTGCTTACGCACTAATGACTTAACGTTAATCGCATTAAAGTTTTCAGCTTCCGCTTCTTCGATATTGAAAAACTGGTAGACCTTTTTGACCTTTGAATCACGGATCAAAAGCAGCACAAACGCGAACAGGATTAATGAAACCCAAAGCATGTTATGCCCCCTTAAACGCTGCGATGAGCTCTTCATAGAGCCCGAAGAATTGCGCTTTTTTCACAAGTTCAGATCGTTGCATAATGCCGTCGGTGACGAATTCGCCTTTAACCGTTTCTCCATAATGCGCATCGTCATAACGAAAGCGATAGATCTCTTCCATCACCACGCTTTCACCTTCAAGGCCGACGATTTCAGAGATGCTCGTGATCTTACGAGACCCATCGCGCAATCTGTTGACCTGAACAATCATCTGAACGGCACTGACGATCGTTCTTCGAATCGCATCAAGCGGTTGATTCAAATTCGCCATCATCACCATTGATTCAACACGAGCAATCGCATCGCGCGGCGTGTTAGCGTGCAATGTAGACATCGAACCATCATGCCCCGTATTCATGGCTTGCAGCATTTCAAACGCTTCAGAGCCACGACACTCACCCAGAATAATTCGGTCTGGACGCATACGAAGCGCGTTGATAACCAACTCACGCTGAGTTACTGCTCCAGTTTGCTCAACACTTGAGGTACGTGTTTCTAGTCGTACCAAGTTGGGTTGTTGCAGGCGCAGCTCGGCCGCATCTTCAATGGTAACGATGCGTTCATCTTCAGCAATATACTGAGACAACGCATTGAGCAACGTGGTTTTACCTGAGCCTGTACCGCCAGAAATCAACACATTGATGCGACAGCGAGAAGCGATCATCAGCACTCGAGCCATCTCTGGAGACATCGACCCAAAGCCAATCAAATCTTCAAAGCCGATCTTCTGCTCTCTAAACTTACGAATAGAGATCGATGTGCCATCCAATGAAATCGGCGGAATCACAATATTCACACGGCTACCATCTTCAAGCCTGGCATCGACCGTTGGCGAAAGCTCATCGACACGTCTTCCGACACGTGAAGCAATACGCTTGGCTATAGCTAACAACTGCTCTTCATTCACGAATGAGACTTCGGATTTTTTGACCTTACCGTGTCGTTCGAAAAAGATGTTGTTAGGCCCATTGACCATGATGTCGGAAATGGACTGATCTTCGACCAAAGGCTGTAAAGGCCCCAAACCAAACAGTTCATCGATTAAGCTTTTCACTAATCCTGACTTCATCATCGAAGTGATCGGTCTTTGGTAGCTATTCGCCAACAGGTCAACAGCTGCTTGTATCTGAGATTCAAGGTCTCGACGGCTCATTTTCTGAACCGCTTCTGCATCTAGGGCTTCAAAGATTTGGCCACGAAAGGCGAGGTATAAGTCTTTGTTAGAACTCATTTAGCACGCACCTTTTTCAACCAAGAATTCATACTCTTGTGATCTAAAGGCTGACCATTAATCAACTTCACCAACTGTTCCATAGAACGGCTAATGTGGCGGTCATGCTTATGGCCTCGTTTGCCATCGATAATGATGTGTGCCAACGCTTTGCAGTAGTCGACTTCTAGATCAACCTCTGCGCCTAAATACTTAGTCAGGTCGGGCTTTTGTAAGACGTAAGCGTTTTCCGGACGATGGTAGTTCACCACGGTAATGACACGTGTACGCGACGATAACGAAAGCTGTAAGTTGGAGACTTTCTCAAACAATCGCTTCGCACTTCTTACTGAAGACACCGACGCATCTAAAACCAGCACCACCACATCAAAGTTTTCTACCAAGAGTTGAGGTTCAACTTTGAAATCCACACCACCCGAAAAGTCTTCAATAATGAAGTTGGCGTTGCGCGCTAACAACTCGCACAAGGTTTGGTTGTAATTAAGAACATCGGTTTGGCTCATGTCGCCATCAATCGCTAACAGACGTAAATTCTTGCGAGCGTTGATTAAGTAACTCAACGCCCCTTCTTCATCCATTTCATGCAATGGCGCTGTAAACTCATCAATGGTTCGCGGCTTGAAGTCTTTGAGACCCAGCAAGACATCAATGTTGGTATCGGCATATTGATGATCGACAAGAATCGTGTCCGAGCCTTGAGTAGATAACAGTGAGCCCAGCTCAGTGGTAATAAACGACGTGCCAACGCCACCTTTGGCGCCAACAATTGCAACTCGCTTGGCTTTGCGTTTCTGGCTCACACCAGAGAAAGTCTTGAGGTTCTTGCTAACGTGATTTAAGAAGTCCGCAAACTCTTGTTTGTTCACCGGCCAGAACACGTAGTAAAACCCCATCTCTTTAAGAGAACGCAGCGTAGAAATCGCATCCTCTTTACCAATCACGACTACACCTTTATGGGTGGGCAGTTTGCTGGCAAAAGATTTAGCGTCTTCAACAACATTAGTCGATTCATTAAGTTCCAGAATAACGATATGGCTACTCTGTTGTTCTGTTAGTTTGGTCAAGCCCGCTTTGGCTTTGACGCATGCAGGATCGCTCCACCCTTCAAAGCGGAAGACTTCTTGAACAAGGTCTAAACACTCTTGAAATTGGTAGAACAAAGTACACCCGGCAACGCCTGTTGTTGCGGTCGGAGTTGGCTTGGCCTTTGTTGTTAATGCTTTCGTCAGGTCAAACATTATTGTTCTCCTACCAATCTTGATTTGTAGGCCACTTGCTTCAAACGCATCGATTCAGCAAAGCAGTCTGGCTGCCTCAAGCGAACGTGAATCTGTGATGGCGTGCATTCTTGAGTCTTCAAACGTGTTAGCGTCACCTGGATATTTAAGTCGCTAGGCAACAGCTGAGCACTTCGATACACCACTCTTTGTGGCGCAATGACATGCGATGGATATTGCTCGAAAATCTCTTGCAACATCGCTTTGCTACGAATTGATTTATAGTCCACAACATAGGTCGCTTCTTTGTCCATGGATTCAATATCCTGAATCAACCCTTTAAGCTGCTTGGCCGTTTCTGCACGGTTTTTCATCGCAAACTCAAAGTTGTGATGCTCTTTGTACACCAAGGCTTCAGAACCATGCCCGACAAAGTATTGCTCCGAGGCGCAGCCCAAAAGTGAAGAGGTGAATAATGCCATCAATAATAGTTTCTTCATTGGATAAACCCTCCTTGCGACAACAAGCGAATCGTTGCATCAGAAGACGTCACCGCCTTGCCATCCCACTTAACGTTGAGCCAACGCGCTAATGTAGAGGTCTTCTTGATGTAAGGCAGTTGAATGTCTTTCGGTTTCATCGGTTCCACAAGATTCACGGTCGCAACGATGATCAATTCAGTGCGTTTTCTTTCTGTGGTTGCTTTGCGGAATGCGGCACCAAGTACTGGAATATCGCCAACGAAAGGGATTTTTTGCATTTTTTCCAAATCAGCACTGCTCATCAAGCCACCAAGAACGAAGCTGTCGCCATCGGCCAGTTCAACGGTTGTCATGGCACGTCGTGAAGCCAATTGTGGGACTTTGATTCCTGCCGCTTCGACATAGCCCTCAACTTCGCTCACTTCAGGCGCTAACTGCATGCGGATCTTGTCTTGACTAAGCACTTTGGCAGTAAGGTCGAGTTTGATGCCGAACTCTTTGAATGAAATGTTCACGTTACTGCTGGTAGAAACGATAACGGGCACTTCACCACCCACAAGGAAACTTGCAGATTCACCAGATAACACGGTTAAGTTAGGCTCAGCCAAAACTTCTGCAATCTGATCGTTACCTAACGCAGTGATCAATGTACTTAGGTTAGCTGCATCGAACTGGTCGAAAACAAACTCGCCAACACTTGAGCCCACTGAGCTCCAATCGACACCAACGGTTTGGCCAAACGATTCGGTGACTTGAGCCACCGATATTTTGACGTTCACCTGCTGGGTAGTCGCCACATCAATACGTTCGATGATCCCTTCCCACGTCATGTTGCGCGCAAAGACCATGCTTTCTGGCTCTTCATAATCAGAGTTGTCGGATTTAAACTCTAGCTTCTGAGTTTTATCCCACTTCTCGGTCTTTTCTCGTCCTAGCAGAGTGGCAACCAAACGATAGATGTCGTCACGAGTCGCTTCCGAATCCACAAGGCCACTAACGGCAACTTGCTCGCCCACTGACTGAACCTTGACCTTGGCATCAGGGAAATGAAATTTGAGCTGGCGTCTAATATCCGTCAGATTCAAATCAACAATAATGCGCTCAGAAAGTAATACCTCGTCGTCGATTCCGTAGACGATCAGACGTGACTGCCCAATACTATTGGCGAACACGACTAGGGTGTTGTCATTGATTACCTTGTAGTCAACGATATCAGGGTTATTAATGAACACTTGGCCAATCGGGCTTTTGAATTTGATGTGCTGACCATCGTTGAGCGTAATGGAGCGATCGGCAGCAAAACTGTTTGTTATAAAAAGTAAGCCAATCAGCGGTGCCAACATGGAAACACGCAGTGCTTGCTTGATTCGATGATGAATCATAATTACAAAGCCTCTCTAGGGTTATTCTCATTACCGCGTAACTCAGCAATCCCGGTATAGTTATCGATAATGTTGCGCACCTCCGCAAACTCAGGTTGCGTATAGGTTTGGCTTCGATAAATTTCGATGTGCATTGTTCGCTGGGCTAGTGCGAGCTTTGGTAACTCATCGGGGCTAACTTCAATGACTACCGTAGTTAGCCCATCCTCTTTGCTCGGAGCTCGAGCAGTGACAGAACTGTCGCCAGTCTCATCATTTCCGATGTTGAGGACTTTGACGTTTTTAAGAAACATTGAGGCTTTCACTCCCCTAAACCGCTTTGGCTTATCGATATTGCCAGCCAAGTTGGCATTAGGAGAACTCACCGTCAGAACATCAATAAACGAACCCGGTCGGATGTAGTCGTTAATTAGGTTTTTGTCGCTGACTTTTAATGGGTATAGCGTCATACCGTCCGTGACCAGCAGATCAATGTATCCAGGTTGACCAGGCGTCACCTGATATTCAGGCAGTACAACCTCGCCGGGATTAAGGTTTCGATTTAACAAAATAGAGGGTGAAAAGCTGATTTGTGCGTCTTCTCTGACACCAAGCGTTAATGCTTTACTAAGAGGGAGTTGTTGTTTGACGACGCCTTGAGCATCGAGCGGAAGCCCTTTTTCATAACGTTCCGTGGTCATCCAAACGGAAACATACTCTTCACTTTTTTCTTCCGCTACTTCAGCGGTCGTTGACGGTTTAGGTTCACTCTTAAACAAGTCGATAACGCCCAGTGCGCCAACTATCAAGGCGGCAATGGCAACAAGTAATACCAGTCGAGATCTCATAATGTTCTCATTCTTGGAGGTTTATATATGTGGCGTAGATTGAGTTAAAATGACTAAGTAAAATCCAATACTAATGGCTATCCCATATGGAATACCCTCTTGGTAACAGCCATTTCCTATTATTAATTTTTTACTCATTAGATAAGTAACTGCTAAAATACCACCAGCAAAAGCCGTCAGAATATACGCCAATAATAAGTCATCAAAAGGGATGGTAAGTGACAAAATAGCGGCGTATTTAATATCACCTGCTCCAATCCATATCAGCTTATAAAGAATAAGCCCTCCACCTAACATCAGTAAAAAGCTCATTATTTGAATATCTAACGGGGATATGAAACACTGCAAGAAGAGTAATACGTACAGGGCGTAATTTTGTATCTTCCGATAGAGAAAATCAGTAACCGACACATATATACTCAGCATTGCCAAAGCCACTAAATACAATTCATGACTAAAAATTGGAAATACCACCTAATTTTGGTTAGAATAAATCTTATTTCACGATGTAAATTAACCAAGCCAGACCAATGTAAACATGGGTCTGGCACGAATATCTTTCGATATCTTCTACATTAGCTAATAAGGCTTGATGTTAGCTGCTAGCAGTTTCAATAGCCGTAGCTACTTGTTCAAAAGCACCTTCTAGCTTACCAATGAAGCCATCAGCGCCTACTGCTGTAGTTACTAATACAGCCATTGCAACAGCAATAAGACCATATTCAATCGCAGTTACGCCGCGCTCATCGTTCTTGAATTGTGATAAAAACATGTTTGTCTTCACGTAAAGCTTAGTAATCATTATTTCTTCCTATAAGGGCTGTTGAAAATTCGTCGCCATTATAATTACCGCCCCCACTCAGTGGAAAATACCCCCTATCGATTTAATCAATAGGTCGAGCAAAAAATGATCAGAATAAGCACAATAAAAACATAAGAATTAAAAACAAATCGCTAAATAACAACACCTTACATATAAAACCCACTCCCACAAAGAATATTGATTTAAATTTATAAACTTGAAAAAGTAAGACACGGGTCAATATTATTACTTATCTAAAGTTTATATAAGGTTTGGAAGCAACCTAAGAATTAATTGACCAAGCTTTATTACTCCTTATAAAACTTGTTGAAATACAATTATCATCACGCTATTGTTCTTCGAATCAACAAACAATAATAAATATAATTTCTTTGTGTCAAAAGGTTAGTCGAATCATGAAACTACATTTCGAAAATATTGTTTCGTTCATTGCAGTAGTTGAAGAAGGTTCATTTAGCTCTGCTGCTCGCATGCTTGGAAAATCACAGTCAACCGTTAGTACAGCGGTTCAGAATCTGGAGTCAGATTTAGGTTTCAATGTATTTAATAGAGAACACTCTAAAGTTTGGCTAACGGAGAAAGGAGAACGCCTATTCCAACTCTCTTTACCTGTGGTATCGAAATATCGAGAATTGGTCACCATTGCTCAACAAATGAATATATCTGACCAGATAGTTTACCGAGTAGGTATAGATCCGTTGGTGTTCAATCAAAACGTAAAGAAGACACTATTGGCATTTTCAGAGGCATTCCCAAATGTGGATTTACTTGTCGTCACAAAACCGAGTTTCGTTTTAGGAAACTACATAAATGAAGGGAAGATAGACTTAGCATTAGGGAACCCCTATCACAAGACAAATTACGACTTCAATATAGAGGAGTTATTTCACGTCAACTGTTGGTGGGTAGCCCATGAAGACTTGGTAACCTTTGAGTCTCACGCACCATCACAGCGAGTTCTATTAATGGATGGTTGTGAAGAGCTTCTTAACTTATCAAACATCGCTGCATATAACCTATGGCGACTGGATGATCTAGGGACCATCATCGACTTATGTAAGGCTCAAAAAGGCATCGCATTTTTACCCGGGTTTCTTATCGATGGTAACGTAAAAGAGAATAAGCTTAAGGTCATTACAGACCACCCTGATTTTTTTGGTAAACGAGTTATTGCATCCCTCTTCTGGCACATACATTCTGACTTTAGCTTGTTTAACCAATGGATAAAAAAAGAGCTACAAACCACAACTAATTACAAACAAACATTTGTTGCTGATTTAGCTCAATAACGTTCTCTTAAAATCTGGCAATCACGCTCTGGTACATTCACTAGCTTAGGGTATGATACTAATAAATCCATACATCTTGATATATCTCCGAAATAAATCATAGATAATAAATATAATTAACGTCGTTATAAATTTGTTTATTCTATAGCTCACCAATCAAAACTTAACTGCACATATAACCTTCCATAGCTTAGATTTAATTAACAGAAAGAACTTACATCTATTTATCGCCATACTCATAATTCAACTGGTCACAAGATCTAAGGTTATGTGTTTGGCGGTATTTCGAAGATATCAGTTGGGATTGTCGATTAGTCGTCTACAAGTCCACTGTGGAGCTATTTAGGTAATACGTGTATCTCGGAGACATAGAACGACTTAGCTTTCGCTTAATCTCTCACAAGCGACAATATAGAGGATTAGAAGTAGACGACTCTCTTACCTTTTCTGGGTGCTGGCGACCTTTCTAACCACGTTAATCGACATTCGAACTACAACATTGGACAGACAAGCCCTAAAGAGCTTCATAAGAGATGAGAAGACTAAAACATTAATAATACGAGGAATTACAGGCACAAAAAAGCCCACACTAGGTGGGCTTTTTTGCTTGTTCATAAAGAACGAATCTGGTGCCCGCTACTGGACTCGAACCAGTGACACCTTGCATGTCATGCAAGTACTCTAACCAACTGAGCTAAGCGGGCAATGCTGTGAAACTTATCTAACCGCTTTACTAAGTGGCTAACGCTTCAGAACGAGATGGATAATAACGAGTGAATGGGTAGCGTGCAAGGATAAATTTGCACAAAACAGCTCGTTTGCTTTTAAAAACAACAATCAGAATAAATTTTAAACACAAAGCAGATCAGTGACTTGAAGTAGATCACATTTCATCTCAACTTCAATAGCGATACACATCGACACGCTTTGTGCTATTTACGGCTGCCTTGAATATTTTGACTCAAGATATTAGTTCGTTTCCTCATCTACATCGAATACAACGTTGTAGTTTTCGGTATAGGTGCAGTTTGGCTGGCGGCTACAAGTGAAGAATCTTCGGCCTTTGTAATCGCCTTGGCTTGCCAGTTTGATGATCATCGGGCTACCACACTTCTTACAAAATCGAACTTCTTTGGATGGTTCGATTAGATCGATGTGGGCTGCCAGCAACCTCTTCAAACGGCTCACTTGATAGCTGTGCTTAATTGAAGCTCCAATCAGGGGTAAACCTGCCGATTTACAGACGTGAATCAGTAGCTTTTCGCGGTCGACTTTGCCTTTATTGAGTTCTTTGCCGTTATCAAGTTCGATAATCACGCGGGGCTCTAACGTTCGGGGGTCGCAAACCACAAAATCGAAATAGCTACGTGAGATCTTGTTGTTGGCTATAAACCAATTCTTCTTGTTGTTCGTCTTGGCAGGAACAAGTACGTTCGACATGCTGACTTTCGCAAACACTTCCCCATGGTTGCCCACAGCGGATTTTAGCGCATTATAGAATGTCGCCTGTTGCGCCGACATCAACGCACCCTTCTTCTGATAAGCATGGTCTTTGGTGTCATCGTGTTTCACCACATACTTTTGAATAAAGTAAAAGAACACAACCAGAACAATTACAACGATAAAGATATTAGTCATTTTCCAACACAATCAAGTCTGTATAGGGATTAAGAGAATGGCTAGCGTATGTAGAAAAGCATCAACTGGCAAGCAAAAGAGCGAGAGTTACCAACCAGAATCACGACCTTTGAGCGCAGTACTCAGCGAGAGGTCGCCCCTTCGCTAGACACACATCTCCTATTTTGATAATCAAATCATCAATTACACTCTAGATTGATTTAGATCAATTTACCTAGATTTGTGATCAACTAGTCTGAAAAACGTTAGGCAAATGTTAATAAGGAAATTGATATGGAACTTAAACAAGACCCAAGATGTTATACCGACGTATGTGTAGATGGTAAATGGTTCCACTATGACCACTGCGGAACCCAAGCCTATATGTTAAAAGGCGGCGCTTCGGCAGTGATTGAACTCGCTAGCGAGCCAGCAACAGAAGGCGAATTGGTTGAAATGCTCCAAGGTGTCGCTAAGTAATCCAGCAAGCCAAATCAAAGTATGAATTAAGCGAATAAGAGTAGATAGCTGTATTAATTCAGATAAGCACTCTTATTCGCTTAGTTATTGAAGTTCAGGTTTCTTGATTAAAAGGGACTAACCTAGCTTGAACACTCAAATAATAACGACCTTATTACGCCCTGACTGCTTAGCTTGATACAAAGCATCGTCTGCCGATTTCAAGTGTTTCTTATAGGTACGGCTATTCAACTGTTGCTCCGTTAGATGAGTCGTCGCACCAATCGATGTGGTTAATTCTAATTGGCCAGAATGCGTTTCAATCGGTCGGTCAGCTATCGCTTGCCTTATAAGCTCAAGCTCTTTATTAGGATCTTGATTCCCAGCCAGCAACAAAACAAACTCTTCCCCACCCCATCTTGCCACTACATCATTTGTTGATAAGATTTGCCCTAAACGCTGAGCGACTTCCACCAACACTTGGTCACCGATATCATGCCCATAAGTATCATTTACTTGTTTGAAGCGGTCCAAATCTAGAATAGCGAGCGTATACCCAAACGACGACAAAGGATGTGGCAACGGCTGAGTTAACCGTTGTTCTAAGTAACGCCTATTGTATAAACCTGTCAGTTCGCATCTTGTAGATTGCTTGAGTAGTTCTTTATTGGTCTTCTGGATCGAGCGTAACCTTATCAAAAGTAATGCGGCGCTGATCATCACCATGATACCCAACGCGACAACGATTCGATTCCGTAGCTGCTGCTTATCTAATGTTAGCTCACCCAACTCTTTTTCTGCGTTAAGCAGTTCGTTTTCTTGAGCTAATGATGCCGTAGCGAAATCTTGCTCTAGTAAAAAGATATCGCTCTGGCGCTTATCAAAAAGCAGCGCTTTGTTACCCTTGTAATAGAGTTTGAAGTAACGAAGTGCGTTCTCGCTGTCGCCTCTTGAATCATAGTATTCAGCAAGTGTTCTTAAGCCGAGGACCTTCCAGCTGCGAGTCCCCACAACATCGAACATTGCAGACGATCGCTTTAGATCAGCAAAAACAAAATTATCTCGGTTCAAACCAATGTTCGCTAAGGCTCTATTTAGGTAACACTGCCCCAATTGAAGTGTGTATTTGTCCACTCCAGGGTATCTAAGACACAAGTTTGCGACTTGTCGTGCTGACTCAAAGTTCTTTTCTGCCAACAACACATCACTCTCTGCTTTTAATAGGATGATTTTGTATCGTTCACTCACGTTATCGCCATTGAGTTTCGCCGCACTTTGATACGCTTCTCGGCCTTTGAGTAAATCACCACTGCGCAGATAAGCAAAAGACTCATTCACATGCAGCACGCCGATCGTAGACGCTTCGAGTAGTCCACTCTTGTAATAGAGTTTTTTGGCTCTTTTAATCAGCTTGAGCGCTTTAGGCCAGTCTTCCAAATAGATATACAGCAGTGCCATGTTTGACACTAACTTACTGTTGTAGATGTGTTGAGGGTACTTCTTACCAAGGTCTAAACCTTTATGGAAAAAGTATTGAGCTTCAGGAAAGTCATTGCGGATATTGTTGATGACACCAGCCGTGTTATAGGCCTTAATCAACAACTCTTCATAGTGAAGCGATTCTGCGATATCTATCGCTGCTCTGATTTGGATTTCAGATTCCGCTAGCTCCCCCTTACTGATGTATTCAATCGCCAATTCAACGAGAGATTGGGCCTTTAGCCAACCCATATGTTCGTGTTGTGCGAGTGCTTTAATCTGTCTGACGTATTCGGAAACTGCTTTGGTATCCAACTTGTGTTGCGCGAGGTTCGACAAAATCATCAATTCGTAAGCACGATAGATGGCTTTATCTTGGTCTGGGAACTTGGTTTGGAGAGCCTCAAGTTGTTGGGAAGCTAAATTTGGGTCACCACGAGATACATCTAGAATATCGATCAATGCAGACCCATATTGAGAGAGTGATAACTCTTTCTCTGGACTATAAACACTCGGGTTTTCAGGGCGAATATGCTTTAAATCGTCGTCATAAGTTGGGTAGAGCAAATACAGCCCCAGCACAACACTCATCAGCAACACTAAAAGGAATGAACCTAACACATTGTTTCTATTCATTTATCAGTGCCATTATTGATTACATTCCAATTTCATCGACGTATGTTTAAATGCGGTCAAACATTATACCCGACAGATATACAGATTAAAATCCTGAGCACTGGTGGATCTGAGTTGGGTTTTTCTCGTTAATTAGAATAATCAGGCAACTTTCTTGATTTAACTCAGGCAATCATCTGCCTCATTGGCGTTATAGTGATTTTCCTGTTCCTACCTCCGCAGCTTCTTTTTGAACAAGCGGAAGCATAATGAGAATTAACAATGACCCAAATTAATGAACAACGTCTTGTAGAACATTTCTGCGATCTAGTGAAAATTGATAGTGAATCTCGTAACGAAAAAGCGATTGCTGAAGCTTTGGCTGAGCAACTCGGTGAACTAGGTTTTGAAGTTCACAAACTGGCGGTTCCTGAAGAAGTGTCTAACGGTTTCAACATCTACGCTCGTCTAGATGGCACTCTTCCAGGTAGCACAGTATTCAGCTGCCACATGGACACAGTAACGCCAGGTATCGGCATTGAGCCAATCATCGAAGACGGCATTATCCGTTCAAAAGGCAACACAATTCTAGGTGGTGACGACAAGTCTGGTATCGCAGCTATCATGGAAGCCATTCGTTGCATCAAAGCTGAAGGCCAAGAGCACAAAACTATCGAGATTGCGTTTACTGTATTCGAAGAAGGCGGTCTGTTCGGCTCTTTAAACTTCGATATGTCTTACATTCAATCTGAGCACGCAATCGTACTTGATACAGGCGGCCCAATTGGCACCATCGTAAACGCGGCGCCTGGCCAGCAGAAGATTGTTGCTAAAATCAAAGGTCGCCCTGCTCACGCTGGTTTAGCGCCAGAAGAAGGCATCAGCGCAATTCAAGTTGCTGCAGACGCAATCACCAAGATGAACCTACTTCGTATCGATGAAGAAACGACAGCAAACGTTGGTATTGTCGAAGGCGGTCAAGCAACTAACATCGTAATGCCAGAGCTTAAAGTCGTGGCTGAAGCACGCTCTCTAAACGGCGAAAAGCTAACGGCTCAAGTTGAGCACATGATCTCGACATTCCAAGAAAGCGCTAAGCAGTTCGGCGCTGAAGTAGAAATCGAATCAACTCGTGCTTACGATGCATTCGTTATTGCAGATGATCACCCGCATATTCTTTCTATCAAATCAGCATTTGAGAAGCTTGGCGTAACAGCGAACACTAAACGCACTGGCGGCGGTAGTGATGCAAACAACTTCAACGCGAAAGGTCTAACAACAGTAAACCTTTCGACTGGTATGGCGAAAGTTCACACCACTGAAGAGTACATTGCAGTGAAAGACATGGTCGCTATCACTGAGTTTGTTGTGGCTTACGTAACGCAATAATCGAATCCATTAGCTAGGTAGTCACTTCTATCTAGCACAATGAAAAAAGCCGAGACATCATCACGATGCTCGGCTTTTTTGTTGTTCAGGCAAGTATAGAAGGTCTAATCTAAAAGCCCCTACGCTTCCAGAATTGACCTTCGTCTTTTGCTACTAGGTCGAATGTCTTATCGGCGATGATGTTGCCTTTTAGCTCGACCGTCATGCGCCATTTGCCTAACTTGTTCGAGACTGGTGCCCAGATAGTGTCACCTAAGTAGAAATCCCAATCATTGTTACCGACATACTCTTCACCATCAAACGGTTCGAGCACTTCACCTTTGTCTGTGGTGATGTTTGGGTGATAAATGCAGTAACGAATCTTTTCGCCTTTGGCTTTTTTGATATTCAAGATATAGCCAAATTCTACGTCGATTTCAGCATCAACGGTGGTGGTGAACTCTTGGATTTTTGGAAGATCTTTAGATTTGGAATCCCATGTGGAATAGATACCATAAGAGGTCATGTCGACCACAACAGAGCGCTTTGCCATTTCAATCGTTACCTTGGAGTTGTTCTATTAATTTAATTCTATTTGCCATTCAGCCACGCCAGCAAAGGAAAAACGAGGCTATTCTTGCCAGTCTCTCGCCATTCGTTTAATCACAGACGGTTCGATATCGTGAATCGTGCCATATTGCTCTCGGCAGACTTCGATAATTAATTCTGCTTTATATTTGCGTGCAAGTTGGCGGTAGGCTTTCATTTCCCAGTGCTTAATAAAGGTATTCGAAACAACCACATCAAGCCCTTCCATTAAGCCGTTTTCAGCCGTGTTTTGACACCACTCATGAGCTTGTTGCAGCTGCCTAGGATCAAAATGGTACTCACCTTGCTCATTCACATAATACATATCGGCTTCGACATGCAATGCATCATAGGTTTTTGCTTTTGTTGATTTGCCAGAGCCGGGCAACCCTCGAATGAGTATTAACTTCATCTGTCACTTTACAGGCTAATTCGAAAACATGAGTTTATCGTAAATAGTAACGAGTTTCTCTGATAACTGCCTTTGCTCAGCATACGAAAACCAAGTACTTACACTCGACTCCGATAATCACCGAATACAATGAAACTCCCCTCAAAGCGCTTGTATAGCTTCTGATAGAAAACACAAATAATTTACATCTATCCATTTTGCATATCGACAAGCGTATCAAACTACTATAGATTTAGATGTATAGACGTCTACATATCTAGCTTAGGGAGAAAGCTGTGCCTATTCGCATTCCAGACCAATTGCCAGCATCCGATGTTCTTCGTGAAGAAAACATCTTCGTTATGCCGTTATCAAGAGCATCGACACAGGAAATTCGTCCACTTCGAGTCTTGATCCTCAACCTAATGCCGAAGAAGATTGAAACTGAAACTCAATTTTTACGCCTACTATCGAACAGCCCATTGCAAGTGGATGTAGAGCTGCTGCGCATTGATGACCGACCAAGCAAAAACACACCGACTGAACACCTTGATAACTTTTATCGCCAATTTGAAATGGTCAAAGGAAGAAACTTTGATGGATTGATCATCACTGGTGCGCCGCTTGGCTTGGTTCAATTTGAAGATGTTATCTACTGGGACCATCTGAAAACCATCATGGAATGGGCAAACAAGCACGTTACTTCAACTCTATACGTGTGTTGGGCGGCTCAGGCTGGTTTGAAGTTATTGTATGATTTGCCAAAACGCACTCGTAAAGAGAAGCTGTCTGGTGTTTACAACCACGAGATACATAACCCATACCACCCTATTTTACGTGGCTTCGACGATACATTCTTGGCTCCCCACTCTCGCTACGCGGACTTCTCTCAAGAGTACTTAGCTGAGCACACAGACCTTGATGTTCTTGCGACTTCTGATGTTGCGGGCGTATATCTAGCGGCGACCAAAGATAAGCGAAACGTGTTTGTAACGGGTCACCCTGAGTACGACTCTCATACGCTTCACAATGAATACATTCGTGATTTGGGTGAAGGCATGGAGCCTGTGATTCCAATCAACTACTACCCGAACAACAATCCAGACAACAAACCGGTTGCAAGCTGGCGTAGCCACGGACACTTGTTGTTCTCAAATTGGCTAAACTACTGCGTTTACCAACAAACGCCTTACGATCTGGATCACTTCAGCGAAGACAACTTTACCAAAGACGATTAAGTTATTTCTTCCGATTCACAAACACATAAAGCCGTGTTCAGTATGTTGTTGATAAAACGACGAATTGGACACGGTTTTTTTATGGTGTGTGGGTCGCATTCCATAATAGATTTACCACTTCAATGGGTTTGATTTCATATGATGGGTTGGTGTTCATAAGGAGCTTCACATGCCTGCCAAGTCATCATTTTCAAATCCGATTTCGTTGTCCCGCCCTCTTTCGTTATCAAGTGTGGTACTACTTGTCTCGCTTTCCTTGGCCGGTTGTGTCTCTGTCACTGAAGGACCACCAAAGATTGAAAGTGACCCTATCGCGATGTCTGAATCTCGAATCGAATTAGGTTTGGGCTATATGGGCCAAGGCAATATGGTAAGAGCGCGTGAAAACCTTGAGCTTGCGATTAAACACGCACCTAGCTACTACCGTGCTCGACTTTCAATGGCGCATTACTACGAACAAGTGGGCGAAGTAGACGAAGCAAGAACCACTTACCGTAAAGCACTCAGTCTCGATTCTAGAAACGGTAATGTATTGAACAACTACGGTACATTTTTGTGTAAACAGGGCGAATACGAGCAAGCCGATAAGTACTTTAATCGCGCCATCGACCAACCATACTATTACTTGGTGTCTGCAAGTTATGAAAACGCCGCGTTTTGTGCATTTAAGGCTGGCAATACAGACCAAGCGAAGTACTACTTCAGCAGAGCGATCGACCACGATCCAAACCGCGTTAAATCGATACTACAGTTATCAAAAATTGAAGTGAGTGACGCCGATTACAATGAAGCTCGACTTCGTTTATTCAAATTCCACCAGCGTTATGGCTATCAAATTCCATCGCTTAAAATATTGGTCGATCTCGAAAATAAGGCGGGGAACAGAGCTCTAGAGCAGAAATATCAGAGCAAGTTAGATGAGTTGCTTTCTGCTTAGCAAACATACAAAACACAAAAAACGGGCTTGTTACGTTAACAACAAGCCCGTCCGTATTTCAGCTTAATGTCTCAACTAAGTGAAGCGGCTATTTGAGCGCAATCCACTCTTGTCTTTGTTCGTCATCCATAAAGGTCCATGCGATAAAGCGACTTACCTTCTGGCCTTGCGACATCTCGACGACTTTTACTTGTTTCGCTCGCAGCTTACCCAGCTCTGAACGGACCATATCGACGTTGTCTTTCTTAGAAATCAATGTCGTAAACCACAAGACTTGAGTAGCAAAAAGTTGACTCTCTCTCGCCATCTTCATAATGAAAGCGGCTTCACCACCTGGGCACCAAAGCTCGGCTTTTTGACCGCCAAAGTTTAAGGTTGGTTTAGCTTGCTTAGTTGATTTATCTAACTTAACTGGCTTCTTGTTCGTTTCAGGCTTGAATGACTGACCGGCTTTCTTAGCTCGGTTTGCCGCTAGATTATCCAGTTTACGTTGTGAGCCCTTTTCCGCTTCTTCAAGAGAGCTGTGGAATGGAGGGTTACAAATAGTGACATCGTAACGTTCATTATCCTTAATCACACCCTTAAAGATAGATTCAGAGTCCGCTTGCAGACGAGCTCGGATCTTACCTTTTAGATTAGGGTTACTTTCCGCAATGAAGTTCGCTGTTTTGATGGAGACTGAATCAACATCTGTCCCTGTACAACGCCACTTATACTCTGTCGCACCAATAATTGGGTAGATACAGTTTGCACCAACACCAATATCTAGTGCTTTCACAGACGCGTGATTATAGGGTTCACCTTGGCCATCGCTATTAAGGATGTCGGCCACTCTGTGAATGTAGTCTGCACGGCCAGGAATTGGCGGACACAAGTAACCTGCAGGAATATCCCAATGTTTAACGCCATAGTGATGCGCCAACAAAGCTTTGTTGAGTAGCTTAACGGCTAATGGATCAGAGAAATTAATGGTGTCTTCACCCACTGGGTTCTTGATCAAGTGCTCTTTTAGCTCGGGCAAGGCTGCAACCAACAACTCGAAGTCATAACGACCAGTGTGCTGGTTTCTTGGGTGTAATCCACCTTGAGGTTTTTCAGCCGAGCGTCTTTTCTGGGCAGCGTTCTTGTTAAATGCCGTTTTATTGAAAGAACCCTTATTCGATGACCCTTTATTCGAACCCGGTTTACCTTTGTTGTCTTTTGCAAAAGGTCGCTTTGCTTTGTTATTGCCAGCGCCTTTAGGTGCACTATTCTTGCGACTTTTATCAGATGTGTTCTTTGTAGAAATACGCTTGTCGCTGCCTTCTTTAGCTTGGTTGTCTTTTGTTTTTGCTGATGAAGTACTGTTTTTCGACAGGCTTAGCGTCGTTCTATTTTGTGATTGGCTCATTGGGCTACTTCTTTAAATCTAAATACATCATGAATAAACGGGCATCCAACTCAAGTTGATGATATTCCGGTTCCATGTGACAGCATAGTTGGTAAAAGGCTTTGTCGTGCTCTTTCTCTTTGATATGCGCCAGTTCGTGTACCACCAGCATTCGCAACAAAGGTTCTGGTGCATTTTTAAAAACACTGGCGATACGAATTTCATTCTTCGATTTGATCTTTCCACCGTGATTCTTAGCAACGTAAGAATGAAGACCTAACGCATTGTTGATTAGGTGTATCTTGCCGTCGTAAATCACTTTGCTGATCGGTGGTGTTTTTTTCATGTAGCGATTTTTTATCTCAATCGCATAGTCAAACAGGGCTTTCTCGCTTTTTATTTCATGATTCTTTGGGTAGCGAGCTTCAAACCACGGCACCAATTTACCCGACTCAACAAGTTGAGTCACAGGATCGAGAATGTGCTTAGGATAGCCTTGAATATAGCGTAAAGAAGGATGCATGCTGAAAGACCGTACAAGTTACACCACGACAATACGTTGTGGTCTTGAAAATTGAGCCGTATAGTGTAACTGATCACACTTTTCTAATCACCTAGGATTCGTTACACTTTAGCGAGATTCACCAAGAGAATGAAAAAATGAAACGTGTTGTATTGTACGTCGCAGACAAATGCCCGCACTGTAAAGATGCTCAAAGGTATTTAGACTCTAAGAAAATTGTTTACCGCCTGACGAATGCAAAGATGCAGCGTGGCCGTAAAGAATTGCAAGCGATGGGTGCTCGTTCTATCCCCGTGCTTAAAATCGGCGATCAAGTGATGGTCGGCTGGAATCAGAAGAACTTCGATAAGATGTATAACTCAAAGAACACTTAACGTGATTTAAGAGACTTATATTTCTACAAACAAAGCCCGAATCTCCAACCTAGGATGTTCGGGCTTTGTTTTGTCTATTGCATTCTAAATCACACATACCGCTTAACGAAGTCGATAAAGGTTCTGTCTGCCTTCGACAGATACCCTTCCTTTCTCCACGCCAAAGATAGGTTCAGTTTCACAGGGTCTTTAAATGGCACTCCTACTACGTCTTCCTCGTATTCTGTCACCAAGCTAAGCAACGCGGTGATGGCAAACTCTCGCTTCACGATAGAAAGAATCATTGGCAATAAATTGGTTTCGAACGCGATGGTCATATCGAGGTTGTACTTCTTACAAGTCGCATCGATAAAATCACGGTGGAAGTAGCCTGATTTGAACATGATCAGCTCTTGAGAAAAAAACTCTTCAAAGGTGATGGATGGTTGCGTTGAGAGTGGGTGATCTTTGCCAACTACAGCTAACATTTCTGAGCTTAACAGGTGGTCAGTTTCAAGATCATCAGGCACGTTTTCATGGTTGATTACGCCAATATCGAGTTCGCCGTTTAACAACATTTCACGAATAGAAGCGGTGCCAGCATCAATCAGAGTCAACTTTAGGTTTGGGTACTGGCTTTTAAATGCCATCACGACTTGGGGAAAAAAATAACTGCCCATCATGCTTGGAGCGCCTAATCGCACTTCTCCCTTTTCCAGTCCCTTTAGCTCATTCATCGCAAGCTGCGCGTCATCAAACTGCTGGGCTATTCGCTTCGCATGCTCAAACAATACCTTTCCCTCTTCCGTTAAGGTGACGGATTTATCTCCACGACGAAACAGAATTAACTCAAGTGTCTGTTCTAGTTTTTTAATGGAGATACTCAATGCAGGCTGTGCAATATGCAGCGCTTTGGCAGCTTGGGTGAAGTTACCAAACTGAGCAACAGCCAGAAAATGTCGAAGAGGTTTTGATTCAAGCATGGCGATATATTAAATATATAGAGGTGATATTTTTAATATATTTCTTTAATCACGCTTGTGCTGATAACTTGTTCACAAATAGCTTACTAACTCGTGCAGGCACACCGTAAATGTTTGATAAAGGCAGCCCTCAATACAAACGCATCACCCAATCATTGGCGATTGGTTCGTTTATCATTTTCTGTAACCTTTACCTCTTTCAGCCTATCTTGCCGCACATGGCGGAGCACTTCCAAGTATCTGAAACTCAAATCAACTGGCTGTTTGCCGCGACAACACTTGGGCTTTCCATCAGCTTGGTGCCTTGGGCGATCGCTTCTGAAACCTTCGGTCGAAAACCCATCATTCTGTTCAGCTTATTTGCTATCCCGCTAATCGGGCTGAGCATGGTGTTCACAACCACTCTACTGCAACTTGTTATTGCCCGAGCATTCATGGGAATCGCAGTCGCTGCTTTTGCGGGCGTGGCGGTTGCCTATATGGTCGAAGAGTTATCACCCAAAGCATTCGCAGTCGCGATTGGAGGATATATTGCGGCTAATTCTTTAGGTGGCATCTTCGGGCGTGTATTGGGTGGCTTGATTACGGATTATTTCGACTGGCACGCAACGGTTTTGTTTTTCGTGGTCGGATCTTTGCTTGGCGCGCTCTATATCGCCTTTAGATTGCCTGAACAACAAAACTTCAAACCACAGAAAGGGTTGTTCTTTCATCAT
This sequence comes from Vibrio sp. 1CM8B, assembly GCF_023161685.1. NCBI lineage: Bacteria > Pseudomonadati > Pseudomonadota > Gammaproteobacteria > Vibrionales > Vibrionaceae > Vibrio > Vibrio sp. 1CM8B. The sequence goes on from NZ_JALNTU010000005.1 coordinate 110,765, forward strand.
AACCGCTCGGTTGTGATGCACTTAAGAAACCGTACCTTGTGGCTCGCGATGTTGATTGGTGGTGCTAACTTCGCGTTGTTCGTTAACCTGTATTCGGTAATGGGCTTTAGGCTAGTATCTGCGCCTCACTCTGTGCCAGTGGGTTTAGCTTCGCTTATATTCCTATGTTACTTGGCCGGAACGGTAAGCTCTAAGCTCTCCAACAAATGGACACTTCGCTTTGATCCGTTAAACGGTATATTGATGGGCGTATGTATTAGCCTGATTGGGATGCTAATCTCTGCCGTCGATAAAGTCCCGTTCATGTTAGCTGGCTTGTTATTGATTAGTGGCGGTGCATTCTTCGCCCACACTCTTGCCTACTCTTGGGTGAGCCAAAAAGCACCGAGCGCCAAAGCGACAGCAACGGCACTTTACTTAGTCCACTACTACATCGGTGGCAGTTTAGGTGGATTCTTACTCTTGTACTGCTGGCAGCTGTTCGGTTGGAATGGCGTGATTGCAGGCGGTTCGATCTTCTATGTCGCGATATTTGCTTGGGTCTACCAGTTGAAACAGCTACAAGTATCGGCGTCCAAACTCGCACAAGCATAACTGCGACTGAGTTTGTAACTCAATTATTGCTTTTGATTAACGTCCGTTCTGATATCCTACGCAAAATTTCATTTCGGAACCTGTTATGTCGAACACTCAAAGCACAGATCTTCAAACCATCCACGACCAAGTTAAACAATGGTTAGACGATGTCGTTATTGGCCTAAACCTGTGTCCATTCGCAGCCAAGCCACAACGTAATAAACAGATTAAGATCTTTGTGAGTGAAGCGAATACGGAAGAAGCGTTGTTGGAAGACATCATGACGCATTTCGTAGAGTTAGATAACACGCCAGTCGCAGAGTTGGAGACGACTTTGGTGGTTGTACCTAACATGCTGCAAGATTTCTTCGACTACAACATGTTCATTGATTGGATTGAAGCTCTGATTAAGCAAGAAGATTGGGAAGGCGTTTACCAAGTGGCAACCTTCCACCCAGACTATTGCTTTGGTGGTGCCGACCCAGAAGACGATGAAAACCTCACTAACCGCTCACCGTATCCGGTTTACCATTTGATTCGTGAAGCGAGCATGGAAAAGGTGTTGAAGCACTACCCTAACCCTGAAGCGATTCCTGATACCAACATCGCGAGAGTCGAGTCTTTAACGCCAGAAGAACGCCGTAAACTGTTCCCTTACCTGTTCAGTTAATAGTTCAGTTAATCGCTAACATGATGGCTCATATTCCTGAGCGCTCTTGATGATATGGACGAGAAATAAACTGATCTCGTCCATTTTGTTTCGCAATATACAGGCATTCATCGGCAACTTTGATGAGCTTATCTAACGCCGACATCCTTTCTCCTTTGGTATCCCCTGTACTCAACTCAAAATGACACGCACCGATTGATATAGTGACAGGCTTTCTATCCAGTGTGATTTTCTTCATCTCTTGCAAAAGAGTCATGAACTTATCTTCAACACAACTTGGTGTTTTATTTGGATACCAAAGAATGAACTCTTCACCACCAAAACGCGCGACAAACTCACCCTCTTGAGTGTTATTGCTCAGCACGTTCGCCACTTTCTTTAAGACAACATCACCCATTTGGTGGCCATAGATGTCGTTGACCTGTTTAAAGAAATCGATATCGACAACAGCCAAGGTTCCCTTTCCTAAAGACCCTTTTAACTGCTCCACTTCCGCATTCAATGTTTTGAACAAGCAACGTCTATTTGGCAAGTGTGTCAGAGGATCATACAGAGCTTGGTACTCTAACTTCTCATTCAGCTCTTTTAGCTTTCGTTCTTGCTGTCTTCTAACCAGCTCCACTTCGATCCATGATGCCATTAGTCTCATCACGTCGACATCGAACTCTTTGAACTCACGATGATAAGGAGCCGGGCTTGAAAAGTTTAAGGTGCCATAAAGCTCATCATTAACGAAAATAGGAACCCCAATATAAGACTCCAAGCCAAAAGACTGGTAAGCAGGGTGCTTCGCATACTTATCGTGTTTGCCACAATGCTCAATGCAGATAGGGCCAATCGATTTACAGGTAATTTCGCAATAGGTTGAACGATAATCGAAGGTATCACCGCTATTGAGTTCAACCCCTTCAGGCGTAACACAATGTTCAACAACGTAAGCATTGCCATCGACTTTCGATAAGATACCAATATCAAGGTTGAAGCGTTCAAGCCCCATAATAAGCAGCTGAGCGATCTGAATATCGAAGCCCTTTCGATAATCATTGGTGATTTGATACAAGCGGCGTATAACAATTTCACTTTCACTGGCTTGGTTCATAAATGGAATTCCGCTGCTGCTGAAGTTAATGGCAACATTAATATTTGGTATATTAAGAAGAGTAAAGTGTAAAAAAACATAATAATCAATTAGTTTGTATGCAAAATACCTCATTGGTCCAATGAATAAAAGTCGACTTCTTCGACTTTGCGTTAGCACCCTATTCCTAGCTTTGGTAAAATAATCCATTAACGAAACAGAATGGATAGGAAAATGAACCTTTCTCAACTAAGCCAAGAAATCTACGATCACCTTTACCGCGACATTGAAGAGTTCCGCAGTACTTTTGATCTGCCTGTTGCTGCTCCTGAAACAATGGACGAAAAAGGCGATACGCTACATACCTCTCTAGCGATCGAAGAACTAACAGAACTTGCAGAAGCTGACTCTAAAATCGAACAAGCGGACGCTATTGTAGACAGCGTTTATGTTTTGATGGGACGCTTGGTTCACCTTGGTCAAGCTAAGGTTGAAGACAATCTAGCAATCAGCTACCTAATCGACCTACTGTTGAATGTTTCTAAAAACCGCTCAATTGACTTCTTACCTTGCTGGGACGAAGTACACTCAAGCAACATGAGCAAAGTATGTCGCAACGAAACTGAATACGCTGAAACAGAAGCTTTCTATGCTGAGCAAAACATCAAGCTGATGGCAGTTCAAAAAGGCGAATATATCATCGCTAAGTGTGCGGAAGATTTCGTATCGGAAGGCAAGACGGTTCGCCAAGGTAAGGTACTAAAATCAGTACACTACCGTCCTGCGAACCTTGAACCACTCACGGCTTAAGTAAGGTTAAGACTGAAGCGGTCAAAAGCTTCAGCTAACTTGAATAGCAAACGCCACGTTTTGAATAACGTGGCGTTTTATTATCTGTCCGTAAATTCTATCTGTGCGTTAATCGTAACTGTGTGCTAATTGTAGCTAACTAAGTGCTATACCAGTCGAGCCATATGATAAGCCGCCACATATTCGCCATTTCTGAAAGCGAACCCTGCGGACTCTCCTTCAATCACGAAACCGAACTTCTTATACAGGCTAATCGCTCTTTCGTTATCGGTATACACCGTTAACTCCATTCGTTTGATGTTAATCCAGTTATCACACAAGTCGATTGCTGTTGCGAGCAGTTGGCTACCAACGCCTTTGCCTAACACATCGTCCTTAACACCCATACCAAATGAAGCCACATGTCGTCTTCTTGGGTTTACACACACTTCCATTCCCAAGTTGCCAACAATCTCATCGTCGATCATCGCGACATACGAGTACACGTTGTCAGGCATATTAGAGATTCGTTTTTGCCAGCTTTCCAGAGATGGATTTGGGAGTTGCAGCGTACCGGTATAAGCATTAGTGCATTCGTAAATTTCTTTGATTCCCTTCGCATCTGACGGCTCAGACCGTCTCACTATAATACTCATCGCAACTCCTAATATTTCTTCGCTAAATATGAAACACATGTTCAATGTGCACCTAAACACACTAACAAATAGTAAATATTTAACAATAGGTTAGAAAAAAATGTTTTGATTAAATCTGATATAGGTGTAGTGAAAAGAATGCAGCTCATTCTATTCAAGTCTTACCATCTTGTACCACGAAAAAAGAACCAAACCTTACGCTTTAGGAAGGCTCATAAAGAAGACCAGAAACTCACGCTTCTGGTCTTCTTATATAGCTCTTGTTTTCTATATAACTCTTATCTGATTACAGAGCTTTGCTCAGCGATTAAGACTTGGTTTCTGAGTCACTTTTCTCTAGGCTGATTACATTCAAAACCGCAAATGCTGAGGCTAGGAATAAGCCCAATATCCAAACAAAATACCACATGAGAAACTCCTTAATACAGTGAGTGGCCATTACGTTCGACATACTCGCTATCGAGTCGTCCAAACATGGTTCGATAACTGAACGCGGTATAACAGAGAATGATTGGCACCATCACAAACGCCACACCTGTCATGATGTTTAAGGTCAGTTCGCTCGATGTTGAATCCCACAGCGTTAGGCTATTACTCGGGTTAACGCTAGACGGGATAATGAACGGGAACATCGAGAAACCAGCCGTCAAGATGATGCAAGCGTTAGTCAAGCTTGAACTGATAAAAGCAATCACATCCCATTTCAATCTTGCGCCAATCAAAGCCAGTAATGGAATGGTCACGCTGCCGATCGGTGCAAACCACATCCAAGGATACGTATAGAAGTTGGTTAACCAAGCGCCTGCTTGTGTGACGACTTCTTTATTTAAAGGATTCGAAGCCGAGCTATGATCCATCGCCCTGACTATCAGATACCCATCAGTGTGGTTTATCGCCATACAGCCAACCACCATAAGGAAAGCGACAAGTACCGCACTCTCCTGCGTCACCCTTCTTGCCTTTTTGTACACTGCGTCTGTGGTTTTCATCATAAGCCAAGCACTGCCTTGTAACAGCGCCATCAATAACCCAACCAGACCACACAAAAGTGCGAATGGGTTAATCAAATCGATAAACGAACCATGGTAATCAACCATCAATAAGCTATTGAGCGTAAAAGGTAAGCCTTGAATCAAATTGCCAAACGCCACCCCAAACAAGATCGGTGGGAAGAAGCCTGAGAACGAAATTGCTAAGTCACATACTTGTCGCCACTGATCGCTGTCGATCTTTGCTCGATACTCAAGCGCCAAAGGACGCAGCCACAATGAAATAAGCACCAAATACATCGCAACATAAAGGCTTGAAAACGATGTCGCATAAACCAGAGGCCAAGCCGCAAACAACGCACCACCTGCGGTAATTAACCATACTTGGTTGCCGTCCCAATGGGGCGCGATGGAGTTAATCATGACTCGTCTTTCAGCGTTCGTTTTACCAATAAACGGTAACAACGCCCCCACTCCCATATCAAAACCATCGGTGATCATAAAACCAATCAGCAGTACACCAATCAGAACCCACCAAATTAAACGCAATGTGTCATATTCGAACATCAGTCAGTCACCTTATTGTTGAACTTGTTGTGCCAATTTGGCTTCAAGCGAAGTTGTATTTTGTTCATAGTGATAGCGACCCGTTTTTAAACTACTTGGGCCTTTTTTAGCCACGGTAATCATCAAGTAACTTTCAACAATGATGAATACGGTATACAGGCTAATAATGAGAGCAAGAGACGTAAGCAGGTTTTCAACGGTTTGAGAAGAAGCCGCCACCGTCACAGGAAGGATTTCACCTACAGCCCAAGGCTGACGGCCATATTCCGCAACAAACCAGCCAGCTTCAATCGCAATCCAAGGTAATGGAATTGACCATAGCGCCGCTTTCAGTAACCAAGGCTTTTGCGTAATGTTTTTACGGTAGGTTTGCAGGAAGGCCGCACCAAAAACAAACAACATAATGAAGCCACAACCCACCATGATTCGGAATGACCAGAAAAGTGGCCACACTGTTGGAATGGAATCATCTGCCGCTTGTTGGATTTGCTGTTCAGTCGCATCGGTCACGGTATCTGTGTAACGCTTAAGTAATAAGCCATAGCCGAGATCGTGCTTGGTTTGATCGAATGCTTGTTCTGTCTCATAAGAGGTGTCTCCTGCTCGTAAACGCTCTAGCAATTCATAAGCGATGATTCCGTTACGAATGCGGACGAGGTGTTGGTCGCGCAAATCGTGAAGACCTGTTACTTGCTCATCCAAAGACCGAGTCGCAATAATTCCCATCACATAAGGGATTTTTACCGCGAAGTCGGTTTTGCCTTCTTCTTGGTTGGGTAATCCGAACAAGGTAAACGCCGCAGGTGCAGGTTCTGTGTGCCATTCAGCTTCAATAGCGGCCAGCTTTACTTTTTGAACATCACCCAGTTCATAGCCCGACTCATCACCTAATACGATCACCGAGATAATAGAAGCAATCCCGAACGAAGCTGCAACAGCAAACGAACGTTTTGCAAAAGCAACGTCTCGCCCTTTCAACAAGTGGTAAGAGCTCACACCAAGGATAAACATCGAGCCACAGGTATACGCTGAGGCCACTGTATGCAGGAATTTAACTTGTGCGACAGGATTGAGCACCACTTCGGCAAAACTGGTCATCTCCATACGCATGGTTTGGTAATTGAACTCTGACCCAATCGGGTTTTGCATCCAACCATTGGCAACCAAAATCCACAGTGCAGAGAAGCTTGAGCCCAGAGCCACCAGCCAAGTCACTAAAAGGTGTTGGCGTTTAGATAGCCTTTCCCAGCCGAAGAAGAACAATCCAACAAAGGTGGATTCTAAGAAGAACGCGACAAGCGCTTCGATGGCTAAAGGTGCCCCGAAAATATCGCCGACATAGTGAGAATAATAAGACCAGTTGGTGCCGAACTGGAATTCCATGGTCAAGCCTGTCGTAACACCCAAGGCAAAATTAATACCGAACAGTTTGCCCCAGAAGCGGGTCATGTCCTGATAGATTTGTTTACCGGTGAGTACATAGATCGACTCCATGATCGCCAGTAAGCACGACATACCGATAGTCAGAGGGACGAAAAGAAAGTGGAACATAGCGGTTAGCGCAAACTGTAAACGCGACAATTCAACTACATCAAACATTTAAGCTCCAAACATCATAATGATGGCTTTCATATTAAGAATTGGAGCGTATTTCAGCACAGTTCTCGCGAACCAAACTAGAACAGATTGATTGTTAAAAAACAGAACAGATTTACTTATTAGACGAACGGCTGGTCAGAGTTTAGCTGCAACTATTGGCTTGCAATTCCATTGTCTGAATCAAGCCGCCTAATGTTTGAATGGCTTCTGCTATTTTGTCATCACAAGCGTACGAACAGTTGAGACGAATGTGATGAGAGAACTTTTTGTCACTGCTGAATATGATTCCCGGTGCGACAGAGATGTTTTGTTCAAGGGCTAGTTCATACAGCTTCTCAACACAAACAGAGTGAGGCAGCTCTATCCAAATGAAGTAGCCACCTTGGCTTTTATGCACAATCGCACTTGAAGGCAAGCTAGAGTCTAACAATGCAATATGTGCCTTCTTCCTTTCATTCAAAAGCTTGCGAAGCTTTTGAAGATGGTTGTCATAACTATAAAACGTCAGGTAGTGAGACAAGCCAAGTTGGATAGGAATACTACTTGAGAGTGTCGAAAGGTGCTGCAGCCTTTGAATCTTTAACGCTTGTTTCCTTGCGACTACCCAACCGATTCGAAAGCCCGGTGACAATGATTTGGAAAACGAACCACAAAGCATGATCTGTTCGCCAGTGTCATAGGCTTTAGCAGGCAATGAGCTTTGATTACCGACGTGCAGTTCTCGATACACATCGTCTTCGATCATCGGGATCTTATGTTGGTTCACCAACTCGGCCAATCGCTGCTTGTTTCCATCACTCATCGAATAGCCTACTGGGTTTTGCGACTCTGTCATAAACCAGCACGCTTTGATGTCCATTGAAGCGAACACCGACTCCAACACATCTAAATCTATACCTTTTGTCGGGTCTGTTGGAATCTCTACGGCAGTGAGGTTTAGCCTTTCAATAGTCTGTAACACACCGTAAAACGCTGGGTACTCGATAGCGACCAAGTCACCCGGTTCGGTACAGGATTGCAAGCAAAGATTGAATGCTTCCATTGCCCCAGACGTGATCACAATATCGTCTGGCAGTACGTTCAAACCTTGAACTTGATAACGTTGGGCAATTTGCCTGCGAAGTGTTTTACTGCCTGGAGGTAAATTGGTGAGCATACTGTTGTCGGGCATTTGGCGGCTGGCATTAGCTAAACTGCGTGACAATGCTTGATGGGGAAACAAAGCAGGGTCTGGGAATGCCGAGCTAAGTGGAATGATGCTAGGGTCTTTGGCTCGTTGGAGCACATCGTAAAGCAGGTCACTGATTTTAACGGGATACGGCTTAATGGCTTTTTGCTTTGAATGATCCGAAACGAACACATTTCTGCGTGGTAAAACGAAATAGCCAGACTTAGGCTTCGAGCGAACATAGCCTTGGTCTTCAAGCTGCTGATAGGCTTGCAGTACCGTCTCGATACTGAGTTCATAACGCTTACATGCATCTCTAATTGATGGGATCTTCTCACCACTCAACCAAATATTTTGCTCTATCTGATTCTTAATTGTATTGGCGAGTATCTGTGATTTTTTCATCAAAAAGTCTTTCGTGTTCGAAGATAGTAAGCACGTCATGTTACAGGCAAAGGTATACTCTGCCCTAATCGAAATTCATTTGCCTTGGTTTAAAATCGGGCAGCACCTTAGCAAAACGTCTAACTAACTTAAGGCCAATACCAATTGAGTGACCACCAATACCAAGCACAGCACTACCGTTGAATAAAAGGTTAACGCAAAACCAAAAGCCCTTGCCGGTGCTCCATGACTGTAGCCTTTGAAAAAGAAGATACGCCCAATAAAAAACAACACTGAACATACGAGCCCCGCAGACAACCAAGCAAAAGGCATCAACAAACACCACGCGGTATAGACACCAAATGCGATGACCAGTTGCTCTAAGGTATTTTGAAGCAAGCTTTGCAGCATGATAGCTTGCTTCGTTCCTGACGTTAACCCACTGCCATCGATATCTTCTGGGCTGAAGAAGCGAAACTTGGCTAAGCGTCCAATTGAGACGATTAACATCAAAGTCGGCAGTATCAAACACAGCCCTAAAACAGTCACCCTATCTTGTAGCAAACTGGTTTGAGCGTAATTGAGAGGGTCTAAAACGATGGCTGCCCAGATTGCAACAATGGCGGTTAGCATAGCCCACGCCATTCCCTTAAAGACTCCAACTTGCTTACTGGTTAGTTCCATAAAACCCTCGTCATCCATGCAACAGATTTACTCATTATTAACTATCAACCAGTCGATATTTGTGACGTTCTCTTACTATATGAAAGGATAAAACCAATAGAAATCAAATCTATTTTGCTTATTAAGCCTTTCCAATAAAAAAGACACCACACTCGTCAAAAAGTGTGGTGTCTTGGTTATTACTTTAAAGCTATTGAACTAGCGATAGTTAAGATTAGTTGGCTGGACGCCAAACGCCCCATTTGTCATTTTCGTAAGTCGCTTTAGGGTTTGTACCACCTTGAATCCACCATTGTGCTTTCCATGACTGGTTCGAGTAAGTCACAACTTCACCGCCAAGGTAAGTCGCTGATGAGTCCCACGTGCCATTGTCTGGGTCAGGAGTCGGATCAGGATCCGGCGTTGGATCTGGGTCTGGTGTTACGCCACCGTCATCAGCAATCACTTCGAAAGTGAAGGTTTCAACACTGTCGCTTTCAATCGAGCTAGCCATAAACGATAGAGTTTCGTTTGCAGTGATGCCAGTGGTATCCACTACGATAGAAGCCGTGCCGTTATTTTGAATGCTTACTGAAGAACCTTGAGTTTGAGTCAATGTCGCCGCTTCGCTTGTTGCAATCACAACCTTATCGCCAGCATTCACTACATTGTCACTCTTCACTAGCTCGTAGATGTCACCTTTCAATGGTTCAACACCACCGTCGCCACCATCAATCAACGTTAACTGACCAGAAGCACGGCTATCTTTTGAGTTGAAGAAGTTACGTGAAGGATCGTTTTGGAAGTACATGTAGTGCTGCATTTCAGCATGCCAGTCACCAATGAAAATCGCGCCATCTTTAAACTCTTCGTGCCAACCATTGATTTCTGAAGCCAACAAACGAGCCCAATCGTTAACGTTTGAAGCGTCGATAACGATGTCGAAGCTGCGCGCTACTTCACCATACTTGTTGATGATGTCGTACTTAACTGTGTCACCAACTTCTGGCGTTCCAAATTGGTCTGAAACAAACAGATCACCACGCACGAGATCAGGCTCTGGACCCGGCTCCGGTGGAGGGGTTGTACCACCCGCGATAGTGATGTCTGAACAGTTGTAGAAGCCTTCGCCCGCAGCATCATCACGTTGCCAGCGAACGAATAGAATCGCATCGCCAGAACGGTCTGAAGGAATAGTGACATTAATGCGGTACTTGCCGCCATTAACCGGAACATTACCCTCTTCTTGGATAAGATCTAAGTCTCCCCACGCTAGGCCTTTGCTTAGATCTGCGTTTGGTTTCGTTAGGTAGAACTCCCAGAAAGAAGGGTTGTGTGGCGCTGTTGCATTGAATACATATTCAAACGTACCAGTATTTAGCTCGGTACGAGTCCAACCAGTATGAGGCGCACCCATGCCGCGTTTTTGCGAATCATTGGCATAACATAACGTGCCGTCAGGAATCGCCGCTTTTACAGCATTGATATTATTGAAATCCTGAACATTTTTAGCGTATTCGTTACGTTGAACAAATGGGTATGAACCTGAAATGTCTTTTGCTTGAGCACACGCTGCATTAGGTGGTGTACCCGACCAAATCCCGCCTTGCTCGTAACACGTGTTCTGACGCGCACTTGGAAACTCAGACCAGCCATGAGCATTTGCCACCGAAGGCACACTCGATAGCATAGCCATACCTACTGCTACTTTTAGAATATTATTATTTATTGTTGTCACTTTCCCACTCTCTATTATTTTACCCTGCACACAACATTAACTGGTCACTTACCAATCAAAATTGCACTTCGAGGGTTTATAGTTTTTGTTTGAAGAACAACGAAAAATATATACGTCAATTTTATCAATAACAGCGGGTTTTATATTGATAGGAATCAGAGTCACACAACTCAAAGAAATGCGTTGTCGATAGATGATGTTGCTTCGAATTATTGGATCTCAGTATTCCGTCTTGATTGGCGCAACATTATTCAAAGTGAATAAAAAAGCGGCTCGATGATTAAGCCGCTTTTGCATCTAGAGATTTAATATACAGCTAAGTGAGTTCGATTAACTCGTAATTAATCTAACTTTTTCCATTGTTGCTCAACCCAATTTGGATCTGCTGCCACGCCTGGAAGATACGCTTCATTGTTACATTCTGCTGCCCATGGGCCGTAACATTGATAAACACCTTCGCCTTCAAATAAAACGACGTCGCCATCAACATAGTTACCAAAACCTTCTGGGTAGACATAATCATGTGCAGGTGGTGGCGCATCGGCATCAACTAAATGGAAATCCATCATTTGTTGGCCTACCAATTTACCTTCGCTGTTTTTGACACTCACTACCAACATATGATGACCAGCCTCTGATTTAGACAAAGGTAATGATACCGATTCTGACGAGTTATCTTCAACCTCCCCACTCCAGTATGCTAAAGACTCTCGAGCATGGTTATACACGGTGAGTTCAGCTTGGGCATCGCCCTCAGCTACCAAAGATAGATCGAGAACGGTTGGCTCTTCTCCGATCACGTATTCTGGTTCCAGACCTTCAACCGTAAGGGACGTATCGGGTTCTGGCACTTCAACATCGTAACCTATTTCCACACGCTGAATACCGCTGTCAGAATTCACATATATTGGGTTCACACCGTAAATAGGTGCAAAACCATTTTCACTCAACACGCCAGACTTAATGTTATTGCGATCTTCATTAACTTTGGTTGCTAATGCCTTAGACCAGTTCTTTGGTTGGCCATCCTCACTATTCGCAATCTCGATACGAGTACTGTGCGATGAGTTTTCACCAGATCCATCAAACACGCGCGTATATACCGCGTCGCCTTCTTTCAAATTAATCGTAGGAATTATCTGACCTGCTTTTTCCCAACCCGGAAGTTGAGAATCATCGCCATCAAACACCACATCAATCGCGTTATAGAAAGCCTTGTCGGTGTCGCCCACATCCCACACAGCCAGAATCACGTGATAGCCTTCTCGCTCTGGCACGTTACAGGTGTGAGTCGCCGTGTTCTGTGTCATCTCTCCATGGGCATCAACTTCACAAAAGGGATTTAAGTCAAACTCTGAGCGCGCTAATGGTGAATTTTGGTCCCAACCTTCTTTCGTAATGTAATATTTAAAACCAGCCGCAATATGGTTGGCTCTAAATGTCCATTCAAACTCTTGAGAGCCCGCTTCGATTGGACGTTTCTGCCAGCGCTCTGAAGTTTGTTCATCTAGGTTTCTTGCCATTAATATTTCAGCACTGGCAATGTAACCATCAGCAGGGCCATCTTCAGGGAAGCCGTCAAAGCCTTCCACACTTTGTGGCTCATACTGTATGTCGCCACAGTCCATGTTCTTCGCCTGACCTTCAGAATCTTCTAAGTGACACAAAGCGACACGACTTATGATGTTGCCATCATCGTTCAGCGATATAAATCCATGTGCCATAGCACCACCACAAGCCACAGACAAAGCGATGGCTAAAGCCGTTTTCTCTATTCCGATTCTCATAACATTTCCACTTAAAGACGTCATATTTCCCATTAACAAGACAAAATGATCTTCGCTTGTTTACCTATCCACTTGTTTGATTGAGTAAGCACCTCAATTTGCTATTAACCGTTACTTGGCTCGAACATTAATAAAGCAAATGCATATCAATCAATTTGAGCATGGTCGAGGAAGGTAGGATTATTTAGTCAATAAGGCTGATTGATATTCATCAAAGGTAATACGAAGGGGAAATTATCTTATACATCTGAAGACTATGAAGTTTATTCAAGAAATAGAACAAGGGAACTAGCTAAAAACCTGAAAGACTAGAGGTGAGAAAGGTATGAACGGGCTGTTCAGGATATCGCATTGACGCGAAAGTAGAGGGTTTGTTGTCAAAATAACGGTTTTGACGAGTCACATTAGATAGAGGTGCTTTTATGCGACGTTGATTTAAATAGAGGGAGCTTGGTAGAGCTTTAATAGCGGCTATGCATGCCCATGCGATGTGACATGTCGTCGTCCATACGACCGCCCTTCCAACCGCCGCCACCCAATAGATTAAGTACATCTCGCGCTGTGTAGTCTTCTCCGCCGAAGAAGTCATTAGACACATCATTACGCAGCAACTGAATAGTTGGAGCTAATTCAACAGCAAGATCTTGTGGATCCGCATACAAGGCTAAAGCAATCTGTTGTTGGCGGTTACTCAACTCACGAGAACTTGTTTCAACCTGTCCAATCGAGAAGAAATCACGGCTTCCATAGCTCTTCACCATCTTTGCTGACAAAGACTTAATCACCTTTTTGATTCTTCTTCTTTGGATGTATCTAAACATGTTTGCTTCCTTTACTAACTCGCCTTGAACTCAATAACCGGCTTAACCAATTAGTCTTTTAACCAAACAAAAGATAGGTTTGATTATCGACTGAGATACTTTTGACTTCGGTGTTGAACACGGACTCTAGTTGTTCTGGAGTAAGCACTTCTGCAGCTGTGCCAGATGCTTGAAGTACGCCTTTATCAAGCAGCAACACTTGGTCTGCGTGTCTTAAGGTACGGTTCAGGTCGTGGTTTGCCATGATCACGGCAATCCCCTTCTCTGCCACTCGCTCGATGAGCTTGTATAACAAGGCTTCTTGAGCAATATCCAGTGGAGCTGCGGGTTCGTCGAGGATCAGCAGCTTCGCGTATGGGTTAAGTGTCGGCCAAATTTGCAGGCACATTCCAGCTAAACGAACGCGTTGCCATTCACCACCAGACAGTGTCTGAATGGAACGATGAAGTTTGTCTGTGATGTCCAACATCTGACTTATCTCTTCCAAAGCTGCGTTGATTTCAGCATCAAGTCCATGCGATGAGCTTGGTAATGAGAGCGCGAGATATTGGAACACTTCTAAGTTGAAGGCTGGCCTTGCGCTTTGGCACAAGTAAGCACGATGCAATGATAAATCTTGTAAAGACAGCTCCGACAAATCCTGCCCGTCGATCTTTATATCGCCTTTGTAACCATCACCAATGCCAGATATCGCTTCGAGTAAGGTACTTTTTCCGCTGCCATTAGGGCCGATAACGTGAGTCACCTGCCCTTGCTTGAGTTCAAATGATAGCGGCAATAAACGAGCGCCGACGCTCAGGCTCTTAATTTGAATCATGATTTTTAATTAACATCCAAATGAAGATAGGCGCACCGATACTGGTGGTCATCACACCCAAAGGTAATTCTGCAGAATCGAGTAATGTACGCGCGCAAATATCAGCAAACACCAGCAGTGCTGCACCAGCAACGGCAGACAAAGGAAGAAGGTATTTGTTATCAGTACCAATCGCTAAACGCAACAAGTGCGGCACAACTAAGCCAACAAAGCTGATCACGCCACCTAAAGCTACCGCGCAGCCGACTAAAATAGACACAGCGAAAATTAGACGCCAACGTAATCTCGGAACGTTCACGCCCAATTGTGCGGCATGCGTTTCGCCAATCATCAGTTTGTCTAATTTGCTACCTTGCAGACACAGCCAAATAATCACGGGGATCATCACTAACGTAAGCGAGTGTTGATACCAAGTTACGCCACCTAAGCTGCCCATCAGCCAATACATCAACAAGCGTAGGCTTAAGTCATCACTAAAATAGAATGCCCATGTCACCATCGCACCAGAAAGAATACCCAATGCGACACCCACCAACAGTAATTTAGCCGTGGTGAGTCGCATCGTTTTTACCATGCTCACCAGTATCACGGTAAAACAGAGCGAGCCTAAAACGGCGGCAATCATGAACACTTCTGGAGTCGGAGCAAACGGCAAGAAGAACAGCACGATAACCATCGCCAAACTTGCGCCACCAGAAATGCCGAGTACACCTGGCTCTGCTAGTACGTTACCCAATAACACTTGTAAGCTTGCGCCAGATACGGCTAACCCTGCCCCGATAGCAATCGCTGCTAATAATCGAGGTAAGCGTAAATCAATCAGTAGTTTTTGTTCTAACGTGGACAATGTGCCCAGAGGGGAAATGAAAAGATCGCCAACCATTAGGTAAATCGCACTCAGCGCGACAAGCAGTGCTGCCATCAGATAAATGGCTCGGGTCCATTTGCGCTGTTTTTGGTGAAGAAGTTGTTGGAAATCCATATCAAGCTACTTTGAAATTGTTCGCGTAACCTTACCTGTATCCCTAAATAAACTCAAGGCTCACACCGTAATGTGAACCTTGATATTTCAACCAGTTGAGCGGTTGTTTTGGTCGTTCTAGTTCGACTAGGTATTAATCGTACACAAGCTGACCGTGGTCGAATCGTGTTTCAACTTCGCACACCATTAAGGCCGCTCGTTGACCGATAGCCACGTTACGATTTGGGAATACCACCGCTTCGTTTTCATTCTTCGCCATCAATGGCTTATCGCCATCATGACCAAACACTTCACCGTGCTTGAACGCCGTAAAGTTCTCAACGTCATCAGAGAACATGAAATCAAAGTCATCGTGCAAACGAACAATGGTTCGGCTAACGCGATATGTAATGGTTTTCTTTGGTAGATGCTCTGGTTCTATTTCAGCAATCAGATTGCGCATTGCCAAATCGAAAGCCGTTAGCTTATCAAGTTGGTTCTCACCAATTCTTGCTACCTGCCCTAGCTCCATTGTCAGTGCTTGCGCTTCAAAGTTTTCAGCGCTGTACCAGCTGAAGGTGCTGGTTGGTGCATTCGACAGCAACACAGCTTCAACGTGAGCACTGTTGATGAAATCGAAAAGCTCCTTGTTGCGTACTTCGTGGCGAACCTTAGGGCTTACGGCGAACGAGTAATGCTTAGACAAACGGATCGCACAGTGCAGATCTAAGTGCCAACGAGTAGCAGGTACCGTTTCCTTGTAAAACTCAGTAACCAAGTACTTAAGGTTCTTCGCGATATCCACTTCTCGATTACTTTCGTGCTGTTTTTCATCAAACAGACGGTTCATATTCACATCAAGAAAACGAGTATGCGCGTTGGTTGCTTCTGGGTGAGCAATGATGAACAAACATCTTGCTGTCACTACTTGGAAGCCTGTTTCAATATCCTCAATGAGCTTATCAATCAGCTCCATTGGTGAAGTTTCGTCGCCATGAACACCTGTTGAAAAGATGATGTTCTTGGTTTCAGAATTGTACTCTGCGGGAATCACTTCCAATACACCGCGTTGATGAAGCTTAATTTGAACACCGTTACTCAGTACGGTCTGTCCTGCAACCACTTCTTGCTCAAGATCTAGGCTGTCAAAAAGAAATGATTGGCGAAAGAGGGTCTTCGTCATGCGCTACTCCTTAATTGCACGGCCGTATGTTAATAAATTGTACATAGAAATTGTGTTGCTAGGATCGCACTTATCAATAGAAACTCCGTTATCACTCACAAATACTACCCATATATTTTTGTATTACCTGCTGATTTCACTAACCGACATCTGTTCCAAATAACTTTCGCTATTTAGAGCAGCTTTTGGTTGTCTCAGGTCATCTCAGCAAGATAAGAGCCACGTAAGCTAACACAGCTCTTACCTGCCATGAACAGATTGAGATCAATTAATCTTCCTGATCGAGTAATCTTTCAAATTCATCGATTTGAACTTTGACCATGTCGATGCTTTGTTGCCAAAAATCCGCTTGAGTCAGATCCATACCAAGGTGCTTTTGAACGACTTCTTCCGCCATCATGCTGCCTGTATCACGAAGCAACGACACGTAATCACCGTAGAATTGCTCGCCTTTCGCATCACGCTGAGCGTAAACACCTTTACTGAATAGGTAACCGAACAGGTATGGATAGTTGTAGAAGCTCACTTGAGAGATGCTGAAGTGCAGCTTGCTCGCCCAGAAGTATGGGTCGGCTTCTGTCATTGCATCGCCGTACCACTCTTTCCAAGTCGTTTCCATCAAGTCACACAGCTGCTGAGCCGTTAGCTCGCCTTTTTCACGCTGCTCGTAGAAAGCTTTTTCAAACTCAAAACGGACAGGAATGTTCACCATTAATGCCAAAGAAGAAGAAAGCTCTTCCCACAGCATTTCAAGTTTCTCATTGCGTGTTTGTGCTTGTTTTAACAAGTGGTCACGAACGATGTTTTCTGCAAATATCGAAGCCGTTTCTGCTAGCGTCATTGGGTAGCGTGTTTGACACAACGGCATGTCTTTCATCACCCAGTTGTGGAACGCATGGCCTAGCTCGTGTGCCAATGTCATTAAGTCTGAGCGGCTACCGCTCCATGTCATGAACACAAGCGGTGTGCGTGTCGCAGCAAACTTGGTGCAGTACGCGCCTAAACGTTTGTTGGCAGCTGGTGCGGCATCAATCCAGCCATTCTCAACCATTAATGCGACAAAATCAGCCATCTCTGGATTTACTTCAGCGAACGCAGTTTTGATCACTTCGATCGCTTCATCAAATGGGTAAACCTTAGATTCAGCATCACCAAGTGGTGGCATTGCTGCTAAATGATTCCAAGGCTTCATTTCATCGAGCCCGTGAACTCTTGCCATCAACAAACCCGCTTTCTGACCAACAGTTCGATTCGCTTTCGCGACCGACATCATGGTGTCTAGCGTTTCTGGTACGATGCGGCTGCCGTGTAGGCTTGGATCCAAGAAATGCACATCGCTAATCTTCGAGCGCTTTTTGTTTTCAGTCAGTCGCCAACCCGCCAATGCATTTAGAATCGAAGCAAAAGACTCTTGATGTGTTTTCATAGCACCCTGAACGGCGCGCCATGCCGGTTCTTGTTTGTCGAATTCGCTGCCGTACAACAGGCTCGCCGCTTGTGAAAAGCCTAGAGCTTCCTCTTCACCGTCCAGCTTTAGCGACAGTTTTAAAGATCCGGTTAAGTTATCGTATAAACGGCCCCATCCGTCACGACCATCAACCTTCATCGCTGCCAATAACTGCTCTTCAGCAACACTGAGTCGGCTGCTTGATAACTTACGTGAGCTTTCGATAGCAAAGCGTTGCCCTGCAACATCCGCGCTCTCATGCTCTAATACTGCGTCAATAAATTCTGGTTCTGCGTGAATTAGCGTGTCTTCGTAAGGGCTGAACGCTTGAGACATTTCAGAGTTCAGCTTCGCGACGCGACCAAGCAATGCTTTAGCTTCTGTGTGCGTCGCGTCGACCGATGCGTGACAATTCGCGAAGGTATTGATCGTACTTAGTAGCGTGCCTGCCGCTTCTGAAGTCTGAATCGCGTTCTGCATCGCTAGAATGATGTGACGCTTTTCAACGTGTAGGTTCAACAGTTCAATACACTGCTGAATGAGTTCAATGTCCTGTTCGATTTTTGCATCATTAAGATCGCTATAAGCAATGCTTAGATCCCAACTCGGTGTTGTCATGACTAAATTCCTTTCACGTAGGTAGTAATACCAATCAGGTATAGCGGCTGTGAACGCCGCTTTATATTTCGATTCTTATTTCTGTTTCTATTTACAGATCTAATAGCTTGTTAATTCTTAAACTGTGTTTTTTTGAACACTCAGAGAACAGGCAGCCCTATCGATTTAACGCTGATAAAACTCTGCGCAAACTGAGTGATTTGAATATGCGTTATCGATGCGTTTTCTATCGATAATTTCGAGTACAGACTCGGATTTTTCCAATCAATATCAAGGCAGTGCGCTAACAATATGCGAATCACACCACCATGAGTAACCAACAATATATTGTCACTTGGATCATTCAAAAGTTGCGACCAAGCTTGAGTTACTCTGTCGTGGAAGCCCTGTAAACTTTCTGCACCAGTTAATTGATGATTAGCAGGATCTTGCCAAAAGGTTTCTAGCATTTCCCACTTGTCTTCAAGTTCATCAAATGGGACACCATCTACTTCACCGAAGTTCATTTCCTGAAAGCCTGGCGCAACAGACAAAGGCACTGACGTACGCTCTGCATACAGGTTTGCTAGGTCGCCGCATCGTTTTAGTGGCGAGGTGACCACGCTATCAAAGCTAATATCTTGTGTCGCAAGCGCCTCACATATCTGTTCTTGAAGTTCAGGGTTGACCAGCACATCAGATAAACCATTGAGCGCAGCTTTTCCTTCGACTTTGCCATGTCTTAGCAGGTAGATGTTTTTGGTTGTTCCATTGACCATGTGTGCGACCTAGCCTTGAGTATCAAGCAAGTGATTAGATGGTTTTAAGTGCAGCGGCAATCCGGCAGCAACCAGCGTGACGCGCTCAACGACACGAGCTAGCGCTTGGTTCATTCGTCCTGCATTGTCCACAAACAAGCGCGACACTTTCCCCAAAGGCACTACACCTAAACCGACTTCATTAGAGACCATGATAATTTGCGCCGGACTTTGCTCGACGCTTTTGACCAATACTTCAACCACGGCTTCAACCTGTTCATTGGTTGCGTCATCACCCAGTTCAAAGATGATGTTGTTCAGCCACAAGGTTAGGCAATCAATCAATACCACATCTTCTTTCTCAAAAGACTGCAATTTTTCGGCTAATTCGACGGGTACTTCATGCTCAATCCACTGCTCGCCACGACGTTGTTGATGGTGCGCGATTCGTTCTCGCATTTCATCATCAAGATATGTCGCTGTCGCAATATAATTGAGGCGTCCATTTGAACATGCTTCAAGTGCACATAATGCTTGTTGCTCTGCAAAACTCGACTTGCCAGAACGAGCCCCGCCCAAAACCAGATGGCTGTTTCGCTGACTTGCTTGATTAATTTGATTAGCTTGAATAGTTTGATTCGTGTTTGTCATAGGAAGCCGTTATAGAAAGCCATTGTAAAATGCACTAATGAATACAAGGCAAGTCAGCAACTCCATTAACTGTTGAGCAGCACCCAAGCAGTCGCCAGTAAAGCCACCAATTCGAGCCGTTAACCACTTTTTGAAACCTGTTCTGAACAGATAGGCGACGACAGATAAAACCAAAGCGAATTCAAGACCAAACCACAGGCTAGGCAGCATGCCTACAAACAATAAGAAGACAAGTTCACCTTTAGTTTGCTTGTTGGCCAATGGCTTACTCTTGCTCGTGTCCAAATCGCTGACATAAGGCATGTCGTAAATTAGCGATGCTGCGATCGCTCGGCTAAAGGTGTAGCTCGTCACGATGACCATAAACAATCCAGTCAAGCTGAGGAGCTCATGCAGCAGAACCCACTTACCAAGCAATGCCATGATCAGCGCAGACGCACCATATGTGCCAATTCGGCTGTCTTTCATGATGGTCAAGCGGCGTTCAAGTGTCATACCGCCACCGATGCCATCCGCCATGTCGGTCAATCCGTCTTCATGGAAAGCGCCAGTGAGCATTAAGCTGAAACTCATCATCAAGAAGATCGCTACTGCACTCGGCAGTACCGCATCAAGTAGCAAGAACACACCGCCACATAGAACACCAAGTAACAAACCAACCGTTGAAAAGTAGCGACCAGAACGATTCATTCGCTCTGTTGAATAAGGCGTGTTCTTTGGCATTGGCAATCGAGAAAAGAAACCCATCGCCAGCGCAAACAGCTCCCACTGATAAGTAACTCGATCTTTCAACGATCTTTCTGGTGCATCACTCATTAAACTGTGACTCCAGCGCTTTCGAAGCTCGCCATGTTGTTATAAAACTCGGCTGCCGCACGAATAATTGGCATCGCCAGAGCTGCACCAGTGCCCTCGCCCAATCTCAATCCAAGATCGAGCAGTGGCTCAGCGTCGAGCAGCTCTAACAGAATTTTGTGTCCTGACTCTTCAGAGCGATGTGCGAAGATCATATAGTCTCGGCAGTTTGGTTCAATTAAAGTCGCGACATACGCCGCAACCGATACGATAAAGCCATCGACCAACACTGGTGTTCTGTTTTGGTAAGCGCCAAGGAAGCCCCCCACCATTTGAACGATTTCATAGCCACCGACTTGTGCGAGTACCTCTTTAATATCTTTAACTTCATTCGCATCTAAACCTTTGCAACGCGCGACACCTTGCTCAACCACAGCCACTTTACGTGCAAGCTGTTCATTGTTGATGCCAGTGCCTAGGCCAACACACTCCGCTGCAGCACGATTCGCTAATGCACTTAGGATAGCTGATGCGCTGCTGGTATTACCGATTCCCATTTCACCAAACATGATGATATTGGTGCCATTCGAAATGGTTCTAGATACAAGCTCAGTGCCCAGTTCAATCCCGCGTTCCACCGTTTCTAAACTCATTGCCGCCTCATTGGCAAAGTTATTGGTTCGCGTACCCAAACGCTGAGAGATCAACATGTCACTGTCAGATTCCACAGGCAACAATATCCCCGTGTCGACTACTGTGATATCGATGTTATTCACCGCACAGAAGCAATTGATCGCCGCGCCACCGCTTAAGAAGTTCAACACCATCTGTTGTGTGACGGCACTTGGAGCAATACTCACGCCTTCGTCAGCAATGCCATGGTCGCCAGCAAAAATGATGATACTCGGCTTATTTAATTCGATGTGTTCAACCGCCGCTTCTTTGCCTTGGCTCTGAATCAATGCCAGTTGATGTGCGACTTTTTCTAGTAAGCCAAGCGCACCGAGTGGCTTGGTTTTTTGGTCAATTCGGTGTTGGATGTACTGCGAGTATTGGGTATCTAACATAGTTTTTAAAAACGCTTATTCTGGGTACGTTGATTTAGGGACTGCTACTTAAGGATTGTTACTTAGGGCGTGCGACAGAGAACACATTGGAAAGCGTCGCGTATTCACCGCCACCAAGTCGAGACAGTGGGTCCAAGGCCAACGCATCAACCTTAAGACGTTCACTCTCTTTGTCGATCACGTCTTCGGAAATGTACACGGTTTCGACTTGAGCAAAGATAAGGCTTTGTGGCACCTCTCCAACCTCTTTTACTTCGTACAAGGTACAGCCAAAAGCGACCGCGCACTCTTTCACTCTCGGTAAAGAGAAGCCTTCAAATTCAACCAGTTCAATATTATTCGCGGTGACTTCCGAATCACCATGTTCAAGGGTAGCTGCTGTCGCTGTCATTGTTTCTGCAGAACTTGAAGAAGCAATGTGAATCACTAGCTTCCCCGTTTCAAGGGCGTTGCGAGTAGTGTCTTTGATTTCACCTGAAGGCTTTTTCCCAACCGATAACATCAGTAGCGGCGGATTACTAGAAACAGGCGTGAAATAAGAGAAAGGCGCTAGGTTGTACTCTTGGTCAGAAGATTCCGTCAATGCCCACGCAATAGGGCGAGGGACAACGGTTTGTGTCATCAGGTGATAAATCTGAGTGGGAGCAAGAGTATCAAGCTTGAGGTTCATAGCACGTCCTTGGTCTATGTGAATTACGACTCAGTTTACGTGTTAAGCAATGCTGTATCTATGCCTAATCAACAGAAACCGTAGAGAGTGTTCTTAATTTAAACAGATCACACTGGTTTTTTCTCAAATTGACAATCAAATTGACGAACCCTAAAACACCTACAATACTGATAATAGATTTATCAATAACTTACATTTTGGCATCGTTTATGCTTTATTTAAAGTACTTGTTAATCTCTCCATTGATAAGTACCCATACAGTGAATGCCCACAACACTAACGCTACACAAAGAAAGACAATCGATTGAAAGACAAAACAGAACAACGATTTAGGAGGTGTAATGATTCCAAACTCAAGTAAAAGAAAACCAAATAAATCAAGTAAGAAAACCAGCAAAAAGGCAAGGAAAATCCCACTATCCTTCACCTAGTAAGAAGCAAGAAAAGTAACAAAGCCCGTCGCCCAGCGGGCTTTGTTATGTTTAACGCCTAACTTAAGTTTCAAACCGCATTTATCTTTCCCACCGCCATTATGTTTCATATCGTACTTATGCTTCAGACCGTACTTATGCGTCGAGCCAAACTAAATCATCTCTTTTTCCATAAACAGGCGACTCCCCACATACTACTGACCACTCGTTTAACAAACTTTTATTCGCTTAAAATTCAAACACTGTTTATATTAAACAAGCACTTGTGGAGTGAAGAAGGGATTAAAATGAGCATTTCTGGAGACAAAACATCGGTCGTGGTAGCTGGTGCAACCGGGTTAATTGGTCATCATGTGATGAAGTTGCTCATCGATGAACCCGCCGTTGATCATATCTATGCCCTATCTCGCCGAGCGTTAGATTCACAGTTTGATTCCAACAAGCTCCACACACTCATTCACAGCGACCTGCAAGTTACCAGTTGGGATGACACGAATGCGACGCCTAATCTTGGCGTTATCTGCTTAGGTACGACTAAGAAAAAGGCAGGATCAAAAGAAGCGCTTCGCAAAATCGATGTGGAACTGGTTAGCCAAGTCGCACAGTCGATGAAGTTTCTTGGGGTTCAACGCGTAGCGGTCGTTTCTAGCTATGGCGCTTCACCAGATTCCTATTCGCACTACCTTCGCTGTAAAGGACAAATGGAACAAAATTTAAAACGTATTGGCTTCAAGCAGCTTTTCATCGCACGCCCTGGGCCTCTGGTGGGTGAGCGTGATGAACCTAGAGCTGATGAAAAACTCCTGCAAAGTGTCTTTCCTCTGCTGTCTCCATTTATGCTTGGTAAGTTCAAAAACCTACGCCCTATTCAGTCGGAAGACGTAGCCAAAGCAATGTTGTTCCGGTTATTCGAAAATAATTTCCAAAATATCGAAATTTACTCGTCAAGTGACATGCTCAATTTATTGGCAAAATATCGCTAAAAAGCTCACCTATTCATCACAATGTTGAATATCCACCCATCCTATTGAGTGGATATTACTAATCGTTCTAATAAATTACTTTTCCTTATTTTACGTTTTGTTACAGGTCGCTACTGTAGCTAACAGTATTCGCGCCCATATATCTAAGCGCCCTATCGATTTAAAGAAATTCATAAGGAAAACAAATGTCATTTTCAGCTATCGCTGCCTTAGCGGTATTCACTGGTATCCTCTTTTTTCTCTACGGACAGCAGAAAAAAGAAAACACACTTTCTCGCCTCGTTTTACTCGGTTTAGTATTTGGTAGCGCATTTGGTCTTGGTCTACAGCTGTTATTTGGTGAAGGCAACCCGGTCATCAACGAAACACTAGACTGGGTAAACATTGTTGGCCGTGGTTATGTTGGCCTACTAAAAATGGTGATCATGCCATTAGTATTGGTTTCAATGATTGCCGCAGTAGTGAAGCTTGAAAAAGGCGGTTCACTGGGCAAGATTTCTGGCATCACCATTTCTGTACTGCTAGCAACAACCGCGATTTCTGCGATTGTTGGTATTGTTGTGACTCAAGCATTCGGCTTATCTGCTGAAGGTTTAACAGAAGGTGCTCGCGAAACAGCACGTATCGCAACACTTGAAAGCCGCATCGGTAGCGTTTCAGACCTAACAATTCCACAAATGCTGATTAGTTTTATTCCGACTAACCCATTTGCAGACCTAACGGGCGCTCGCTCTACGTCTATCATCGCAGTGGTTATCTTTGGTGTGCTAACAGGTATTGCTGCTCGTAAAGTGATGGCAGAGAAAGAAGAACTAGAATCTCCAATTCGTACTTTCGTTGAAGCGGCACAATCTATCGTTATGCGCTTAGTTAAGATGATCATGGCACTCACGCCATACGGCATCGCAGCGTTAATGGCGAAGGTAGTTGCAACATCAAGTGCTTCTGACATCCTAAGCCTACTGGGTTTCATCGTTGCATCTTACGTTGCGATTCT
Organism: Vibrio sp. 1CM8B; assembly: GCF_023161685.1. NCBI lineage: Bacteria > Pseudomonadati > Pseudomonadota > Gammaproteobacteria > Vibrionales > Vibrionaceae > Vibrio > Vibrio sp. 1CM8B. Next base: position 135,607 of record NZ_JALNTU010000005.1, read on the forward strand.
ACTGATGTTCGTTGTACACGGTGTGTTGGTTTCTTTTGTTGGTGTAAACCCGAAAGAGTACTTCCAAAAGATCTGGCCTGTCCTAACGTTCGCTTTCACGTCTCGTAGTTCTGCCGCAACGATTCCACTGAACGTTGAAGCTCAAATCACTAAGCTTAACGTGCCACCAGCTATTGCTAACCTGTCTGCCTCTTTCGGTGCGACGATTGGTCAAAACGGTTGTGCGGGTATCTACCCTGCAATGCTAGCAGTAATGGTTGCACCTACGGTTGGCATTGACCCAATGGACATCAACTTCATTCTGTCTCTGATTGCTATTATCACAGTGAGCTCATTCGGTATTGCTGGCGTAGGTGGCGGTGCAACGTTCGCGGCACTTATCGTACTTCCTGCTATGGGCCTTCCTGTAACGATTGCAGCACTGCTTATCTCTATCGAGCCACTTATCGATATGGCACGTACAGCGCTTAACGTATCTGGTGCAATGACAGCCGGTACGATCACAAGCCGCCTATTGGGTAAGAAAGACAAGCAACAAGATCTGGAACAAGCGAACGCTTAATGGGTTCGATTGATTCAAGCACTTGAGTCTCGTTAAACAAAAAACCGATGCACATGCATCGGTTTTTTATTATCTGTTACTTCTAACTTCCATTACTTCACAAGCAACAGCACTTAGAGCACACGTTGAATCACTTTTTCGGCAAGTGCTTCATCGTCCTCTTCACTCAATCCGCTGATACCAATAGCACCAATCACCTGCCCCTTTAACTCAATAGGAACACCACCTTTAAAGCCAGTGATCTTTGAGTCGGTCCAGTAACTTAAGTCTTTACCAGTTTCTCTCGCCCAAGCACCTAAGTTACCACTTGGCTGCCTGTCTCTTGCAGACGTATAAGCTTTGTTCTGTGCTAACAATCCGGCTTGAACACTCACATTATCCATGCGAATAAACGCCATTAATTCACCATGCGTATCACACACGCTCACCGCGATTGCTTGTTGATTACGCTCAGCAATGTCGAGAGCATTAGACACCAATTGTTGTGCGATCTTTTGATTCAACATACTCATTCCTTATGGCAGTGCTTGACCACGTGAGTACACGTATAGGTTGTACCACTCTTCACGAGATAGGTTTATCTGAGTCGCGACTGCCGAAGCTTTGATTCGCTCTAGATTTGTGGTGCCAATTACAGGTTGGATACGAGCAGGGTGACGAAGCAAAAATGCCAACACAATCGCTTCACATTCTACGCCATATTGGTTCGCTAACTGAGCCACATAGTGCGCTGTCTTTTTCACGTTCTCATGCTCTGAATACAAACCCTGCTCAGCAAATCGGCCTTGTGCCAAACAGCCCCAAGCTTGCAGTTGGATGTTATTCAATTGGCAATGTTCAAGAGTGCCTGCGGCGAAGTCTGATTGATGGTGCCCTTGCGAGTTAATCATCACCCCATCATTCAACCAATCCAATTTGGCTAAGCTCATCTCAACTTGATTCGCGACGATAGGTTGTCCAAGCGCAGATTGCAGGTACTGAATTTGATGGCTGTTCATGTTCGACACACCAAAATAATCGACCTTACCTTGCGCTTTTAAGTTCTCTAACGTTCTTGCTAGCTCATCAAGTTCCATCAATGGATCAGGACGATGCAATAACAGCACATCGAGCTTTTCAGTATTCAAACGGTCGAGAATACCGTCTACCGATTGGCTTACCCAATCAGCCGAAAAATCATAGCGACCAACATTGCCCCCGCCTTCAAAACGAATCCCACACTTAGATTGAATGAACATCTGCTCTCGCAGTTCAGGCGCTTGTTGTAATGCTTGACCAAAGGCTTGCTCAGCTTTGCTGAAGGTATAGATATCAGCATGGTCAAACAGGTTAATTCCCGACTCTAGTGCTGTGTCAATTACGCTACGTGTTTGAGCTACATCCGCACTCGTCACTGGATTATCATTCCAGCCACCACCTAACCCCATACAGCCATAGGCAACTTGCCCAACATTCGGCAGATAATTTGATAACGGGATACTCTTTTTGGCATTCGTTTTATTTGTAGATTCAATGCTGTTCGTCATATCGATTCTCACTTAGAAGATTTGCTGACCAGAAATATGCCTCTATCATATTGTTCTTTTTAAAAAACAGAATATGCTAATTACGAAATGATTGTTTGATATGACGAACAATAGATTGGTAGGAATGCGCGAATGAACGAACACAAAAGAATAGAACGACTGATCCTGTTTGTAGAACTGGCTCAGCAACTTAACTTTACCAAGGCAGCCGAAAAGCTCGGTATCTCTAAGAGCTACCTTTCTGAGCAGATCAAACGTTTAGAGAATGATCTACAGTGCCCGCTTTTGGTCAGAACCACGCGCAGTGTTCGTTTAACCCAAGAAGGCGAACGCGCCTTACAGCAAGGCTTAACGATTCGTTCGCAAGTCTTACAGCTTGAACGCAGTGTTTCTGAGCAACACGACATCGTAAAAGGTCTATTACGCCTTACCGCGCCAAAGATGTTTACTGAGGTATATTTATTCGATATCTGCCAACAGTTTAGGCAACACTATCCAGAAATCCGCTTCGAGATAAACAGTAGCTACACCAACTTTAATCTCAACCAAGATGATATCGATATTGCGTTTCGTGCCACTAATACGCCACCTGACAACATGGTGGCGAAACACTTGATTAGCTATCAGCATGATTTAGTCGCAACTCCCGATTATCTTAATCAATTTGGTCGCCCTACCAATGTGAGTGACTTAAGTGATCATCAATGCTTAGCAACGCTGCACCAAACCGAGTGGCCTTTAAAATCGGCAAATATTGATGTGTCCGGCTGGCTTTCAAGCAATGACAACCACTTACTTAAGCAACAAGCTATGGCAGGTAGTGGCATCATCCGTATCGCAAGTTACTACGTTGCGAAAGAAGTCGAGCTTGGAGAGTTAGAGCGAGTGCTGCCTGAGGAGTGCCTACAACAAGGCAACAGTATTTATCTGTTCTATCCGCAAGTTATTTATCCAGCAAAGAAACACCAAGTGTTCGTTAAATTTGTTCAAGCTTACTTTGATAATTTGAGAGTTTGAAAAATTGAGAGCTTGAGAGCTGAGCTAACGAATTGAAAAAATGAGAAGCCGAGAAACAGATAAATTAAATAACACGAAATAAGGTTTAAATAACCCTCTTGGTTTATATACCTATATTTTGAATGGGATTATCGAACAATAATAAAGCGATTTTACGAATACTCTCATCGATGATTGTGTTTAATAGAAAGAAATCGTGCATTTGTTCAATAATACAATGAGTTAGTTATGAACGATTAACATAACTGATATATGATTCACCGCTTCAGTATGTCACATCATTTTGGCACCAGTTCGATAACAGGATCCTCATGAGCTTTATTATATTATTACTTCTTCTGCTATTCGTAGGCTTTACACGTTTACTTCAGTGGCGAAAAACCTCTCTGTTTTTATCTCTTGTTCTTATATCGTCATTTGTGCTGATTGGTTCAGGTTTAATTCCTCGTTATTTACTGAACGATCTGCAAGCCGATTACGAAAATAAGCCTGATATCCAATGGTCTGACAATAACGCCATTGTTCTTCTGGGTGCGGGAACGCAGTTAATTAAAAGCACGCAAGAATTCGAGCCAGCCTTTTTCTCTTTTGGCCGAATCAGTGAAACAGCCAGCCAATATAAAGATTGCGCCAAAACCCAAACTACATGCAAAGTGATCATCAGTGGTGGCGATGCACAAAATAACGGTGTTACCGAAGCAGAAGTTTATCAACAACAATTGCTGAGACTTGGTATTCCGATGGGAGACATCATTCAAGAACCAAATAGCGTCAACACTTGGAAGAATGCACAGCTCACTAGTGACCTAATGAAGCATCATAAATTCGACAACATTGTGTTGGTTTCATCTGGCCTACATATTCGTCGTAGCGAGCTCTACTTCAACCACTTCGGCTTGAATGTTATTCCAGTAAGAGCCGACTATATGGCTGCTCAAATTTCATGGTTGCCGTTGTGGTACAACTTTGCGGTCACAGATTTCGCTTTGCATGAGCAGATAGGCTTTGCCCGTTACAACATCTACAACTTTATGGGTTGGAACAGCAAACGCGAAAAGCCAGGTGATGCTTAATCTTTACCAATTAAGTTAATTCGAACTAGACAAAATGCAGCAGCAATCGAACGGTTGTTGGCTGCATTTTTTGATCCTGCTTATCACAACATCCTTTCTTATTTAGCTTACTCAAGTACTTCCTCATCCTTTGCGCAATAAACCTCTCTAATCCATCTTACTGGCCTAAATTTTCCAAGCCAACATACCAAATAGCAAGACTTCAAAAACAGAAACGTTCAACAATTAACCACCCATAGATTGGATCGTTGAAACTAATTGAAGTCATCAAGATAAGTCTTTATCAAACAACAAGTTGATCAGTACAACCTACTGATATCTATAAGTATTTATTTTCAATTCATTTCAGTATTTTTGGCATTGTTTTATATGACAAAGTACACCCCGCTAGAGTCCCTCGGCTTTAAATAATATCAATAAAATCTAATAACTCGATTCTAATAAAATAGCCAAACAATGGCATTTAGGAACTTATTCATGCTTAACGTCAGTAAAACCGTTCTATTTAGCTCTGCCCTTTGTTTCATCTCTTTTAGCACTCATGCCAAGATATATTCAGACCAAATCGTATTGGATAACCTCGGTGAAGATATCTGCCGCTCCGATTATCGTCCGCTCAGTAATACAGAAGCGCAAGAACACAAAACCGCCCTACTATCTCGCATGAATGTGTGGGACATTGCTGGACTTAAAAATGACTGGGTGATCATGGGGTCTGGCTACCACGGGCTCATCAAACAAGGACAACCAAGCGACAATACTTGGTGCTACCCCAATACCCCAGACGCTGGCCTGCCTTACTACGAAGCGCAAGCCATCGAAACAAACAATAACCTTGATGTTCAACGCGCCTTAGTCAGCGACAACACGAACTTTATCAGACCACTGAGTTACTTAGCCCATAACCTGGGTTACGCTTGGGTGGGAGGCGATAGCGCGCGTTATGTCGGCCAAGACATGGCAATAAAACCGCTTAACAATGGCTGGGAGATTAAAGGTAATAACGATGGAAGCTGTGCCGGTGATCGATGTAATGAGAAGACAAGCATCATTGTTGATAACTTCGCTTACACGCTCGATAACACATCGTTTTTACACGGCTCCATAACAGAGACCGACCAAGAGCTGATTGAAACCGTCTCGGCTTATGCAATCAATGATGGCAATCAGCCTAAACAAATCGTCGTTGACCTTCATTTTGAGCAATCCACACAATGGAGTAAAACACAGCGCTTCGACCTTGCTGATTCAGTCGTCATTGATGAGACCTTTCACTGGCCACAAGTTGGCAAAACAGAGGTAAGAGTCGCGCTAGAAGATGGCCAACGTTTCTCCGATACCAACAGTGGTGCTCGTTTTGAACCAACAGAACTGCAAGCCATCATTACCGTGCCTGCTCACTCAGTACTTCCTTTTCAAGTCGAGTTTTTACGCTCTACCATCACTTACCCATACCGTATCAAAACCAACATGAGTTACGACGTGAACTTCACAGGTTTCCTTCGTTATAGCGGCAATGCGCTAAGCTCACACCCAACAAACCGCCCGACGGTCTCTCACACCTTTACCATGGGAACCACCAGCGAAGATCAAGCCAATATCCGCTACCAATGGAATCACCGTTATATTCCTGGAGAGATGAAATGGTGGGATTGGAGCTGGGCAATCAACACCAATGGCTTAAGTAGCATGCAGTACGCCGCAGGTGCCAGTGTCCGTCCTTTCTACACCTATGTTTCAGGCCAGTTTAGTGCGGAGTCACAATACTCTGGAATGATCGATATTGGTACCGAGCACTCTATTGATTCATTTAACGCCATGACACCTTCTGGCGATTACACAACCTACTATGCGGGTGACATCAAAGTTCTGACTGATTTCGACCCTGCGGCCCTAGCAGAGCTGGGTTATAACAGCGCTCAGCTAACGCTTACCCCAATGCAGCAATAACCCATAGAAAGTTTCAGCTGTTATTCCAAGCCCGTTGCGTCTGCTCTGGGCTTGATTCGTCTTACATTCTCTCAATCATACATCTACATTAGCCGCTAAGTATTCACTTTCTGAATCGTTTTTCATTGACTTAAAAATGAAATCATAACGACACACTAATTTGCGTAACTTAGGGTGCAAATAGGCAATCAGACTACAGTGCCTATCAGGAGGATGTATGAAACCAAATCGATCTACGGTACTCACTGGACATGTAAAACACTGCCCATGCTGCTCTACCGAACTGGTCATCAAAGACCACATTCACGTTTGCCCGCGCAATGAAATTGGCGACTGTTACTTCGATGGCTATGACCAACACGAACAGCGCGCTAATACCGATTTTATCGATCATGCAAGTGCCAACGATAGCCTTGTTTACGGCATGTCAGAACATTAGCGAACGAACGTCAATCAGTCTCAATTCCTGTTCAAATGCAAACAAGCCCTGATGCGAAAGCTTTTCTAGTTAAAAGCGCATCAGGGCTTTTCATATATCACTCCCCTTTTATTCTTCAATAATTCCTCTTCCTCTCTATCAGTATGCCCATCCACTCTTGGCGCAAAATGACCTATCTGTATTTTCAGTGGTTGCTATTATTCACAGCACGAATTACGGAGAGCAAATCAATAGGATTTGACAAAGCTTCGATACTTACTATTCGTTTAGGTTGATAGCGAATAGCTGAGACATCGCGAACGACCCTACGACAACGCTGGAGAATCCATCAGATGCTATTTCGATTTAGTTCACTCTTTACGACTCTGTTACCAGGTTTACTGCTTAGCTTTAGCGCTATGTCGTCAACTATGGTGATGTGGGAAGACCTGATTCCGCCGCCGACAAAAGAAGTCGCGCTACCCGCGTTGAATCAAGATCAAGTCTCTAGTCTATTTGCCGTTTTGAACTATCAGAAAACGAGCCTTAAGCGCGAGATGAACTCTGAAGAGACAGAGCAATACGAAGCAAGCAAGCTCGCATTGAGTGAATCTGGTTATGATGCTGATGAACTACTGGCACTGAGAGAAGAAGCATTGGCGGTAGAGCACATTCGCTTAACTACGGTCAACACCGACCTCGAACTGAACGATGTGACTATTCCGGGCTTCGTTGTCCCGCTTGAAATGGACGGCATGTTAACGACGAAGTTTCTTTTGGTACCCATCGCAGGCGCGTGTATCCATACCCCGCCACCACCGGCAAATCAGACCATTATTGTCGATATTGATGAAGGGTTTCCACTTCAGGATCTTTACAGAGTCGTTATGGTGTCGGGAGATATCGCCACCTTTGAACAAGATCTACCTATCTCATTCATTGATGGAACCGAAGTGATCAGCACGGGTTACTCAATGGCGGCGCATAAAGTCAATTACCCTTAGTAATTCGCCAACTTTCAATAACGTATTCATTTTCAATAACGTATTTATTTTCAATAGGAAAGCAGTCATGAAATCATCCATTCGCTCTGTTGCGTTACCCATCGTCTTAATTGCGTCAGCAGCTAATGTTTACGCAGACAGTTACGATGTAGTCATTCAAGGTGGTCATGTTATCGACCCAGAGACAGGTTTGAGTGATGTACGAAATATTGGTATCAACAAAGGCACCATTGAAGCGATCACTAAAGATTCAATCACGGGTAAAACCATCATTGATGCGAACGATCACATCGTCTCTCCAGGTTTCATCGACCTCCATCACCATGGTCAAAACATTGCTGGCTATCGTATGCAGGCACAGCAAGGTGTGACCACCGCCCTTGAATTAGAATCGGGTATTTTGCCTATCGGTGACTGGTACAAAGGACAGGCAGAAAAGAACCTGCCGATTAACTATGGTGCATCAGCAGCGTGGACATTTGCTCGTATCGCAACGTTCACCGACAGTGAGCCACAAGCTAATTTGCAGTACTTTCAAAGCATGCAAGGGCTCGATAACTGGAAGCAGAAAATCGCGACACCAGAGCAGCTAGAAAAGATCATGGCATACGTTGAGCAAGGCTTAGACGAAGGTGCGATCGGGATTGGTATCAATGCGGGTTATGCGCCGGGCTATGGCCAAAAAGAGTACTATGCCCTTTCTAAACTTGCAGCAGAGCGCGACGTTGCGACTTACACGCACGTTCGTTATGCCAGCATGATGGAACCAGGCAGCAGCTTTGAGGCTATTCAAGAGTTGATTGCGAACTCTGCACTGACTGGCGCCAAGATGCACATCAACCACATCAACAGTACTTCACTGCGCGATATTGACGCGACATTAGAACTGTTCGATGAGGCAACCGAGAACGGTTTCCATGTTACAGCAGGTGCTTACCCATGGGGAGCAGCAAGTACGGTGGTTGGCGCGGCGATGTTTAGCGGGCCAGAATGGAAAGAACGTTTAGGCTATCAAGAAGAAAGTATCCAAATGGGTACCGAACGCCTTAATAACGAAGAGCTTCTCAAAGCACAGAAAGAACAACCGGGCTCAATCATTAACTGGCACTTCTTAGATGAAGCGGTCCCAAGTGAGTTGTCTGCACTGGATAAGTCAATCATCCATCCCAATGTGTTGATTGAATCAGACTCCATGCCTTGGATGTTGATCGAAGATGGCAAGGTAAGCTATTACGAAGGTGATGAGTGGCCAATTCCAAGCGAGGCATTTGCACACCCTAGATCGAGCGGTACGTTCACTAAAATCTTAGGCACGTACGTAAGAGAGCGTGGTTTGCTTTCTATGGAAGAAGCGATTCGTAAAATGAGTTACATGCCTGCAACTGTGCTTGATGGCTTCGTTCCTCAGATGGAGAAAAAAGGCCGCATCCAAGTGGGCATGGATGCAGACATCGTTATCTTTGATCCAAAAACAGTAGCGAACAAAGCGACATACCAAGTACCAGCTGCTATTTCTACAGGGGTTGATACCGTGTTAGTTAACGGTCAGTTTGTGGTTCAAGATGGTGAGCTTGTAACAAGTGCCGCCCCAGGACAAGCAATACGTCGTGACACTCAGAAGTAACGTCATTCGAGCGTTAGAGATTAGATAAAAACTCAAAGTTAGATTAAGTCAAAAGTAGATTAGATCAATATAAAGCCAGCCCCGTCTAAACTACATCTAGACCGGTCTGGCTTTTTGTTTATCCGTTAAAACATATCTTAACTAGCTGGTTTGCTTTTGATATTGCGCCGGCGTTTTGCCCAACCACCCTTTGAATGCTCGGTTAAAGTTAGATAAGTCGCTATAGCCACATCGCCATGCTGTCTCGAAAGGTGATGTGTTGGCTTTAAGCAACCGCTTCGCCACCTGACAACGAGCCTCATCTCGCAAACCACGAAATGTACAACCATGCTCGGTGAACTGCCTTTGCAGAGAACGCGACGAAGTTCCAATCAATGAAGCAAGCCATTGAATATTAAACCACGGTAGCACCGCATAGGTTTGCACCAGTGCAGTAATTACCGTCAACCAATCACTGTCTATTGGCTTATCTACTGGGACAAAACCCGTAGACAACGGCACTTCAATGGCACCAAATGCATGGTCGAAATGGAACGCGTCTAGATTCGCAGTATTGGTAACATCTCTCGCCAAGTGGTCAGGAAAGCTCATAAACACCGAGTTAGGCTCCCAATGATTACCCAAGAACATGCGACACAGCGAAATATAAGCAAAGGTTCGAAACCATTCTGCTTGGTCATAACCGGGTAACGAAGGATGGTATGAGCCTCGGTGACACAAGTACCACTTGCCATCAATTTTATCGACCCAAACCACCATGTAGTTGTTTAACGTCGGCATCATTTCAAGCAGATGATGAAGTGCATGTTCTAAGTTTTCACATCCCGAGAACTCAGAAACTAACTCAGGCGAGATTTGGTCAAGCGTGATTAACCGCCCCACGTCAAACCCAACATTCTTATTGGTTTGTTTGACCATTGCACCAAGAAAAGCCATCGCTTGATGAGAAGACAACCAATACTCTTGGTCTTCAATATCTTCAGGGAAGTCGTATTCAGCCGCAATTTTTCGCCACTCAATCCCCTTTTGTTCAAAGTAAGCTAAGAAGGGAGCAAGGTTGTTTGAATTACTGATATTAATAGGATTCTGCATTAAGCGATTAAAACCTTAGAGACTATCTATTAACGACTATAGCGTTAATTGTTTTTCGATGTGAACTGTTACCGAAACATTGAGTAGTACGCTGCGAAAAAGTACGCTGCGAAAATACACTACAAGTGATAAGAGCAAAGTAAACGTGCTGGCATAGAGCTTTGATTGAATGGTTTTGGGTGTGCAGATGGAAGAAGCGTACAAGGGGCGATATTAAAACAGGTTGCGGAAAGTGAAGGCGTAAGATGAGAAACTGAAATTGAATGAAGCCTCCATGCTTCGGGATCTTTAATCGTTAAATAGGTGTAGGTTCTAGAAGTAAACCTTATAGAAAACCCACGCTACCGTGTCATCAATATCGATTTTTTTCGATGTAGATTTCATGCTGCCATTGGTGTTTTCAATCTTAAATTTCCCCCAACGAGTACCATCGCTCGACAAAGGCGTACCCGCAGTTATTGAGCTTTTCAGTAATGAGGTTTCAATGTCACCATCCATGTAGGTGTATTCAGGTGAAAGCATAAAGTACGTGCCATCAGCACCCGGCTTCCATGAAATATACGCCGCAGCCATACCACCAAGTATGTCGGTCTTTTTTTCACCCATCGAAGATGCAAAATCACTGTCGTAATCACCCGCTAGCACGCCCACTCGACCGAACAGAGTTAGGTTTTCTACGTCCGGTTTGATCATCACGACTCCGCCCAACGCTGCAGTCGTGAACTGAGTATTGTCGATGATATCAATCGAGCCCGCCGCTGACGGCATAACAGGTTTAGCGAAATTCATAACATGGAAATATTGCAGTCGGCTGTCTTTGTATTTTCCGTCTTGGTCCATGGTTCCTTCGATGGTACCCATCGCCATTTGACCGTTTTGTAAACCATAGCCAATAGAGCCCGACAGTTTCACGTCGCCTTGGTTACTAAAGCCTAAATAAGCGGATGTGTTAACGGCGGTCAGGTTCGAAGGATCAATCACTTCTTCATTAGAATCTTGTGCGTGAGCTAAAGTGATGCCAGCGCAAAACAGAGTCGTTGCGAAAGCAATTTTGGTGCGTTTTTTCATGTGTGTTCTCCCGTATTAAGGGAACGCACTATAGAGGTTTGCTTAGGTTTATTAAGGTCATTTTGCGCCAAAAAAAATGCAGCGCCAATCGAGTGATTGTTCGCTGCATTCTTAGATCCTATAAACTTAGCTAGCCATTAAAATGGAGCTAGGCAAAACGGATTACCACATTAGATCATCTGGGATCACGAAGTCTTTGTACGGGTCATCTTCGTCTACTTCGTCTGTGCTACCTGCCTGCGTATCAACGATAGATTCTTCGTCGCGCATAGCAATCTTGTTCGCTACTGCTGTTGGAATAACAACATAGCTCTCGCCTTGACGAGCAATACTTAGAATGCCTTTACTTAGTTGCTTTTGAGTCAGCTCTTCTACGTAAAGGTATTTAACTAGCGTACCGTCGGTGAAGTTGTATTTGATCTCACCGTTCTTCTGTTCGATCTTGTTCATCTCAATCAGTTGCTTCACTTGAGCTTTAATTTCTTTGCTCAACTGTTGTTCTTTCAACTGTTGGTTTAGCTCTTTGTCTTTCGCTTGCTGCGCCAGTTTAGTTTCTTCAGCTGCCGCTTTTGCTTCACGAGACTGAACGCGAGACTTTTTAGAGCCTTTCTTCGCCTTCTTTAATTTTTTCTCATTTACCAAGCCAGCTTTAAGCATCTGCTCTTGGAGTGTTAACTTTGCCATGACTTTCCCAGTTCAGGATTAAAAACGGCACTATCATACCTGTTTTTAAGGTTTCTGTTTACTGAACAAGAGTAAATTACAGAACAATCGCAAAATTTGTGCTGATAGATCTAAGCCGTCGCCACAATCCCTTCTAGTTGCTCACAATCTCTACTCTCCCCCAATAAACAGTTTTGATTTAAGCATGCCAACATTGGATGTTCTACCGACTCAAAACCATTATCTGACTCTATCATTCGCGCGCGTACCATTTATCATTCCAACAAGACAATATGTTAATTTTCAATAGCCAATCAATTTTATAAAACCTTGGCATATATCTCATATTTGAATAAATGCCATAGAGTTATAACTCCAATGTCATAACTCTTGACTACGTTATTCTAGACATCAATCAATAAGGATAACGTAAACGATGAAAACTCAATGGACTTGGTTAGCTGCACTTGTGGCATCCACATCAATCGCTTCAACCTCTGCGATCGCAGACACCGACGTGTATCTCACCAATAACACCAATCAAGTGATGACCATTCAAGCCAACCACAGCGGTACCGACCTGCTTCAACTCGGTGATGAGTGGCAACAGCATGTTGAACAGATTGGCCCTTGGGAGACGAAGAAGCTGATCAGTTTCAACCGCTGGACTGGTGTGAAATCTGGGAAGACCTATGAGTTTGACACTGTGGTATCGAACGCTGTGGGCGAGAGTGTCACGCTCAACCAAACCATGAAGGGACATTGGTATAACTCGACACTGCAACATGGTTTGAGTGCCGCAGACGTCAACCTAACATTGCATGACGATCGTAATACTCATCGCAGCACCACCGATGCGTTCGGGGTCAATGCAGAGCTAGCCCTCAAAGCCGATTCTACATCGCGCTATGATGATATTTATTACACCATCACCCCACCAAAAGTGGATGAACAACCAGAGCCGGATGCCAATACACTGAAAGTCATGACTTACAACATCTGGGCGCTGCCTGCTATCGCTTCGCATATTGGTGACCGCTATGACCTGCTCCCTCAATACGTAAAGGGCTATGACGTGTTGGCGCTGCAAGAGGTGTTTGCTAACGGCAGAGATGAGTTCTTGCGTGAGCTTGCGAAAGAGTATCCTTATCAAACTAAAATGCTCGATAAAGATGGGATTAACATCTATGACGGTGGCGTGATCATTGTCAGCCGCTACCCTATCGTTAACGAAGCTCAGTATGTTTTTCCGGATTGCACGGGCACTGACTGCTTTGCAGATAAAGGCGTTAACTACGCGGAAGTGATCAAGAATGGTCTGGCTTACCATGTTTTCGGTACCCACACGGCATCATTCGATACGGACACGGCACGTGACTACCGACAACGTCAATTCAAGCAGATGCGTGCACTGGCGCAATCTCTGAATATCCCGGCATCAGAAACTGTGGTTTACAGCGGTGACTTCAACGTGAACAAACTGAAGTTCCTAGACGACTACCAACAGATGTTCGCTAACCTGCAAGCTGAAGAGCCACAATACTCAGGTTACACCGCTTCTACCTTTGACCCACGCATCAACAACTTTGCGGGTGAGCCTATGTCGGGTGGCGAGAACGTTGAGTATCTCGATTATGTGGTAGTGAGCTCAGAGTATGCAGCTAAAGCGCATAACGACAATCGCGTGGATGTCCCAAGATCAACAAGCAGTGAGTTATGGAAGCACTACAACCTTTCAGACCACTTCCCTGTTAGCGCCGTGATCAAGTAACTCGGTGAACCAATAATGCATCGAGTTATATTAATCCTAATGCTCGTCTTAACGGCGAGCATTATTGGCTATTCGTGGTCATCAAAAACGAACGAAACAGCGCTATCTTCTGCTCAACACACAGAACCTAAGCCGCGTGTTTCTACGACAACCGATGACGATAACTTCACACCAACTGCAACCACCAGTTCGGGAAATTCAGCATCGCACAGCAATCAAGCCCAAGCTAGAGCACTGGACGGGAAAATTCTTGCTGAAAACTTGAGCGAACTTGAAGGTAAAGCTTTATTCGATGAACTCGATGGGTTCTGGAAGCTTTGCCAACAACGCGATGACTGCGCAGCGCAATTAGCACGATTGAAATCAGAGTTGCCGGGCATATGGTTTGAGTTACTGAGCGACTATCCGCAGCTATCAGCCGACTGGCAATTAACCCAAAGCACTATCCCACTAGAATCCATAGAGACACTTGAAGAGCGTGTTGCCCTATTCAAACAATCTGCCCAGCAAGTATGGGGAGCGTTGGCCCACCAGCTATTCGCAGACCAGTTTACTCATCTGGATTTTACGCTTGACGCCAACACCCTTGAAGAGAACGAAGCGAACCAGTTTTTGGCCAACTATCAAGATTTGCTTAGTGAATGGCAAAACAATACGGGCACGTTAAACGCGGAAACACAGCTTCAAAAATATGAACTGGCAGTATCTTTGATACCCAGCAGCTATAGCCCTGCTGAAGTAGCATCAGTCAAAGCCGACCTTCAAGATACCTACTTAGATGAAGCGCAGGCCAACAACATTGCCGCGCGAGAACAACAAGTCGCACAACAGCAACAAACCGTGATGAGTTATCACGAGCAACTGGATCAGCTCAAAGCGAGCTTAAACTCTCAGCGTTCATCAAATTATGCCACTTGGACTCAACACGATTGGGACAGTTATTATCAGCAGCAAGTCACCGATTTCAGAGAACAGTTTTTTAGCAAGTAACGCCTTAACTTAAACCATCACGAAACTGCGCGGGCGTTTTATTGAGCCACCCTTTAAACGCCCTTCTGAAATTTGCGGGGTCGCTATAACCGAGCCTTTCACCAATGTCGTCAATGCTCATGGTTGTACCGAGTAGCAGTTCTTTGGCCAGCTCCACTCGAACTTCGGTCAGCAATGCTTGATAACTGGATTCATGGGTTACTAGCTCTCGCCTGAGCGTACGAGAGCTACAACCAAACTCATCCGCAAGTTGTTCAATATTCGGGAAACTGCCTGCGGTTTGATAAAAGATCGTTTTGATCTGGTTAGTCAGTAGATGCTCAGAGTCCAGCGTTTCGACTATCGACTGGCAAGACGCAAGATAGCGCTTCAGTGTCGCGGCATCATGAGTCAATAAGGTTTGTGATAAAACCGAGGCATCAAAACGCAGTTCACAATGGCTTTGCTCAAAAACTACAGGGCAATCGAAACGGTCGTCATAAAGCTTGGTGTAATTAGGGCGAGCATAAGGCAAAGCCAAAGTATGAATATCCAACTCATGACCAGTCAGTTCTTTGAATAAAGAGACGATTGAACTTAAGAAATATTCACTGCAGAAAGGGAGCAGATCGCCCACTTCCAAGGTGTTCTCAATCTGAATCACTGCTTGCTCGGAATCTAGAAACAATTTAACCGAGAAGATAGGACCGTTGAGGCGCAGATATTTAAAGCCCGACTTGATGGCCTCCCCGACATTTTGACTGGTCGATAGCGCATAACCCAACACACCAAAGTGGCTCAAGCTAGCGTGTTCCCCCAGCCAAAGCCCTAAGCCATCGTGAGGAAAGCTCTGATTCGCCACGCTAAATAACGCAAGTTTATCAGCGTAAGTCAGCTTTCCATTCGGGTCTCGCCAATCCATGTTCGGCAAACCCACATCATTGAGTAGCCTTTCAATATCGACGCCTCGTTGCTCTAGCGTATTTAACAGCAGCGCGATATCTAATGTACCCAACTGATGCCGATGTCCGGTTGGCTTATACTCCGCAATGATATCCAATCGAATCTCCTTATATCTAACCCCTTCCCATAAACATGACTACTCAGCTTCAACAACACTGCTAACAAAATCGTGATTGCTCACGCGCTATTGTCCGAATATGACCTCCCAATTCTACGCTACTCATCGCACAATGGCTTTAGTTGTTAAATTTATGTGAACCATCGCAATGATAAAAACGAATCCTGCCCCACACAGTTTGATTGATTCTAATGGTCAGCCGATCATTGGGCATTTCGATGGCATCCCCAAGAACCTGAACATCGAGAACTTTGACTACCGAAACTCGATGGATGCAAAAGCAAATCTTTGGCAGAAGCACTTCCACTACAAGCAATTTCAATTTGTCAGCATCGTCACCGACACACACATTATTGGTGTCGCTATCGCGGATATTCGCTACTTGGGCTCGGCATTTTGTTATCTGTACGATATTGAAAACAACCATCTAGAAGAGTCATCTTGGTTGAGGCCATTAGGGTTTGATAAACAAGTTACCGCTTCGCCATTTGACGGTACGACAAACATTGCAGGCCAAAGCATCACCTTTAATATTGAAGGCGGGCAATGGCGAGTTCGCTTGAATACCAAACTCATAACGGCCGATATTTCTTTAGCTCCTGAAGCCGACAGCTTACCCATGGCGATGTGCAGCCCAACGGGGTATTCAGGTTGGACTTACACCCAAAAGCACAATGCTTTGCACATCAGCGGCGACATCCAAATCAAAGGAAAATCACTCGATCTCACTCAAGCTCATGCCGGTTATGACTTTTCAGCGGGTTACATGAGACGTGAGACCAGTTGGCGCTGGGCAAGTATAAACACGCAATCCAATGGCAGTGATATTGGCTTGAACCTCGCGGCGGGCGTGAATGAAACTGGAGGCTGCGAAAACGTATTATGGGTCAATGGAACTCGGCACTTACTGAACCCGGTACAGTTTGCGTTCAGTCGCCAAGACACGAACTTGCCTTGGCAGATAACATCACAAGATGGACGTATAAACCTGACCTTTATGCCCCTTAATAACCGCAGCGAAAAGCTCAATTTATGGCTGTTAAAGAATAACTTTCGTCAGTTCATTGGTCACTTTTCTGGCTCTATTGAAGACAACAATGGAGTGACACATCAACTCGATGGTGTTCTTGGTCTAACAGAAGATCACTTTGCTCGCTGGTAGCGAAATTCTGCTGACTGAATCTCAGACGATCAAGTCTAAGTAAGCTTGATACTAAGAACGCGTATGGCGTCTCAACAAGGATAAAACATGAATATCGACGCATTAATCAATCACCCAGAATGGCTACTGCTGGTATTAGCGCCCTTGTTCATTGTGTGCATGTTGGCTGAGTATTTTATCGGTCAGAAGCAAGGTCGATTGCCAGATAATTCCAGCTATAAACTTTCAGAAGTGATGTGTAATTTCACCCTGGCAGGAATGCATCAACTCTCCGATTTGCTCACTGGGTTATTGGTCGTGCAGCTGTATCTTTGGATGTTTGGTTGGCGCTTAATAGACATTGAGATGGGCGTGCTGAGTTTTGTTGCATTGATGGTGTTACAAGACTTTTTCTATTATTGGTTCCATAGAGCAAGCCATCGTGTTCGCTGGATGTGGGCAGCACACGTCGCGCACCATAGTTCAGAAAGCATGAACTTCAGTACGGCTTTCCGTCAAAGCTTAATGTATCCACTAGCTGGGATGTGGTTGTTCTGGTTGCCGCTGGTCATCATAGGTTTTGACCCTAAATGGGTGATCTTCGTGGTGCTTCTCAATCTAGGTTTGCAGTTCTTTGTCCATACACAATGGATACGAAGCTTGGGGCCACTTGAATACATCTTTAATACCCCTTCGCATCATCGAGTACATCACGGCAAAAATCCGCAATACATCGATAAAAACTACGCGGGCGTTCTTATTATCTGGGATAAGTTATTTGGTACGTTCGAGCCTGAAGTTGAAATCGTACGTTACGGTGTCACCAAGCCTGTAAACAGTTTTAACCCGATAGTGGTCACCTTTCAAGAATGGAAGGCCATATTCAAAGATTTGAGGAACCGAAAGTTAACCATCAAACAGAAAGTGCAATTGATACTCTCACCTCCCTCGGATTAAACAGGAGGGAGTACCAGCTAACGAATCAAAAATATAACAATACCTTAAACACTTTGAATCGAACGTAGGTAACAAGGTCAAACATAATAGTCTCATTACCTACGAAACATTGTAGCGAGTTAAACGTGGTTAAAAAGCAAACGAAACACCGAATTGCACTACGTTTTCTTCAAAATGGTCTGAGTCAAACGCCTTATTATTATGACGATATTCAACGTATGGTTGCAGATCAGTATCGGTATAAGTTAGTCGAGCCTCGTAATGAAGATTCGTATCATTGTCTTGAACTAAGCTCGATTCCAACTGTTTTTGAACAACATAATTATACGAAAATACGGCAACATGCCCTAACTCATAATTAAAGCCAGCATCTAATCGGGCAACTTGGCTATTTGCAGACGAGTGGTCGTGTTCATGGTGATGGTCATTATACATATGACCATCATGTCCAGAGATTGAAGTTTTACTGTTGCCGTAATCGTATCCAATACGACCATTCAATGTTAGCTCATGGTTGACTTGATAATCCGCACCGAAACGAGCACGAATCTCATTGCTGTCGTTGTAACCACCTTGAGCGTATGCAAACAACCCTAATTCGTCAGTAGGCTTAAAATAATGACCAGCACCTACTTGGTAGAAATCATGAGCACCTGTTTCACCTTCCGCATAGAGAAATAAACCGGTTTCATCCATCCATACCGCTTCAATACCGTAAGATTGTTCTGTGTCTGAGCTACCATGACCATGATGCTCTTCATTAGCGACATACACATCAATCTGCGATCCATTTGATATATCGACGTTGCCGTGAGCATGCACAGTAATCGGCGTAATCAGAGATGCAGCTAAAATAGCTAATGAGATTTTTGGTAGCCCATGTCTAACGATTGCAGTTTTCGAAGGGATGATTGTTTGATTGTTTCTATGGCTTAATACAGACATTGCATAACTCTTTTGTATGGGTAATGTTCGTATTATAGGGTTGCTGTACTTATGAAAAAGAGCGTCAACTTAAGTTAAAACCTCAGTTTCATTTATGTATTAGCTCATTAATTCTATTTGCAGAGTCGGAATAGATAAGGAAATACTGTCGTTTAATTCGCGTGTGCTCAACCGAAGCTAACAGCAAAGATCAATACACTTTATGAAAATCGATGAGGTTGAATGTGAGGTCGCTTACCCAGAAATCGCCGTCCAAGTCGGCACCTTGCACGTATCGCTTGTCGCCCATTTCTAAAGTCACAATGTATTTGCCCGCGATCAGCCCCTCTACCATGTAAAAGCCATCGCTCTCAATCTCGCTCGAATACTCGGCGCCTTTCTGGATATGTTTAAAGTGCAGATAAGCACTGTTTTCTAGGTCACCTTCTACCGTGCCATCGACGCCAAATGACACCACCATTTCGATATGAGCATGAGTTAGCCCGACTTGCTTAGTATTTACAAATACGGGGTTTTGAATCGGCGTGAGGTTAAGGTCGAGTGCCCCTTCATCAATATAGATAGGCAGATTATCTCGAGCCGGAACACTTGAGAATTCAAATCGGCCTTTTGCATCACTGACTGCTCGTTGATCCAAGATTTGTAGGCTTACGCCTTGTATCGGCTGTTTGTGGTGATCGTAAACAATGCCCGTCAGCTTAGAATGGTTGTATCGATTCCACTCAACAAACTCACCAATACTTTCGTCAAAGTAAGTTTTAGCACCGAATTCGGTCGTCATCTCGACACCGTATCGATCTGCAGTTCCTTCCAGTTTAAAGAGTAAATAAGGATTCACTCGAGCTTCTAAAGAGGCAGTAAACGAAACCTCTTGTTTCTGATAGCGAGCCGATACGTTGGTCGTGAGCTCTTGAAAAACCTCCAACGGATCTAACAGGCACTCTTTGCACGCATTTCTCAGAGACAGCTCCGTTCGTTCATGATGACCAGAGCCATCAACAGTTCCAGAAATATTCCACGACGTATCAGAAAACCCGCTTTTAGCCAAGCCAATCGTATGCAGGTAATCGTCTTGATGAGAAGCTTTGATGTATCGATAGTCACCGGCGTATGAGATAAACAGATTACGAGCCACTTTCGAGTTGAGCTTAGGTTCAACACTCAATTCGTCGTCATCATCTCTTATCGTTAAAAAGGCTGTTAGATTTGCAAGCGACAGGTTGTATTTGAACACATCGTATTCCATTGACTCTAAGTCCAATTCATCGGTTTTATTGAGCTCTATCGATGCCGACTGATCGCCGTTGATCAAGATATCAAACTCCATTGGAAAGCGATTGAACTCCGGCAACCAACCGATATGGCCCGCAAACCAGTGCGCAGGTAAATATCGTCCTTGAAAGCCAATCAGATCTTTGCCATGTTGCCTCATAAAGGCGCTACCCACGGTGAAGTAATCGGCAAGCCCATACTCAAGCGACACAGCGCCCGCTCGGTCTGCGCCTTCATTACCGACCACTTGCACGCCCCACTCGTTGCGTGGCAGAAATGCATCTTCTAAACCGGCGACGGTGATCTCTTCTTCCTGCCAGACACCTTTCGACAAGTAGTAGCGAAACTTTATGATGTCACCGGGGGAAATATTGTCTTCTTCAACTACGAAGCGTCCGAACTCATCAGAGCGATAAGTGGTTTGATAGATGCCATTAACCAAAACATCGATGCTGATGTTAGGTTGAGTGGTTCGTTCGAGTTGAAGGTTGCCGAACTCTGTCTGTCGCTTTCGATTGGTGTAATAGAGCCCGTCTTCGAGCGTTTGATTCACGGTAAAGACGCTGCCATCTAATAACACATGGCCGACTTCCAAAGACCCTTCGCCGTCATGTGCTTCAACCGCAATGTTGTAATAAACGATGGGGTTATCTTCTCGTGAATCAATCGACAAGCGAGACAAGGAGTGTTCAGTGCTTAATATGGTGTCCGATAGTGCGTAAACATCACCACCACTTTCACTGTCGTGATAAACAGAACTGGCTAACCGAGTCGCCAAACCCACGGCGGCAACAGGTTCGAAAGCTGGTGTGTTTTCTGCTCGCTTGAGATCCTCGGCCTTCTTACGTGATTCATTTTTCATCTTAGAAATGGCCGCTTCCAACTCAGTCAATGAGCTGAATTCTGGAGAAACAGTGAGCCGGTAATCATCAATATCCCAACGCACTTTAGCCGGGATACAAGCTTGTAAGCTATACCAATGGACGTAAGTTTCTGAGCCTATGACTTGATATTTGATCGACTGGATATTGTTGTCATCGCGGTAGCAGATGGCTTGTTCAGTATCAACAATATACGCCGGAGATTCTCTGCCCACATCTTGTGGCAAGTACAATTCGCAATATCCGCTTTCATCACACTGACCATTCATTTCGAGCAGATAAAAAGCGGTATTAGATATCGAAATAAAGGGCTCTTCGTAGTCATCCATCATGACACGATAAAAGCTATCCCCGACTTTCCCTACTCGAACTTCAACATGGGCTGGATAGAGCTCGCTCGCCTCACTTTCTTCTTCAGATTGCGAATACGCAACAAAAGGAAACAATGAGGCGAGCAAAAAGAGTCGCCAAAGCATGCAATTGAACACTAGCCTTTAAAGAGTCTGCGACAATGAAACGAGCACTAGAGAACACATTCGTACAGAGGCTGTTCGTTCTGAACCAGTGAGATCTTCGACCCTTTTGGGAAAGGCTTAGTCAATTCAGCATTACGAAGTAGCACCACTTTTTCGCTATGCTCGTCGACATTCAATCTTGCAGTAAATTGAAAGTTACCATCGTTACGAATCTTGATGCTTTGGTTGTCACACGCAAACTTAACATCTTGTACCTGCTCACCTTTCTGCACATAAACAGGAACATAACTGTTGATGTGAAAGTTCAGTTGAAAAGCTGAACCATCACTGTTGGTTTTGCTTGAAGACAACGCAATGTCTGATAACTCGGCGGCTTTTGCTATTGGGGAAAACCACAAGTAAGCACGATATTCACCATCAGCCATGTCAGCAGGCAGAGCATTCATACGTAAGCGAACCGTGCGTCTTTGATTGGGTTTAAGTTCACGAATTATTGGTGGTGACACTTTAATCCAACTTGCGATGTCTTCCGATTCAGCAATATTAGCGTCAGTTCTAACTAAGCCACTCGCCTTTACAGGGCGATAAATCGGTTTTATCTCCAAGCGAATCGGTTGATCTGAGTTATTTTCGACGACGATTTTTTCAGTCACCGAAGTGTCGGCATCCAAAACAAAACGAGTCGGTGCGATGAGTAGCTGAGCATAGGCTTGTGTTGTGAAGATTAAGCCGAGAACACATGAGATAAACAACTTCATTTATAATTAACCTCAAAAGGGATTGTACTGGTGTAAAGGCCTGCGGGGTGGTTAGCGCCGATTTTCACTTTCGCACCAATACACAATAATTTGCTTCTTCCATTCCCTTTGATTTTGGCTCTACCACGCTTTGATAAGCCACAACCAAAATAAAACTTTCTAATACGCAGACGCTTGGATTTACGAGAATGATTTAGGTATTGCTTGGAAGGGAGAGAAACCACGATTTTTTTACCCGGCTCACCTTCAACATAAAAACGAACTACATAAACCTGACTATTGGCTGGGTTTGAATCCGCATTCTGACCCGATCCAGAGATATACATGCCTGGAAATTTCACTTCCATATTCTCAGGAATAATTTCTAGCGCATGAAAAGGGCTAGAATAAAAAATAAGACTGATATAAATCGTGTATTTTAATAGAACACTCATAGTAAATACGGCTGCTTTGCAACAGCCGTAATATTATACTGGTTTCATTTATTTATTGGTAAGTGACATCTACTGCAACGTTTGCAGTATATGTACCAGCAACTAATGTCGCACTTGAAGTACGTGCAGTGCCGCCAATATTAAGATCCGCAGTACCACCCGTAAGGGTAATAGCATTATTAAAGTCAAATTCAGCTGCAATCGTATTTACGCCATTCACCAAGTTAGTATCAGAAATACTGACTGTTACTGCATCACCAGACTCTCCAGAAAGAGTAAATGCCGCCGCTCCTGCATCGCCTTGAGCGATGACAACGTCCGTGGTGTTGTCTGAAGTGATGATACCGAAGTCAAGATCACTTGTTTTTGTCATTGTAATTGCTTGTTTTACTTCTAGTGTTGCATCAAAAGTGTCACTCACAGCGAAAACGTTCGCTGAAGAGATAGAAAGTGCAGATACAGCAACAACCTTAAAGACTTTGTTCATTTCTTTAATCCTTTATATAAAATCGGCTTTATTATTAGGGTTACCTAATAGTCAATCAAAGTTAACAATTAAGTAACAACAATCCTATTTAGAAAATATATATATTGACACTTATTTATAAAGAAATAAGGCGCAGTGAGAATAAGATCACGCAAATTGATACAAATAACACTAACGAAAATAATGGTATTAGAGTATTACTACCAATTAGATATAAAACTGGTTTTACATCTAATTCCTTTATTTCTGTGTGTTATTAATTTTTATAAAAACGCCTAAATTTAAATATCCCAAAAATGAGATGGAACATCCCCCACCATTCTATTCAGATTCATCACTATATAGATCGACGTGTTGCAATATAGTCTCAAAAATGAAACAAAATGATATCTATATAGCACTGTAATAAAAATGAAACATTAGAGTTTTCTTTATATCCAATTCAAACACGGATTATATAAAGTATTAAAAATGAGACTGGCACAACGCTCCAGATAAATTAACCCCGGCAATCATAAATACCGAAAATTAAATTAAAACTTAGAGGATTGTATTGTGAAAAACACCATCTTTGGACAGAGCCTAGACAGGTAAATGAAGCGGTTTAACACCTGTGCTACGGATTAGACATCTGCGCTTCAGTTTAGACAAAAGCACAGCGGTTTAGCCACAGGTACAGCAGATTAACCACCAGTCAAAAAGCAACGAGCGCGTTTCTAATCACACAGCTTTACAGTAAAAAACAAACAAACTCATTCGCAGTCAACCTGAAACCCGACTCATCACCTTACAAAGGCTAAGGTAAGAAAAGAGGTAACTAGGCAGAATCGCGACTATGAAAAGCCACAATTGGTTTCAAAACCTTCCCTACTGACTCGATTGAATAGTAAAGCACCGTTTTCCGGCAATTTATTTGTGATCTGGGTTGCACGCGTACCGCATACTATCAGATACTGAACAAAACTAACCTTCAGCCACAGTAAACGTTCCGCGCTTGCTGTTCAGGAAATTCAATGAGTTCAGATAATCAGCCGACCTACTTCTTTTTCGATTACGAAACTTGGGGCGTGAGCCCAGCAAAAGACCGTCCGAGTCAATTTGCAGGTGTTCGTACCGACCAAGATTTCAATGTTATTGGAGAACCTCTGGTTATCTATTGCCAACCTCCTGCTGATTACCTCCCTGCGCCTGAAGCTGCGTTGATCACCCGTATCACTCCACAGAAAGCGGCTTCACAAGGTCTCCCTGAACCTGAGTTTATCGCTAAGATCCATGCTGAGTTAGCGAAACCTAACACCACAAGCCTTGGCTATAACAGTATTCGATTCGATGATGAAGTAACGCGTTACACCTGTTACCGAAACTTCATCGACCCATATGCGTGGAGCTGGCAGAACGGCAACTCACGTTGGGATCTGTTAGATGTAATGCGCGCTGTTCACGCACTGCGTCCTGAAGGCATTGTTTGGCCAGAGAACGAAGAAGGTTACCCAAGCTTCAAACTGGAACACCTATCTGTGGCAAACGGCATTGAACACGAAAACGCGCACGACGCGATGGCCGATGTTATTGCGACTATCGAATTAGCGAAAAAGCTGAAAGCTGCACAACCTAAGATGTTTGATTACCTTTACAACATGCGTCATAAGCGTAAGCTAAATGACCTGGTTGATATCGTAAACATGACACCATTGATGCACGTTTCTGGCATGTTTGGCCGTGACTGCAACTACACCAGCTGGATTGTGCCTATGGCTTGGCACCCAACCAATCAAAATGCCGTTATCGTGGTTGATTTAGCCAAAGATCCAAGCCCACTGTTAGAACTGGACGCTGATGAACTCAGAGAAAGACTCTATACCAAACGCAGTGAACTGAATGAAGACGAGTTACCCGTACCCATCAAATTGGTTCAACTGAACAAGTGCCCTATTCTTGCTCCAGCCAAAACGCTGACGGCTGAAAATGCCGAAACCATCGGTATCGATCGCCAACAATGCTTGAAGAACTTGGCACTGCTGCGCGAACATCCAGAGATCCGCGAAAAACTGATCGGCCTGTACTCACAAGAGCGCGAGTACGAAAAGAGTGATGATGTTGACACACACCTTTACGACGGTTTCTTTTCACCTGCTGATAAAACAGCGATGAACATCATTCGTGAAACTGACCCGAACAACTTGGCAGCTTTGGATATCACCTTCAGTGACGAACGAATTAAACCGTTACTGTTCCGTTACCGTGCGCGTAACTTCCCATGGACGCTCGACGAAGCTGAGCAATTGAAATGGGCGAACCATTGTCGTGAGTTTTATGAGTGCCGTTTAGAAGAGTACATGCTCAACCTTGAAAACCTCGCGCACGAACATGAAAGCGACGAGAAGAAAATGGCTATCTTGAAGGCGGTTTATCAATACGTAGAAAAGTTAGCTAGCTAATTCCATTATCAAGAGACGTAACACTTTGAAAGAAAGATTGATCCAACTGGTTTACTGCTTAATCTCCTTCACCTTAATCATAGGTGCACTTACAGCAGGTAACGCGTTACAACACTTTTTGGATACCTCAATCCCAGGCAGTATTTTTGGCATGTTGATTCTGTTTGCCGCCATGGTGATTGGTATTGTTCCTTCGCACTGGGTACAGCCCGGTGCAAGCTTGATTATCCGCCTAATGATCTTACTATTTGTTCCGATCAGTGTTGGGTTGATGGATCACTTCGACATGCTCATCGCGAACGCATTGCCAATTATGGCGAGCGCCGTTGGTGGCACATTGCTGGTGTTGGTCTCCTTATCATGGTTCTTAGACCGCTTGCTTTCGAGAGGTAACTGATCATGTGGATTCTTCTCACCATCGTGGTATTCCTGTTTGCGCGCTGGGTAAGTCAAAAAGTAAACTCACCGCTGTGTAATCCCCTGCTTATCAGCATTGGTATCATCATTCCGATTCTCACGTTCTTTAGAGTACCGTTTGAGACTTACTATGCTGACAACACCTGGATTACTTACATGCTTCAGCCTGCGGTTGTTGCACTTGCTTACCCGCTTTATGAACAGCTACCTCAAATCAGAGCCAACTGGCGCATCATTACCTTTGCTTGCACGCTAGGCAGTGTGATGTCGATGACAACAACGGCAGTGATTGCAGTGGCTTTTAAAGCAGACTTAACTTTGATTGCGAGTTTATTAGGTAAATCAGTCACCACGCCAATTGCGATGGAAGTATCGAGCCATTTAGGTGGTGAAGCAGCGATTGCGGCAATACTGGTATTGATTGTTGGTCTGTTTGGGGCAATTTTTGCTTACCCAATCTACAATCTCATTGGTATTAAGAGCCCTATTGCCCGAGGTTTAACTATGGGTACCGTGTCTCACGCTTTAGGCACGGCAACCTGTGCTGAAAAGAATCAGGAAGATGCAGCATTCAGTTCTTTGGCTCTTGTGCTTTGTGGCGTCATTACCTCGATCATCGCACCGAGTATATTTTCGCTCGTGGTTTGGTTCTACTCTTAACCAAATTGATGACACGATATGAGCAATAAGTCTTCACCAAGCATTACTCGTTACCTGTGAGCTTTGTTGATCGCTTATAAGTGATTTAAAGACTGAATCGGCCCAAGCAATACTCTGTTTATTGAACTGCTCTTCAATAGCCAGACACCCATTGTTTGGGCTTTTTTCTCGAATTTATTCAGCAATAGCAAACTAATCACGGGCAATAAGTGCGATATCAATGGCGGTTTTTGCTCTTGCAATCGATTTCATCTGTGACTTCACTCTAATTATGCAAGCCAATGTAACAACAACAACACAATAGTGATCATTGTCACAGAAAAATCTTGAGTATTGCATAGAATTAAAGCCTAAGGTCAATTAAGGATTCAACATGAACAGTCGTATTACCCTGGCGCTGGAAAGTGCTCCATCATCAATGAAAGCGCTTTTGAGTGACATCGTATTAGCAGACAACTTTGACGCGACATTGTCTCCAGAACAATTTGCTAGCCTACTGCAAGCAAGTGGTCTAGCGGATGACGAACTACGTATTGCGCTACTTCCTTTTGCCGCAGCGTATTCTTACGCTCCGTTATCTGACTTTTATGTTGGTGCAATCGTGCGTGGTTTGTCTGGTACTCTGTATTTTGGTGCAAACCTTGAAATCGCTGGTGCTCAACTTGGTCAAACCGTTCACGCTGAGCAATCTGCAATCAGCCACGCTTGGATGAAAGGCGAGCAAGGTATCTCAGATATCACCATCAACTTCAGCCCTTGTGGTCACTGTCGTCAATTCATGAACGAACTGACAACAGCAAAAGAACTTAAAGTTCAGCTTCCACAACGTGATGAAATGTCTCTGCAAGAGTACCTACCAGACTCATTCGGCCCTGCTGATTTAGGTGTGACAACTGGCCTAATGACAAAGCTTGATCATAAGTACACGACCGAAGAAACAACGCCTATTGTTGTAGAAGCGCTAGCAGCACTAAACCGCAGCCATGCTCCTTACACCAAAAACCTAAGTGGTGTTTCATTACAACTGACGTCAGGTGAGATTTTCACGGGTGCTTACGCAGAAAATGCAGCGTTCAACCCGAGCCTACCACCTCTGCAAGTCGCGTTAATTCAACTTAAACTAGCTGGCTTCGATTTCGAACAAATTGAAAGTGCTGCTTTGGTTGAAATCGCAGAAGGTAGCATCAGTCACCTAGCGGATACGCAATCTACATTAGAAGCGATTAATCCCGACATTCCAGTGACTTACTTAGCAATCTAAGTACATCTGATTAACAAAAATTTAAATAAGCAGCCCTATTTAACAGGGCTGCTTTTTTTATGCCTGTAATTAACGCAACAACTTGCGCAAACGTTTGCTTTTGTCATTGAAATAAGTATGATCACCCCGTTTTCAATCAATCGCTCAAAAGATCGGAAGGAATTTCTATGTTTGGTACTGCTACTCGTGAAAATGCTACTCGTGTACTTCTATTAGGTTCAGGTGAACTCGGCAAAGAAGTTGCTATCGAGTGCCAACGTTTAGGCTTGGAAGTTATTGCATGTGACCGTTACGCAGACGCACCCGCAATGCAAGTTGCACATCGTAGTCATGTATTAGACATGTTAGACGGCGATGCACTGCAAGCAGTCATTGAACTTGAAAAACCAGATTATGTGGTTCCTGAAATTGAAGCTATTGCCACCAGCAAGTTGGTAGAGCTAGAAGCGCAAGGCTTAAATGTCGTTCCCACTGCAAATGCGACTAAGCTAACGATGAACCGCGAAGGTATCCGTCGCCTAGCTGCAGAAGAGCTAAAGCTGAGCACTTCTCCTTACCGCTTTGCAGACACCTTTGAAGATTTCTCAGCCGCTGTTGAATTCGTGGGCATGCCTTGCGTTGTTAAGCCGGTTATGAGCTCTTCAGGTAAAGGCCAAAGCGTTATCAAAACAGAAGAAGACATTCAGAAATCTTGGGACTACGCACAAGAAGGCGGTCGCACTGGCGCGGGTCGTGTAATCGTTGAAGGCTTCATCGACTTTGATTACGAAATTACGCTACTTACCGTTCGCGCAGTCGACGGTGTTCACTTCTGTGCGCCTATCGGTCACCGCCAAGAAGACGGTGATTACCGTGAATCATGGCAGCCACAGGTCATGTCTGACAACGCACTGAAAGCCGCGCAATACACGGCTGAACAAGTGGTTAACGCACTAGGTGGTCACGGCATCTTTGGTGTCGAGCTGTTTGTTAAAGGCGATCACGTTATCTTCAATGAAGTATCCCCTCGCCCACACGATACTGGCTTAGTGACATTGATGTCTCAAGACTCATCTGAATTCGCACTGCACGTACGTGCCTTTACTGGTATGCCGATCAAATCCATCACGCAATACGGCCCTTGTGCATCAGCGGTTATCCTTGGCCAAGGCACTTCAACCAACATTCGTTTTGAAGGTCTTACAGAGGCGCTAGACGCACCACAAACACAAGTTCGCCTGTTTGGTAAGCCTGATATCGATGGCCGCCGTCGTCTAGGTGTGGCGCTTACTCGTCGCAACAGTACAGAGACAGCGATTGAAGATGCAATTGAGAGCGCTTCTAAAGTAAAAGTGATTTACTAACCAGCTATTCAATTCTGAACAATCACGACTTCAAATCTGAACAATAAAAAAGACGGGCTATCGAGCCCGTCTTTTTGTTGGTGTTATCTGTTGGCTTAACTAAGCAAACTGAACTTAAGCGTCTGACTCAATCAAATACACTTCTTCACAGAAGCGAGACAAGCCTTTCTTCGCAATCTTCGGATGTTCATCGTCCGCTATATCTTGGTTCAACAATGTGATTTTGTATCCTGAGAACAACTGATCGATCTCTAGTTTAGGCACGCTAAACGGAGGCCCTGCCATCTCGCTTTGGTCGTAATCCAGCGTCACCAGAAGGATCTTACCGCCCGGTTTCAACAGTTGTTTTAAACGCTCTACATACTGCACTCGCATCTCTTCAGGCAATGCGACTAAAGACGCGCGATCATAAATGGTGTCGACAGGCTGGATTGGCGCTGAGAAGTAATCGCCTGTGTAGATGTTCAGTTCATCGAATTGGTAGAGCTCGTGCTGACCGCTAATTTGAGTCACAGTCGGGGTGTAAAGGTGCTCTGCAAAAAATGCGCGAACCGCAATCTGACTTAACTCGACACCTTGAACATCTTCATGCTTTGAAGCTAGCCAAATCAGATCTTCACTTTTGCCACAAAGTGGAACAAACACACTCTTCTCGTAGCTAGGCTCAGTCTTTTCCCAAAATTTAATCAGAAGTGGGTTTACATCTTCGAGGTGGAAACCAATTTGGTTGGCTGCCCATTTATTGTGCCAAAATTCAGGATTATTCATCTTTCGTTCATGTTAAACAGTCATAATGCAAGGGTACAGTATAGAGAGGTAAGAGCAACCTTAGCTTGGTTTAAAGTACTAAATTGGTTTCGATAAAATCAGAAACTGGCTAAGTTCAAAGTTCTGATAATTGCGGAACTAACGGTTGGATTATTTGTCTATATCTTCACATTTTAAAGCAATATTAAACGTTAGAGTTGGTTTCTGTCTTAGCTAGCCCCATTTAATATGTAGTGAGTTTAGTTAAGCTGTTTTTACTCTTGTGCGTTACTGGTTACCCCTTTTGACTACCCGTTTTTTGTAACCTTGTATTTTGGAGTTTGAATGAGTGTATTTCTCCGTACGACGGCCCTAATGCTTCTAGTATTGAGCCGAGCGCCTGCATTCGCAGCAGCACCTGTTTCAACAAGTTCAACTGATCAAACGCGCACTCCTGCGCAAAACCAAGTATCTTCAAACGTATTCCGTCATAGTTTGAGCGGCCTTTACGGCATCAAAGCCTTCGACTCACGCCCGACTCAGCCTTACACCGACTTCGATATTCTGTACAGCAAAGCGCATCAAGGCCAAGCTGAATTAGAAACTATCTGTAAAAGTACTGCCCTACTCACCAATTCTGAAGCGCTATTTGCTGGCGTTAAATCTCAAGCTCGTGCAGAAGAAAAAATCGCCCTTGAGCTTGATGGTGATGTGACAAAAATTACCGACTTAGCCCGTGCAACTATCATCGCAAACGATGTCGAGAGCTTGGTTGAAGTTTACGAAGCGTTAAGCCGTGAAGCAGACGTTGTTAAGCTGAAAAACAAGTTTAAATCACCAGCTGACTCTGGCTACCGTGACCTTAACTTGTTGGTTCGTTTACCTAAAACCAACATCATTGCAGAGGTTCAACTTCACTTAAAAGCAATTGCTGATGTGAAAAGTGGTCCTGAGCACGAGCTGTACGAAATTATCCAAGGCATTGAGCGTCACGCAATTGCAGAACATCGCCCAATCAACGATATCGAAGCGGCACAAATTAATAGCCTAAGACGCCAATCTTTAGAGCTTTACCAACAAGCATGGCAACCGTACATCACAACGCACATTAAAGCGGCTTAGTCACTGACTAAACAATTATCATAAACAAGAACGACAAAGGGCTGCATAATCGCAGCCCTTTGTTTTATCTATTGTTTTGCTTATCGTTATCTACTGTTTTACCCACCGAACCTCGTAGAGACCAACTTAACTAGTGTTCCCAGAGAACGCTCACCTACTTGTGATAATACTCTTTAGTGCGATTGTATAAGTCCAATGGCTTCAACGTACCATAGAACGCGGCTACGTCTTGTAGGTCTTCATCTGAAAGGTGTTTGACCACAGACTGCATGTACAAATCTTGGCGTTCATCACTTTTAAAATCACGCAGCTGTTTAAGAATATACCCCGCTTTCTGACCTTTGATGTTTGGATAAGATTGTACGAAGGGAATAATTTTGTCGCCATGACACTGGCTACATAGATTCTGAACCAACTTTTCACCTGACACTAAGCTAGGTATGTAATCTTTGGTGATTACCTTGCTATCGACAAGCGTTTCAACCTCAGATTTAGCTTCCACTTCAAGCTGCGGCGCTGGTTTCGACTCTATTCCTAATGATTCGACTCGCGAGGCAACTTTATCTTCAGTGCTCGGCTGTTCATCAGTACACGCCGACAGCAACAAAACTATTGCAGCAGCGGCTATCGCAATAGCTCTATTTGCAACAGCTCTATTAAAAACAGCTCTATTAACAACAGCTCCATTCGCAACAATTCCATTCACAAGAGAGGTTCGCTTTAATCGATTGATGATCATTGGCTTTCTCCCGGCATAGGTGGCATCAAAGCGCTATCAATTGGTTTACGACGATACTTGTTCATATCGATGCCTTTGTCTTGATAGTAGGTACTGAGGTAATCCAATACCGGATCCCAAGTATCAGACAGATCCCACAGCCCTTGAGTGTCGACCATCCACTGAATGGTTTCACGCCATTGCTCTCTGTTTCCGCTGTTCTGAGCAACGATTAAGCTGGTATGGCAGGCGTTACATTGCCCTTTCACGGTCTCCCAACCGGGTGCCATGATCAGCCCCGAGGCTTTATCTACGCCGTAGTACTCTTTCGGGTTCTCTGGAACGTCTTCAGCATGAACGAGCATCGACGTTAATAAGCTACACACCAATGCCGCTCTCATTATGCCTTTACGGTAACTGCGCTTGCTGACCGGACTTGAGTCTGCATGAAATGACTGGCCATCAATCAGATTGGTAAGTTTAGAATTGCCATCAATAGGCTTATTGGAAATAGACAGCATCACGACACTCTTACTGCGATACGATGGCAACCATTAAACAGGTAACCTTTAGGATTCCATTGCGGTTGCACGACTGGCTGGCTATCACCTTCGCTATCGGTCGCCTTCGCCCAGATCTCATAATAGCCGGTCATAGGAAGGTCTAGATCGGCTTCCCATTGTTGCCAAGCGCCCTTGTTTACTGGCTTATTCAGCTTTGCATCGTGCCAAGTGGTACCGTAGTCGTAACTCACTTGCAGCTTCTCAACGGTTCTTAACCCAGCCCAAGCATGACCACTGACTTTAACCTTTTTATCAAGCGCAAACTCTGTCCCGCTTTTTGGAGAAGTAATCAGCGACTTCACAATCATCTCTTCAATGATTCGGAAATCTTTGTTATCTACTTTCTCACCCGGAGCGATTGGGTTCTTAGGCACTTGATAAGCAGGAGCCGCCATCTTATGGCCATCATGAATCTTGTTTCGAATACTGATGCCTGTTGTGCATTTCTGAGAAACAGAAGCCGGTCGACCGCCAAATACCGTTCGTAGCGGATAACCATGGAGATAAGGGATCGGCTCGCCATTCATTTCCCATGCAATCAAGGCGTTATCGTTCATTGCAGCTGCAATAGGAACACCACGTGAAATCGCCTCACCTTTACCACTCAAGTGTTTATCAAAGCCATGGTTACCAACGTAAACCGCATCATCTTTAATGCCACAGTCTTTGAGCACATCGCTCAACAACACCCCTGTCCACTGCGAACAATAGACACCAGCATTGTTCCATTGATTACCTTTGGTGCTTGGATAAAAGTTGTTACGACTGTTACCACCACACTCCAACACAAGGCTTTGTGTGTGATGTTTAAACTTAGATTTGAGCTCGGCTATCGTGTAGGTTTTGCTTTGTTTTACCGATTCCCCTTTCACTTCGAAGGTCCAAGTGTCAGGGTCCATCTTCGTAAAATCAGGCATCAAGCCATTCCAACGAACAAAGGGAACATCTGCAGGTGTCACAGCAGGCGCAAGCATACTTTCTGGCGGATACGCATTCAAAGGGTTGGTATTTAAAACGGTGTAGTAATCCGGTAGATCTTCTGCTTTTGCCCACGTTAATGCATTGATATCCAATGCAGCTAAACCTTCAGGACGATTCGCGGCAAATACCCACGACACTGGCAATGCAGATACTGCGGTTGCTGAAAGCGCGGCTTTAAGGAACTGTCTTCTATCTAAACTCATTGCGGTGCCCCTGTTTTATTCAGTTGGTAAAAGTAATTAGCTAACTTCTTGATGTCTTCTTCTGACAATAATTGCGCGACTTTGGACATCGTTTTGTCCTCACGCTTACCACTTTTAAAGTCAGTCAGTTGCTCAGTAAGGTAGACTTGGTTTTGCCACTTAAGGTTGGGGATAGAGGGAAACGAGGTGTCGTTGTTACTGCCAT
Source organism: Vibrio sp. 1CM8B (assembly GCF_023161685.1). Taxonomy (NCBI): domain Bacteria; kingdom Pseudomonadati; phylum Pseudomonadota; class Gammaproteobacteria; order Vibrionales; family Vibrionaceae; genus Vibrio; species Vibrio sp. 1CM8B. Next base: position 169,434 of record NZ_JALNTU010000005.1, read on the forward strand.
GACAAGCAATGCACATATTGGCGAGTTGCTGGTACTCAGCTGCCGGAGCGACAGTCGATAAAAAGAGTAACATCAAAGCTAAAGCGGACTTACGCAAAGCTTCTCCTTAGATTTAGATCAACAAAATAGATTAACTGGCTGCCTATTGAGCACATTACAGCAAATCACTCGGATGATTTAAATTCAATTAGATTTAACCACTGTTCAATTTAACTGAACAGATTCATAAAACACATGAAAAAACCTGAATAAATACTGGTTAGCTGTCCATTTTAAATGTATGGGTAATAACTAAAGACGGGTGTCGATGTATGGAAATACGTACGATATAGAATGCGCGAGATTACGAGGTTGCGAGGTTGCGAGGTTGCGAGGTTGCGAGGTTGCGAGGTTGCGAGATGATAAAAGACTTAAAGAGAGGCACAACAATAATTGCCAGACCAAAAACAAAAAGACCACGCTAGGCGTGGTCTATTGCTTGGCTACTTCTCGATTTTAATATTTTCAACTCGGGCCTTTAGTTTTTGTCCCGGTCTGAAAGTAACAACACGTCGAGCAGAAATTGGAATGTCTTCACCAGTTTTCGGGTTACGACCAGGTCGCTCGTTTTTCTCGCGAAGATCAAAATTACCAAAACCAGACAGTTTTACCTGTTCGCCATTTTCGAGTGCTTTACGAACTTCTTCGAAAAACACTTCAACCGTTTCCTTGGCATCCCGCTTGCTGTATCCGAGTGTCTCAAACAGGTTCTCAGCCAAATCGGCCTTCGTGAGTGCCATAAAACTTTCCTCAAAGCTATGTTAAACATTGCTACTATCGTCAGTAGCGCCAAAGCATTTACCCTATTCAATCAATGAGATAAGGTCATTTACAAGGAAAGTGTATGCCAAGCTTCTGATTTTCGCCAACTTTTTTATCTTAACTATTTAATTATTCTTTCAAATCAGAAAGATAAGTCGCTTCAAATTTCACATATATAGCTAAAAACCATCTACTCAACAGCCACAGAATGGAACTATACTCCACAAAAATAGATTAGTTCAGAATTTAAAACTTTAGCGATCCGAATATTAATTTTTGAGACTTTTCTCCGATACCCAATAAAATCAGCCACTTGATTTGATATTGGACTCAACAGAGGTTACTAAATAAACGTTATTAAATATGAGATTTGTATCATTTCAGAATTTAATTCGAATTCGCTTATAACAACCCATGTTCTTTTGGGAGTTTAATCAGTAATCCAATCATTATAAGAAAGCTTCTTTGGTACAACATGCAAATGATGGGCAATAAACGGCTATTATTCATCTACAAAGTAAGCTTGGAAAGAGAGAGCCCACCTAAGAGGTTCTTTAATTAAAAGTTCGTTTCTTATAGCTAGTTGTTATGTTATAACATATCCACATTATCACTAATTTTGTGGATTGAATGAGAGACATCGAAGCGATCATCGAGCACGTAAAACAAGGCTGTAAAACAAACGGAAAACAGTTTACCGCTAAAAGACTGTTGATACTGCGTGCGCTGGTTCATGCCGACAAAGCTCTGTCTGCGTATGAACTCGTTGAATACTGTAAGGAACACTTTGACCAGCACGTTCAAGCGATGTCAGTTTATCGAGTGTTGGAATTTCTTGAAGAGCAGCACTTAGCACACAAACTGCAAGTCTCTAATAAGTACATACTTTGCGACCATATCCTTTGCGATCATGAGCACGGCATCCCGCAATTTTTGATTTGCTCTAAGTGCGACAAAATCAGCGAGCAAACCATCGCCCCTTCCATCATTCGCGATCTTCAATCTCATGCAAAGCAAGAAGGCTTTACTGTAACAAGCCCACAGTTAGAGATTAGCTGCGTATGTGATGAATGCGTCGATACATAAGCTCTAAGCTCTAAGCTCTAAGCTCTAAAAAGCATAGACGTAACCGTAACGATATTTTATTAAACACTCCCCCAGCATTAGCACTAATCAAAAAGGAAGAATGAACCGCTATGTCTGCAACACTCATCAAGAATGCCCGCTTGGTCAATGAAGGCATCATTGCCGAATCGGATCTATTGATCATTAACCAGCGAATAGAAAGAATCGCCAATAACATTGAACCAAAACCAGACGATGAGATTATTGACGCTCAAGGGTGCTATCTCCTTCCAGGGATGATTGACGATCAAGTCCATTTTCGCGAACCCGGCCTCACTCACAAAGGCTCAATAGCCACCGAATCACGAGCTGCAGTTGCTGGCGGCATTACGAGTTATATGGAAATGCCGAACGTAAACCCGGCGACCACCACCATTGAAGCATTAGAACGAAAGTTTGATATTGCAGCACAAAGCTCACTGGCAAATTATTCATTTTACCTTGGTGCGACCGAAGACAACCTTGAACAAATCAAACAACTCGACCTTAAGAATCATTGTGGGGTGAAGGTGTTTATGGGCGCTTCCACTGGCAACCTATTGGTGGAAGGTCCTCAAGCGCTAGATGCTATATTCCGCGACTCTCCCGTACTTATCGTTACCCATTGTGAAAGCGGCCCCGTCATTGTCCAAAACCAAGAAAAACTGAGAGAAGAGAAAGCCGAATTCACGATTGAAGACCACCCCACGCTGCGAGACGCCAATGCTTGCTACGCCTCTTCGTCATACGCAGTAGAGCTAGCCAAAAAGTACAGCAGTCAACTTCATGTACTGCACATCACGACTGAGAAAGAACTCGCACTGTTTGAAACAGGCCCCATTCAAAACAAGCACATTACGGCTGAAGCTTGTGTCCACCACCTTTGGTTTAGCAACCAAGACTACGCAGCGTTGGGCAATCAAATTAAGTGTAACCCTGCCATCAAATATCCGAGTGATCGTGACGCGCTAATAGCGGCTCTGAATTCGGGAAAAATCGACATTATTGCGACGGATCACGCGCCTCATACATGGGAAGAAAAACAGGTTCCCTATGAACAAGCACCCGCAGGTTTACCTTTAGTCCAGCATGCTTTGTTGACGCTGTTTGACCATGTGAAATCAGGAAGAATGACGATGGCTCAGGTTGTAGAGAAAACGGCTCACAACCCAGCACTGCGCTATGCAATACGTGAACGAGGCTTTATTCGCGAAGGTTACTACGCCGATTTAGTCTTGGTTGACTCGCAAGCACCAACCTTAGTCAGCGATGAAAACAGCTTATACCAATGTATATGGTCACCATTTTCAGGGCATGAGTTCTCCGCTCAGGTAAAGCACACATGGGTAAATGGATCCAGAGTGTATAGCCATCCTGAGGCATTCGCAGATCAAAAGACTCAAGACAGCGTCAAACAAAGCACTCAGCCAACACCGGCAATGAGGCTCTCTTTTGAACGTTAGAGCCTCGACTAAGAAAAACAGACCACCATCTAAACAACGGAATAAATCGCTGGCCACTTATAACGGTAGGCCCAGCGGCACTAAAAAAATAAAAGAGCTCAATATGTTAAGAAGAAACCCTAGCGGCCATATGCCGAACGTGTCGGAAACCGCCTTCATTGACCCGACCGCTATCATCTGCGGGAAAGTCATCATTGAAGATAACGTGTTTATCGGCCCCTACGCCGTCATTCGTGCCGACGAGGTTAACGAACAAGGTGACATGGAAGCAATCGTGATTAAGCGCGATACAAATATTCAAGATGGTGTCGTCATACACTCAAAAGCAGGAGCAGCGGTGACCATTGGAGAACGCTCTTCTATCGCTCACCGCTCTATCATTCATGGGCCATGTGAAGTTTGTGACGATGTCTTTATTGGCTTCAACTCGGTGGTATTCAATGCTGTGATTGGCAAAGGTTGCGTCATTCGCCACAACTGTGTGGTAGATGGCCTCGATTTACCGGAAAACTTCCATGTCCCACCAATGACCAATATAGGCTCAGGGTTTGACTTAAATAGCATCTCCAAAGTACCGCCTGAATACTCCGCATTTTCAGAGTCTGTGGTATCAGCCAACCACACCTTAGTTCAAGGCTATAGGAGAATTGCTAATGAGCTCTGATAAGTCACCTATGTTAGGCATTCCAACTAACATTATTACTGGGTTCCTTGGGGTGGGAAAAACCTCTGCGATTCTCAACCTGATGAAGAACAAACCAGAAAATGAGCGCTGGGCTGTGCTAGTTAATGAGTTTGGAGAAATCGGCGTTGATGGTAGCTTGATTCAAGGCAACCAGACCGCACAACAAGTGTTCATTCGTGAAGTACCCGGTGGTTGCATGTGTTGTGCGGCAGGTTTACCGATGCAAATCGCGCTTAATCAACTGCTTACCGAAGCCAAACCAGATCGTTTGTTAATCGAACCAACAGGGCTTGGCCATCCTAAAGAAGTACTACAAGTTTTGTCCTCTGAACATTACCGTAAAGTACTATCACTGCAGAAAAACGTTACCTTAGTCGATGCACGGAAGCTCTCTGATTCTCGCTATGCAGATCACGATACCTTCAATCAGCAAATTACCATTGCCGATACCGTAGTTGGTAACAAAGTCGACCTATACCAAGATGGCGACGCAGAGAAACTGGCTGAATACGTGACTGAGATTTGTCACCCGAATACCAAGCTAGTCTTCGCTCACCATGGAAAAATCCCTTTTGAAGAGTTCGAAGGAGATACAAACTTCTTTGGTCAACAAGCGCACCACAACCATCATCATCACCAGCAAGACAAGCCGCTCGCTTCAGAATTACCAATGCCAGAAAGCGGCATGATCAAAGCGACTAACCAAGGTGAAGGTTTTGAAAGCGTTGGTTGGCGATTCTCTGCAGAGAAACTGTTTGACCACCAGCGTTTGAGACACTTTTTAGTTGGATTGAAAGCTGAGCGGATGAAAGCGGTATTCATTACTCAAAGTGGTATTTTCGGGTACAACTTAACAGAGGATGGCTTGACGGAATCAGAACTCGATGAGTGTATCGAAACCAGAATAGAAGTGATCGGTCTAGAAATAGATGACGTGCTAGAGAGCCAGTTACTTGAGTGCATGATCGCTTAAGTCATAGAAAGAAATAAGCCCACTAACCTTGTATACCAAAGCTAGTGGGCTTATTTGCTGGTTATGGATTAGCAGTCTTATCAGCTCCTAGAAAAATTCTTAGCCTACAGAAACTAGACGCTTCTCTGCCAAGGCCATCGCAATGTTCGCTTTAGCGTAAGCGCTCTCATTAATGAAATGTGGATAGATATCTTGTTCGCGCTCCCAATAGATATCATAACCAAAAAAAGTCGCTAACAACGGCTCACCTTGCTTCACGGCTTCGAAATCTCTGCCACAAATCGCTGGGTGTACCGTAGCGACTCGCATACCATCTGGACCAAGTGGCACATTCACCTCTTCAACATAGAAAAAAGCACTGTAGTCTTGTAACGCTTTAACTTTGTTAAGGTTATGGTTCTCAACGTAATCAAGAACCAAGGTCAGCATTTGCTTCATCAGTTTGAGAGTGTCGAACTTGAGTGACCCATGCGCTTGAGCCCCTACTTCAATCATGACGCCGCGATCACCTGCCGTGCACAGGTATGGCTGCTCATCCCACGGTTTTCTGTCTTCAAAAAGAATATTGGCTTCCGGCATACGTTGCTTCACATACGCGCCCATTTTTTGGTAGAAAGCATCATTTGACAGCAAGATTAATGTCGCCCCCATATTGCTGGTCGTGTTGTGTAAATCAACGATCAATTGTTGCTCTCGATTTGCATACCTTTCGGCAAACTGACGCGCGACCGCCTGTTCAGCTAAGTCAGATCCGCTTTCTTCATCACCAACAACAAACTGACGGTTTAGGTCTGTATCTAGGTATCGTACATTCTGTTCTACCGCTTTCGGATTTGCGATAACAGAAGTCGCAGCGAACGTTGAACGATCAGCCCCATACATGCCCTCTTTGATCAGCTTGTTTAGGTAAATACCTGAGAGTTCATTGCCGTGTGTTCCCGCAACCAGCAAGACTTGTTTAATTTTATCCATGATATCGATGTCCAAATGTCGAGAAATCTACCTGCCCTACTCTTGATATGATATAACATAACAATTGCTGACAAGTTTCTCCAGATAACTTGACCGCCTTACATAAGATAACTTTAAGCAAATTCAATACATAGAATAAGACCTCACAAGTGCGAGGTCTTATTTGTCATTGAAAGGTGCTTATGCAATATCAGTTTTCTTCAATCACTTTTGTTCAGCAAGTGTTTGTGTCGCTTTGGTATTCGTTGTATTCGCTGGTTTCACAATCAAACCAATCCCGACAAGAAACAGTATTGATGCAACAACCTGAGCGACAGACAGCACCTCGTCATACATAAAGTAACCACTGATCAATGCGAAGATAGGCACTAACAAGGTTAACGGCGCGGTCGTGCTTAAAGGATATTGGATTAGCAGCTTATTCCATACCCAATAACCAAATAGCGTGGTTGGGTAAGCCTGAAACAGCACCGCAATCGTCGTGTTCCAATCCCATTGTTCGATGCCCTGCCAAATAATTTGGTCACCGTGTAACATCACTGCAAATAACACTAGTGGGACCGGAGCAAACAGCATCCCCCAGACATTGAACGCAAAAGCTTGAGTGGTTTTAGATGCCTTAACGATCACGCCCATCAAGGTCCAACTGCATGCTGCAATCATAATCAATATCACGCCATTAACGGTGACATTGCCCGTTGCTGCAGATACCAATACCGCCAACGCACACATAGCTATCATCGCACCCATTAACTTACGAACAGAAGCACTCTCCTTGAACACCCACACGCCAACCGCCATGCCGATTAATACGTTGGTTGACAGTAATACCGATGAAAGCCCAGAAGATAACCCAGCGGTGATCGACCATGAAGCCATCCCCCAGATACCCACACCAAACACAAAGCCATAACTGACTAAGTAACGCCAAGCGACATTAGGTCTCGCCACAAAAAATATTACTGGAACCACCGCGAGCGAAAAACGCGCTGCAGTGGCTAATAATGGATGAACGTTGGTCACACCCATTTTGATCATCGAGAAATTGAATCCCCAAATTGCCATGACGAATACCGCTAACAATAAATCATTTCTTTTCATAGTCACCCCTCCCTTGTTTTGAATGAGTATCCCTTGAACAAAAAAACCAGTACAGATACAATTTTCACAATAAAAACCAGTACAGTTAATAACGGTCGTGACAATGAGCATCTATAGAAAACTAGCCAATCAGTTTATCGATGAGATAGAAACAGGCAAAAGACCAGAAGGCGGTCGCATGCCTTCGCTGCGTCAATTGGCTAAGCAACAGGCTATCAGCATGTCGACCGTGGTGAGCTGTTACCAAGAGTTAGAATCGCAGGGTTGGATACACTCACGACCGCAAGCTGGGTATTTTGTTTCGCCTCATAAACCATCCCACTCAACCCCAGAGTGGGCACAGTTCGAGAGTAAAATATCCAGTGTTAGGCAAATTTCATCGATTCACAACTCAATCAGTGGGCCTTTAGGGGTTTCTAGTACCACCAATGATGGACAGTCGATAGTAGAACTGGAACGCAGTTTTCGTCGTTCAATCAAACGGATGGGAAGCAGGCTAAACCATTACCCAGATACACAAGGTGAGCCGATGTTGCGACAGGCATTATCCACTCACTTTGCCAAGCTAGATGTGCACTTTTCACCTGAAGAAATGGTGATTACTGCAGGATGTATGTCGGCGATTAAGGCTGCTCTTGAATCGTGCACCAAACAAGGCGACACCATCGCTATTAGCTCACCTTGTTTCAACGGTATTCTGGAATTGCTAGGAAAAATGTCACGACAGATCATCGAAATCCCATCTCTGGATGATGGTGTCGACTTGCAACAACTGGAAACTCATTTGAAGAACAAACGAGTGGATGCTGCGATCTTTTGTACCTCTCATATGAATCCACAAGGGATCAATATGTCGGCCAGTCAAAAACAAAAACTTGCCGAATTAGCAAATCAATATCGAGTACCGATCATTGAAGATGATGTGTACCTTGAACTGTCCTACTCTTCACACACACCACTTCCGGCGAAATACTATGACAAAGGCGGATATGTCTTATGGTGTGGTTCGGTATCGAAAAGCTTGTCACCGAGTTACCGTTTGGGATGGTGCTTGCCGGGCAGGTTTATCAACGAATACAAGGCTCAGTTTTCTGCAGCGAGCTACGGTGTTGCCCTGCCGACTCAACTTGCGGTTGCTGACTTTATTGAATCTGGCCAATACGCTAAACACGTGAGAAGAAGATGCTCTCAAATCCTTTCTTTGCGCCAGCAATACCTGAGTTATTTGGCTACTAATCTTCCTCAAGGAGTAAAGATAAGTAGCCCGCAAGGTGGTATGGTGCTTTGGCTTCAAATCCCAAATTTGAACCAACCACTTTTCGCTCAAGCAGTTGCAGACCAGAACATTGATATTAGGCTTGGACATCTATTCAGCACTCTCGATCTCTACAGCAACTACTTACGCATCAATATTGGGTATTCGTTAGAGGGTGAAGCTAAGCAACAATTGGATGCCTTAATTGAGCTTATCCACATTCACAGCTAACAGAGCGTAACTTTTCAGAATAGACTTTTAATAGCCTTTCGAACGCCAAATTTTAATAGCCTTTTGTCATAAAAAAGAAGGCTATTATTCCTATCTTGATTCGGTTAAAGCCCCGAACCGTAAGGAAATCCACTCGCCTCAAAACCCTTAAATGCTGAGTTTGCAAGCACCCACAAAATTATGCAACTTGGCTAATGACACATCACTTTTTATCGTCAATATACAGCCGTCAGCGCTGGCGTTTTCCTGTATTTGAAGAGAACTATTATGAGTGATAAAACAAAAAACAAGCCACTACCTTCCTTTATCGAAGAGCGCTTGAACTTCTACATTCAAGACCTGATTACCCAGAACCAAAGTCAAAAGCACTTAGTCTTAGGTAAACGCCCTCAGCGCAATGCCGTTGTGATGCAGAGTAATGATTACTTAGCACTGTCACACAACAAACAGATTCAACAAGCCCATCAAGCGGCGATCTGTGAGCACGATGACAACGTGGTGATGTCTGCCATTTTCTTACAAGATGATCAGTCTAAACCCGCATTTGAAACCGAACTCGCTAACTATGTCGGAATGGAGAGCTGTTTGCTTTCTCAATCAGGCTGGGCGGCCAATATTGGGCTATTGCAAACCATCTGCCCACCGGGCACACCTGTGTATATTGATTTTCTTGCACACATGTCGCTTTGGGAAGGGATTCGCGCAGCTGGCGCAATTGCCCATCCGTTTATGCATAACAATATGAACCACCTACGCAAACAGTTAGAGCGCCACGGCTCAGGTGTCATTGTTGTCGACTCTGTTTACAGCACGATAGGCACCATTGCACCACTCCGCGACATCTACGAAATGGCGCAGGAATTTGATTGTGCAGTCGTTGTTGATGAATCGCATTCACTGGGAACACATGGGGAAAATGGTGCAGGCTTAGTTCAAGCGTTAGGGCTCACCAACCAAGTCGACTTCATCACCGTTAGCTTGGCAAAAACCTTTGCTTATCGTGCAGGTGCAATCCTTGGTCCTAAACAACTATCTAGAACCTTGCCGTTTGTGGCGTACCCTGCGATTTTTAGCTCGACAGTGTTACCACAAGAGGTGATTCGTTTAGAGAAAACGTTAGAGGTGATCAAAGCTGCGGAAGACAAACGAGAAGCCTTATTCAATCGGGCTAAGTCGCTGACTACGGGTCTAAAGCGCATTGGCTTTAACATCCGGAGTGAGTCTCAAATTGTAGCGCTAGAGTGCGGCAATGAAAGAAACACTGAACGTGTGCGTGACTTCCTAGAACAGCGTGATGTGTTCGGTGCGGTATTCTGCCGCCCTGCTACTGGCAAGAACAAAAATATCATCCGTTTTTCAGTGAATGCCGACATGACGCCAAGAGACATTGACCATGTGCTCACGGTTTGTCACGAAGCGTACAATCACCCCGAGTTAGAGTTCGTGTAACCTTGTTCGAACCATATTCATAACCAACACCAACGGCAGGACTGAATGGACGCTATCATGTCGCGATACAAAAAGAGCCCAGCAACTCGCTGAGCTCTTTCTTGAATCTATGTCTATCAAATACCCGTGAGATTCAAACTATTACACCCACTAAATCCAGTGAGCAATTTTATCGAACAGTCGATTTTTGTCTGCCGGTTTCACAATAAAGTCCGACATGCCTGATGATTCCATCTTTTCCAAAGTAACAGGAGAACTGTCACCCGTGTGAGCAATAATCGGTACCGAAGAGTATTCTTTGTTAGCGCTTCGAATTCGACGAGAAGCTTCAACCCCGTCCATGATTGGCATTTCAATATCCATTAGGATCAAGTCGATATCGCCGGTATCCAATGCATCTAAGGCTTGTTGCCCGTCTTCTTTCTGCACAACATCAAAGCCCTGCTTTTCCAATAACATTGCAGTAAATCGGCGTAGAGACTCGTTGTCATCGACCACCATAATCGTGCGTTTATTGGTGACCTCTAGCGGTTTTACAGTAACCGATGGCATCACATAGTTGGAGTCAAACAGTAAACGATCAATGGTCGCTTTGGTATTCAGTAGCCAAACTTGCGTTTCCACCCAAATAGGCTCGAAAGAGATGTTACGCACACGCTTGATAGGATGACGTTCATACAAGTAAATGATTCGCGCCTCAGTAAACGAAAGTAACGATTCAATCCTATCGAGGCAATTGGCTCGTAAATCCAAGCTCTCCATATCAACGAAAATCAAGTCGAACTCAAACTGATATTCCTTATTCTGAAGCGCTGACGCCACATCCAAAATCTCTAGGTCAAAACCCATAAAGCGAGATATTTCAGTCATTTTACTGGAAAGCACTGTCTGATCACTGATCATCAGCACCGTCTTGAGTTTAGTCAGTTCGCTCTTGATTTCCTGCACCGAATTGGAAGTCAAAGATGGGAAAATCATCGTAAACTGTGTCCATTGTTCCACTTCAGACTGGCATTTAATCTCACCACCAAACGAGCGCATGACCTTCTGACAAAATGGCAAACCTAAACCGTAATTACCCGACTGGCCTGTCGTGTAAAAGTCTTGGAAAATACGACGAATAATATCGTTCGATATACCAGAGCCGTTGTCCGTCACCATAATTTGGTTCGTCACTTCATCACTGAACATGGTGACATGAATATGAAAATCTTCAGGGCTACGATGATGGAACGCATTCTTGAACAGGTTATACATGACGTATTTCAGCAAGGTGTCGCTGCCCAAGAACTCAAAGTTACTCTGCACATCCAAGGAGATTGCTGACTTATCAGCAGAGCGCTTGTAATTGAAGCTGTCTATTGCATCCTCAACCACAGCTTGCGCTGAATGCTTCTTAAACGTAGAGCGAGAGACTCGGTTTTCATCAATTGAAGTCAGTAACAGATCTATCGTTTCGTTACCGGAGTGAATGATCTCCATCGCTTCATCGCCCACTTCACGCAACTGAATCACTTCTTCATTGCTTAGCGCATATTGCCCTTTTTGATCGCCACTTTTAGGGTTAGGCAATATGGACTGCATGACATCAATAGAGGTAAGTAAACCGCTTAGAGGATTTCGCATCTCATGGGCAATACCCGCACCAAAAGACTTCGCCAATGACACCTTGTTTTCATGTTCCACTTGATTGCGGAAGTAGAACAAGTTGCCGAATAAGTAGATAAACAAAAAGATTGGCACATGCGTCCAATCCATTGTGAGTTCGAGGTAGAAGCCTTGTGCAATCCAAGCGCACAAGGTAGCCATCCCAATACCGGCAAAGGTTTGTGCAAACATCACTCTCGTCACGTGCACCAATAATATATGGAGGAAAATAGCCGACATGAATGACATAACCCAAACGTTGGACCAATTATTCATTAGCAGCATGTAAAAGAAGAAACCTGGCAAACAGATAGTTACAGCAACTTGATAATAAGCCGGAAGGTATTTTCGCCATTCAAATGGGACACGATTACGAAATATAATGCCAAAGAACAATACCGAGCAAAACAATCGAAGCGCTAGGTTTTCGTAGGGCTGCGGAAACAAAAACTCCCACACAATGTAGTAAATTGGAAAGCCGACAAAGCCCATCCAACCTACGAGAGTAAGGTTTGGTTCTGCGTACTGGTAAACTTTACGAATCGCGTTCATACGAAATACTTTGTTCTCTAAGCCCTGACGTTTATTAATTCTATGATTTGGTTTTTATACTTATATTTTGGCGCCGATTATATTACACATCACGTCCGAGCTGTGGGGTTTCAATCAAATAACCAACGGATTTGTTTTTATTATTAAGCTTAGATGAATAAAGTCTCAGTTTTATACTTTAATTCAAACACTAAACCTGAGTTCCTGAGACTTGTCCGCTAGCGCCTACACCAATTACCCCTCTTACTTACTGTTATGTCACTGTTACTCGATGCATTTTTCTTGGAGTATCGCCGTAATCTATCACTGCGTAATGTTGCGTTACCCTGTTATCCCAGATCGCCATTGAGCCGTAGTCCCATTTGAAACGAACTTGAAACTCAGGGCGTCTCGCAATTTCAAACAGTTGGCTGAGTAAAACATCACTCTCTTTGCGGTCGAGCTCATTGATATAACGCGTAAACTGTTCATTGATATAGAGCGTTTCTTTACCCGTTTCAGGATGAACTTGAACAACAGAGTGAACCACTGGCGGATTCTCCTGTGCTGTTTTGATTAAGGATTTGTGCCAATCGAGCTCAATGTCTTCTGACTCTATACCTTCAAAGGCCACCAGAGAATGAGTCGCCGATAAGCCTCTCAACTTAGCTTTCATATCTTCATTTAGAGATTCAAAAACCGCCGTCATAGAACACCAGATCGTGTCACCACCGACGCTTGGAATGTGTTGAGCATGCAACAGGGAAGCTTTCGACGGCAAGCTGCGCCACGTTAAGTCGGTATGCCAATAACTTTCCATTGGCGCATTGCCACGGGTTGTTTCAATCACACTCACCTGGGGCGCACTTTCCACACGAGGGAAGAAAGGATGTGCAGGTTCTAACGTTCCAAAGCGTTCTGCAATCATCAAGTGTTGTTCTGGAGACAAAGTCTGCCCATCGAGAAAGATCACTTGATGGGTTAGAAGCGCTTGATACACCTTATCAAGTTCATCAGCACTGCATGTAGAAAGCTCTAGTTCGTGAATACGAGCGCCGATGTGAGGAGTAATGGGTTCTATTTTCAACATACTTTCGCTTATTGGTGATATTGAGTTGCAGGGCTGATTTGGCTACTAGGCTAATCTGGCTACTAACAGTAAACCGGGCAAATGCAGATTTTCTTTCCCACTTGAAATAGAAAATCGTCTCTCCGAAACAAAAAAAGAGCCCCTAAGCTGGAGCTCTTTTCGTTTTTTGATACTTCCTGTATCCATAGACAAGTCCAATCTGTAGTACTTTCACTGAAAGCCAGATCATCGATATCTCCAGTTGTGTATCACCAATAAATCTAGCATACAATCTTTAGACTGTTCTGCGACACAACCGATATAATCAACTCTAGTGCCAAACCATCTCGCCGCTAAGCACTTTCGCACCAAGTTCTAAATCACCTTCCGTTACCTTAAATTTCGGGTAGGCTTTCTTCATATAATCACTGATCTCAACCGATGTTGGATTACTTTTGCTCGCCAATGCTTTTTCAATATCAGCCACATAATCCTTCGTGAACTGAACTGCATTTATCCCTGTTGGCATTTCACCTAAATAGTGACCCGGAATTACAACCTCTGGCTCAAGTGCTTTCATACGCTCTAACGATTGTGACCACTGGCTACGAATCTCTTTCGATGCGGCATCTGCCATCCATACATGCACACCGCTATACACCGACACGCCACCAAATACAGTCTTTTCAGACGGAACCCAAAGGTAAGCTTGGTGTGTATTTATCTCTTTCACTTCGATGGTTTCACCTTCGATGCTTAATGTTGAGCCGTTCATCACCGTTGGAACAATCACCTTAGAGGGCGCATTGTCTTCTAATATAGGCCCCCAGTATTCAAGCTTTGCATCTTTGGTGCGTTTGATATGTGCGACAACCGCTTCACTGGCTACGACCTTGACGTTAGGAAATGCCGAAACTATCGGTTCCAAACCAAAGTAGTAATCTGGGTCGCCGCTACTGATGTAAATCATCGATAATTTTTTGCCTGTAGCTTTGATTTGCTCCACCAGATTTTGTCCATCAGCCACACTAAATTGCGCATCAAACAGAATCACTTCTTTCTCACCCGAGACCAATACCGAGCTGGCTGGGAATATCGCGTTCTCGCCGGGGTTGTAGTGAGTGATATTCAGATCCGCAGCTAAAGCAACACTTGATGCCATTACGGTTCCTAGGCTTATGGTTCCTAAAAGCATGCTTTTTGATAACAGGTTTTTCGATAACGTATTCATGGCTTTATTCCGATATTTGGAGTTGAACACCTGCCAACTCGCTGAATGTCCAAACATCTTATTTGATTGTTTTTAGATGAAATAGATATCAAATTGACTTTAACTGTTGCAGTTTTCGGACATATACTGAGGTCGGTTTAATTCTCTAGGCAATAAAACAATGGATAAACTCGAGGCAATGAATGTCTTTGTCACCATCGTGGAACGTGGCAGTTTGAGCGCAGCGGCAGAACACCTTGATCTCTCCCGAACCAAGGTCACTCGTTATTTGGGTGAGTTAGAAGCATGGATGGACACACGCTTGCTTCACAGAACAACACGAAGCTTGAGTTTAACCAGTGCAGGCAAGGAAACACTTGAGGTCGCCAGAGAACTTTTGGCACTGGAAGCATCACTAACTGGCATCAGAAACCAAAACCGAGAGCATTTGAAAGGTCAGCTGCGTATCACTGCGAGTTACTCGATTGTCGATAGTTTCTTGATGGACGTGATCGGTCGCTTCATCGATAAATGGCCAGAGGTCTCGATTGATATCGTTTCTACCGATCAAACGGTCAATCTTGTTGAGTCACGTATCGATTTAGCGATTCGTATTACCAACGAACTTACACCCAATCTTGTTGCTAAACAGCTAGGTGAATGCCGCTCCGTGATTTGCGCGTCGCCTCAATATCTAAAAGAGAACGGCACACCCAAAGACGCACAAGATCTAGCGCACCACAACTGTTTGTCATTCAGTTACTTTGGCAAAACCGCATGGACGTTCAATGGCCCCAATGGGCTGGAATCAGTGCCAATCAAAGGGAATATCAGTGCAAACACCTCGGAAGTATTGCTGTCTGCCACCTTGAAAGGCAACGGGATCAGCATATTGCCCTTCCCTTCAGTCGAAACCTTGATGCGTGATGGTCTATTAGTGCCACTGCTTTCTGAATGGCAACCTAAAACGCTCGGTGTTCATGCTATTTATGGAACGCGTAAGCAAGTCACTCCGCTGTTAAGGGCCTTTATTGATCATCTATCAAATGAGATGGAACAGTCGACAAGTTGGTAAAGCGCGACGCCATGAATGTGGAGAAAAACTTGCCATTAATAAAACTGATGCAGAATTAAAATCATTAATTTTACTTAACTTATTATTACTTCTATCGTGACTGCATACATCTTCAATAAGCTTATTAACGCAGGGACACTGACTATGACTGCCATTACCGACCTAGACCTCCTACTAAAATCCATGTCACCAGAATTAATCGACGGGAACTATGTTTTTTGCACTGTCGACGGAGCGTTAGCAGACTATGTTCAGCTCAACCCAATCTCGACTTTTCGTGAGAAAGAAGGTTTAACTCTAGTTCTTGAAGAAGACGTTGCAACCAAAGCTCAGCTAGACTTCGACGCTGTATTTAGCCTTATCACTTTATCGGTACATTCGAGCCTTGAAGCGGTTGGATTAACGGCGGCGTTTGCGACAAAGCTTGGCTCATACGGCATTAGCGCTAACGTTGTTGCAGGCTACTATCACGACCACATCTTCGTTCAAAAAGACAAAGCAGAAGCTGCAATGAGTGCGCTGAAAGAGTTTTCAGAAACTGATTAATTAAGAGTTCGATGACTCACAAATACAAAAAAAGCGACGTAATCTACGTCGCTTTGACTTATTGCTTACCGCGCACTCACTGATCAGGCATCAGCGAGTAAAACAGTTAAGCAAGCTTAAAAGTGGCCACTTTGTCACTTAAACCAGCGGCTTGGTTCTTAAGTTCGTTCGACTCAGTTAAGCTGTCCTGTGCCCCCACAACTAGGTGGTCAGTAACATCTTTAATGGTCGTAATGTTTTGGGTAATTTCACCCGTCACGTGTGTTTGCTCTTCAGCAGCCGTCGCGATTTGAGTCGCCATATCACTGATCAAAGCCACCGCCGAGTTGATCTCTTCAAGCGCATGCGAAGCTCTGTCAGCATCTTCTACTGAATGAATTGCCAGTTTAGAACTGCTTTCCATCAGCTCAACCGCCTGAGCTGTCGTGCGCTGTAGGATATCAATCGTTGATTTGATCTCTTCTGTTGAAGAGTGAGTGCGCTGCGAAAGCACACGTACTTCATCAGCAACCACAGCAAAGCCACGACCTTGTTCACCAGCACGAGCCGCCTCAATTGCAGCATTCAAAGCAAGCAAGTTGGTTTGCTCTGCAATGCCTTGAATCGTTGCGAGTACGGTCGAGATCTCTTGAGCATGCTTGTTGAGCTCGCTAATCACGTTACCCGCTTCGTTCACTTCATTGGCTAGGTTATTGATTGAACCTTTGGTATCCACAACCAGAGCGTGACCGCTGTTAGTGCTTGTCGCTGAATCTTGCGCCGCTTTTGCTGTTTGCTCGGCATGCGATGCAATCTCTTGCGTTGCGCTCGCCATTTCCGTTACAGCCGTCGCGACCATGGTGATTTCTTGCTGCTGATGATTAAGCTCATCCACCGAACGATTCGCACGCTGAGCACTTTGCTCTGACTGGCTATTTAGCTGCTCTGACTGCCCACGGATATGGCCAATCAATTGCTGTAAGCTTCCAACAAAGGTATTGAAGTTATGGGCTAACTCGCCCACTTCATCTTGGTTTTCAACATGAATGCGTTGAGTTAAATCACCACTACCATTCGCGATTTGCGCCAGTGCTTGAGATACGTGGTTCAACGGACGGAATAGAATCGTACACAGCAGGTTAAACAGTATGGTACATACGATCACCACAAGTAGCGTCACCAACACTTGACCAATCACAGCATCAAATAGTGGCGCAACCAATGAGTCATGGTTAACAACGCTCACAGTAATCAAGCTCGTTCCATCAATCGCACGTGCGTACAGAACATAGTCGCTGCCGTTCAACTCGATAGAAGTGTCTTTACCGCTAGTCAGAGCCTTTTGTACATCCGCAAAATCTAACCCAAGTGAGCTGATATTTTTGTTCAGTAACTTGGTGTCAGGGTGCGTATAAACCGTGCCTTTATTGGTCGCGATGAACATGTAACCTTCACCTGGAAGAATCACTTGCTCTAGGCTATTAAGAATGTCGGTAATTTCAACATCCGCACCTAACACAACCTGTTGACCATGTAATTGCATGGCAGTACCCAGCGACACAACATTCGCTCCAGTTGCAGCTGCAACCGTTGGGTTATCCATGAACACCTTACTTGGGTTCGCAACCGCATTGGTGTACCAACCCCACAAACGAGGATCATCATTGCCCGGCGGCAGTACTACTCCGTTCGCGTTCTTTTGCGAACCATCAGGAAATGCCAAGAAGACATTATCAAAAGAGGCTGAGTCACGAACCTGTTTTAGATGAGTCACCAAGCTTTCTTGTTTGGACTCTTTCGAAAGAGAAGTAAGCGCACGCTCTTTGGATAAGATCCAATCCGATACATATTGATTGTACGAAGCCGATGCGCCCTCTAAGCGCTGTTCAACTTCAATATCCAACCTTTGCAGTGAAGCACGAAAAGACAATGCCTCGACCAAAATCCCCCCCAGGATAATGGCCATACTGGCTGAAATCGCCAGCTTATTTTTAAGCGAGAGTTTCTTGAACATAGGAAACCTATAATTTGGAAGTAAAAAACCGTGGCGAACAAATTGGTTGCCAAAGCGGTTTGCAAGCGGGATATATTTTACGCTTTAAAATAAATTAAGAAACCGATGAGGAACTGAAATATTGATATATGTGAGTAAGTGCACGCATCGTAACCCATTGATTTAGAGAATGGTAAACTCTAAATTTTGAATTAATGTGCTAAACAAGGTCAGCTGATGGGTGTCTTTGTTTGAGAGTAATAACGGCACAGATCGCGCCATGCCGTTGGCTCATTAGGAAGGTATTTAAATGTGTTGAAGGTTTGAAAAAAAATAGGTCGCGGGCTAAATAGTCAAAAGTTGATCAACCAAAGTCCAACGTTAACAGCAATCGTGTCTCGTCAGATGAAGTGACTGGTGAACGATGCACAAGGCCTGCATTTTCGTTGCCACTCCAGCGCTCCCCTTTTAGTAATGCCACATCACCACTCGAAAGTTGTTGGATATCTGACTCATGATTGTATAAGCCTGACGCTGAATCTGGCTGTCCGTTAGCCCCTCGCCCTAGCTTAGAACGGTCGACTAAGTCGTTTGGCAACCATTGAGTCGCAACACCATGATAAGTTGTCACCAAGCGGCAAGGCACTTGATCAAAATGGAAACGTGGGCACATCGTTTTGTTCAAAACCGCTAAACGCAATCCGACTTCTTCAAGCTCGAACAAACAACAAAACATATCCACCAGCTCTGCCATGTTTTCTAATAGCGCTTTAGAGGCGGTGCCATCGGTGGAAAATTCCAACTTATCGAAAGCATTATCAGGTGACACACTAACAGACTTACTAAAGTTTGGATTCAAGGCGATAAATTCACTGATTGCCGTTGTTAAGCCCTCATCAAACTTTCGCTGCCATACCGCCATATTAATATCGCTTTGGTAGATATCCGCTAATACCGTTGGCTGCTCAGAAGCACTAAAGCTTGGCTTGTGATTCGCCTGATCCTGGATACTCACAACTGAACTAATGTTGACTGGCTGGTTGCTATTGGTTGCCAAAGGCTTGGTTAACACGGCATTCATTACGTCGTCTCCTTGTCAGTACTATTGTCTAATCATTTGTTTTTGTTAACTTTAAAATATATCAGCACATAACCTTTCTTAAACGCACTAACAAACTACTACAAAACAAATACAACATATAGATACGTTATAACATAACACCCAAAACAGAGAAACCTGTAAGATCCTCTGCGACATGAAGGAACATCAGTACTTTCAATTCATAATCGACACTTTAATTAGAGATCTTCCGATAACTGGTAAGAATCTCCCATCTTTTAATTAGCCTACTTATACTTTCTTTATATTAACTCGGAAAGATCAAGTTATAAAAATAACAAAACCAACCGATATCGCATTTTACTATTAGCACAAAAACTCACAACATTAAGAAACAATTAGAATATAAGCGACTCAACATAACTAGTAATTAATTTTCGAAAAATAATTATCACAAGTAGTCCTCTCCCTTTAAAATTAACTAAAACGAGTTAAAAAACGAACAAAAAAAGTGAGTATCGAACAAATTCCGCTCAAAAAAACCATCAATAAAACATTGTTTTATTGATGGTTTTAAATAGCGTAGAATAATAGATAACTATAAAAATTGTGCCAATGGTACCCTAGTCTTAAAGTCATTTAATGAAAACCACCGACCTTAACCTCATTCCTGTATTTGTCGCGATATTTGAAGAAAGAAACTTATCAAGAGCAGCAAAGCGACTGGATATAACTCAACCTGCCGTAAGTAAAGCACTATCAAGATTAAGAGACGTGTATGAAGATACCTTATTCAATAGAACACGTTCAGGCGTTGAACCAACAAGCTATGCGTCAGCTCTTTATCCTGATATGTCTGCAATCATTAACAATTTCAATGCAACTTTATCGTCAGCACATAACTCTTTTGAACCAGCAACATCTATACGTTCGTTCTCTATTGCCTGTATACATGCGATTGACTTCTTCGTTCTACCAGAACTATTTTCCAGGATTCAACAATCCTCTCCAGGTATAACTTTAGTCGCACACCCTATTACTTCTTCTGATTATGAAAACGATCTTAGTTTAGGTAAATACGATCTAATTATTGGTTTACGCCCCATTGGGAATACTCTATTAAAACATAAAGTCATTCTTACCGGACAAATGAAAGCATGTTGCAGCGCTGATCACCCTAGAATTCAGGAAAACGCGGTTACTAACGAAGAATTCTATGCAGAAAACCATGTTGCGGTAACTCGTGAGGTAAACAGAGAGCACGTATTATCTGATGCCGACATTAAAGCTCTAAACAAACGAAATGTTGTTTATAACGCTTCTAGTTTTTTTGAAACATTCCCCTTAATAGAAAAAACTGACTGTATAGCCCTTTTACCTTCATTTATGGAAAGTACTTGTAGAGAGAAGTTCTCAATAAAAACTTTTGACCTACCTTTTAACTTCAACGATATAAGCATATCAATGTATTGGCATCCACGTAAAAATGTCGATACAGCACATCAATGGCTCAGAAATCAAGTATGTGCAACAACCATACGTACAACTAACACGGCTGATTAATATTCAACCTAAAAGGGTCTGATTCTATAAAAAAGCACCTGCTAATTAATCGCTACTACGGTGACGTAATAATTATTATTTAATATATAACCAATTTTCATATTTCAATTCGTCATAATCCTTGCGCTTTATTGCAGTAACCTCACAAAATCAAGGTATTATAATGAAAAAAATGAACATTGGCTCACTTAAGATGTGCGCTTTGTCAGCAGCAATTTTGGTTGGCATCACTGGGTGTAACGATGATGACGATAGTACAAGCTCTGCACCGATTGAATTCAACAATCCAGTTACGATTACACCAGGAATCTTTGTAGACGCTGCGGTTGATGGTCTTTATTACACCGACAACAAAACTAACTCTGGCTTCACTGAAAATGGCGGTCAATATACTGCATTGTCAAATAGTGCAGTAACCTTTTACCTTGGTGGTGAAAATGGACTTAAAGTAGGTGCGGCATCTAACCGTGATGTTTTAAGCCCATTTGAAGCAACAGGCACTTATGAAAGAGCAGTCAACCTCGCGATTCTTCTTCAATCGGTCAATGTTGGCGACCAAGACTCAAATATTGTGCTACCCGAAACACTCTCGACGAACATCGATGAAACAACCATCAGTGCGCTACATAAAGTCAACCTAGACGACCAAGACACGATTATCACATTCCTAGATGATCATATGGGCATGAATGAAGCTGACATTGTCAGCGAGGATGATGCAATCGCTCACATGAACGATTCTTTAGACAAGTATGAGCGAGGTGAAGACTCATCTGTTCCAATGTTTCAGCGTGGTAGCGGTAACATCATTCGTGAAGTTAGCGTCAGTCAATATAAACTGACTGGTTTTAACGATGATAATTCGACGAATCAAAAGGAGTTTTATGTTCATGCAGACAAAACCACCGACGAAGACACATTTAATCTAGTTCGTAGCTCTGCTCGCTGGGATTACAAACTCTCTGACGACGCTATTGTTTTCCTAGAGGGTAACAACGACTCAGGTTTTAGCTCTACTTGGGCTGGCCAATACTTATCTTGTGTTGCATTAGAGGGTGACTTCACCGTTACTGACGATAATCAAACCAAATGTAATGATCAACCAGCTACGACGCTCGCGCAATTCAATCTTAGCACCCCATTCTCGTACAAGTTTAACAACCCAAACGAAAGTGAACCCGAAGAAAGCATAAGTTATGACGATGAGGATATAAAAAACCACATGCCTTATGTCCTAGTAACTTCTCAATCAGAATTGAACACCATGGTTGAAGGTGAGCTTTATGATGACTCAAATGACCAAGACGGTAGCGCATGGCAATACAACATTTACTCACAGTCTTACGATGCTACAACGCAAGTACTAACCATTCTGGATAAAAAGTTCAGCCTTGGTGACCAAGAAGATAAATCTGCGTCAGATGCTAGTGCCCGTGAAGCTATTCGCTTCGTTTACCAGATTGACGATCAAGAAACTGACCGCTACGTCGACTTTGTTGGTACATGGGAACACTTAGAAACTTGTAACAACGGGGAACAAGCACGTTCAGAGTATGTATTTGGTGAAAAGGACATCACTGTATCTGGCCAAGAGTGTTCAGGTTCCACGCCAGTAGAGTTGGATGATGAGGGGCCTTATTCTTATGCCGACTTTTCTAACCTAGACTACTGGTGGTTTAACCAAACGGACCGAGCTTCAAAAGCAACGCTTGCCGAGTTAAATACAACTGTTCGCTTCTGTGACTCTGACGGATACGAAATGGGCAATGAATGTCCAAACGGAAAAGAGTACTTCGTAAAATGGTCATACATGCCAGCAGGTAAAGACTGGGATCAAGGTGTTTTAACTCGTCGTAAAATGCTACCAATTGGCCTGTCAACGAACGTATCCACATATCAAAAAATAAACTAACCTAATGCTTGTGGGGCCGTGTAGGCCTCACAAGCACAATTCCTGAGTACTACCTTGGTATCTCATTCAACTAACTGCTCCCTTTATCACATCAAATGCTTGCTTCTTGCGCTTGCTTCCAACAATTGACTGTTTCCTAGTGGGTTACGGTAATTCTTTAGATACTGACCTAAGCTTCTAAATACCCTTACCAAAGATACTCAATCTATATGGTGACAACTTATGAAAAAACTAATCTCTACATTCGGCCTCCTATGCACCGTTATTTCCGCTCAATCTTTCGCGGAATCGGGCTACACATTAGATCCGAAGTTATCGAACATCACATTCGCGACCATTAAAAAGCAGTTTGTTGTCGAGCCCGCATCCATCAAACCTATGTCTGGAGGGCTCACCGAAGAGGGTCAGTTTTCAATAGTATTGGACTTGAAAAGCGTGAGCACCGGTGTCGCTATTCGTGACCAGAGACTGAATGAACTCTACTTCGAATCAATGAATTTTCCTGAAGTGAAGATCTCAGGAAATGTTGAACCGTCGATGCTATCCGGTGACCCCAAAAGAGCAACAGTAGCAGCGGAAGTTACTTTACACGGCGTAACAAAAACGATCGATTTCCCAGTTGTGGTGGTTCCATCAGAAGGATTTGTCATGGTTAGCTCAGCCTCGACAATCATCGTCAACGGTGCTGATTTTGGGA
Organism: Vibrio sp. 1CM8B; assembly: GCF_023161685.1. Lineage (NCBI taxonomy): Bacteria > Pseudomonadati > Pseudomonadota > Gammaproteobacteria > Vibrionales > Vibrionaceae > Vibrio > Vibrio sp. 1CM8B. The sequence goes on from NZ_JALNTU010000005.1 coordinate 192,750, forward strand.
TATCGACAGAGAATCTAAACAAACTTTCAGCGACCGTGGGTGGATTAGCGATTTCCGACAAAATCCCTTTAAGCTTTAACCTACTTTTCGACCAATAATGGGCTTATAACTCTTCCTTTCTGTTCTGCCTCATTTCACATTCATCAATCGTTAAAGAGCGGTGAATGTGAGTGAGAGCAACTGAGCATCAAACTTTTCTAAATAACCTAATCATTTAGCTCCAACTTTAGTCTAACCATTGATCACTCAATTCTACGATGATTAAAACAATCGCTTATTGCCTTCCCCTTGGCATAGCAACAGATCTCCCTAAGTGTTTAAACATACTGGCTATTTTCCTGCCTCGAAACCACCTTTAGATATGCAACTTATATGACTAACAGCCTAGTGATATTGATGGTGAATGATGTCAGTATGCAAAATCAAACAAAGATTTTGTCCTATTGCCAGAGCATCTAGTCAAACTGAAAAGAGCCCCCTTTTATGCTGAATACACACATCGTTAATCGAGACAGCTTGGCTGGAATGGGGGCGACTCTAATAGGCAACGGGATCGGTAGGTTTGCCTATATAGCATTGATGCCAGCTCTCATTCAAAGCGGTTGGTTTAGCGAGAGTGATGCATCTTTCCTTGGTGTAGCAACCCTTCTTGGATACATATTGGGTGCACCAGCTGCCAATATACTGTTACATTATTTCAGCGCCGGTCATTTGATTCGTTTTGCGATGTTGGTGAGCAGTTTTAGCTACTTGGGCTGTGCACTGCAGGATGCGCCCTTGGCATGGTTCTATGTTTGGCGAACTTTGGCTGGAGTGTCAGGTGCTTTGCTCATGGTCGTCGCTCCTCCGGTAATTGTTCGAAAATTTACCCCAGATGTGAAGGCTCGTGTCAGCGGTGTTGTATTTTCCGGTATTGGGCTTGGGGCAATGTTATCTGGTACCTTAATTCCTGTGCTCATTTATTTTAGTGTGGTTTCGGCTTGGATTGGCATGGGAGTCATCGCGTTGGCCACCACTATACTCACCTGGAATGCATGGCAAACCCAACCTAATAGGTCAAAAGCTACTTATATAAAGTCTTCCTTCTCACAACTATCAAGGCCTAAGTTAATCAGCGTAACGCTTATTCTTGTGGCTTATACCTTCGACGCTATCGGCTACCTACCACACACCTTATTTTGGGTTGATTACATCGTGCGTGGACTGGGCATGTCGTTCACTAGCGGTGGGTTGTTCTGGGCAACCTTTGGTATTGGTGCCGCCATTGGCCCATTAATAACAGGCATGTTGGGAGACAAGCTCGGGCTAAAGAAATCACTCTGCATTGCATTTAGCTTCAAGGCTCTAGGCGTGGCATTACCCCTTTTTAGCACTCACCCCATCGCGCTACTTATTTCTTCATTACTGGTCGGTATTTTCACGCCGGGGACGGTCACTCTGGTGTCGACTTACACATTGGAGATTGTCGGTTATGAACTGCACACCAAAGCGTGGGCTGGGATGACACTTTTTTTTGCTATATCACAAGGAGTCGTCGGGCTTGTGATGGCGTACTACTTAAATCATATGGCGTCGTACGATTTGTTGTTCAGCATGAGTGCTGCTGCTTTGATTTTATCTGCGGTGTGCACCTTAATGACCGCGACTCGACCTAAGCGTGAACACTCAATCTAAATCTAAACGCGCTTTTGGGACTCAGTTATCGAATAAAATAAGGGATTAACATGCAACTCTACTTAAATGAAACCTCTCCGTTTTCACGCGTAGTCGCAGCAACAGCACTTCTGTCTCGTTGCTCGCCTTTGTCTTTTGTTTGGGTCGACCCTTGGAGTACGCCGACCAACCTGAAAAACGTCAATCCATTTTGCTTAATTCCGGTATTGGAACTGGAAGATGGAGCTTCACTAACAGAAAGCTTATGTATCTGCCAATACCTAATTGAAACGTATCAACCTCAAACGCTACGCCAAGTGACGTTAAGTGATGCCCATCAAATGAAGCATCTAGGAACAGCAAAGACATTAATGGAGATAGCTTTTCGAACCGCAGCACTAACACGCTATACCGATAGTGATAATGTGCTAATAAAGAGAGGACAAGACGGTATCGCTGCCGCGCTAAAGCAACTTGACCAAGAGATAAACACACAAGGGTTAGATTCCCTTCTTACTGATAACTTGGCCACGTTGTATCTCCATGTCGCTTTAGATTACGTCCAATTCCGACATACTGCGCTGTTTGATGAAGCGAACAGCCGAAACATCACCGATTTTTTACACCGTTCTCCATTCGCAGACGTACTGGCACACATAAGCATTGAGAGATTGGCAAGCAAGCCTGACTATGAAATGTTATTAAACTCGTTCGGTCATGGGGCTTAAAAATGGCATGAAACAAAGGCGTGCAAAGTTTAGAATTGAGCATTAGATAGGCTCAGAGATGTCGTTGATGTCACATGTCGTTACACAGCATGACGCCTTAAGGCTTTACATCTTGGGCGAGGTAAACAACAATCCCTGAGAATAAATCCATAACATAATGTATTTAGAAATTATGAGTAGTACAGAAAACAAAAAATCGAGTCCTCTTTTCGAAGTCGTGTTTAACGTCTTTCTTCCTTCATTCATCTTAATGAAATTCAGTGGAGAGGAGCACCTTGGAACAGGCTTAGCATTGCTCGTCGCCCTTGCCTTCCCTATTGCTTACGGTGGCATGGAGTTAATCCGCAACAAGAAGTTCAACTTCATCGCGGCACTTGGCTTCGTCAGCGTGCTATTAACGGGCGGTATTGGTTTCTTCGAACTAGACACTCGCTGGTTAGCACTAAAAGAAGCATTAATCCCTGGTCTAATTGGTTTGGCGGTTCTTGGCTCAACCTTCACCCGCTACCCGTTTATCCAAAAAGTTATCTTCACACCGGCTCTGTTAAACATCTCTCTTATTGAAGAGCGCCTCAAGCAGTTCGGTAACCAAGCAAAGTTTGATCGTTGCCTAATGACATCGAACTACCTGTTTGCGAGCACCTTCGCTTTCTCTTCTGCGATGAACTATTTCCTAGCGACTTGGATTGTGACAAGCCCTGCCGGCACTGCAGCCTTTAATGAAGAGTTAGGTAAGCTCACGCTATACAGCTACCCAGCCATAGCTATCCCTAGCATGCTGATGATGTTAGGTATTTTCTATTACATTTGGCGCCAAGTTCGCGCTATGACTTCGCTAGAAACAGAACAAATATTTATTACTAAGTAGTCCTCGTTACGTTAGCTTTAAATACAGAACAGCTTCAAATACTAGATTATTGAAACGCCATAAAGCCCAGCACTTTCGCTGGGCTTTATCATTTTTGCTGTCTAATTCATGAACCCAATCGGCGTTCCTTTGATTGATACTCTCAATCAACCAAGACATCCACAGTCACTTATCTCTCGTGAACTCAACTAACTCGCTTTAAATCCATAATAATCAATGAATTCCATTGATTGAGCCGACAGATGCTTTTATAGTCAATTCTGTTGGTTACTTTACAAAGCTCTACCCAACCACTGACAATATTTCAGTTGCCGTTGATAAGATCGCATAAGCTAGGTGCTAAAGGTAGACGCCAGCCCTACTCAATAAGGAATATAGATTATGAACAAATCTCAATTAGTTGAACACATCGCGACTTCTGCAGACATCTCAAAAGACCAAGCAGGCACGGCGCTCAATGCGCTTGTTGAAGGTATTTCTACTTCGCTTGCTAACGGTGATGACGTATCGATCCTTGGTTTTGGTAGCTTTAAAGTTAACTCTCGTGCCGCTCGAACTGGTCGCAACCCGCGTACCGGAGAAGAGATTCAGATTGCAGCGTCAAAGACGCCAGCATTTAAAGCAGGCAAAGCACTGAAAGAGACGTGCAACCTGTAATACAAAAAATACAAGGAAGGTTACGATGACGACTAAGGAAAAAGCGAAAACGAGCCGAAGCAAAAAAGCAGGTAAGTCGCCTAAAGCGCAAGCTGAAACACCTAAGACTCGTCAACGCATTGAAGAGCTTCTCGAAGAGCGTGAATTGGCCAAACTGTTAGAGCTATAGTTTATGTAAGAACTAAAGTTTAGGTTTGAGCAAAGTGATAGTTTGTTATCGTTCTAATGCCACTGCAGATTTGTAGTGGCATTTTTGGTTTTAGAAACAGATTTCTAAAGTAAATACCAATCGCTACCTTCGTCTTCTATCTACTAAGACACAAACACATCTGCCCAAAATCTGAGCACTAAGTAACTGATTAAGTTACATAGCTATACATTCCCATACTTACCCAAATCGCCTTTTTCACTATCATCATTTTCTTGTTATTGGTGAGATTATTGGAAGGGTTCATGACACGACTGTGTTCGAGCAATCCTTCTTTTTTGAGGTGATTATGAATGTCGTTCGCATGGGGATTGAAGCAAATACCCATAAAAATAAGGGTAAATACAAAGCAATAGTTAAGTTTGCTATTCGAGCCCTGTTTTATTATTCAGCCACTCGAAAAATGAGTGATAATTTCAACTCTGAAGAGAGAAAGTTGTTATTTATCAAGCAACCCAACTTCCTTTCTAAATTTGTCACTCCCTACTTATGTACTGGTTTTAGCAATAAAGAAAAAATCGATATCTTATCCAAACACTACGACTGGTTTGAAAACACCTTTGCAACAGAAGCTAGACACCAAATCTATAATGAAAGGCTCAACCTTTTAAAACTTGAGATAGATGACAACGTTTATCTGGTTAATCTCAGCTTCGAAAGGAACGCGAGAAAAGAAGGTGAACTGACAATTTCATTGACCAATTCTAAACTCGAAAAAATGTATTCCATCTCGTTCACGGTTTTCGACAACAGCGTCTACATCGGCGGTATTCAAGGGGGGGCCAATGACAATGGATTTAGCCGCACATTCACAAAAGCTTTCTACGGTTTAAGACCTAAATCTTTCATGGTAGAAACACTAAGGCTGTTAGCCATTAACTTCGGTATCAACAATATCTATGCGGTAAAAGAGTCTGGTCATGTGTCGAACTCATTACGCTATGGCAAGAAAAATAAAGACATCAGCCTTAAGTACGATAGTTTGTGGGAGGAGCACGATGGACAGGTGCATAATGACTATTTTTATCGTCTACCAACCAACCCCAACAGAAAAGATCTTGAGACTCTAAAACGCCAAAAGCGCAAGTTGTATCGCGAGCGTTATGCCTGGCTAGATCAGTATGAACAAGATCTAAAGAACGAAATGCGCCACCACATCCACGGTTCCATTTAACTAACAACTGCCTTTAAACCAGCACTAGTTGGCTAATAATTTCAGAAGAGACAAACACTAAGCCTCGAAATACGGGGCTTTAGAATCGAGAAGCAGATCCGTAACCAACGTTCTGATCTCACTCAAACTCCCCTTTCAACTTAGGCCACCCTTGTTCTTACTCATACGAATCAATAAAGGATCGGAGTGCTTGCTGGTCGACTATTTCCAACCCTTGATCTCCTTTTCTGATGAAGCCCTTGTCTAATAGGTCTTTAACCGCTCTTCGATACACTCTGCTCGATGTACCAAATCGTTCTGCTTCTTGATTCACTTTATCGAAACCGCCTAACACAGTGTTAGTCTCGCTTTGAACCAATAAATCATACGCAATATTGTAGGTAATTGAGTGTAAAAGACGGTTAGTGTAAATACCCATAGAGTCTTGATAATCTTCCGCCAATGCAGAGGCAAAGAAGAACATCATCTCCGGATTTTCATGTAGTGATTCTGCTAGCTTCTGAATGCAAATAACATCAACTTGCATGTGTTCATCAGCCACTACGTTCCACTGACAAGGGGTCTGCGTGAAAAACTCCATCTCACCAAAGATATGGTAATCGCAATTCACCTCGCCCAATTGAAAACGTCGCCCATTAGCTGCAGAAATACTCATAGAGACTCTTCCAGCGGGCACTACATAAAGGTATTGAAGCTGTTCACCTTGGCGCAGAATTTCATCATTCTTATCAAAATAGCGCGAACTGACTTGGTGTTGGTAAATGAGAGCTTTGAATTCAGAGCTTTTTTGTTCTAGGTAGTTTTTAAAGCGTCCGCTTGAGTATGGTGCAATCTTCATACTAACTGTCTCTCATTACATGAACTGCTGTTGATGTTATTAGCGATTGTAGCGGCTTAAGCCAATGGAGAGAACAATAAAAAAAGCGACGGTCTCCCATCGCTTTTATCGTTCGTTTGTTCAAGCTTCTATTGAGCAATCAAGGCTTCTAACGCCGCTAATGATGCAAGCCGCTCTCCTTGCATCATTGCCTCTGCTTCATCGACATATTGCCCAACGCCCTCTTTTACATCTTGTTCATATAAGACAACATTGTTCAAGATAGAAGCTACATTAAGCCCTCTCAAGCGTCCAACGGTAAACAGCGCGGATGTTTCCATGTCTGCACCTAAAATGCCTTTGCCATTCCAGTACTGACAAAGCGCCTGTTCGTCATCGGTATAAAAGCTATCGTGTGAGCGCACCGTTCCTAAATAGTAAGGTGTTGATTGCTGCTGCAAGAACTTATCTAGCTCTTTGAGCAAGGAGAAGCTTGCATAGGCGGGATACGACGGCTTAACGTAAGCGGTAGATCCCCCCTCATCGCGAACCGCGCCCTCTGCAATAATTAACTCACCAAGCCCGATATGTGACTGCATCGCACCTGCAGACCCTACTCTGACGATATGAGTCACACCACAAAGCTTAAGCTCTTCTACCGCAATGATCATTGAAGGTGCGCCAATGCCCGTGCTACAAACTGATATCGCTTTCCCTTGATATTGACCGGTGAAGATTCGATATTCACGGTTCTCAGAAACCATCTCGGCACCTTCAAGCAAGCTCGCGATTCGATTCGCTCTATCAGGCTCACCACAAACAATAACTAACGGAACAATTTGCGTTTCATCAACGCCAATATGAGGTTGCTTTGCCATCTTAACTCCTAAGAAGCCGTTACTTGAGTGAGTGATTTATCACTATTTCGCTTTGCAGTTCGCGCCCACTCACGAGTACCATTTGCCGCAATAAACATTAAGATTGCGTATTGAACAGACATTGCGTAAACGCCCTGTGTCGCATAAATACCAACACTAATAATGTTAATCACAATCCACAGTATCCAGTTTTCAACATACTTACGTGTCATAAGAACTTGAGCAACAATAGATAGAATGGTCATCGTTGCATCCCAGAATGGGAACGCATCCGGTTCAAGCACTGGCTCCGCTAAATCCGCACCAAATAGATTCAGGCTATCTACCGCGATGTTTGCTAGCGCAAAGAAGAAAGGGTCGATGTACATAGTTAGCAAAGCAATAGAAATCGCACAAGCTGCGGCCGTTGCTACTAGTTTATTTTGGCTCAACCAACGAACTTCTAGCGTTTCACCTTGCTCATTAGGACGTGTCCATGCGTACCAACCGTAAATGTTGGCGCAAAAGAAAAATAGTTGTAGAAGTAACAGTCCGTATAACTGAATTTGGAAAAAGATAACCGCGAATAAGGTGACATTCAGCAATCCGAACAGGTAGTTAATGGTTTTTTCTTGGCTTGCAAACCAAATACACAACAAACCAAACACGGTGCCGAATGCTTCAATCCAGCTCATTGCGTAGCCATCCCCTATTGGGATATTGACTAAAGTATTGTTGATATCAAGTAGGGCGAATAGGTCCATAGGTGTGTCCTTTATTATTTGTTTTAGTGGCACCTATTTTATTGCGCCTCTCCAAATAAAAAGGAGGACATTTGTCCCCCCTAGATTGCATGCGATCATAAATCAGAATATTAAATCCGGAAAATCAATTTCACGGGAAGATATCATAGCCCTCCCACAGTCTCGAACTCGAAACTCCAGCACCAAAACAAACCCCTTCCCAAAACGGAATTTTAGCTTACTGGCTTAACGCCGATATCGCGTTGACGGTTACGTTTGAGAAGCGCATGATTTTATTTCGAGCAGAATCGTTGTCTGGCGTGTTAACCGTTTACTCACGCCATAACCCGTTCTGTGTAACGTACTCAATTGAATGGCAGGTCACATGAATAAAGTAATTATGTTAGTAATGGGGCTGCTTTTTACCAGTCGATTGTTTGCCAGTATTGTGCCGCATGTTGGTCAACTTGAGCATGATGCGCCTATTCTCCTTCGCTCGGCATTGATTGTGGGTGTTACGGCTTACGCGGTTTGGAGTGCATTCAAATACTTCAAAAAGACCAAGGCCTCAGGTTCAGATCAACTGTAACGGCGACAGTCCAAAATCTTTTGAATAAGCCTCTAATTTCGATTATTGGTCCGCGAAATAATCGACCAAGATTTTACGCCATTTTCGTGACTCACGAATCTTCAACAGTGCGCGGTTAATCTCTTCTTCATACGCGTTATTTTCAGCGATGATAAAGCCATAATTCTGTTTTTCTAGCTGATACGGCAACACCTCTAGATCTTCAAACTGCCCGCTTATTCTGCCGTTACCGATCATATATTTGAGTACCACATCATCGGCAACAATCGCTTCGACTTCACCATCCTCTAAAGCCGCCAGAAGCCTTGGCATATCGACATAACTCTTGTGTCGAATACCGAAGCTTGTGAGCATCAAAGAAGACGTCGTTGCAACCTTTGCACCCACCTCCACATTCGCAAGATCATTCACACCTTTAATATGGGAAGAGCCTTGGCTGAGCGTAAGCTTGCTGGCTAATACCGCAGTAATACTGGCGATGAAAAGCATACTTAGCACACCAATGAACACCGTAGCTATTCGTCCTGTTAAGCTCTTAAACTCGAAATAATTGAATGGGCCTCGAGTGATAAAAAGCAAACCCAATATGAAACTTTCTAACCAACGGCCCGTTCGGCTTTTCATTGAATAGAGCTTTTCATTTTCACCGTGTTCCAATATGTAAAAAAAGGCACCAATCACACCAGAGATAAAGATGATAACTCCAATGATCAGCCACAATGCAGGGTTTAAGAAAATGGCGTGTAAGGTATGAAGGTAACCTTGCTTCTTCACAGCGATAGCGAGGTGAGTTTCATAAAAGGAATGGGAAAAGTCAGCAAACAACTCACGCTCTGGGGTGATTGAAATACAAGAGACACCGATGTCGATTTGCTCTGATTCAATCGCATTGAGTAATTCATCCAAACGGTGATTCTCTATCGTGTACTCAACGTCCATCTCTTTGGCAATCTGTTCCCAAAGCTCGACACTCAGGCCATTCCATTGACTTTCCATCGAACTGATCACAAAAGGAGGACACGGGTAAACACCGACTTTAAGTGGAGAAGAAGAGGCAAAAGTACTGAAGAATAAAAAAAGAGAAACGATTGAAGTGACACCGTATCGGAGTGTCGATTTGAAGTATTTGTGCATCAGCAGCCCTCCAGAAGAAGGCAGCAATGAATTGAATCGAGTACGAAGGCTCGACTAATGAACACACATCAGCGCGATCAGAAGTGAAGAAAGATTATGATAAATTCAATACTGCCCTAGCTTTATTCGTTATTACCTTAACTATAGAAAACCTCTATTTATTGTGCAAAACAATGGGCGTAACAAACTAACGGCATAGGGAACATCAGATCGATAACTAGTGGGATGACATAAACTGGCTTTGTGCCGACGAACATAACTTTCCGCACTGCATAATTTGGCTTTCAAGGAAGTAGATATTACGTCTGCTTTTGACCCATTGGGCACGAACTTCCAGTTCTTGACCAATGGAAATAGGATGATGAAAGCGAGACGCCAAACTCACCGTCATTGCAGTGATGTGATTTTGGAACAAACAATGCAGCATCGCACTGTCGTGTAACGCGGTGACAATGCCACCTTGCATGATGCCATCGTAGCCCTCAGCTTTATCTGTTGGTACAATCTTGGCTCTGATTTTATATTTAGCTACTGCCTCATGCTTAGTTAAAGTCTCATGCTCGCCACTAGCTTCAAAACAAATGGCGCTGTCGTTGAAAAAACCTTGGCTGCACACTTGGCACCGCCGATGGTTGTGTGGAATGAAAACCTTCATACTGACCTTTTACCCTTAGATTGCTAGAGATTGATATGGCTCGACCAAAAAAACATCGCCAGTTGTGTACCCGTGCGGCTTACTCTTGTTTTAAGCCCAATGGTGTTCCTATGGACGAGCTTCATAAAGAAGAATTGCTATTAGAAGAGCTCGAAGCCCTACGCTTGGCTGATCAAGAAGGCTTGAGCCAACTTGAAGCCGCCGAACAAATGCAGGTGTCTCGTCAAACGTTCGGTAACATTATCAAGCGTGCACGAGCTAAAGTCGCCAAGTGCATCGTCAACGGTCACGCGTTGGTGATTCAAAGTAGTTAATTAACGTGTTAGCCAGAAGTTATTTAACTCAGTGAGCGAGAACTCTTGATGCTTAGCTTGATGGCTCAGTAATCTGATACAGCTTTCTACTTTGCCCTTCACACACATCCTTGCAATTGCACGCACGCTCAATATCTAACTTCGCCAATCCTCCACAGCTGCCTTTGATTGGCTTGCGAGAAAAAATCACGCCTATCGCCATCAATGTAACGACTCCGACAAACCCCAATAGCGTCAACAAAAAGGTCATTTTCGGAACCCTCGAATAGCACCTAGCTGATTAGGCTGTACCATTAGAATCGAAGCTTGTTTTTTGTGCCCGTTTTCGCCGCACGTTTTATTGCCACACCCACTATTTCTCGGCTCGCGACCATAATCGAGATCGGTCACTTCCCGTAGATTGTCGAAATCCAAAGTCCCGATTTCTGCCTTACCTGTCGATGCCAAGACTCGAATATCGTTCTTGAACAAGTGCGCCAGCATCTTCTTACCTATATGACGAACCACCACAGATTTCACATCGTAAGAACGGAGGACAGAGATCCATTGCTTCTTTTTATTGCAAGCGGTGTCGGAATCAACCAAAGGAACAATCTGTTTTATTTGTCGTTGTTCATCGACAATCGCGATCTGTGGGGAACGAGCAAAATGGTTGCCGACATGAAGGTCACGACAAGGTATTGCGTATAACATAGTAACTTCCTGTTATTGATGATCAGAAGTTCAGCATACGCCCCATTATTAGCATATGCCAATAACTATCATGTGAAAAATAAGATTTACTGGATCGATAACTAAGATCAAAAGCTAAAAGCTACAAGCTACAAGCTACAAGCTACAAGCAGCCAATAGGGTTGGCGCAGGTTACTCTACCTCCCGCACCTGTTCATGGAGAGCCTCCCTTCCCCAAAAACAAGAATGCCCCACTAGTGCGGGGCCTTCTTTGTACGTAAGAGTTGAAATTTCAAAGACAGAAGTGACGATATAAATCGTTGTTACAACGAAAGAGTAAAAGTACTCCCCACACCCAGTTCAGATTCAACCACTAGTGTTCCTTCTAGATTCTCGACCATGGCAAGCGCTAAAGATAACCCAAGACCATACCCCTCGATATTGCTGCGGCTGCTGTCGACTCGGTAAAGTCGTTCAAAAATCAAATCCTGATATTTCTGTTCAATGCCAACACCAGTATCTTGGATGGTTATCTCAACCTTACCTTCTGAGCTTTGCTCGACTTTGACCGTCACTCTTCCTTCGGGCTCGGTGTACTTAATCGCGTTATCAACAAGGTTAACCAACACCTGAGTCAACTTGTCAGGGTCGGACTGAATCACAAGACCATCAGCGCTCTCAACCTCAAGTTCAACTTGTTTATCTTCTGCGACATCTTCATACCAGCTCACCACATTAGCAATCACATCAGAGACCTGAGTCGGCACTTTCTGTGGTATGCGCTTTCCGGTCAGCTCGTCGTTCAGCTTCATCAAGGCGGTTAACATATTACTGGCCTGCATGGCGTGTTCAGAGCAGTCCGCCAATGCGTCTTTCATCGCTTGTTGGTCGGCGTTATTGAGCAATGCCGTTTGGGAGGCTAACGTAATACGCGACAAAGGAGTTCGAATATCATGAGCGATCGCATCGACGGTCGTATTCAAGGTTGTCGTCACGTGCTGTAACTTGGCAACCGCAGTATGGACACTAGAGCTGATCACGTTGAGCCCTTGCGGTAAATCAGATTCGGCTTCATTTTTAGTGCTAGGAAATTCTAACTGCCCTTTTTTCAGCTTATCGAGCAGGTCGCCAAAGGTCACTAACGGAGACATCGCACTCTGGATGATGTTACGAGTGAATAATGCGGTCACAGCCACGAGAGCAAGCAACGCATATAAGGTCATTAGCCATTGATTATAGGCGATAAAGTCTCTTGCTCGGTTATCCAAAACCAACCAGAAATCATACTGCTCCCCTTCAATAGGTAACGACATATAGGGACTAAAGATGAAGCTCTCTAGCCATGAACGATTGTCATCAATTTGGTAGTTAGAAAAAGGCTGTGCTGTTGATAAATGTTGAACACCAGCGATAAACACGCCATCAGATGAAGCGCCCTTCTCAAGCTTATACGCCGCAATGTTGTTTTCGAGTAACCGATGAGGATTCGCCTCTAAAACATGAATCAATCGCTCACTCGAATCGTAAGTCAAAATACGCTGATACTCGGTCGACATAGACGCAAGGATCTTCTTTTCCGTTTGGTAAAGGTCGAAAAAGAAGATAGCCCCAACAATCAGTTCCACCAGCAGTAAGCAGAGCAGTAAGGTCGACATAAAGCGAACCAACAAATGTCTCTGTGTTTTAGCGAGCGCCTGTTCAATACTACGACTTGAGGACATAGCCAACACCTCGAAGTGTGTGAATTAATGGCTTAGAAAAACCCTTATCGACTTTGCTGCGAAGCCTACAAACCAAAACATCGACCACGTTGGTTTGCGGATCAAACTGATGCCCCCAAACATGCTCAAGAATCGCCGTTTTAGACATCACAGCCTCTCGGTTTTCGAGCAGTAATTTCATCAACATAAACTCGCGCTGATTAATGGTGATCGTTTGTTGATCTCTTTGTAGCGTGTGTTTAAGTAGGTCTAAGCTAAGTGGGCCATAATGCAGTTCTAACGGCTGAGGTGTCGGTTGCTTGCCTCGACGCACCAAGGTTTGGCAACGAGCCAATAACTCAGGAAACGCAAAAGGTTTTACCAAATAATCATCAGCACCTGACTGTAGCCCTTGCACTCGTTCTTCCACTGAGTGTTTGGCACTTAATATGATGACAGGCGTCGCGTAACCTTGCCCTCTGAGTTCAGCCAACACTTCAACCCCATCTTTCTTTGGCAACATGATATCGAGAATGATCACGTCATACTCTTCGGTTACGGCCTCGTGTAATCCATCAACACCATCTGTTGCGTGCGTCACCGTTATCCCTTCTTGCTGAAAACCATTCACCAAAAATCTCGCTATATGAATGTCATCTTCAATCAATAGTATTTTCATTAACGTCCGTTTATTTATTTGCCGCGGTCTGAATACACTCTATCAATATCCTTTCTCGAATATAACCAACATTGCAACTTTGTAATGTTCAAGAAAGCCAGTCGTAATCATGCATTCGTTAGTATGAACCTGTTGATTAAAAACACCCTTTCCAAACAAACAAAAAATAGAATTCGGAATTTGAAAACGAATATTTTTTGAAAACAGATTCTTTTTGAAAACAGATGCTTTAACGGAGTAAACATGAAAACGACAAAACTAACAGTACTAGCAGCAACCCTTGGTTTCCTTAGCCTTTCTCACAATGCAATGGCAGCAGAAACACAAACGGTCTCTTTCACTCAAATCTCATCAGAAGCGGCCTTCAAGCTTGCCCATGAAGCCGTTAATCAATGTGAAGCCGATGGCTACAAGGTTTCTGCGACTGTTGTTGATTTGTCGGGCAATGTGATTGCTCAACTACGTTCTGATGGCGCTGGCATCCACACTCTTGATAGCTCACGCAAAAAAGCGTTCACAGTGGCAAGCATGAAGCAGCCATCAGGTAACCTGATGAAACTCATCGCCGACAAACCTATCATGCAACCCTTGCAGAATATGAACGACAACTTGTTGTTCCTAGCGGGTGGTGTTCCGGTACAACTGAATAATGCCATGATTGGCGCGATTGGTGTGGGTGGCGCTCCGGGTGGCCATTTAGATGTCGCTTGTGCTGAAAAAGCGATTAAGAAGTTCTTCTAAGCAAGTCCATTCACTCGCCTAATTTGGTTATGCCTTTGCCCACCCCAACAATAAATGCCTCGCACTTGCGGGGCATTGCTGCAAATTAAAGCAGTTGCAAATAAAGCAACTCCGAATTGAAACCGATAATAGAAACGTAAACAGGCAAAACATGACACAAATTTAATGTGAACAACCCACTCAATTGTTATATTATAACACTACACTTAATAACTATTCGTTCTCATGAAACAGCTATTTAATCTAATCGATGTCATCAATCGCTTCTTCTCTCGCTATGTAAGCCGTTTCGCGACATGCTTTCGCTCTATCAAGGGCTTGACTGTTGGCCTAGCACTCTTGTTTTTTGCGCCAAATCTATATGCCCACCCTCACTCTTGGATAGAGATGAAAACTCATATTGAGGGAGAGAATGGCATGATCACCGGTCTCTCTATGGAATGGTCTTTTGATGCAATGACATCCATGTACATGTTGGATGGAGAAGATGTCTCCGCCGATACAGAAGCTGAAACATTCAAAAAGCTCGCTGCGTCTGTAATTGAAAACATGATGTACGAGCACTACTTCACGTACTTTTATGATGGTGAAGAGCCCATCAAATATCAGGTGGTTGAGAACGCAAAGTTTGAGCGTGATAAAGCTAAGATGGTTCTAACATTTGACCTACCACTTTCTAAGCCTAAACCAGTGACACGAGACTCCCTTCGCGTATTGATTTTTGACCCTAGTTACTTTGTCGACATGTCGTGGCTATCCAACAGCGACGTGACCTTGTCACCTGAACTAGCGAGACAATGCCAGTTAGAATTAATCGAGCCTAACCCGACTCCAGAGCAAATGAGTTATGCGATGTCTCTACCTGTCGATGCAGATCCAGATAACACGCTAGGCCAACTGTTTACACAATCGGTTGAGCTTCATTGTGCTGCGGTTCCCACTTCTTAGTCGCAGTGATTCGTTTCAGCCTTTAAGTCAGCGTCTAGCTGATTAAGCATGGCAACTAATTAACAGAAAGATCTCAGATATAGGTTCTTGTTAAATGAAGAAAAATCAATCCAAACTCAATCACTACCTCATTGGTGCTGGTGCTTTCGTGCTTATTGCTATTGGTGCGTATCAACTGTGGTCCATGTGGCCATCGTTAGTTATCTCTAGCATCCAATGGCAAAGAGAAGTCAATTCAGAGCTTGCAGACCTACTCTATGAAGCTAAGTCCAACCCTTGGGGTGCAGGCAGTTACCTTATCGGGTTCAGCTTTATCTATGGCATGCTTCATTCTCTGGGGCCTGGGCACGGCAAAGTTATCGTGTCTACTTACTTAGCGACTCACCCAACCAAAGCAAAAGCAAGTTTAGTGCTTACGGTCGTCTCCGCTTTTTTACAAGCACTGGTCGCGATCTTACTAGTAAGCGTGTTGCTGTGGGGCTTTAGTGCTTCCATGCGAGTCGTGAATGACAAAGCGAATATGTTTGTTTCATTAAGCTTTGCCTTAGTAGCAGTCGTCGGCGCGCTTATATGTTGGAAGGCTTTGAAAAACATCTACACCACTATGCGTAAGCCTAAGCTAAAAGTGAAAGCCATCACCACACTCGCAACAGACACAGCTGCGCCAATTTCAGCGCGTTCGCCAATGGCACTTCGTTCATCAATATCAACCCCTTCCCCGATAATAGGCGCTACTAGCGCAATGCAAGCCGCTGGTCACACTCATGCAGATCATTCTCATGCCGACTGTGGGTGCGGCCACCAGCATGTAGCCGATGCTGACGCAATCAACAAAGCCTCAACGCTCCGCGAATATGCAGGAATTATAGTGACGATTGGCGTAAGACCGTGCACCGGAGCCATCATGGTACTGCTATTCGCGAACATGGTTGGCCTATATTGGATGGGCGTATTGAGCGCCTTTGCGATGGCCGTAGGCACAGCATTAACAACCTCATTAATTGCAATGATGACACTAACAGGCAAGCATCTAGTGAAGCGCTACTTGGCAGCAGGCAACAAAAACAGTAACGCCTCATTAAAAGCCGCAGGTCACTACTTGCAACTCTTTGGCGGCATTTTGCTTGTGTTGATTGGCTTGTTATTGATGAACGGTCAAGACAGCGGCATGTCCCCTGTTTTCACTATGTAGCGCACAACCGAGTAGCAATTAAACTCAGGTTCTTTTCACTCGTACCGCACACATCAAGGCCTCGCAAATGCGAGGCCTTAGTTTTATCTTATGAATGTAAATGGTCTTCTAGAATCACTTATCCACGTCACCAGTAACGCCTTCATGGGATAATTCTCCGGACAGTTCAGCTTGCACTTCAGCAAGGCTTTCTTCTTCAACCGCCACAATTTGTGCAGTTACCGCATCAACTTCGATCTCATAAGCTTTACCATCACGTGTAACAAACACATCCCACTGAGTGTCAGGCTCGTCATGACGAATCCCAAGTACCTCGACATCCAAAGATAACAGCGCCGCATTAATCGCTTGTTCTTTACTGATTATCTCTGTGCCTTGAGCCGCATAGGTTGAAACACTAAATGTACTAACAGCGGCCAAAACACCGCATAAAATTAACTGTTTCATTGTTTTCTCCTTAGCTTTTATGGCTATTTTCACCACCTTGATAATGTGGAGTAGCGCGTGAAAAAAATGTTAGCCATTGTGTAGGTGCCTTTCATTTCCGTTTTTCTCCACTTTCTCGCCTTACCCTCTTTTCCTGTTCTCAACCCGTCTGTGCAGATTCCGCATAAGTCCTATTCCATTCCGCTGGTTTTTCAAATTTCATCGCTCTCTATAATCCCCTTCATCCGCTGCGGCGAACCAAATTGATAAGTGAGAAAGTTGAATATGACTAAGAAATATCAGAATGCAGTGCTGGATGGTCAAGCACTGATTGAGGGCCTCAATTCAATCAACCCAGTATGGGGCGATATGACCGTACGAGTTGCGGGAGAAGCATGGGGCATGCCGTTAATTGACCAGAAAACCAAAGCGCTCATTAGCCTTGCGATTGACCAAATGGCACTCAACGTAACGGGCGAAGGTAATCCATTTGGCGCTCACGTTGATATGGCACTTAAACAAGGGGCGACCTATACAGAGCTTGAAGAGCTAATCGTATTTGCATCGGCATACACTGGCTTTAACAAAGGGGCAACGACGATGGGCGCACTCAACAAAATTCGTCATGAACGAGGAGATTTCTAATGGCTATTCCAGGGCTAAAAAAACCAGACCATATCGGTTTCACGGTACCGAATTTAGATGAAGCTATCGCTTTCTTCCGAGAGCATTTTGACTTTGAACTGGCGTATGAGTTTGGTCCATTCGCGTCCGATGATGACTGGATGAAAGATCACTTAAACGTTAATCCACGTGCAGAGATCACCAAGATCGCTGTGATGAACGCGAAAGGGATTAACTAGAGCTCTTTGAATACTCAGACGCAGTAGCAAGAAGTAAAACAGCACCAAATAACGCCGACATTGGTGGTCACCACCTTGCTTTCTATGTTGAGGATATGGATGCCGCGATAGCGTATCTAAAAGACCAAGGCATCACAGTGCTCGGAGAAGCAACCACCATGACTGAAGGCCCTACTGCAGGAGAATCTTGGGTTTACTTCATGGCACCTTGGGGGATGCAATTAGAACTTGTGTCTTATCCAAACGGCAAAGCTTATGCAAATAAAGCTCATGCAAATCGTGCTTCTGTTGCGTTGTTTGACCCAAGATGAACATTGTTTTTATCGTGATGATTGTGATCGCGGGTATGGGCTTGTCTTTCGAGGCAGGCTTACTTGGCCCTTTAGGTGAACAAGTTGGCCATTTATGGGCCACCTTGAGCATCTTTGGCGTTGGTACTGCGTTGCTTTGGATGATTCGTCACTTCACACCGAATGGACAATTCAAAGCTTGGAATACCATTCCAAAATGGCAGCTTATCGGTGGTTTACTGGGGCCTATCTACGTGGTCGTTCTTACATTAGCGACACCAATTTTAGGGGTCGCTATGACGATGGTTTGCGTCCTGCTTGGTCAAATCACTAAGAGTTTTGCGATTGATTACTTCGGCTGGTTTGCAATGCCAAAACAAGCGACTAACCCACTACGTTTGCTTGGTTTGGGGTTCATATTCCTCGCTCTCTGTTTTGTGTATTTAGGAGGACAATCATGACGCTGATTATTTTACTCGCCATTGCATCAGGCATGGCATTGAGTGCTCAAGCGGCAATTAATGGTCAACTGGGGGCAAAAGTTGGTGTGATTGAAAGCTCCCTACTGACCTTTAGTATGGGAACCGTTATCACGGGTTTACTGATTTTCTTCTTTGAACCAAGTTATGACGCAACTCTGTTATCGGTACCTAAATGGCAACTCGCAGGCGCACTATTTGGCATCTTTTACATGATAGTCATGGTAGCGGCAGTGCCAAAGGTTGGTGTCGCGATTGCCACTGTTGCCACCATTTTAGGCCAGATGATCATGAGCCTGATAATCGATACTCAAGGTTGGCTTGGGAATACGCCCATTGAACTGAATTATTGGCGTATTGCTGCCATGGTCTGCATTGCGTGCGCCTTGGTCTGTATTTATATCGCCAATCGCCAGATACAAACCGAATTAGAAGCACCTTTAGCAAAAGACAATATTACGACTCACCTTACCAAGGAAACATTGCATGTCAGCTAAAACCATCATCGTGTTCTTTAACCTAAAATCAACCACGGATGAAACTCAATATCTTCAATGGGCCAAAGAGTCAGATCTACCGACGGTAAACAAACTCAGTAGTGTTTCATCGTTCGAGGTTTTCAAAGGCATCAGCATGTTTGGTCAAGATAAGCCGTTACCCTGGGATTACTTTGAGATTATTCAAATTGATTCTGAAGAAGCATTTCTTAACGATATTCAAACTCAAGAGATGCAGAAGATTGTCGAGCAGTTCCAATCTTTCAGCGAGGATGCACACTTTATTGTTACTGATAATATCCTCACCGCATAATAAATGAACCTTCAGGCAAGCTAACTATTAGCTTGCCTTTTTTTATGTTTAGAACGTAATCTTTGACTAATAAAAGCAGGAGAAAGCTTGTGAATTACGATGTCTCTTTATTGGAAATAAAACTGTTCTTGATGACCACCCAATTTGGCAACTTTTCTGAGGTGGCACGTCGCCAAGACATGACACCATCGTCGGTGTCTCGCAAAATGGCGCAGCTCGAAGAGAAAGTCGGAACCAAACTTTTACATCGTCATACACGCTCAATTTCTCTTACTGATGAAGGTGTGGCATTTAACAAGCATTGCACCGAAATCATCAATCAGTATGAATCGGTTGTCGAACGCATTGAACAGCGTGCAGACACGCCTCGCGGCACCGTCAGAATAAGCGCGCCGGTTGCCTTTGGTCGGCTCCACATCGCGCCATATCTCGCGGAACTGCTAGAAAGGTATCCACTTCTCAAGGTGGAAGTCCAGCAGACGGATGCATTTGTAAACCCCGCTGCTGAATCTATCGACTTACTGATCCGCATTGGTGTGCCGCAAGATTCTTCATTAAGGATGAAACGTTTTGCTAAGCAGCGCTACGTCATGGCAGCGAGTCCAAACTACCTAAAATCTTATGGCACTTTAACTACGCCTGAAGAACTCAAACAACATAACTGTTTAGTCTTTAAGGGACCAAATGGTCTTCAACGCTGGTTTATTGGTGAAGATAAATTAGAGCCGTATGAAGTTTCAGGATCACTCTACAGCAACAATGCAGAAACGCTGGTCGCGAGTGCGGTCGGTGGAAGTGGAATTGTCGTCTTCCCTACTTGGCTAATTGGCGAAGAATTGAAGAGTGGTCAACTTGTCCCTTTACTAGACGGTTACCAAGTTTCGACCAGTTTAGAGCAACAATCGATCAGTGCCCTTTATCTTGATACTGATAATCTAGCGGCAAAAGTCAGGGTCGTAATTGATTTTCTAGCAGACAAATTCAGCAGCACAAACGACAAGAACTCATGCTACTGGGATGCTATTTAATCGAGTTTCACCCAATCAATAGCCACCAGCTGCTTGGGTTTTGTCTGCCAATCCTAAGGCATCAAGATATTGTACTAACCACAGCATACCCTGACGGTATTATTGATTTACAAAAGAGAAATAAAACCGCTAAAGAAAAGTGCTGAGAAGCGATACAATGCTCGAGTTGCTAGATCGCAGCATGAAATACCAATTCAAAGAAAGCCCATTAACAAGAAGCATTAAAGTAGCCTCACATGTCTAAAGAACCCGGTTTCACTACAGAATACAAACTCGACAAGACGTTTTTCGCGGAGTGTTATGATCAAACTAGCCTTCCGACTCAATTTCCAAAAGCCTACTTAAAAGGAATACTGTTTCTTATTTTTGGTGTGGTTCTGCTGGAGTTTGAACTATTACCTAACGGCTATGTTGGCTGGTTCTTTATTGTTTTGAGTGTGATTGAAGCATTCAGTGTGTACTGCAAAAGAACCTGGTGGTTATGGCGACAAAAGATCAGCTCAGGCGCAGGCAGCAAAATCGTCTTTCAAGGTGATGCTAACGGAGTAAGTTACAAAAACCACAAAGCGACCAACGCTATCGCGTGGAGTGACATCGACCAACTTGAGCAGACCGATCTTGGTTTTATCCTGCATATCGGTAAACAGCGCCAATATGTGAGTAAATCTTGTTTAAGCGATGAAGCCATTGCGTTTATGATTGAACACCATGCCGCATCAAAAGCGAAATAACACCAATAAATGCCTGCTGACTTAGCAGGCATTTTTCTATCACCTTTAATTCTATATATCGAATGACCGGACCATAACAATGAATACCGTGTACCAAATCAGTGATTGCCACCTTTCCGATGAATCCAGCTATGAGAACCTACGCAGAGCACTGGAATACGTCAGCAAAGACACTGCATGCAAGACCATCTTTCTGACTGGTGATATTTGTTGTAACCCAAAATCTGGCGACTACGTTCGATTAGAGGCGTTCATTAGGCAACACATCGGCGTTCAATCCATTTACGCGATTGCGGGTAATCATGATGACTCTCGCTTAATGCGCACAGAGCTAAAAGGCTCGACGATTTGCGTCACCGACAAAGCCACTATCTGTGAACGAGAATTTGTATTCCTAGACTCAAGCTTCAAGCCGCTAGACAGCCGTCACCCACTTGGTTCAGGGCGTATTGATAACCGCGGCATGGCTCAGCTAAAACAACAATTAAGAAAGACCCATGATCCTATCGTGGTTGTTCACCACCCTGTCCTTCCAGTCGGGGCAGATTGGATGAAAGCGATCCGCCTAGAGAACGATGCTGATGTGATGAGCGTGCTTCAAAAATATCGCGTTCGTGATGTGATCTGCGGTCATGGCCATGATGGAATAACGGCGACACAACAAGGCATAACTCAATATATGGCCCCATCGACAGCCTATGGCTTTGACCACTTGATCAATGAATACAATCGCAGCGAGAAGGTAGGATTAAGTCGAATCTCGTTGTCGACTGATTCCATCGGCTACCAAGCTATCTACCTTTGAGGATGCTAGCTTTAAGATTGCTAGCTTTAACCTTGCTGCGCTGCTAACTTAAAACTCCGCGAACTTGGTGCTCCGCTACAAGTATTCTTTTACTTCTTTGAGTTTACCTTTCAACTTGTCTTTTTTGCTTAGCGCTTTGTCGAACTCATCTTTTGATGTATTGAGATAACTCACACCATCTTTAATTTGAGCTAAATAAGCCACGTAGATAGTGTCCATCGTGACGAATTCAATACCCGATTTAGTGATGTATTTGCGGGCAAACTTTCTGGTTTTTTCGTAAGACTTGTAAATCTTACCTGCAAGTTCACTACCTGGTGCATAGGTCGCAAACTTATCGGGCTCTTTCTTAAACTTATATTTGAGCTTTCTCATGTGCTTTTTCATGAGCGAACGTTTCTTATAAGCTGGCAGATCCAACACGCCAATGAGCACCTCTTCTTTAGAGCTGACTAAAGGATGTAAAATCCACATCATCGCGACAACTGGTATATCTTGGATGCTCTTGTTGAAAAACGTACAGCAAGCTAGGCCAGTAATAGTGCTCTTGTTCAGATACATTCTCAGGCATTCTTTTTGGAAAGCTTTGTATCGGGCAATAGTAATCTTTCTGTAAATGTAATTAACGCACCACTGACAAATTGATTTCGCCGCTCTTGCTATGGCTGTCGCAGGTGAGGCAGTACCCAAAGAAACGATATTGACCACTAACGTTGCGGAATTAAAAGAAAACTCCAATAACCCGTCCTCTAAGGCAGTCGCTTTGATTTTTCTTCTCACCACTCTCAGCGTCATCTGCCCTTGGCTATCCGCTACCGATATCACTTTGGTCGCTTTCTTATAGAGGGAAACGCCCTTCACGCCTTTATATGCGCCTTGAACTATCCCTTTGGTGTCTTTAATGAAAGGAGCAAATTCTTCCCAAACATCGCTCACTAAGTCAAAAATCAAAGGTTTCATCTCGGTAAATAGGTTTGAAGGTAATAACTCCAATCCAGGAACGCCTTGAAACGTCCTGTTTACCTGAGCGAAGATCTCATTTGATGTGTCACCTACCGCTTGCCCATTATCGCTATCATTCGACTTTGAGAGGTCCTTCACCTCATTCGTTATTTTTCTGACTTTGTTCAGCACCTTTCTATTTTTTCTGATTTGCTCAGGTGTTTTTACTGTGTCATCGATACTTACTTCACTAAAAAACCTAAGAAAGAAAAGTTGTTTGTCGTCTATCGGGTCACCTGTTATTTCCAAAGAATTGTTCAAATTATCTGGCATGATTCACTGTCCTTGTTCATCCATTTAAGATCATTTAGCTAGTTGATTGTGTCCACATAGAAGAGGCTGAAATGAAGGATTGTAAAAAGCGAAAAGAGCCTCGAAACTTATTGGCGGACTCTTTATCTTTACCTCTCGGGTGCTCAATAATTGCCCACCATATTGGTCGATATCCGTCTTTTCTGTGGCTAAAAAGTTTGAGCTATAAAATCAAATGTAGCTTCTGTTTGAGCATAGAGCCAACTGACTCAGGTAGGAAAAGCTAGGAAGGTGTGGTGAGTCGAATTTCACCTAAAGGTTTGTTGTGCTTTAATTTATCAATCTGTGATTGAAGACAGCGCGGAAACAGATTTGGCGTTACACTCATTAAGTTCAAACAAATAACGAGGGTCTATGACGTTTTCTCCTGCCATTTTGCGTAAAGTCTGGTACTCCCCTTCTATTAACCTTGGGCTTCGCGCCACCAGTGCCATTGTGCTGTTTCTCGGTTTAGGGGTGCTGTCGAATCAAACCACTATCGCCATGACCGCGCTGATGACTATGCCAGCCGCTCTGATTAGTGGCCTCGACGCCGCCGGGCCAAGGAGATGGACACGTTTTACGATCACCGCAACCGCTTGGGGCATGACTCTGGCCGTCAGTTACGCTCTGCTGAAAAGCGGACTGCCTTTATGGGTGACTTATGGTGCAATGGGTGCGTTGCTAGCCAGTGCGGCGGTAAACGGTCCATTCTGGGCGAGGCTTGGTATGTCTAGCCTCCTGATTGCTGTCGTCAGTCTGTCGCTTCATAACTCCAACACGGCGTTAAGCTTGTACCCGATGCTGGTACTTGGCCCCCTTACTTTTTCTCTGTTTAGCTGGCTTTGGTTTGCGTTATGGAAGCACTATGCGTTACGTGTGTGCTTAGCAGCAATTTACGAGGCATTGGCAGACTACATTCAATATCGCCAAGAGTTCTTGTTAGGTGGGGAAAATGAAGCGTCAAAAAGACGTATCAAGTATCAGCTAATCGAACTGTTCCAACAGGCTCTTCAGTCTGAGTCATTCCGCTCTAAACATGACGATGCTAACAAGCTTCGGGAAGCACTATTCCTCGCTATCGATACATTTGAAGTCGTAATAAGCAGCCACACCAGCAATCCAGATCTGTTAAAACAATTTCAATCCAATAAACACAACCGTGACTTACTGCTAGTTTGGAGCCAACATTGCCAGCAAAGGTTAAAACATAAAGCCAAGCAACTTCTGCACAACACCAATGAAGACATACAGCACTTGAGCTTGTTAGAACAAGAAGCTGATGACTTGATTGAGGCGGTGAAGCTAGAAGATCAGCCTCGCTTCCGTTATTGGGCATTCGCCGTAAAACACATCTCACGTCGTATTGAATTGAGTGAACCCGCGTATGAACGGTCATTTGAAGTACAACCGTTCGAATTATCATTTCGCCTACCCAAACGAGATAACCCTATTTGGCGCCACGTTGCCCGAGTCGGTTTGATGTTTTCCCTTGGTGCCGGCATCGCAGAATACTATGAATTAATTCGCCCTGACTGGGTGCTGATTTCAATGCTAATGGTGATTCAACCAAGCTTCTTAGCGACACGCAGTAAAACGTGGCAACGCTGTTTAGGTACGGCGCTTGGTGTACTGTTCGCGACCTCTTTGATTCACATTGGTGTACCGACGACCGCGATGTATACGCTTATTGTCATCCTCTTGCCTGTCGCGATGCTTAATATTATGCGCCATTACTCGCTAGCCATTGGCTGTATTACAGCGCTATTGATTTTGGTGTATCAGACCATGGCGCACCAAGGGCTCGACTTTGCCGCGCCACGCGTTATCGACACCGTGGTCGGTGGTGCGATTGTTCTGCTCGGATATAGCTTGTTATGGCCGCAATGGCGAGGCAAAGAGATCCACACTCAAGCGTTAAAGGCACTTGATAGTTCAAAAAGCTTATTTGTGTATTGCTATGAACAGCTGCAAATTGGCACCGAACAACATGACCATACTGCGCTAACCAAGCAACGTGCCGCTATGCTAACCGCTGAAAGCGACCTTGAGCTGATTTACAACGAGATGCAGCAAGAGCCAAAACACACTCGCGCCGATCCTCACTATTATGAAGATATGCTGAGTCACTATCGATTGTTAAGCCATTACCTCTGCTTACTGATTCCACTGGTCAGAAAAGGCACGCAATACCAAGGCTCGCAACAAGTCGAGAGTTTGATTCATGATGCTATGGACGCCTTGATCAATACCATTCGTGATAACCGCGTCCATGAGCTGCCGACACTGGTTAACAAAACAGATGCCGAACATCCAACTTCAACAGCCGGTCAGCAATCAGTAGAAGAGATCATCTGGTTAGCACTGATGACTGTAAAACAAATGCACGACTTAGTTCGGCGCAATCTCGAAAACGAAGAACTCGAAAACTAAAAGTTTGAAAACGAATAAGCTAGAAAGCTGAATACGTAGGATTATCGCCCCGCTCTCACAAGTAACCAAAGCCTTGCAAGCGTTGTTACCCTAAGGTTTGCTAGCAAGGTCTTTGTGATTGATAATAAAAGCAATATAGGCGCAGGTTAGCGCTTTTTTATCACCTAGGTTTATATTGAGGCTATATGGAAATCAAAGTACTAAAAAGCTTTGTGGCTGTCGCGACACATTGCAGTTTTTCAAAAGCTGCAAAAGAGTTGAATACCGTTCAACCTGCCATTAGCCGGCATATCACAAGCCTTGAACATGAACTTGGAGTGAGCCTATTTTTCCGTACATCTCGCGAAGTCGTCATTAGCGCCGCAGGGCAGCACTTACTTAAAGACGCGATAAAACTCATCGAACAAACGGAACAAGCGAAACAGTCCGCGATTCGAGCTTCTTCTGGTTGTATAGGTACTTTAACGATTGGTTATCTTGGAGGCGCAACTCTGAGTTTTCTGCCTCGTTTAGTTCGACAGTATATTGCTGAAAACCCCAATATTGATGTTGATCTTGTTGAGATGACGGCTTCCGAACAAATCGAAGCTCTGGACAAACGAGAGATCGATATTAGCTTCTCTCGCCCACTGCCGAACCTGCTTGTGGATGATTACACCTCGGTGACAATTTACACAGATAAGCTTGTCGCTGTTTTGCCCGTCACCCACGAACTGGCGCAACACTCCACCATTCAAATAAAACAACTGCAGCAAGACCCTTTCATCTTATTTGAACGTGAACAAGCGGTAGGATTATTTGACTCGATCATTACTCAATGTGACCTATCTGGCTTCTCTCCAAATATAAAAAAACAACCCAACAACATGCAAACCGTGTTAACCCAAGTATCTTCTGGCTTGGGTGTCTCTATCGCTCCGCATGCAATTCGCGATTTACGCAGTGAGGGCTGTGTATTTGTTAACCTCGAATCTGTGGATGTAGAAATGCCATTAGTGATGACACACCATTCGCATACTCTATCCCCCACGGCCAGAGTATTTATTGCCGTAGTACAGAGTGAAATTGAGGCGATTCAACAAAATATGGCTTAGAAAGTTATCTATACCAGATTTGTATAGAATTTAAATCAAATAGCTATTTTTGTTATTCAATCGCTAACCTTAGACTTAGCTCATCGAAATCATTCATTAAAACGATGAACCAAAGCTAAGGTGTCACCATGTCAAAAGCGACTACAGAAGTGTTGAGCACAGGACGTTTATTACTGATGTCGAGCGCAGTCTCGGCAACTGCTGCGAACCTTTATTATAACCAACCTATCTTACCTAAGATCGGCGCAGAGCTAGGGTTAACAAGCGAACAGCTAGGCGCAGTGCCAACTGCAGGTCAGATTGGTTATGCCGTGGCATTGTTATTCTTATCGCCATTAGGAGACACGTTACCCCGCAGACGCCTAATAGCGATCTTATCTGTCATGTTGGTGTTGTCATCTTTTGTCGCGTTTACTGCATCTAGCTTAGTGGCTCTGGTTGTTGCGTGTTTTGCGATTGGTTTGAGCGCCAACATCACTCAGCAACTGATTCCATTTGCAGCGTCATTAAGTACTCCTGAAACGAAAGGGAAAGTCATTGGCACATTAATGACAGGCCTAACTGTGGGCATCTTGCTTTCACGTACACTCAGTGGGTTCATCGGTGAGCAATTTGGGTGGCGCGCGGTATTTATGATGTCAGCAAGTATTGCGATGGTCTTTGGTGTGTTGCTGTATGCCTTTTTACCGACGAACACGCCGACAACTAAAATACCTTACCTTAAACTTGTTGCGAGCATGGCCACGTTAGTTAAGCAGCATGCGACACTGCGTACTTCCGCTTTAACTGGTGCGCTTTGGTTTGCTTCGTTCAATGCGCTGTGGGCGACGTTAGCTCTGCATGTCAGTGAATCTCCGTTTAATTACAATGCACAACAGGCAGGAATGTTTGGTGTTATTGCACTTGCTGGGGTAATTGGTGCCAAAGTTTCAGGGTCACTGGTAAGCAAGTTTGGATCTCGAAATATGATCAGTATGGCGTTAGTTATTATTACTGCTGGTTTTGTTATATCGGGGCTTTTCGCTGACACATTGGTTGGATTGATCGTCGGTATCATTCTCATTGACCTTGGGGTATTCAGCGCTCAAGTATCGAACCAAGTACGCGTATTCTCAATTGACCCACAAGCTCAAAGTCGTATCAACGGTATTTATATGCTTGGCTACTATCTCGGTGGTGCGTTTGGTTCATTTGTTGGAATTCAGGCATTTGAACGTGCGGGTTGGATGGGTGTTGTGGGCTTTAGTATTGCGGTCGTGATATTGAGTTTTATCGCTAACCGTTCAAATAAGCAATAAGTCTTCTCGCCTTGATCTTTAAATTTTAAGTTTTCCAATATACACAACGAATATTCACTCTGAGTTTGATAGCAAATTACCGACCAGTGATTTGCTATCGTTCTAGATCTAATAAGGCAGTAGTAACTCTACTCTCTCAAGTTTTGAATATCATGATTCTCAAACAAGCTTTCCTGCCTAGAAAGCGGTTATGCCTTTGCGAGATGATCTTGGTCTATTCTTATCATTTAGACGACTGAGTTCCGAGGCTTTGAGCATGAATAAACTGTTTGTAATCTTATTGGTTTTTATTTTGTCCGGATGCGGAACAAGTGATAGTGCGTTGATTGAGAGTGGTCACAACACCTCTTACATCCAGGGCTTTCACGATGGTAGGCATAGCGGCATGCAAGAAAGCGGCAATAGCTTCGAAAACTACATAAAAGATGGAAAGCGTTTTGAATCAGACAGTGACTACAAGCAAGGCTGGATCGCGGGTGAATCTGAGGGGAAAAAACTACAAGTAGAGGCAACAGCGATCGGTAAAGGTGCCGCTGCTGGTTATCCTCAAGAATCGACAACGACGGATTTAGATGACGTAGCAAAAGACACCTTAAAAGGCGTCGATACATCGGGTTTAGAGAATCTAAAATAAAGGTATAACAAAGCCAAGGTTGGGGTCTGGAATAACTCGTACCTTGCCCAACGCTTGTCCGACGCTTGCCAATGCACCTGAGCATAAATTGATCTGCATCAGCATATGGTTTAATAATGATTAACTACTAAACATTCATAATACAAATTGCGCAATACTGAATTGAGAGAGTTCATTTTTACGTTGTTGGTGATTTCATGGATGTACACACCTTAGCTATATATACCTCTTTGTTAGCAGCCACGGTTGCGAGTGCTATGTTGTTAACGCATAAATATATACTCGCAGGCACCACGTTAGGGGTAAATTATATTGCTTATGCTGCTTTGCTGTTAGGAGCCAGTGTTACCCCACTTTCATTCGGCGTTACTCAATCTTCAGAATCCATCGTTTTTCTTTCCAATGGTGCATACGCAACGGCTTTTGGTTTATTACTCGTCGGCATAACCGTGTTACGAGGAGCAAGTCGGTCTTTTCTCGTAATATCAATCATCATTAGCTCCCTTGGCATTAGCTTCTTCCTTTATAGCGCCATAATTGCGCCTTCTGTTACTTCTAGAATCGAGGCTCGAAGTATTCTCGTTGTGACAATATGTATCTTAGCCCTCTGTGCAAACTATTCAGGGGAAAAACACGATAACAGAGAAGCAAAGTGCCTGTTGAACCTGACCCTGTTTATCAACATTCTCTATATGGCAATTAGGGGGGTACTTGCTCATACCAAAGGAACGAATTCAAACTATTACCTGATATCAGATATTCATAAATTGTCTTTCGTTATCATGACAATCACAATTATTAGCCTCGCATTTTCAGTGTTTTGGATCTTAACTGATCGTTTACTGAAGCAAACCTATCGTTCATCGATCACTGATGAACAAACCGGCCTTTATAACCGTAGAGGCTTAGCAGAGCTGATACCTAAGCTTGTTCAACCAGGCCGAGAGAGTGACATTTCTGTACTGATGGCCGACCTAGATCACTTCAAAAAAATTAATGATACCTATGGTCATGACAAGGGAGATGATGTGATTAAGCACTTTGGTCAAATTCTTGAAGATACATGCCGAACAAGCGATTTCTGCTTTCGCTATGGTGGAGAAGAGTTTGTGGTCATGTTACCTAGAGCGAATAAAGTTCAAGCAATGCAGATAGCTGAAAGAATAAGGAACCACGCAAAACACAACTCCAATCAAGAGCTCTCTTCTGGCACGTATACCGTCAGCATTGGAGTGACTCAAGCCCTCATAAACGATGACTGGAATTCATTAATTAAAAGAGCGGATAACGCCCTCTACGACGCAAAATCTCAAGGGCGCGATTGCATTGTTGAGCGTTAAGCCAAGTTGTAAAACAGTGTAAATATTCTTCCATCGCAAAACATGTTGGCTAAGATTTAACAAGTTAAACACACACAACAAGTAAGGTTAGCAAGGATGCCCATTTTTCGGTTTGTTTTAGCGATAGCATTATTGGCGTAACCCCCTTAAAGCGACTCTAGAACTTTCCGCCGTTCACCCATTCTGCTTTTGGTGGCACGGGCTCTTGGTTTACCCATATCTCTTTAATTTGACCGCCCTCAACTCGGAAAAGATCAAAACGCGCAACCTCGAGACCATGTTCAATAACTCGGCTGTAAGCTGCTACGAAATTACCTTGACCGACAATCTTAAACACATGGTCATAGCCACCAATATAACTCTCCAAAGGGCTCACATCTGAGGCTTGATAAACAGCTAGCTCTTCGTGCTGGAGGTATTTTGATAGCTTGTCTTTCTGCCCTAGTACCATGACATCACATAAAAAATCACGGATAAGGTTTTTATTCTCTTCTGTTTTATCTAGGTCAGTATGATTGATTGGCCCTTGCAGCCGACCTTCCCCTTCCGTTGGTTGAGCTTCGAAGGCAGAAATTACATCCCAATGTTCAATAATTTTATCGTCATTATCGGTATCGAATAAATCCGTAGTCACCCACTTATATTCGCCATTATTAATGTCTTGGAATGCTTGAACAAACACGAATTGGCCATCGACGATTGAGCGTATGATCTTTATGTCTCTAACAGGACAGCGTTTTAAGAAGGGTTCGAAGAACTCAACAAAACCATCAATACCATTGCGTACCCCAGTGCTATGTTGAGTATAACGTTGACCGGTATACTTCGTTACCGCCTCTAATGCATGACCATCGCGGATACCTTCCAAATACAGATTAGTCGCATTTGCTAGCTTATTGCTCATAAATAGTTGCTCCAAACTTAATAGTGCCAAAGTACGTTATTTGGCTCGTACGCTGAAACCCTGATGAAGATAGTTTCAGGTGCCCTTTTAACTGCCGGATTGTTAAATCGGCTCTACCATCGCGTCGCTATTCAAAACCAAGTTAAGCTCGATATACGTCTACAGCATATCGAGCCTTTACAACCTAATTGGTCACTGTGGTTACTGTTTGGCGTGATAAGCTTTAGATACTGCGTAACTATCCTCAAACCAGTTCCAACTCTTCACTTTGCCATCTTCAACCTGAACTCGAACCGCCCAGCTGAATTTATCCGTGTCTACACCAGATTCATTCGCAATGGCACTCATACTGCCCATAAATACTGCTTGGTCGCCGTTTACAAAACTATAGTCTGTTGACCAGCTTGTGACTTTCAAACCTGCGCCAAATAGAGGAAAGAAAGTGTTGAGCACTTTTTCTTTTGACTCCCAATTACCGATCCAAGGGATGTCGGCGTCACCTTCGTTGTGCCAGACAAAATCATCAGCCATTAATACTTCTAGTTTTTCCATATCACCAGAGCCTGCCGCCCATAAAAATGCTTGAGCCGTTTCTAGTGTCTTTGCTGAATCGACTGCCTTTGTTTCATCTGCAAGGGCTGGAGTGATTTGAAAGAAAGCCAGAAGACTCGCTAGACCGATAAGTAGATTTTTCTTTAACATTTTCTTTCTCCTGATTGTCAATGTTGAAGCTCAATGCGTGGGAGATTAAAAGTGCCATCAGTGCATGCTTTGAACTTCAGTTCTGTTTGTTGCCTTGT
Organism: Vibrio sp. 1CM8B; assembly: GCF_023161685.1. Taxonomy (NCBI): domain Bacteria; kingdom Pseudomonadati; phylum Pseudomonadota; class Gammaproteobacteria; order Vibrionales; family Vibrionaceae; genus Vibrio; species Vibrio sp. 1CM8B. The sequence goes on from NZ_JALNTU010000005.1 coordinate 224,307, forward strand.
TGAGATAACTATAGCTGTGCTAAATTTTTGGTAAACTCACTAATTGAACACGTTGGATATGCGCAAATGCACAACATAAGATGGGATGACCTACAATATGTTCTAACAGTGGCGAATGAAGGATCCCTGTCGGCCGCGGCAAGAGCACTTGGTGTAAACCACAGCACCGTTTTACGTCGTATTGACGCCTTTGAGTATCGTCACAAATTACGAATTTTCCACAAACTTCCTACCGGATACAAACTAACGGTTGAAGGACAAAAGCTTCTGGAGTCAGCTCTCGCTATCGAATCCACAGTAAGAGAATTGGAACACAAGGTTTTTGGACAGGAATTGAAGCTAGAAGGAACGCTAAGAATAACGACGACCGATGCGTTATCTCGCCTCATTCTGGGTACTCATTTGGCTGCTTTTCATCGGCTTTATCCAAAAATTCAGTTAGAACTCAGCCTCACATCTCGTCAATTGGATATTTCACACCTAGATGCAGATATCGCGATTCGCCCGGCAAATGAGTTACCAGCCCATTTGGTTGGGACCAAGTTAAGTAAAATTGCCTTTGGTGTTTACGGATCGCCAGAATATATAAATGGCCTTAAGAGTAAGCACCCCTTAAAGTCTGCTTCTTGGTTAATGATGCATAGAGGCAGTGCTTCGCTACAGGTTTCTGAACTGATTTCGGAAGACAAAATTGTCATGAAAGCCGACTCTTTTGAGCCCCTGATCATCGCGGCTGAAAATCAGATGGGGTTAGCCTACTTACCCTGCTTTTTAGGTAACAGTAAGGGAACTCTGCACAGAGTAGATATGGAAGTGATGCACCAAAATACAGACCTATGGATGATGACTCATAAAGATTTAGAAGATTCAGCCAGAGTAAAAGCATTTTTTAATTTTATGAAAGGCGCAATCAAATCAGACCATAATCGGTTGGCCGGATTTGATTATTAGCGAACTAGTGCCGGCTCTTCACCATTAGGCTTACGAACAAAATGACACAAAGCCCACAGCACAAACAAAGTCACAGCCAGCTCCCAAGCGCGTAGGAAGGTACTTTCCAACCCTAAGTTGCTACTGGTCATATACAACTGAATCGGCAGCATGGTCGCTAATAACGCATCGGCATGAACGTCTCTGGCTGAATCTTTCGCTTTGGCCATTGATGCGGTGATCATAAACGCAAAGAAACCCAACACTATGGTGTAGTAACCAAATGTAGACTGATGCCCTGCCATCAACAAGGTGAACACCACGGCTACTGCACAGCCGCCTACTTGAGTTTGAAAACGGCGGTCAACCACGTCGATAAAGCTTTTGTGTGTGGTTTGGGTTGCAGCAGCAATCACTGGCACCATGCAGAACGTTGCTGAGATGATGTCAACGATCATCAAGAATGCCAAACCGAGACCAATCAAAGCGAGTGAAATTGCTCTGCTCTCAAATGTGACAGGCTGTTCTTTGAATACAGGGGGCTTGCTTCCTTGCTTAACAGGGAACAGAGCCACCATGGCTTTTGCTACTACCATGGTAATCAACATGGATACCAAAATTTCATGAATACGCATCGGCATATCCATGGTGGTGTGCTGAGCAAACACCACAATCAAAATCCAGTTGAAGGTTGGCATCAACATTTTACCTTTCTTCGCCGGCGTAGTAGCTCGACGACGCATAAAGTCGAAGAAGAACAGGCTGATGGTCCACACCACAAACGGATGCTGTGAAAATACCTCAGTCACCACCAACGCTGTACTTGCTGCCAATAAAGTGGGTGCCAAGGTACGGATCAAGCCAAGCCAAGAGTAATCTTTGTTCTTGGTCATAATGATGGTTGGATACAACGCCAGATAAACGGGAGAGTCTAGGTTTAGTAGCTTTCCCAACACCATACAAATCGTCACAGTAAGTGCGACACGCAGCGCTTCATTACGTTGAGAATGACCCTGTGCAGTGTTTTCGAATGTCCACATAGTCATCTCCTACTAGTAGATGTAGCGAAATGTTGAAACCAAGTGAATCCAAGCAGAGCCAATAACGTGCATTATTGGATTACCGCTTTCAACAATCACACTCGCGCGTGAACCTGAGATCATCGAAGGATCCAATTCATTAACGGTAATGCGGGTACGTACTTTCTGTTGCTCACGGATCCAACGCGTATCATTAGTCACGCTAGACAGCTTGCCATTGGCATTATTGGTGTCGTAAATCGCACGCTCTTGGCTACTCACTTCCCCCGTAAAGACTTGGCCCGGTAGCGCATCAAAAGAGACCAAAACTTCGCGGCCATTAGTTAGCTTATCAATGCCTTTCTCATTGAAGTCCGCACTGATCCACGCATGAGCTTCGTCCACCAGCAGCAATGATGAAGTACCTTGAGTGATATAACTGCCCGATTGCAATTGTAAGTTGGTCACGACACCTTCCGTTTGCGCGACGACTTGAGTGTGGCCTAAATCCAGTTCCGCACTGGCAAGTTTTGCTTCTGCTAATTCAATGGCCGCTGTGCGGTCTTGGGTCGATAACTCAACTTCAATACGTTTCACTTCCGCGTTCGCAGCTTCAACCGCACTACTCGCAACTTGTGTATTGGTGATTGCATCATCAAGATCTTGTTCAGTCGCGAGCCCTTTGTTACGCAGTTTTTGGTTACGTGCGAGTTTCTGTTTCGCATTGTGGTATTCAAACTCTCGTTGGCTTTGTGTTTGTTTCGCTGCTGCTAATTGCTGCCATTTCGCCGAGTCAGAGTCACGCGCTTGATGCAGTTCGGCTTTCGCTTGTGCCACTTTCAATTGGTAGCTGCTGGCATCAATAGCAAATAATGGCTGACCTTTTTCAACTAACTCGCCATTACTAACCATGACGTCGGTAATCACACCGGACACTTCTGGCGCAATGGTCGCTACGTTCCGATACAAAGTCGCTTGAGTGGTGAAAGGGGAAACATTATCTGAGGTGACTAAAAAAGCGGAGAACAATGCTGCCGCTGAAAAAACAGTGTAAATCGCGTATCTATAAAAATTTTCGTTCATGCTTGTGCCTAGTTTTCAATCATTATGACGCGCCGCGCTCACGGCTTATTCGATTCTCTTTTCTACGAAAACTAGGTTATAACCATTCACAATTGGAAAATAGAGCCAATAAAAGAAGTATGGGTTCCACATTTGGAAAGGTTGTTGATTTGTACCGATTTCGCTCAATGGTTGAGCGAAAAGGTCAGATAAGGGGGTGTTGAAACGTTAGAAGACTGAGTCAAAGGGAGCTTAAGAGGAAATTAACAGTGGAATCTCACACACCAACCCAAATTACTTTCCTTGATCCTGTAAGTATTCAATGAAAGCTGGAACCTTTTTCGCTATGTGCTTTCTTGATGCATAAAAGGCGTATAAGACTAAGTCTTCAGGTTGATATTCAAGTTCTATGATCTCTAGTTCGCCTGTCTCGATCTCGTGACGACAGAGTTCGTCAGGGAGTATCGCAAAACCCAAACCAGCCAATGCGCCTGCTTTAGCAAGTTGTCCACTATTCACTTTAAACGCAGATTTTACTCTTTGAGTAATCACCTCACCAGTTCCGTTCTTAAATACCCATGGCGTCCCGTTTAGCGCGGTAAAGCTATTAATACACGGTACATGTTTCAAATCCGTAATTTTAAAAGGCTTAGAGGATGTGCGAAGAAGTTTGGGGGAAGCCACAACAATGCTAGACCAGCGTTTAATCTCTTTCGCTATCCAATTGTTATCCTCAAGTTTCCCTCGATGAAAACTCAGAATAACGTCAAATCCATCGAGCAAGTCCTCTTTAGGGCTGATGCTTGTATCGCAACACAATGAAATGGAAGGGTATTTGGTGCAAAAGGAAACAACTGCTTGAGCGAGTTCCGGTGAATCAGGCATTAGAATGTTGAGCTGCCCCACCACATGACGTGAGTGCTGCGTTACCTCTGTAAGCGCTTCGTTAAGCTTGTCCAATAAAGGCTGAGTACGTAAATAAAGGTGCTCACCTGCTTCTGTCGGGGCTATACGGCGCGTCGTTCTATCGAACAATCGAGCATCTAACTGCTCTTCTAATAAAGCAATGTGACGACTTACATTTGAGGTCGGCAAACACAAAAACTCCGCCGCTCTTTTAAAGCTATTGTTCTCATAAACACAGTGAAAACTTTTTAGCCATTGTTGGTCAATCTTCTCAAGCATTCCCATTAACCTCATCCATATCAATAATCCGCCGACACCAATAATCCCACCAAATAGGATTATAAAGCCAGTTTTAAGCACTTTATTACCAAAAACAGGCTTATACAATACTCATCATTAAAGTGAACTGGATAAGGTTTCCAATGAGTTGGTTAGAAAAGCTATTAGATAAGAAGAATATAATAAGTACCCGTAAAGCTTCTATTCCTGAAGGGGTATGGACCAAGTGCTCTGCGTGTGATCAAGTCTTATATCGATTAGCCCTTAGAGAAAACCTGGAAGTGTGCCCAAAGTGTCATCATCACATGAGGATGACAGCACGCTATCGTTTAGACAGCTTCTTGGATAAAGGAGTGATGACTGAAATTGGTAGCCAACATGAACCACAAGACTTACTCAATTTTAAGGATCAGAAACGCTACAAAGAACGTATCGCACTCGCTCAAAAAAGCACGGGCGAAAAAGATGCCCTAGTCGCTGCAAAAGGCGAGCTTTTGGGACTTCCGGTAGTGGTGTGCGCTTTCGAATTTTCTTTTATGGCAGGTTCAATGAGTAGCGTTGTTGGGGCTCGCTTTGTTGACGCGGTTAACTCAGCCATTGAGGCTAATTGTGGATTAGTCTGTTTCTCGGCTTGTGGTGGAGCTCGCATGCAAGAATCGCTAATGGCATTAATGCAGATGGCCAAAACCAGTGCTGCGTTAAAGCGACTATCCGATGCAAAGCTCCCTTATATATCCGTGTTAACCGACCAAACCTTTGGTGGAGTCTCGGCAAGTATAGCTATGCTTGGTGACATCAATATAGGTGAACCTAAAGCGCGAATTGGTTTTGCCGGTCGCAGAGTGATTGAGCAAACGGTACGTGAAAAATTACCTGACGATTTTCAGCAGAGTGAGTTCCTACTCGAGCATGGTGCTTTAGACATGATTGTTGATAGACGTGAGATGCGCGCCCGAGTAGCTAAGCTAATCGCAATGATGACTAACACTCAGATTCAAGTTGAGCATTAAAAACCTCCCCCTCAAATGACCAACAACGATCTCTTTAGATTAACGACCGAGGGGGAGAACATTCTTTATCGCTGAACATACAGCAACACTTGTAACGTTAGAATTCCGTTTCTCCCCTTTCCTTCGCTACGATCAATAAGAGATTGAAGAAGTAAGACCACTCGACTGCATTCCATTGGATTGCTTAATTTGCACTGGCTTCTTATGGTTAAAATGCCTATTGTACAAACCATAAAATTATAAAGACTCGCGGCCTTTGCCACAGAGACTCTCCATTTAAAGCGAAAAGACTTACTATGAATTTTGATATCAATGCACTGAAACATCACCAACTGGTCGAAGATGGTCAATTAGAAGGATGTTACATTCATCAGCCTGTGCAAGGCAGTCAGCCAGATGACAAGGCTGTTTTAGAAGAACGCCAAGCGTTGGAAAGCCAAGGATATAAGGTGGTTCAGGTTAAAGCAAAAGGCGGAACAACAACGTTTGCCGAGGCTATGCAAGAGCTTGCGAAGAAGACAGGCCGCCAGCCTAAATAGTAAGCGAGTGGATAGAGGGAGTTACAAAGTTCGCTAACAGCAGTCCTTCGTGCCCCTCTACCGCGCGATCTCAATATGCGCCATTTCATACTGACAACAAGGGCTGTAATTGGTGCTTTTTTGAGTTAGTTAGCCCTTATTGTCATAGCCTCCCCTTTCATGTTTCAAAGGGATTGCTTTTATCCGTTGACGACTCATACCACTTGACCTGTCTACAGGTAACGACTTTAGAATGATTAGCCTTATGCTTATCATGACTAAAGAGGCACATTTCGTTGTACCAATTACGAGACTTACAGCAGTCAAAGATATTTCAGCTCTTCGACCATCTACCATCGACAATGAAAGGGATCACTCTTGCCCTTATATCTACAGCACTGTTTACGATCGTTGGGGTATTTGTTCGACAGCTCAGCACAGACTATGACACCTTTCAGATCCTGTTCTTTCGCCAGCTCATCTTTATGTTGTTGCTCATGCCTGCGATCAGCAAAAATATCGGCGTGCTACTTAAGCCCAACAAAATATCGCTTCACCTACTAAGAATACTAGGCGCTTTTACCGCTCTATATTTTGGCTTTATTGCAGTAAGCAATATTCCATTTGCTGACGCAACAGCACTCGGTTTCTTGCAGGTGCTTTTTGTGGCTCTAATCGCTCATTTCGTGTTGGCAGAGCAGATCACCAGCAGTCGAATTTTCACGATTGTGGTTGGATTTATCGGGGTAATGACGGTTGTTCGCCCGACCTTTGCTGCAAGCCATAACCTTTATGTTTTATCTGGCGTGATTGCCGCACTAGGCGCGTCGGTAGCGGTAGTGTGTGTTAGGAAAGTGGCACAGAGCGAACCCAAGATAACATTAATGGCATACCAAGCTCTGGCAATTGGTTTGATGACATTAATACCAACCCTTTACTTATGGCGCACGCCAACAGTCGAAGACTTCATGTTACTGCTGTTAGTTGGCCTCATCTCTTCGTTTGCTCAGTATGTTGGTATCTCTGCATATAAATGGGCACAAGCCAACATCATTGCCAATGTTGAGTATGTAAAGATTATCTATTCACTTATTATTGGCTTAGTTGTCTTTTCTGAAATTCCTGATTTATGGTCAATGATTGGCGCACTGATTATTCTTATTAGTGCATTGATTCCATTGATTTGGTCTCACTATCAAACAACCAAAGAGGATAGCCCTAAGTGTTGAGCATCAAACAATTTTGTGAGCGACTTGAGGTATCTCGAACAACGGTTCTCTACTACGAGCGAAAGGGGCTAATCACTCCTACAGCTAGAGCATCTAACGGTTATCGCCAATATGGCGAACGAGAACTTGAAAGGTTTAGAGCAATACTTGCCTATCGTTCTTATGGTATTCCCGTCAGTGAGATTGAGAGCCTGCTACAGCAATCTCAGGATGAAGATCGAGATACGGTACTAAGACAACAGTTTGCTGCCCTCGATCTAGAGATTCAAAAGTTACGCCAGCAACAACAATCCATAATGGCTTTACTCAAAGAGCCTGAACTTCTTAATCAAGGCCTACTCACCAAAGAGCGTTGGACAGAGATACTTAAAGAGTCAGGGATGGATGAACAGGGTATGATTAATTGGCACAAACGCTTTGAGCAGATGGAGCCACTAGGACATCTCAAATTCCTCCAATCTTTAAATATCGATGAAGATGAAATTGAGCAAATAAGGGCGTGGTCACGAAAGCCGTGAGGTGTTGAAATAAATTGCCCACATTCCACGAGTTAAAGGCTATTAGGTGATTCATCGACGCATTTTTCTAGGATTTGTTCTAGGTTGGTTTATTGTTATTACCTGAATTCCTAAAGGCCTCGCAGTTCGAGGCCTTACGTTTTTCATTTAACGTTTACAGCTACCCTACTTCACTGATTTCTCTTGTTAACTTACCTTACTGACCTAAGTTACTGAGTAAGCTGACTGAACTTCGGCAAGCTCTTCACAAACCTCTGGTGTACATCCATATAAGTTTGCATATAGATTTCATCGATATTGTCACTACTCGGGAAGCTGGATGAGAAATCTGCGTGGTTGCGGTCGATGGACAATTTAGCGGCCTCGACAATATGAGCAATGAACATTCTAGGGTCTTCTAAGCCGATAGAGATACGCATTGTGGTCGGTTTGATGCCTGCTTCATTGAGCGCCTCGTCGCTGAGCTCCGAGTGCGTGGTCAGTGCCGGACACAACGCGACCGTATTGGTTTGCCCTAAGCTGACTTGCATGCCGATTGCTGGCTCAAGCATGTCGAAGAACTGTTTAAAGCCATCTCGATTAATTGGCGGACGATCGCCGTTACCTTCCATATCGATAGTGAAAAGCGCCGCTGGTAGCCCCAAGTACATGTTGTTCTGGCAGTGTTCATAGTTGTCACTGTCTGGCAAAGCTGGACACGACACATTGATGTCTGGGTGAGCATCAAAGATCTTCGCGAGAGTCAGGGTATTAATCGTTTTTTGCACCACGCGCATCTCATAGGTTTTCATGCCATTGAGCACTTCAAACGCTTTGTCTGCATCTAAGAATGCGCCCTTAATGTAGTACACATTCCAAAACAGCGTTTCGTTCCATGGGATTTTGGCCTCATCACCGTTAGGTTTGGTGAAAATCACCTCCTCTCCTTTTGGCACAAACATAGTCTCATTGCGACCAATCACAACCCCAGCGGTTGTGGTACCAGAACCCGCCAGTTCTTTGGTGTAGGAGTGAATCACATAGTCTGGCCTTTCCATCACATCATCACGTTTCAGTACTGGATGTAATAAAGGCGTTCCCACTGTCGAGTCAACAATTACGTCCCAACCTCGAGAGTGGCCGGCTTTACTGATACTAGCAACATCTAACACGTATCCATGCGGGTTACACGGTGACTCTAGGTAAACGTAGATTTTCTTACCCGCGGCTAGGCGGTCTGCGTATTTATCGGCAACCTCATCAAGGCGCGTCGCAAACTCATCCCCGGAGTAACCATCGACCCACTCTACCGCGACATTAAGGTTCGACGGCTTGCCAAACCAATCTTCCAACAGCTGGTAAGAACCGCCGTAGATGTTGCGTGAAGCTAAGACTATATCTTCATGCCCGAGCAAATGGCTCAACAACCCATCAATGGCCGCCATACCCGAGTTAAAGTTCCATGCGAGGTACTCATTGGCTCTAGAGCCAGCCTCTAGGTCAACCATGTGGTTTGCCAGTGAGATCGATGTCGGGTTAAGCAGTCGAGAATAGATATCGTGTAGCGGCTCTTTACCATTGAACGCATCTTCAATCCATTCTGTACACGCAAACAAATAGGTCGCGGTTCTTGTAATCACAGGGCTAGCAGAGAAAATAGCAGCCACATTATCGAAAATTGGATACGCACCTTTAGACGCAAAATTACCATTATTGGTGGCGATAGACTGGTAAGTGGCGCGCAGTGGGTTTTGCAGATTATCGAGGATCTTAGCGATCTGGAATGACAAAAAACGTTTGGCGTTAAACCAAGCGATTCGGTCGCTCTTATCGAGTTCTGAAAGTCCATCAACCGTCAGTGCCCAAAGATCGTGAGTCTTGGTATTAGCTTGGTACAAGGTCGTCGCCAGTTCAATCAGCGTGACGCCGTAATCACTGTTTGGGTCGATACCAAAATGCTTTGCTTGCTCAATGGCAAGGGCTTCTGCTTGTTCATGTTTGGTTGTTTTACGCAGCGGGCTAAGTTGAGTTGATGTATTCATAATTCCTAAGTCATTCCATGCTTGTTGTTCCTCCTTTAATTTTAGTTTTGTGCAGATGTTAAAAATTGCTATTTGCGAAGTAAGACATACACTTTGAGCAATAATATTGCCAAACTTAACTCAATGTTCATGGAATATGCTAATGGATGAGATCGACAAAAAGATACTGGCTGAACTGCAAAGCAACGCGCGACTCACTAACCAAGAGTTGGCCGATCGCGTGGCACTGTCACCCTCTCCTTGTTTGCGTCGAGTTCGAGCATTAGAGAAACAAGGGATAATTCGTGGTTACCATGCCAGCGTTGACCAAGAAGCATGCGGCCTGCCGGTTAATGTGTTTGTGTTGGTGAAGCTTGAAAAGCCGACAGAAGAGAACATGCGAGACTTTGAACAGCACATCGAAGTGATTGACGAGGTGTTGGAGTGCTTTTTGATGACAGGTAATCACGACTACCTATTGCATGTAGTCAGTGAGTCGCTCAAAAGCTACGAGCAGTTCATCCGCAAACAACTAACTCGCCTGCCCAATATTGCTTCTATTGAATCCAGCTTCGCGTTTGGTCAGGTAAAAACAAAGACCAAGTTGCCAGTAAGATAGAGAAGTGCGTTTGTGCACGCTAAGAGTATGTTAATCCTTATACTTGAGCAGTTGCCAAAAGTTGCGTCACTTTAAGATTTATTAGTTCTACGACCTTTTTTACAAACTGGGTCCTTTCATTCCCCGACAATTCTAGGGCTGCAGCTAGGTTGGGGATAGCCCAATGAAGGCGATGTGGAACGTGCGAACAAACCACGTTGACGCATCCAATAAACAGGTGACATTGTTCATCGCTTGATTGGTCACACAGCGTAATCACGTAATCAAATTTTTCATTAGCCTTTTTGTATTCAAATACCGTTTTACTCTCGGCCTTGACCGCCACATCGAGCACATTAGACAGCTCATCTAAGATAACTTTAGGGGTTTCCCCAGGTTCGAAACCTGAGCAGGTAGCTCGTATCATCCCATTAGATTTCTGTTCTACCATCGCTTTGGCGATAGCCGCTCTCACGCCTTTTTTAACGCAAACAAATAGAACGCTGATAGGAGCTACATCCATATTAAATACCCCTTTTGAGTTAGTCACCGTATATTAAACATAGATAGTTAAAGGAGATTTTCAACAGCAAGCTTACTGGTGACAACCAAGAAGCTCCGGCCTAAGTATTCGACCAGATGGATTAATCCCGCTCTTAAAGAAGATATTTATCCTATATTTTTCATATAACTTCGAAAAATAACATGGAAGTAATTTAAGCATGGCAAAGCTATCTTCAATTAGTCCTAAAGTGCTGCTTGTACTCTTTCTTTTGCTTACGTCTTTGACATACGGTGGCATATCGCTCTATGTACTCACTAATCACAGTCAATCGACCGTCAAACAGTTGCAAAGCGGTAACAGCCGTTTTGAGCTTGAGTCTGCAAAAATTTTTATGGAGAAATACCTAGAAGTTGCAGAAGATCGCATTGTTTTAGCTTCGCAATACCAAGGAGTCATCGACGCAGCGTCGAGCTCAGATCTAGAGCGCCTGTCATTTAACCTAGAGCGATTCAAAGGACAGAATCAATCTATGCAATTTGCTGTGCGAGATCGCACCGGTCAATTGTTGTTTGAAGATACCTTTCGCCACCCTGCTTCAAAACAAGAGCAAGCCATCTTTAACGCAATCGCTAATCAAGAAGTAGAAGAGCGTATTTTGTACCTTTTGCATGACGATGCTAATCATATTTGTATCAAACTCTTTATGCCTCTATACCAAAATGGAGATTTTACAGGAGTTTTATATGGTGAAACTGCCGTCGATTATGACGATTTCTTTGGTTCATTTGTCACCAATCGTGAGCGCTGGTATGAGCTTAGTCAAACAGAGTCACCGATAGCATCTTTGATCGAAAATGATGCCCCCCACAAGCATAGTGATCATTCACATACCACAGTGGAGAACAAATACAGTGAGGAAGAGTGGCTATTGACTCAAACGGCGTTGACCAGAGGAGGGTTAGTGTTAACCCAAGGGATAAGCCGCTCTTTTGTAACAGAGCAGTTATTGAGTTTACAAAAGGAACTGCTAAACGGGCTTTTGATTGTTTTAGCTCTTGGTTCTATCTTAGTTTTTTTGATGGGGCAAAAATTATTTGTTAACCCCCACCGAGAATTAGAAGGGTCGAAGAAGCTACTTGAAGAATCGAATAAGCGATTAGCAGAACAAGAACGTGAAAGTCACCTTCTTGCAACGGTAGTTAAAACGGCCAGAGATGGCGTTGTTATAACGGATAAGAAAGGACGCATAGAGTGGGTAAACAGTGCTTTTGAGACAATGACGGGCTATCACTTAGATTCAATAAAAGGACTAAGACCAGGAGCCTTTTTACAAGGGGAAGACACTTGTATCAAAACGGCTAGCCGTATAGGTTCAGCTATCCAAAAAGGCAACCAAGTTAAAGCGGAAATATTGAATTACGCGCTCGACAAAACCCCCTATTGGATCGACATTGATATCGTACCTTTACGTAATGATAAAGGTGACGTTGAGCGTTTTATCGCGATTGAACGTAATATCACAGAATTTAAAAAGCTTGAGCTTGAATTAGAAGATCAAGCAAATAAAGCAAGCCAAGCGAGTGAGGCAAAATCACTATTTTTGGCCACCATGAGCCATGAGATTAGAACTCCGATGAACGGCTTGCTTGGGATTCTACAAATGCTTGTCGACGACTTGGAAAAAGAAGAACAGAAAGAGGTTCTTCGGTTAGCGCTTGATTCAGGAGAGCACCTAATTGCGATTCTCAATGATATTTTGGACTTAGCGAAAATAGAAAAGGACAGTTTAGAGATCGATTCACACCCATTCAAAATGTCCGACATTACCAATCCCGTCTTGAACACATATCAAACCTTGTGCTCTGAAAAAGGCATTGGATTTTCTTTGCTTGATGATAGCGATGCCGCCTTCTCATACAATGGCGATTCCGTCCGAATCCGACAAGTCATTCTTAATTTAGTCGGAAATGCACTTAAGTTCACCGAAAGTGGCTCAATCAACGTCACTATCAAACCTCTAGGCGGTTCTGCGATGGAGTTCGCTGTAGAGGATAGCGGCATCGGGATCCCAAATAGTAGGCTGCTCTCCATCTTTAATGAGTTTGAGCAAGCCGATCTATCTACGACAAGGAACTATGGCGGCACTGGGCTTGGATTAGCAATTTGTCATAAGCTTGTGACTTTGATGAACGGACAGCTCCATGTAACAAGTGAACTAGGTACAGGAAGCCGCTTTAGTTTTGTCATCGACCTGCCAACGGTTGCGTCTGAGGATGAGAAAATAACAACAACGCAAGAAGTCGACCTCACTCCGTTTAAAGTTCTAGTAACCGATGACAACAAAATGAACCTTCTCATCGCCAACGGTTTTCTAGATAAACTGAACGTTGAGTGTCTCACTTGTAACAACGGTTATGAGGCTTTAGCGCATCTTGAGACAGGTCGTTTCAACCTCGCCATTATTGATAACCATATGCCAAACATGAATGGTCTAGAAACAGTCAAGAAAATAAGACAAGCTGGACATGACGATCTTGTTATCTTCGGCTGGACAGCAGATATCATGCAAACATCGACACAAGCTTTCTTAGAGGCTGGTGCAAATGAAGTGTTAGCGAAACCCTTGATAAAAGATGACCTCGTCGAAGCACTTTCTCGCTACCTCAACCACATTAAAACGGTAGACAGAGCAAGCTAGCCAGGCTTTTATAACTGGCTCGTTTTATCATAAGCTTGTTTTTTCATAATTAACGCGGCAAGCTTTCGCTTCATTGTATAGAAGGCATTGGATAATCATCTCCAATCATACAGATAAGTGCGCCGCCAAAAGCTTTGTCGTAACGTATTTTTCCTGTCGCATCAGAGCTTTCTATGCTCGAACTGCCGTCCACAATCTTATTAATTTCTTGTGCAACTTTTGTTGGTACCAACCAGATACAAGCTGCAACAGAGCAAGTGGATGACGACGATTCGCAACCGGTCTCGGAGCTTCCTCGTACCCAAAGGCTATCCTTTTCCTTAAGCAGTAATTGCGTTGCTATGTAATCTGGATGGTCGATGTACTGATCGCCCCCTATCCATGTATCGTCATAAGGTAGGTATGGCCCTTGCCATGTGGATAAGCCCGGATTTTCAATTAAGTGATTGATGTTTAAGTAGCCGAAGTTCGTATCGGTATCGGAGGTAATCGGAGGCAGAGAGCCATTATCACGAGAATATTGCTCCGCAGCATCCAAAACAGTATTCAGTTGCCCGATTAGAAATTTTGCCTCATCGACACGGGACATACGGTTCCCGAACTGGTTGTAGATAAAAAAAGCGGCAATGAGCATCAATAAGCCAAACGTTACAAGTTTCCATTTTTTTATCTGACGCAAAAGTTTCAACATCTATTTTTATCTCTCATCAAGAAGGTTCTGATAACGCTAAGGTCGCCCCTATGGGAAAGATTATACCAGAGTAAAATCAAGCGTTTTGCATTGAAACGTACTTGTCCATGTCTGCGGCAAATAAGCCTAGTTCTGATGTGCCCAACTTCTAGCTAGAACCTCCCTAAAAACAAACAATCATCACACCCTATTTCACTGACTTAACCCCTTACATCAACCTTGTGTTGATTGATTCAGTAAAACAAACCAAAGCGATGGGAATCGATTCGAAGTGATCGTTTTATCTGACTGTCATCTAATTTTTGTACTTTGATATAACAAATAGCTTAAAAGATATTGAGCGATCGTTCAATTGCGTGAAATTTCCACTATAGTTGTTTGGTCAAACAACTCACAACAAGGAAAAGTTATGAATCCAAATACCGAATCGCAATCAACGCCGACTCGATCTACCCCTCAAGAAGCATTTGATTGGTACGACGAATATGCACACGGCCTGATTGATCGCAGAGAGTTTATGGCTCGTCTATCTGGTCTAGCTGTACTTGGCTTAACCATGACGACGTTAACTTCTGCACTGATTCCTAATTATGCGCAGGCAGAACAAGTCTCTTTCAATGATCCTTCCATCAAAGCAACCTACGAGAAGTTTCCTTCACCTAAAGGACACGGCGAAGGCTATGGCTACTTGGTGGTACCCAAAGAGCTAAAAGGCAATGCGCCTGTTGTATTGGTCATTCATGAAAATAGAGGCCTCAATCCATACATAAAAGATGTGGCAAGACGACTCGCTGCGGCGGGGTTTATTGCGTTTGCACCTGATGCACTCTATTCGCTTGGCGGGTATCCAGGTAATGATGATGAAGGTCGAACAATGCAGAAGTCACTATCACGAGAGAAAATCGAAGAAGACTTTATCGCTGCTGCAAACTTCTTGAGATCCCATGAAAAAAGTAATGGCAAGCTAGGCGCAGTCGGATTTTGCTTCGGTGGCTATATCGTAAATATGTTGGCGGCGGTAATGACAGAACAACTCGATGCGGGCGTTCCGTTCTATGGTACTCCTGCCGCACCTGATTTAAGAAAGAATGTAAAAGGCCCCTTGCTCATCCAATTTGCAGGAATCGATAAACGTGTGAACGCGACTTGGCCAGACTATGAAGCCGAACTCAAAGAGAACGAAGCAGACTACACTGCTTACATCTATGACGGCGTGAACCATGGCTTCCATAACGATTCAACTGGCCGCTATGCTGAAGAAGAAGCAGAGTTAGCGTGGGAACGTACACTTGAGTTCTTTAACCAAAAGCTTTCTTAATAGGCAATAGAGTAATTTGATCTGTTGTGGAATCTAAATTTACATTGTGCAGTTATCTGGAAGGTGTTACTAATTTGTCCTATGAACAGAATTGACCTAAATGCAAAAACCACCACTACCACCATGAGGTTACTCAGGGTGTAGGCTTTTGCGTCGTCAAAAAACCTCTGAGTGAGTCATCGCCAGAGGTTTTTTTGTATCTAGGCTTTGTATTTCACTCAGAACAAATAAGAGATGTTCGTTCTACGCGAATTAAATTGAACTTCAGCTATTAATTATAGATAGAAGTGGTAACTCAGTTAGGAGAAGACATGCAACCTAAAGATAATAAAGAGCAAGTAAGCCCAGTTTCATCTCGGTTTGAAGAAACTGCTGTAATACCTGGCTCGGCACAAATAACACCGATTCTTGTTTATGGTAAGCGTCGTATTAAAAAAGAAAAACTTGGCGAATTTAAAAGTGCATTTCAAGCTTTCTCCAAATCAGCTTACGAAGAAAACCCAGACATAAAAGCAATCTTTGCCTTTCCTGATAAAGAAGATCCTTTGGCATACTGGCATATTTTATGGATACGAGGTGCCCGAGCGTTTAACGATTACTTGTCTCGCCCTACTCAAGGAAAACCCTTATGGGATACGTATGATTTCTCATCTGAAAGCCCAGACACTTTAGCTGTGTATGGCGGGTGGGATGAAGAGACAAGAACGAAAACTCAAGCTGTTTCAGGCGTACGCTACGAATTTAAGAATAGTATTGCAGGCTTCATGAAACCTGATGGCGGTAGAGAAGAAGGTCCTCCGTTATTTGGGTTTACTACGCGTTACGTAAAACCTGGCCGAATACAGAATCTAGGCACTTCATTCCAGACCGTATGTGACATGTGGTTCCAAAAGATTCCAGGTATCTTGATGGCTGCTGTCTTCCCAGATGAAAACACACCTAATTTGGTTCACGACTTGAGAATATTTGCCAACCATAGCTCTTACTTAGCGCATGTCGACAAGTCTGACAATTTGCTAACGGAAGCAATGGCTGCATGGTTTGAAAATTACGACACCAGCATCCCATTTTCAGGACAACTTTATGCCGCGAACACAAAAGATGAAGCTCTGCATACAAGTTCGATTAAATCGAGTTCCACGCCCAGAGCCCAACTTGAGACATTCCATTTCGGCGAAGATGGTATGTTGGGGCAAATGCCGAATATGACTCGAAATGACTAACAACGGGCTCAGTATCTATCGAGCAACTCTAGTTCATAAAGGCCTCGCACACGCGAGGCCTTAGTTTTTTCTCTCTAGCAACAAATATAATCTAGAAACTACTGTAAGAATGAGGAACGCGATTTTCTTCATCCCAGCCTGACAGCTCAATATTGATCAATAACTTGCGCTTCTCATTGCACAGTGAAGCGATATTGATGATAGGCAGCTGGCTGCAAAACTGCGCGGTGAGTATCACCTTTTTACTCTCACTAAGGCTACTTCGACATTGCGCCAAAATCGCCTCAGTATCTAGCTGGTGTGCGTTCTCGATAATTTGGATATCAGCGTTTTCTTGATAGCAATCTATCAGCCAAGATACAGCAGGCTCTTCGATGCTGGTGAGCACGATAACATCTTTTGTTGTGACCAGTTCTTTGAGTTCAGATAGTTTGAGTTCAGTTTCCATAATTACTCTCATTCAGCTGCAAATACATTAAAGTCGATTGCCCAGTTTAGCCTGTGCCAAATGGTAACCTCTGTCTATCATCTCTTGTGAACGATCAAACTCTAAAGTGCCACAGGCATTGCGTGGGAGTTCGAGCGTAATATCGGCGGGATAAGCGGCCAGTTTTTGGCGAGCGATGGTCGATTGCATTGCATCAAACGCTTGGTTAGCAATGTCGTAGGCCGCAAAATTGAAGCTCATTTTACTTTTTACACTGCTGCCTAGATTATCGATAAAATGAACAACCTTCTCGTGGAGGTTGCTCTCTTTCGTTGGTAGAGAAACAGGTATCACTTCCTGTTGAAGCATTTCAGGTTCACCCCCTAAGTTCACAGCCAGTGTAAAGTCTGTGTTGTCACCGAAGGTAGGCGCAATTGGTACGGGATTGAGTACTCCGCCATCAATGAGTTCTTCGCCATTGACGACATGAGGTGTAAAGAACAATGGCAAAGAGATAGAGGCACGAATGGCATCAAACAGAGAACCTGATTGCAGCCAAACCTCTTTTTCATCGGCGACGTTAGCGGCAACGGCGGTATAAGGGATGGGCAGATCTTCAATTGAAATCTCGCCGATCAGTCCACGCAGTGTGTCGATGATCTTGTCGCCTTTGAACATACCACTCGATTGCCATGAAAAGTCCAACAACATCGCCATGTCCCCTTGGTCGATACTGGTGACCCACTCTTCAAATTCATCCAACTTGCCCGCAGCGTAGACACCACCGATAAGTGCGCCAATTGAACAGCCAGAGATGGATTTGATCTGATAGCCATGCTCAATTAACCAACGGATCACTCCAACGTGAACCAAGCCTCTTGCGCCGCCACTGCCAAGTACCAATGAGATCGTTTTTGCCATCGTATCAATCCTTTAATTCATTAGCTCTTCAAAGCTTTAGGCAAAAATTATATCACCTCGTCTAACTGTACGCAGTGTCATGCTTTGAAAAGACCTAAAGCCGCTGGTGAACATCTTCATTTTGGGATAGTAAAAATTATCTTCTAGCGTATACCTTGGTCTCAGGCGACTGAACAACGTTGAAGGGTGTTTCACCATCCACCCTCCAAAACGTCAGAAAGCACTGATTGGTGGACGTTATCTGCCGCTTTAGCACCAAGCATTTCTTGTTGGATATTCGTTTATTACCAATAAAGCTCATCACCTACAAATAAACAGACACATACTATCTATCAAGTCTAATACTAGTCGGCTTGCTCTACGACTAATGTCTAACCGACTGAGTCTATTTGTTTTTTTTGGTTTGGTATAAGGTACTAACAACTAAATGTTAATGAATCTTTAATTATAAGTTGACGCATTGTTTGCGCTTCTGCGTGAGTAAACAACGTTTGTTGGAATAACACACCTAAGAGTGTGAACGAAAGGAATCAAAATGAGCACTACTTTAGAGTCCGCACATATACAAACAGAGAAGCCTCAAGCCAATGAGGATGAACTCACCTATGAACAACAACATAAACCAAGCTCAGAGTTTGAATCCCGAGAACAGTATCTAGAACACGAATTGCAAATCATGTCGCCTAAGCGCTGGCGTCCAAATTTGCCGTTTAAAGATTATCGATTTGAGATAGAAGACACCATCCCAGCGATGGCTGCGACCATTGGTAAAGTAGTAATGGTCGGTGCAATTGCTGCCACTTTTGCTGGAGCGCTTGGATTAAATGAAGACTTTATTCTAGAAAACGTTCGATACGAACTCCTTATTGCCTCTGTTTTCATCATCCTTTTCTCTGGTTTTCTATTGCCGACTGCAAACCTCGCAGGTACACACGGCCCACTTATCCCTTTGATTCCGATTGTGGTTGCAGCAGGTGGACACCCGATGGCGTTTGGCCTGTTGATTGGCGCTTTTGGCTTACTCTTAGCCATCAGTAAAGGTGGCAGTATGTTAGCCAACCTCACCAGTAAAGGCGTGTGTGGTGGCTTGCTACTCTACCTTGGCTTTGTGGGCACCGCTTCTCAAGTGAAAAAGCTATTCGCTTGGGCTGAAGGAATCGGCATGAGCCACATCGCTTTTGTTGTGATTTTTTGCACCATTATTCTGTACGCGCTATTGGAGCACTTCCGTAAGCGTTGGTTAGCTGTACCTCTTAGCTGCTTGTTGGGTGGTACGATTGCATTTGCCATGGGTGCCCCATTCGCTTTCCACACTGAGCCAGGCTTGCCTAATATGAACCCTATGTATTGGTGGGGAGAAGATACAGGTTGGATGCTAGGTCTACCGACGATTGAGCACTTCATGGTGGTATTGCCGTTTGCAATTTTGGCTGTCGCTATGTGGTCACCAGATTTCTTAGGACATCAAGTATTCCAAAAGATCAGCTACCCAGAGCGCACCGAAAAAGTACACATGAACATTGACGACACCATGACCACTGCGTCTATTCGTCAAACGTTTGGTTCTCTGCTTGGTGGTACTAACTTTACGTCTTCATGGGGGACTTACATCGTACCAGCGGCGATTGCTAAACGCCCTATTCCTGCGGGCGCTTTGCTCACGGCTCTGTTCTGTATCATCGCCGCAGTTTGGGGCTACCCGATGGATTTAGCTATCTGGCAACCTGTACTGTGTGTTGCGCTGATTGTGGGTGTATTTGTGCCATTGTTAGAAGCGGGAATGGAAATGACGCGTGAAGGAAAAACCACACAGTCAGCAGCGATTGTTGTATTTTCTTCAGCGCTCGTTAACCCTGCATTTGGTTGGGCTCTCACCATGCTGTTGGACAACTTAGGCTTAGTTGGTTGTAAAGAACGTAGTAGCGAACTGAGCAAGATGAGCCGTTGGGTATTGCCAGGCATTATGTTTATTGTGCTAACAAGTGTCATGGCGTTGGTTGGCCTTCTACCAGGAATTCCAGCGATTATCCCAAGCTTTCGTTAAGCTAGATTAATCGTTAACTTCGCTAGAAATACAAAGGCCTCGAACATGCGAGGCCTTAGTTTTTCTATCAAGGGTTAATAGCCCTACTTCACTGGCTT
The DNA here is from genome assembly GCF_023161685.1 of Vibrio sp. 1CM8B. Classification (NCBI taxonomy): domain Bacteria; kingdom Pseudomonadati; phylum Pseudomonadota; class Gammaproteobacteria; order Vibrionales; family Vibrionaceae; genus Vibrio; species Vibrio sp. 1CM8B. The sequence continues at coordinate 244,301 of NZ_JALNTU010000005.1, forward strand.
TAATTCATTCGGGTAATGAAGGTTTGCTCGTCATCGACAAAAGCCACGTAGTCGCCGTGATAGATGAAAACGCGCCCTCTGCCCTCAACGATACACGCAAGCTGCGGGTTCAAATCTTCTTCAAGATCCTTACTTTGGTAGGTGCCAGTATCAGTGATGACGCCACGGAGTGTCGGTAAAAACCCACAGCTGCGCTTAGCTTGATCAATCAGGCTTAATTCACTGCTAATAGAAAAGTAAGACGGGATAGGACCAGCATCTTCGATAAACATCGGTTTCAGTTCTTCAAAAGCTGTAATCACCAGCCAGTCGATGCCGTTCACATGATGGATAAACATTGTTTATAAATACCTAGATTCTCGATAGTTCTGATGCGGGGATTCTATCACTATCAAGGGTAGAACGTGGGAGAAATTGAGTTTCACTCGGAACACAAGAAGGCCCCGCAATCGCGAGGCCTGCGTTTTTCTATCGAACCGTTACCGCTATCCTTTAACAACGACAGCCCCCTACTCCAACTTCGCTGACTTCACCACTTTCATTAACGTTGTGTTCAATTGCTGTGATTGCTCTAGCACCGGGAAATGGCTTGCCCCTTCAATGTAGAAAACACTGCAAACCCTGATGTGTTTCTTGTTCACTTCCGAGTCCGCCAACGTCAAAATATTCTTGCTAAAAAGGTAGAAAAGTTTATAGTATTTTTTAGCTAAACTTGAGAATCAATATGTCATTACAAAAAAAACAATCCAAAGTATCACTGAACATTAAAATTTCATCAGACTTAGATGTTCGTCTTAAACGAGCGAGAAAAGCAGCGCGTGAACAGGGGTTGATGTTCAACGTATCTCAAGAAGTTGAAAAGTTTCTTGAGAAGGAAATAAAGAAAGTGGAACGCCAACTATCAATCGATGAAGAGATTAAGAATAACCTCGAGGATCTTGGTGGGCTTGATATAGATAAAATGATGAAATCAATGGATTAATCAAAAATAACAAAGCGTGGAGATAATTATGGGCACAATAATCGGACTGTTAATTTTAGCTGGTATCACTGTATTCCTAAAGCGTCAAACGGGACTTCATTTGCATGAGTGGATTGCAAAGAAATATAAAGACTCTCAAGACAAAAAATAATGGACTCTATCAGTTTGACAGGCTCCATCGATTTGACTTAAAAAACTAAGGCCCCGTAATCGCTAGGCCTTGGTTTTATCTTCTAACGGCTATAACTATCTTTTAATAACTACCGCACCCAACTTCACCGCTTTCATCAACGTTAGGTGAACTGCTTTGGTTACTCTAACAATAGGAAATGACCAGTCAGATAAATGAGTGTCGCTATTGGTTCTGTAGCTTATCGAATCCATTAATTCGCTGATGAAGCTGCGTGCCCATAGTCAACGACACCGACAAGCTAATCAAAGCAATCACTGCTCCTGTAACAAACACCCATTGATAACCAGACATCCAGATGATTCCCAACAAAAATGGAAGGAACACCGCTGCAATATGGTTGATGGTGAATGACAAACTCGCCGTTGAAGCCACTTCATCTTCCCTAATTGTCTTTTTAAAGTAGGTGTTTAAAGCTATCGCAAAACTAAAAATGATACTGTCGATAACATACAGCGCCGCTGCCGCATAATGATCATCCACAAATGCGTAAGATAAGAACACCAACACTAACGCGGCATACTCAATGATCAAAGCGAGCCTCTCTCCGACTCGATCGATAAATCTCCCAACATAAGGTAGAACAAGCGTCGCAGCTAAGCTGGAGACCATAAACAGAGCGGCCATCATCGCGATCGAATACTGAAACTTGGTCACCATCAGTAAGCCAGCAAATGCCGCAAATATTTGTCTCCTTGCCCCACTCAAAAAGGTAAGAATGTAATAGGTCGTGTACTCGCGTCGGACAATGAGTTTGGTGTGTTGCTTCACCTCTGTGTGAGTATCTTGAAACGTGACCAAGTAAACCGCCAGCCAGAAACATATAGCTCCACAAGTAAAAAAAATGGCCTTATCTGAAACATCAAACAGATAGCTCGCGACCATGATGCCTAGAAAGGTCACCATCGAGAAAAAAGAGGCTGCAGAGCGAATTTTCCCCAGTGATTCACTAAAGTTCTCGGCTTCTAACAATTGTGTTGAGAGTGATTTGTTCACCGCCTCTAAATAATGGAAACCAATAGACATGATCGTCGTGCTGAAATAGAAGCCATAAATCGAAGGCAAATACCCAGTCACGGCAACACCTAGCCCTAATGTTGCAACCGACAGTACAGCGACTCTTTGTTCTGAAGCGATGAACAACAGAAACAAAACAGTAAATGAAAGCAAGCCTGGGATTTCCCTAACACTCTGCAATGCACCCACATCAGCACCGGTCATACCAACAGTGTCGACAGCGAAGTTATTCATCACAACTCGCCATCCAGTATTCGCTATCACTGACGCGATAGCGATAATAACCAACATCGCGAATGAGCTCCGCGATGTTAAAAGCCTAAGCCAAAGAGTCATTTAAGCCGCCGATTCTAAAAGAAAATTTTGAATATGATCGCGCATAAATGAAGCCGTCATTAGTTTTCCGTTCATATTCAGATCCTCAAAAATAATGGTATGTTCTGAGCTTGGTAACGATATGCAACTAAGAAAAAGAACACAGAGACAATACAACCCGCTAACAAATTGTTACACGATCGTTTTTAGAATGTTATTTCTTGAGATTGGTAAGTATTCAGAGAGGTTTTACTTATTTGAGATATTCATTGGAGACTGTTATTTGTCACTGAACATACAGCTGCACTGGCAACGATCGGTATTCAGTTCCTCCCCTTTCTCGTTGCCAGCAAGAAGTTGGAGATGTAAACCAAGGGGAGGTTAGGAGGGGATTTTCAGCCGATTCTCAAGTGTATCTACCACTTTGATTCGCTCTACAGAACACAAAAGGCCTCGCACACGCGAGGCCTTGTTTTGTCTAAGTTTCAACGAACGATCAACGAAGTAATTGGCGGTGTCAAACCAAATCAACTCGAGAGCCATTCATCCAATACTTTGATGAATTTAGGGTTGATTAGATAGCCGATGGAAGCATGTGGATTGCTTTCTCCGTTGCGAATATTGAGGTTGTAGATCGGGTGGATGTCTTTCATTCCGCCGGGTATCAGATCCAGTTTGAGCATATCTTTAAAGTCATTTCTAATTTTGCTGTCATGAGAGATAAAATCATCTTCTGCCGAAATGTTTATCCACTGCTGAATGTTTAAAGGGTACTTCTTCTCATCTTTCAAGCGGCTCCCCTCTAGCCTGTCTTTTACGTTTTCATCTCCTAAGGGTGACCCGAGCGTCAGCAATAAGTTGACCTTCTTGTCTGCTCCATAGTCGTGTCTATACTCTCCGTAATGAGACAGCTTCCATAACACGTCATAACTGATCATCGACCCAAGGCTATGCGATACAATCATCACATCATCTTGATTATCAAACGCTTCCTTCAGCTCAACCATTAGCCTATGCCTGACATCGCTACCAAAATAGGTATCTTCATTCCAATAGTGAGACATATCCGGCGCGACCTTCGTTATGAGTGTCTCAGCCACACCCAGCTTTCCAAACAGCGATGAAAAAGTATCTGCTAACGCCTCTTTTAGAAAACCAATTTTAGATACCTTGTTATACGTTGTTTTATTGAACTGACTTGTCTTGTACTTTTTGAGTTCAGACAACGCTTGCTGTCGACTTGCAGGGTCTTCCGTTGGTTTCTCTAACAATGTGTTTGATAGTTCACCGTAATAGACAAACCGTTTATCGACATCTTTAAAAGCTTGTAATGAACTTGAGTCTTCACAATCTCGCTGCAAGCCATGTTCTATGGCCTCGTACCAAAGTGATTGAAGGGAATCTTTATCGGGCTTTTGAGCGCGACCATGAATGAATATTATTTTCTTAGCCATAGCAGGGCGTCCTAAACACATAGTTAAAGTGATTGTCACTAGAAAGCACCACTAGATTCGGTCAGCCCTTGCTAATAACAGTGGTGCTGATTACGTATCTAGAGGTGGTTGATAGAGCATTTATATAACTATGAGGCCGTTGTTTAAGGACCATAAACGAATGAACGATGCGATCATTGCTCGCAAATTGGGAATGAAATTAGCTAGCAAAATCTCCAACTAACAAAAAGACCTCGCACACGCGAGGCCTTAGTTTTATCTATCAAAGTTTACAACCGCCCTACTTCACTGACTTCACCGCTTTCATTAACGTTGCGTTGAACTGCTGTGGCTGCTCAAGCATTGGGAAGTGGCCTGAATCTTCAATGTAGTAAATGCTGTAATCCTTAATGTGTTTCTTATTCGCTTCTGAATCGGTTGGCCATAGGCGGGCGTTAACCAATATTACTGGCACATTCACGTTCTCATACACGCGGTGGGCTTCGCCTGTTACGTATTGGCCTAGATAATGGTGGAACTGGTTTATCGCGATAGCTGGCGGTGCTGAAGCCATGTCTTGCGTTACCCAGTAAAGTAAATCCGTGTCTACGTCTTTTGGTAGCGAGTCTTTCACGAACATAGTAATGCCCGCTTGGAAGTCTGCTTCAAATGGTTTGGTCATTGCATCTAGGTCGCTTTGTGAAACCGCTAGTGCGACGTTTTGCGATGTATCGACACCAATAATGCCCTTCACTCTTTTCGGCATCAGTTTAGCGGCTTCTGCAACTACACCACCAGCCATTGAATGACCAACTAAGACAACGGATTCGAGTTGTTCTTTCTCGATGACTGCTTTGATGTCTTCAGCGAACGCAACCATGGTGTACTCTTCACGATTGAACGATGAGTTACCGTGCCCGGCTAAGTCCATAGTGATCACTTGATACTGCTTTGAAAACTCACTCACTTGGTTTTGCCAAAGCCTGCTGTCTAAGCTCCAACCGTGAATGAAGATCAGCGCCGTCTCCCCGCTCCCACTTTTGCCATACGCAATTTGCTCACCATCGTGAGATATCGCAATACCGTACTTAACCGTTGAATCATGAGCCATGGCATTAAAGCTACCAAGTGTCATAAATACCAAGAGTGTGATGTTTAGAATTAAACGTTTCATAGTGTCTCTCTACTTACTTTGGAGGGAACACAGAAAGCGCCCCTCTCAATCAATATAGGCACTATAAAGTGTGAAGTTGTAGACGGATAAAGAGAAATCTAGGAGAAAGGGGGAATCAACATTCAAAGAGAAAGCTAACGATGGGGTTAGTTACTTAACTAAATAAAGCGTAGTTGAACCAAGTTAGGGGCTGAAATAGCCTTTTATTTGACTTACATTCCTTTACTAAATATAAAGAAGCTTTACCATAAACATCAAATAGTACAAACAGTTAGAATCAGTATGGCTAGAAAACAATTTGATAAAACGTTTATTACTCTAGCGGATATATATATCGCTTATAGAAAAGCTAAATCAGAAGCTTTCTACGATAACTCCGCACCAACAGCATTGGATTTTGCTGAGTTTGAGCAAAACATCAAAGAAAACATTGAGACCTTGTTCAAGGAAATCACAGAAAACACCTGTACATGGTGGGAGAAAAAAAGCTTCATTGGCGACTATTACTACGTCCCTAAAAACCTTGATGACACTGCATGGAACAATGAACAACAAGTTCATTACCGCTCTGTTGACCCTTCAGTAGATTGGAAGTTGAGATTCAATGAAAGTGGTAACAAGAAGCTAGATGCTAAATACCGATTAGTTATTAAACCAACTGTAAACTACCAAATAATTTCAGCGCTCTGGATTCTTAAAGTTGGACACCAATTCGAGTCAAAACTAGACAAAAATCTGTCATATGGGAATAGGCTTCGCAGAAAACGTCACAATTCATCTAATGGTGAGTTAAATCATGATTCGTCTGGGCTTTTTTCTCCATATTTTTCAGCTTATAAGTCTTGGCGAGAAAATGGCTTGTCTGCAATGAGAAGTCTTCTCGAAAAAGGCAAAAATGCAACTGCAGTAACAATGGATCTGGCTGGGTTTTACCACAATGCTTCCCCGAACTTTCTGTTGAAACCTTCTTTCTTATCTGAAATTGATATTACTTTAACCAAAGACCAAAAGAGGTTTACAAAGCAATTGCTTTCTTCGATGAGATATTGGTACTCACTCACGCCTGACTTTGCAGAAAGACCAGAGGGAGCTTTACCCGTCGGTATTTCAGCGTCAAAAGTAATTTCCAACGTTCTCCTATACCAACTAGATAAAGAAATTCATTCTAATCTCAAACCAGCATATTATGGTCGATATGTCGATGATATCTTTTTAGTCTTTGAAACGCCCGCGAATACTAATACTGGTGATGCAATTATTTCTCATATAAGCAAAGAAGTAGATTGTATAAAAATATCTCGACAGAAAGGGAAACAACCAAGTTTAAGACTGAGGTTTATATACGCGCAAGACTCTGATCTGACATTTACCGCAAGTAAGCAAAAGATTTTTAGTTTGTCATCTGAACATGGCGAAGATTTCATCAATCAAATTGAAAGCCAAATTCGAGAACAATCTAGCGAATATCGGTTACTTCCAGAAGTACCTCATTCTTCCGCTCTTATGGCAGAAAAGACACTACTCGCCTCTCCTGACGCATCTTTGATTGCTGACGCTCTTAGAAAAGCTGATGTAGTTTCAGTTAAGAGAATGGGGCTTTCTCTACTAATCAGAGATATTGAAAGCTATACTTCTGACTTAGTTGCAAAAGACTGGATCGGAATCAGAGAAGAATTCTATGGTCTTGTCGAACGCTATCTATTAACGCCTAAAGGGCTATTTGATTTATCCGGTTATCTTCCTCGTGTATTTAGTCTGATGATTTCGAATCAAGACTTTAATGCAACTAAGGCATTTCTTTCTGAGTTGAACAAATGCCTTGAACTTTTAGAGCAAACAACCGAGCCTAGTTCAAAAGCACAACTCACCTCTTGCAGAGAATATTTATTTTTGTCACTCAAAGAGACTGCTTTAAAAGCGTCAACATCTAAAGGGTTTAGTAACTGGGATTCTCTCTACTCTAGTTTAGAAAGCTTAGATGAAATACGCACAACGTCGGGAGAAAAAAATACCTCAATTGAAGACATACGACGATATAGTAGGCTATTGCTACTATCTGACTTGGGAAGTCGTCCATATAAAGACTTTTGGTATTATGACCAAGAAAGAGAATTCAGAACTAAACGCTTCCCTCGTGCTAAAAGTATTCAGAAAGTACTAAGACTCAAGTTAATCAAACGTTTTCGGGAAGAAGCCAATCTTAAGACCCCCCATTGGCCTGCATTGGCATTTCCAACGCGGCCATTAAGTATCCAAGAAATAGCAATAATCTGCCCTACAGTTCTGAGTGATTCTAAGTTATTCGAAGATTCTATTTTAGGGCTGAGAGGAGCAGGAACGTATAGTCTTGGTAACCTTGGGCTCAATACCGATGAAATAGATGGCGAATGCTACACCGTTCCTAAATATAGCGAAAGAAAGGTAATCGTAGCTCTCACAAATTTTGAGACTACTGACGAACAGTTTATGAATGCTCTAAAAGGTACTCCTGATAGAAGCGTAGAAAGGTATGAGTCAGTAAACCGCTTAATAAATAACATACTAAAAACTAAGCCGAAAGCTGATTACATCGTTTTCCCAGAATGTTCTATGCCACGACGCTGGGGCTTCAACATAGCCAGCCGATTGGCTAGACAAAATATATCATTCATCGCTGGCCTCGAGTACTATCAACACAACAATCGGAACAATATTATTCGGAATGATTGCTTAGTTTCTCTCACAACGCGTGCTACAGGGTATTTAAGTAATTTGGTATTCATGCAGCCGAAACTCATGCCCGCTCATGAAGAAAGCGTAACACTAAGCAAAAAACGTAAAAAACTCTATGCACCTCTTTGTAATGATAAAGCACTACCAATTTATAAACATGGCTCTTATCAATTTGGAGTTATAGTGTGTAGCGATCTCACTAACCCACAGAACCGAGTTAGGTTTCAAGGAAAGGTTGATAGTCTCTTTGTTCTAGAATGGAACCCCGACGTAAAAACTTTTAGTTTTTTAGTTGAAGGGGCTGCTCATGACGTTCATACATTTGTTGTTCAAGTAAACAACCGAAGATATGGCGATAGTAGGGTCAGAGCACCCTACAAAGTCGACTACAAAAGAGACTCAGTTCGTATTAAAGGAGGAGTTTCAGATTACTTTGTGTTAGCCAAAATTGATTATGGTAGCTTACGAAGCTTTCAGAATAAATCGTCGCGAAATAGCAATAATGATGAATTCAAGCCTGTACCTATCGGATTCAAAATATCTAAAAACCGTAATTAACAAAAGAACAAAAACAAATGATTAGTAGTGAAGTTTGTATCAAGCTCAAGGAACACCCATTAGTAGATGCCGCATTGTGGGACAGCATTCTAAATGTACTATCTAACATAGCGACCATTTCCGCAGCAATCATAGCTGGGATTGCAGGATATATTGCCTATCAACAATTAATTGCTAGTCGCAAGCAAAATGCTGCAACTTTTTACAAAGAATATTTGCAGCTTTGTATCGACAATCCCAATTTTGCACAAGGAATATACACACCAAACAACAAGAGAGAATATCGATGGTTCGTATCTCAAGTTCTTTTTACTTTTGAGCAAGTGCTGATTGCAAACAGAGGGGATCAACAATGGGTAGAGACAATAGAGTATCAATTATCTACCCACAAACAACACCTCTCAGTATCTAGAACAGCCAATAGTGGAGAGTGGGAAAAAGAACTAGATACACTTATCAAAAAATTGTTAACTGATAACTAACCTCCCCCTTAAGACCTAAACTGATACTCTTTTAAATATTACAAAAAAGGCCTCGCAATGCGAGGCCTTTGGTTTTTCTATCTATCAGAAGATATTAGTCGCCAAGTGCTGCGCCAAATTTCTCTGAGATTGAAGCTACGATAGCATCTATCGAAATCCTGCCCTTTCTCAGCCTAACTAAAGAAACAATACTGAATTCACACCTTGTTGATTTATAAAAACCAATAAATTCAATGATTAATATCTTTTATTGTAACGAACAAAAGACGTAATCAAGCTCACAACTTAGTGTGATCTCCGTCAAATATAATCAGATATTGCTAACTATAATGCAGCTCATTTTATTGTTAACTAAGAAAAATATGAATAATAAGGTTCTTGTAATATCTAGCGTAATTCTGTCTTTTATACTCTCAGCTTGTGGCGGTGGTTCTAGTAGCTCTAGCGACCCAATATACCCACCAACAACTCCGGAATGGGAGCAGTTAAGTCACGGCATTACCTACGATAACATTAGTTATGGTAGTGATTATGAAGTTAATTATCATGGTAAAACGATTTACGCTGTATCAAGTTATGATGCTTCTCGAGGGGCGCACAATTACAACTTGTTTAGTTACAAGGTAAATGAAACGGGCTCACGTTCAATCGGCTTTTATGGTGTTATTGTTCGGAGTGAGCTTGACGACCTTGATTACTTATATACCTATAACAACGGTGGAATCATCCAATATAGTTCAATTACGTGGACACGTGAAATATATAGCGGCGAACTTGAAGGTAATGCGAACGGACTAACTTACACCTTTAAGTCCATTGATCACCTGCCTCGTGTAAGCCGTGAAATGAGCATAACATCTGGTCACGTAATGATCTCAGATCCTACAAGAGACAAGCAATATATTGGAAACTACGTAAGCGGTATTCAATTGACTCAAATAGGTTATGAAAGTTATGCGTTGAATGCTGAGTTATTTAACAACGACTACGTTTTTGATTACTACTTATCCCCTACTACGCATGGGAGCACCAATTTATCAATCTCCGAACAAGGTAACCAAATCTCACTGATTAACTCTAGTTACAGCGAAACCGTTACTTTATTTGGGCATGAACATCTGTTGTCATTTGACGTACAGCATGATTCCAGAACAGACGATATTCTTTACACTGTTAGTTCATTCACAGAAAATTTTGGTTTGAATAGAACGGACTCGATTGACTATGAATACTCCAACATCACAGAACTAGGCAATTAACTTAGTCCAAAGTCATCCCAAACAAAAAGGCCTCGCAATGCGAGGCCTTTGTTTTTCTATCTATCAGAAGAGATTAGTCGCGAAGTGCTGCGCCAAATTTCTCTGAGATTGAAGCTACGATAGCATCTACTGAACCAGCGATGTCTGCATCTTCTAGTGTGCGCTCTACAGACTGTAGGCTAAGTGCGATTGCTAGGCTCTTCTTACCTTCTTCAACGCCTTGACCAACGTATACGTCGAACAGTTTAGCGCCTGTTAGGAATTCGCCACCAGCAGCGATACACGCTTCTACGATGTCGCCAGAAGCGACTGCTTCGTCAACAACTACTGCGATATCACGACGGTTTGCAGGGAACTTAGATACGGCTACTGCTTCAGGAAGCACGCGAGTGTTGATAGCTGCCCATTCGATTTCGAATACGATAGTGCGGCCGTTAAGACCAAACTTGCGCTCTAGTTCTGGGTGAACAGTACCAATGATACCCACTTCTTTGCCGTCTACTACGATAGCCGCAGTTTGACCTGGGTGAAGTGCTGGGTGCTTCGCTGCTTTGAAGCTGTATGCGATTTCGTTTGCAGAAAGCTCAAGAACGGCTTCTAGGTCACCTTTAAGATCGAAGAAATCTACAGTGTTAGTTGCAATGTCCCAGTGCTCTTCGCCACGAGTACCAGAGATAACGCCCGCAAGCATCATTTCTTGGCGCATGCCGTTTTCAGCAGTTGCTTCAGGGATGAAACGTAGGCCTGATTCGAATAGACGAACGCGAGACTGTTGACGCTTCTGGTTGTGAACAACTGTGTTTAGAAGACCTTGGATTAGGCCAAGACGCATTGCTGACATGTCCGCAGAGATTGGGAATGGCAGGATTAGCGGCTCAACACCAGGTACAACAAGTTTTTGCTGTTCTGGTTCTACGAAGCTGTATGTGATTGCTTCGTGGTAGCCACGGTCTACAAGAAGGTCACGAACGCGCTTAAGCGGTTGGTTAGCTTCTTTGTGGTCATTCATTTTAAGTGCCGCTTTAGGCGCTTGGTTTGGAATGTTATCGTAACCGTAGATACGACCTACTTCTTCAATTAGGTCTTGCTCGATTGCGATATCAAAACGCCAAGATGGAGACGTTGCCGTCCAACCAGCTTCTGTCGTTTCAACTTCACAACCTAGGCGAGTAAGAATTTCCACTACGTCTGTAGATGGAATTTCGTGACCTAGTAGGCTGTCTAGCTTAGCGCGACGTAGAGCAACTACGTTTGCTTTAGGAAGATCAGCTTCAGATTCGCTGCCGTTTACTGGCGCAACTTCACCACCACAGATTTCAACTAGAAGCTGTGTTGCACGCTCCATTGCTGCTGCTTGTAGCGTTGAATCAACACCACGTTCGAAACGTAGAGAAGAATCAGTGTGAAGACCGTAAGCACGTGCGCGACCACGGATGTGATCCGGTGCGAAGAATGCTGCTTCAAGAAGTACGTCTGTTGTTTCAGTCGTAACACCTGAATCTTGACCGCCAAAGATACCAGCGATTGCTAGTGCTTTGTTGTGGTCAGCGATAACAAGTGTGTTGCTGTTTAGTTCAGCTTCGTTGCCATCTAGAAGTGTTAGCTTTTCGCCCTGTTCTGCTAGACGAACCACGATACCACCTTCGATCTTAGCTAGATCAAATGCGTGCATTGGTTGGCCTTGCTCTAGCATCACGTAGTTTGTGATGTCTACAACTGGGTCGATTGAACGGATACCACAACGACGCAGTTTTTCTTGCATCCAGATTGGAGATTCCGCTTTCACGTTTACGTTCTTAACCACACGGCCAAGATAACGTGGACAAGCATCAGTTGCTTTGATTTCAACAGATACTGTGTCTTCAATGCTTGTTGCAACAGCTTCAACTGTTGGCTCTGTAACGTCTGCGCGGTTTAGTACGCCAACTTCACGAGCAAGGCCACGGATGCTGAAGCAGTCTGCGCGGTTTGCTGTTAGGTCTACGTCGATAGTTACGTCGTTAAGCTCAAGAAGCTCACGTACGTCCATACCTAGCGTTGTGCCTTCTGGCAGCTCAAGGATGCCGTCTGACTCTACGTCGATACCTAGCTCAGAGAAAGAACAAAGCATGCCGTGCGATGGAACGCCACGTAGTTTTGCTTTCTTGATTTTGAAGTCACCAGGAAGTACTGCGCCAACTGTTGCTACTGCTACAGTTAGGCCAAGACGACAGTTAGATGCACCACAAACGATGTCTAAAAGTTCTTCTTCGCCGATATCAATTTTTGTAACTTGTAGTTTGTCTGCGTCTGGGTGCTGACCGCACTCAACCACTTTACCTACTTTAACGCCGGTGAATTCACCAGCAACAGGTTCTACATCGTCAACTTCCAAACCAGCCATAGTGATTTGGTGAGCTAGCTCTTCGCTGTTAATTGCAGGTTTAACCCACTCGCGTAGCCAAGATTCACTGAATTTCATAGTTTTGACTGCCCCGGATTACTTGAATTGTTTAAGGAAACGAAGGTCGTTCTCGAAGAACGCACGAAGGTCATTTACGCCGTAACGAAGCATCGTTAGACGCTCTACACCCATACCGAATGCAAAACCAGAGTATTTCTCAGGGTCGATGCCAACAGAGCGAAGTACGTTAGGGTGAACCATGCCACAGCCTAGAACTTCTAGCCATTTGCCATCTTTACGTTTCACGTCAACTTCAGCTGAAGGCTCTGTGAATGGGAAGAATGAAGGACGGAAACGCACTTCAACTTCTTCTTCAAAGAAGTTACAAAGGAAATCGTTAAGAATGCCTTTAAGTTGTGCGAAGTTTACGTTCTCATCAACTAACATACCTTCCACTTGGTGGAACATTGGCGTGTGAGTTTGATCGTAGTCGTTACGGTAAACACGACCCGGAGCAATGAAGCGGAATGGCGGTTTGCCGTTTTCCATCGTACGGATTTGAACACCAGAAGTGTGCGTACGTAGCATTAGATCAGGGTTGAAGAAGAAAGTATCGTGATCAGTACGAGCTGGGTGATCGTCTGCGATGTTTAGTGCATCAAAGTTGTGGAATGCATCTTCGATCTCAGGGCCAGACTCAGTGCTAAAGCCAAGCTCACCAAAGAACTGTTCGATACGCTCAACCGTGCGAGTAACTGGGTGAAGACCACCGTTCTCAATGCGACGACCTGGTAGGCTCACATCGATAGTTTCTTCAGCTAGTTTCGCTTCAAGCTCTGCACGTTGTAGTGCGTCTTTGCGAGCTGCGATCGCTTGTTGAACAGCACCTTTCGCTTTGTTGATCTCTTGACCAGCAGTGCGACGCTCTTCAGGTGGAAGTTTACCTAGGCTTTGTAGTTGAAGAGTTAGTTCACCCTTCTTACCTAAATACTGAACTCGCACTTCATCAAGTGCGACTAACGAATCTGCTGTATCAATAGCAGTCGTTGCATTAGCAATGATCTCTTCTAGATGTTGCATCATTTCCTCATCTACCAGTTGGTAGTGTCCGTATCGGATGATTAGTTTTTTTAGATAGCTACACATAGTAATCAAACACGCATCCAATGCCAAATTGAATCGTTAAAAGAGCAAGTTATTGACTAAAAACACGGCAAATTTAACAGGATATTAATGAGGAGTAAGAGGAAGTGGCACAAATACGAGTACCACTCCTTTGTTTAGAAGTGAGCGAGACTTTAGATTTACAGAGAGCTGAGTTCTAAATCTCTAGTGAACCGAGATCTAAAACTAAAGCGAACTTGGATCTGAACTTGAAATAAACCAGTTTTAAATCTGAATCGAACAAACACTGTTTTTGCCTGCACTTTTCGCTAGATAAACAGACTCATCGGCGGCTTTAATTAACTCGTTCATTGAGCCGAATTCTTGAGTTATTTCAGCCACACCGACACTAATACTGCCAATCCAAACTTGATGACTGGTTTCAACCTCTAATTCAGACACTTTCTGGCGAGCCGTTTCCGCGATGTGCATGCCACCTTTGAGGTCGGTGTTAGGGCAAATAACCAAGAACTCATCGCCACCTAACCGGCAAACAATATCATCATTACGGAACGTATTTTTCAGTTCACGCGAGAGGGTTTGTAGAACCAAATCACCTGCATCATGACCACTGGTGTCATTAATGCGCTTGAAGTTGTCGGCATCAATCATAATGCACACTAAAGGCATACCCAGTTCTTTGGAGTCTTGCCAATGTAGCGCTAACTGTTTAAAGGCACTGCGGCGGTTAGGTAAATGAGTGAGTGAGTCTGTTAACGACAGTTCTTCAAGTTTCTTACTCGCTCGTTTCAATTCTGCCGTCCGTTCCTCGACTTTGTCTTCGAGTAACTGATTGAAGCGTAACAACTGTTTGTTTCGTTCAGAGACTTGTTCAAACAGGCCGTTAAGCGCAGCCAACAGCGGGACAGTCGCAGAATCTTGCTGCTTTTCTTCTGCTTCAAAGGCTTGTAGAGGTGTTGCGCCCTCTTCTATGGCGGTGATTTGTCGCGCCATGTTTTGGTCGATGCCGAGAATGTGGTAAGCAAGCCAATGGATGAGGAAGTCCAATAACTGCCGTGCTGACACCTGATCTTCTTCCAAGATGAAAGCTTGCATACTGTAGATATCTTGCATAAACACACGATGCGCTTTGATGTGTTCTTCAATGTGTAACTGATGTACACCGCAATCTCTCATCAAAGATTCTTCTTCTTTAAAGTGAAATTCGGCATAGCGTGTGAGATCAAGTAAAGCGATGTTAATGTCGTCTATAGAGATTGTATTCTCTGACAAAAGATTTCCGTAGTGGTTGATAAAACCAACAAGGTATTGATGTTGTTCATCGACAACACCAATGCCCGTTTCAAAGTTTTGATCCCAATTAAATAAACTCATAGATCCCTTAGGGCCGATACCACCAGCACGATTTACATGCATATTCGGAGGTTATAGATACTCAAAAAATATAACCATCTTACCTGTGGGACTATTCGATTATTTGCTCTATTTTATAAAAAGATGACGTTGAACATTATAAATATAGCGCGTCTTAAATCTGAGACGCCCCCTTTAACAAGAACGCCCCACCAAACTAACACTAGAAATAATATTCCAACGCTACCTCAACAAAATCATCCTTACGAGCGAAGAACAATAAGTCTTCTGGGGTTTCGTTCTCAAACAACCAAGCATTCAGTCGCCACTTGAGGTTGTTATTGATACGGCTTGAAGCTTCTAGCTTCGCACTGTAGACATCGCTGTTATCTAAGTCTTGAGTAATGCCCGTTAATACTTCGGTGCCGTCTTCATCATTCAAGGCGAAGCGAGCCCCGAGGAACACATCGTTTTGGCCGATGGTTTGGGCATTGTTGCCTCGGCTGTCATACAGGTATTCAGCAATGAAGCCGATGTCCCAATACGATTCAAGCGCCCCAACCCATGTGTATTCAAAGCCTGTCGCCACGCCTGTGTGGTTGTCGTAGCTGTCGCGATAAATGCTTTCCAGCTTCCATAACCAGTCACCGATAATGCCTTGCACATCGAGTCCGAAGTGCTGCATTTGTGCGTAGTATGGCTTGAGCTGATTGCCTTCCACACGGTAGTAAGGGTCGCGATTTGTGCCGCCTAAGTAACTTAAACCGACATCCCAATCGCCGTACATTTGGCTATAACGCAATGCCACATCGACGTGCTTTTCTTCTCTCGAAGATTCGTACAACGCATCATCGGATACTGGCACTGTTGGCCTTAATCTGCCGTCTTCCCCAGCGAAGGTACGCTCACGAAAATATGGCAGCAACATGGCGTCTATGGTTCCCCAGCCTTTGATCGAGGTGAAGTGGACCATTGGCTGACCTAACTTAGATTCGCCATCGACCGATTCAATGGCATCGGTTTGGTTTACCACATCCACCAAATGCGCTGATTCGGTTACACCCCAAAACACCTTCCCGACACCCGCTCGCAGTTCGTAATCATCCCAATACGTGAGGTACAGAGCTTCACGAACATCACCATGAGTTCGCTCATCATCTTCGCTGTCTAGGCGGTAAAACGGCGTGAAGGTAAAGCTGCCATTGCCCTCTTGTTGTTCCCAATAAAACTCTGGTTGCAACACCAACGAGCTTTGCCCTTTATCTTGCCCTTGCAAGCCGTCGCTAAAGAACTGCCTGTGTTCAAGGTTAACCTGCCCTGCTAGCTCCGGGGTGACCTGTTCTACGAACTCAGAGCTAAAGCCTGCCGCCACACATGGCAACGACACCTGCATAAGCCCGACTGTCGCCGCCAAGGTTAAAGATAACTGCGTTCCTGTTAACACAATCCTTTTCATATTCTTGCCTTACTTTGCACGTTTGAGTGTGTTTTTCTGGAAATCTTTATCCTTAAGACCGGTTTGGAACGCTAAATCTGTCGTGGTTAGTACAGTACTTTTGCCTGTTTGGTGGTTTTGCATCGACATGGTGTGTGCGCGCCAGTATTGGTTTAGGTATTGTTTGTAGTCTTGGAACGACAGGGTTTTCAGCAATGCGCCTTTACGGTCGTAAAACTCCACTTGAACAGGGCGGTAATATTGCTGGTCTAGCCATACCTTTTGCATGGTGTAACCAGAGTTTTTATCGGTCGGAACTTGCTCCAAGACAAAGGTATCAACGCCTTCGATTTTGGCGTCTTCAATGTAGTTGAAGGTGTACTTTTCTAGCTCAAACGAGCTTAAGTCTTCGTAAGCAAATTCACTGCCCATAAACGGGCCCGATTTGTTGCGTGAAGAGATGCGCTTTACACGCTTAAGTGCAGGCAGATACAGCCACTGGTCATCGGATTTGGTGATGTGTGAATGGTTTAGGAAAGCCGTACCTTTTACATCACGTGGCTCATCAAAAATGGTTAAGCCTTTGTCGCCATCGTCATCGACTTCCAAAGATTTCAATCGCATTAGGCGTGTGCTGCTTTCGCCCTGTTTATTGCGAAGTAGCATTTCCATGGTTGCGACAGAATCGCCCCACCCAACATCGACCGCTTTACGCTGCTCGGCAATTTCTAAGCCTTTCGCTGGGTCTGCTAACGCTGGGAAAGCGGCAAATGTGCTCACAGTCAACGAGCTGACAGTAAATAATGTAGTAACGAATGTTTGTTTAACGCTTTTCATAAATATCTCCTTGAGTCAGCCCACCGCAGCAGGCTGACGTTTCCTTATTTGGTCGATGTAGTCAGTTCGGCCGTCGAGTTAGGCTGTGCTGTTTTAGATAGCTCTGTTTTAGACGGTTGCGATTCGTGCTGAGGTTTATCTGCATAGTGAGTCTGTTTGTCGAAGATCATCAGTAAGCTTGGTAGTAAGATGAAGTCGACCACCAGTGCAATGAAAATCACAATCGCACTGAGTAAGCCCATGTCGGAGTTGAGTCTAAAGCTCGACATCGCCAGAACAGAGAAACCAGCCACGAGTACGACAGTGGTGATCCACAATGCGCGTCCAACGGTGTGGAAAGCGTAACGAACCGCTTCTTCTGCTGATTTCCCTTCGATTCTGGCGCGTTGGTATTTACTTAAGAAGTGCACCGCATCATCAACCACGATACCCAGAGTGAGCGTAACCACCACGGACAAACCAAGGTTGATTTCACCAGAGATAAGCGCCCATAAACCAAAGCCAATGATCGCAGGCGCAATGTTTGGCACTAGGCTGATCATGCCTAAACGAACCGAGCGCAATGCAAAGATCATCAAGCCAGAGATAAGCACTAAGGTGATAGGCAGAGTTGAGAGCATGCTCGCCATGTTGGTCTCACCAATGTGGGCAAACATCAGTGATGGGCTCGACGCGACTACTTCATACTGAGGCGCATTAGCGGCAAACCATGAGTAAATACGCTCTTCGAGTTCCACTAGCTCGACGCTGCCGAGGTTATCGACGGTAAGGACCATTTTGATCGATGACTTATCGACGTTGATTTGGTTGTTCAAGTCCAAGCCATAAGGCAAAGACATCTCATAAAGCAGTAGGTATTGCGCGGCAAGTTCACGGTTAAGCGGTAGCTTGTAGTAGCTGTCATCGTCGCCATGCATATTCTTGTTCAAACGCATGTAAACATCAGAAAGCGTTGCCACGTGGTCGGTCTCTGGTTGGACGCGTAGCCACTCAGTAAAGTCGCCTATCGCTTGCAAAAACACAGGATCGGCAATCGCTTGAGACTCGTTAGTTTTCACGGCGATGCTGATGGTGGTCATGCCGCTTACGGTCTGTTCCATGAAGTCGGCTGCTTGTCTGAATTCACTTGAGGTATCGAAGTACTTCACCGATTCATCGTTCACTTTATTGAGTGGAATTAACGCCGCAGCACCAACAATCACCAGAGTTGAAATCGGCAGCAGTGCTTTACGGTTAGTCACCACAAAATCACCGAGCTTATCCATGAAGGTGACTTTGTCTGCCGCCTTAGGATTGGCAGATAGGCGTTTAACTGGCAGCAGTTTTAACAATGCAGGCAGCATAGTTACAGATAGGAAGCACGCGATGAGTACGCCCAACGCCGACAAGTTACCGAAATCACGCAGCACTGGAGAATCCGACATGTTCATCATCAAGAAACCGATCGCAGTCGTCACTGAGGTGATCAGAATCGGCATCGCATTGAGCTTGATGCTGTATTGAATGGCTTGTGCTTTCGCCATCCCGCGCTGCATGGCTTGTCTCATAGTCACAATCACGTGAACACAATCGGCAACGGCAAGGGTTAATACCAAGGTTGGAACGTTGACCGTTGCGGTGCTGAGGAACATCCCTGCCCAACCAGATAAACCCATGGTGGCAACGATTGAAGAGATGATCACAATAAGCGTCGCCACCACACTAAAGAGCGAGCGCAACATAAAGGTCAGGAACACCAACACCACCAATAGCATTAATGGTACCAGCGTTGAGCTGTCTTCTTGAGCCGAGGTCATAAAGGCGTTATTCATGGCTATGATACCCGCTTTATGGAATTCGACATTTGGGTACTGAGCTTGGTACTTGCCGATCATGGCGTTGATGGCCGCAATCACCTCTTGCACTTCCGCGGTCTTATCCACTTCTGGCAATTGCACGGTGACGTTCACAATGGTCACGTCGCCAGAGGCTGACACCAAGGCATTCTTAAGCAGTGGTTCGTTTAGGGCGATCTGTTTGACTTTGGCGATTCGCTCGGGCGTGTGCTCGTATTCTTCATACAGCAGGTCTTCCACTAAGAGGTCATCTTCAATGGCTTCGGTATGCTGATAATTGGCAAGGGAATCGACACGGCTTGAGTACGGGATCTGCCACGCATCGACCGTGAGGTTTTGAATTAAGGTGAGAGTTTCTGGGGTGAAGACATTGCCATCTTCAGGGGCGACAACAATCGCAAGGTTGTCGGTTTTCGCAAACGTAGTTTGGATCTCATCAAATGCCATCAACTGTTTGTTGGTGCCTTCGAAGAAGATGTTGTAGTCCCCTCTAAAGTAGAGGTTCTTTGCCCCTAATGCAGAGAGAATGATGATTGAAAAAACCACCAGCAGAACGATAAACGAACGCTTGGTCGGTATTGAGTGCCAACTGTTATTTAGATCCCCGTTTACGCTATCGACGTTACGGTTATCTCGATTTTGGTGATCGAAAGCTGGCTTCTGGCTGTCATGTTCCATCACAGTCTCCATTTGTGACGATTCGTCATTGTTGTGTCTTAAAAAGCCAGCCGAAGCTGACAAAAACACAATTCTTAGTCATATACTCAAGAAAACCAAAACCACACTAGGCTAAACTTAAGTTTATGACGAATCGTCACTAATGGTTATTAATAAACCCACATGAGTGGGTTTAATGGAAGCTATCGACCTACAGATTCTAAGTAGGCAATCTCTTCGCTGAACAGTTCTTGTTCTACACGACGCCAAGTTTTGCGGTAGTCCCAATCAGTAGAAAGAGGCTGCCAGTTGAGGCCGTCTAGTAGCATGTTCGCGTTGTATAATACTGAATACGGGTCTTGTAACCGCTTAATACAATGACTGTTTGAAGCATTCTGTGACAAGGCATTTGAACCAAATGCGATTGACCAGTTTGCAAACACGATGGCGTCTGAACCCATACCGGAAGGGAACTTTAGGTCACCAGCATCAACTGCTTGGTTAACCATTAAATCGGCTTGTTCAATCACCAATTCTTCCAGTTCATTCATCTCGGCTACGCGTGCACTAGACGCTTTCTCTAGTACCCACGGGCTTTTTGCCATGATCGCACAGGTTGATAGTACCGGCTCCATGCGAACATAGATTCGGTAAGCAACGTGTAATGCAACGACCTTTTCGCGTGTGTTGCCTTCAAACTCTCCTGAACGAGCAAACATTAATGCTTCGGCCTTTAAAGAGTGAATACACAAGGCTAAAACTACGTCCTCTTTGCTGCAAAAGTGATTGTATATCGTACCTTTTGAATAAGAACTCGCTGCCGTTAGCTTATCCATCGTGAGGTTTCCGAACCCTTGTTCTCGAACCAGATCTTTTGCTAGCAACATCAATTCTACTTCTCGGTCTGCGATAGACTGCTGCTTTTTAGACAACACGCCTTTGCAACCAAAGATACCTTGTTTATCGCCTTTACAACCAAAGCCAAACATAATTTCTCAGTCCGTATTTTAGCTTAGCTATCATCTAAGCTTCGCCAGTATTTAAAACACTCCTATCCAAGATATTAACACGAATAGTAAATTCATGTAGTTAACCATTTTGTGACGCTTCGTCATTTCTGACTTATCGTCATAATAGCGCAAATATTGATCATATCAAGGTGTTTTATAAATTAAATACAATTTATGAATAGAAAGATAAATGTATCAATAGTCAAAAGGTGTGATGATGATGTGAGCGTGCTACGAGAAAATTGGCGAGTCATGCTGCCTTTATGGGGCAGACGTCTCCTTATGGTCAATATTTGGCTTACTAATGTCGTTTTCTGTTAAGTTGCTATAAATTCGGTAAGGGGTGACTTACAATAGTGACAACGACTTACCTTTTTTGAGAACACGATATTGAGCGCCAAATATTCTTATTTAGCTTGGCAAGTGAATACTTCTAGCCCTGCAGAAAAGCTGGTTTTATTGATGCTTGCAGACGGTGCTGACGAATTCGGCTACACCAATGTGTGCCTACAAACAGCAGGTCAACTTTGTGCTCTCTCTACGTTTGGTTTAGCCGACTGTCTTAAGTGTTTAGTCGACCAAGGTTTTCTCGATAAGGTGAAAGTAGATTATCGAGATAAAAAAGAGATTCACGTTTTCAAAATGCTCATTGAGCAAGAGCAAGCTACGGCGCACGTTGAGGTTCAACCGACCAATAGTATTCCGGTCTACTCTACTGCACCTGCACCTGCACCTGCACCTGCACCTAAGTTTCAGCCTGCTCCGGCGCCAATGCAACACATGCAACAGGCCCCTCGCCCACAAGGCCGAGGCTCAATGACCAGCAACACCGTTTCAACGCATGATTTGGATGAAGAGATCATTCCAACATGGGCGGAACGTGCGTTTAAATTCTCCGGCCTTGCTGGTGACCATAGTTTAGTATGGAAAAAATTTGTCCTCTGGTATAAAGCCAAAGCCAATGAACTAATGCCAATATCACGCATCGAATCTAAGTTGCAGTACTGGTTAGTTAACGAGAAGCAAAATGAAAGACAACAACAGCAGAAGACCTCTCAATATTCAGGAAATGCAGGACAAGCTCAAGGAAATGGGTATCGACAAAAGCTTAGCCCATCTGAACGCTTCAGGCAGCAGCTCATTCAAAAAGGCAAAAAGCCAACCTTCTGAGCCAACTTCACCTGTTGTACCTGACGCTACCGTTCTGCCTAAAGGTTCAGTAGTACCTGACGTTATTGAAGCGCAAAGTACCGAAGTGAAAGTAGCGGCTGCACAAGCTGCGGATTCTGGTGCGTCTCAACAAGTGCCTGTTGTTGATCAAGATCCTGCAGAATTGGAACTAACGGATTGGTGTATTCACGTGTTCGGCTCTTTCTTGAGCGTGTACGAAACACAGTGGGAATATCAGTACGGTAGTGAGCCAAGCGGTAAGTTTATTGAGTTTGCTAACTCTGTTGATTCAGACGGCCTTAACCGTGTGCTAATGCACTGTCACGAGCGTATTCAGCTTGGCAACAGTTGGCCGCCGCAAATGGGTGAGCTTTGGATCCTAAAAGATTCTCTAACGGAAGAAGAGTTGCTGGATAGCCGTATCCGTGTGTTGTCGCGCACTGCGGTGAACAAGATTGAAAAATGGTTAATCCAAAACAAACTGTACGACTTAAAGCGCACCGCAGAAAACAAGTTGGATGGTCTGTTTAAGAAGTACTACTTGGAAGCGAAGCGTTTAGATGAGAAAGGCATGCTGGAAACGGAGTTGCCGCAATTCCTTCTTGCCGCTAACTCAGTGAAGAACCTGAACGATTTAAAACGTGAAGAGTACGAAAGCCAACACGGCAAAGCGATTAACCCAAGAATCCAGCGTATTCTAAACAGTAAAAAGTAACCATCCGCTCGCTATCTGTTCTAAGAAAACAGAGTTGCGATTGCACGGTTAACAGATACAAAAATGCCAGCTATCAAGCTGGCATTTTTTTATGAATTCTCACGAACTCTTTAACGACTATCCGACCGTTATTTACGATCGTTTTACTGTTTAATTACAGTAGGTGGATAGTTGCGTTTAGCGTGAATACGCCTGAGTCGTCATCTTTCATTTTGAAGTTTTGGTAGCTAGCGCCTACAGATAGTGGACCAAAGATGAAGTATTCAGCGCCTACACCGTACATTACATCTTCACCTGATTGCTTGAAGCCGTCAGATTTAAGATCGTAAGAGTGAAGACCAGCTTTCGCGTATACGTGAAGAGGACCGAAATCGATGCTTGGTTTGATCGCTAGGTAAGCAGTGCTTGCATCTAGGTTTGTTAGGTCACGGTTGCCGTACTTAACGCTGTCGAAAGAACCTAGATCCCAGTAACCCGCTTCAACACCGATTAGTGGAAGGATGCCTGTACCCACGTGGATACCCATCGCTGTTTCTTCTTTGTTGCCTAATGAGTTTTGGCCCCCCATTACACCGCCGTACAACCAAGAATCAGCCATTGCTGTTGAAGATGCACCTAGTAGTGCTAGTGCCAATAACGTTTTTTTCATATTCGACCTTTTTCGTCCTAGTGGCAGGCCTTGAGTGGTAATAAATTGCCACCAAGTCGCCCTGTATGTAATAACTATTCAATTAGTAATGCAATAAGCAAGATTTATACCCAAACCTTGCCATTGCGTCTAGCTTTATTCCTTTAGCAAGCATCAATCGCGTTTTTAACACGCTTATCTGATACTGGGTAAGGCGTACCGAGCTGCTGTGCGAAGAAGCTTACACGAAGCTCTTCTATCATCCAACGCACCTCTTTTACATTTTCTGGAACCGCGATCCCTTTTGGAATTTTATTCAACAGTTCTTTGTAATCATTCATTACTGACTCAACTTTGATCATATGAAGACGATCTTTGTTCGGGTCAATTGGCAGTTTTTCCATGCGGCGTTCAATCGCTCTCATATAGCGTAGAATATCCGGCAGGCGTTTCCACCCACATTCTGTGGCAAAACCCTTAAAAATCAAACCTTCTACTTGAGCTTTTATGTCAGAAAGTGCGAATGCCATTGAAAGATCCACGCGTCCTTTCAGCTTTTTACTGATGCTGAATGCCGTGGTTAGGATGGTTTCAACCTGTTGAGCAATCTCAACTACGGTATCACCCAGCTCTGCACGTACGTGTTCTTTCAGTGCTTCAAACTGCTCTGGTTCCCAAACCAAACCGCCCTTCTCTTCAATCAGCTTATCAATACCACAAGCGATACAGTCATCGATAAGATCGAGTACCTGTCCGTATGGGTTGAAGTACAAGCCAAGTTTCGATTTGTTCGGCAGGTTAGAGTGCAAGTATTTGATCGGTGATGGCACGTTCAACAGGATTAAACGACGCTGACCCGATTTCATTGCCGAGATCTGCTCTTGCTCGGTTTCGAACAGTTTGATCTCTACGCTGTCTTTGGTATCCACCAACGCAGGGAAGGCTTTAACATCGTAGCCGCCGCGTTTCTGTTGGTAGACTTTTGGTAGCTCACCAAAGCTCCACGTGTGCAGGTTCTGCTGCTCGATATCGTCGTCTGCTACTTTAGAAAGCGTTTCTTGAACCTTATCTTTCAGGCTCTCTTTCAGCTCATGCAGATCTTTCTGTTCTTTCAGCTTACGCTTGCGATGATCGACAGCGCGGAATGTTACCTTTAAGTGCTCTGGAATCTGGTCTAACTTCCAGTCATCACGTACCACTTCCACACCCGTCATGCGGCGTAGCTCTTTCTCAAGAGAATCCAGTAACGGTGCTTCAAGTGGTGTCACGCGAGCCAAGAATGCATCAGCGTAGTTTGGTGCAGGTACAAAGTTACGGCGTAGCGTTTTAGGTAACGACTTAATCAAGCTAATCACTAGCTCTTGGCGTAGACCTGGGATCTGCCAATCAAAACCGTTCTGGTCGATCTGGTTCAAGATAGGCAGCGGAATGTGTACCGTTACACCATCATTGTCGTCGCCCGGCTCAAATTGGTAGCTCAGCTTGAGCTTAATACCGTTTTGATGCCAGAAGTTCGGGTAATCCAAATCGGTAACGTGGCTAGCATCGCCTCGGAACAGCATCGACTTTTCAAAGTTCAGCAGCTCAGGGGTTTTCTGACTGGTCTTCTTCCACCATGTATCAAAGTGACGGCCAGAAACCGCCTCTTCACCCACACGTTGGTCATAGAAATCGAACAGTTCATCATCATCGATCAAGATGTCACGACGACGTGATTTATGCTCTAGCTCTTCGACTTCCTGTAGAAGCTTACGGTTCTGCTTGAAGAAAGCATGTTTGGTTTCCCACTCACCTTCTACTAATGCACTGCGTACAAACAACTCACGGCTGACGGTTGCGTCAATCGCGCCGTAGTTCACAAGGCGCTTAGGTACGATTGGGATTCCGTAAAGCATCACTTTTTCGTGTGCCATTACCGCTGCTTGTTTCTTCGACCAATGTGGTTCGCTGTAACTGCGTTTAATCAGGTGTTTCGCTAGCGGTTCAATCCATTCAGGTTGAATCTTCGCGATAACACGTCCCCAAAGTTTTGAGGTTTCCACCAGTTCAGCAGACATGATCCACTTAGGCTGTTTCTTAAATAAGCCAGACGCAGGGAAGATATGGAAACGCGCATTACGTGCACCTTGATACTCATTCTTCTCTTGGTCTTTCATACCGATGTGCGAAAGCAAACCTGATAGCAGTGACATGTGAATGCCATCGTAGCTGCCCGGTTCTGTATTCAACTTAGTATCCAGTTCACGCATCGCTTGGTGGATTTGGAAGTACACATCTTGCCATTCACGGATACGTAAATAGTTGAGGTAATCTTGCTTACACTGTTTGCGGAACTGGTTACTCGACAGCGCTTTTTGCTGCTGCTTGATGTAATCCCATAGGTTCACAAACGTGATGAAATCAGATTCTTTATCGAAGAAGCGCTTGTGCTTGTCATCAGACGATTGTTGCTTATCTGATGGACGCTCACGCGGATCTTGAATCGACAACGCAGACGCGATCACCATCACTTCGTGTAGGCATCGGTTACGTGGCGCTTCAATAACCATACGCGCTAAACGTGGATCGATAGGTAGCTTCGCGAGCTTACGACCAATCGCCGTTAGCTTCTTCTTGTCGTCGCCGTGGTTCTTGTTTTTGTTCGCTGACGGTTCAACAGTCGCGATCGCACCAAGCTCTTCAAGCAGCCTTACACCATCTTGAATGTTGCGCTTATCGGGCGCTTCAACAAATGGGAACGCTTGAATATCGCCTAGGCCTAGCGCTGTCATCTGAAGGATAACCGATGCTAGGTTAGTACGAAGGATCTCTGGGTCAGTAAACTCTGGACGTGATTCGAAATCTTCCTCTGAGTACAGACGAATACAGATACCTTCCGCAACACGACCACAACGACCTTTACGCTGGTTAGCACTCGCTTGAGATACCGGCTCAATCGGTAGGCGTTGTACCTTAGTACGATAGCTGTAGCGGCTGATACGCGCCGTACCCGGGTCGATAACATACTTGATGCCCGGAACGGTTAACGAGGTTTCTGCCACGTTGGTTGCCAGCACGATGCGTCGACCAGTATGAGACTGGAAGATTCGGTTCTGTTCACCGGCCGATAAACGCGCGTAAAGCGGAACAATTTCAGTATCACGAAGGTTGCGTTTACTCAATGCATCTGCGGTATCACGAATCTCTCGCTCACCGTTCATGAAGATCAAGATATCGCCAAGCCCTTCATCACACAGCTCATCAACGGCTTCAAAGATGCCTTCGATTTGGTCGCGGTCTGAATCACTTTCATCACCACCTAATGGGCGGTAGCGCGTATCAACTGGGTAAGTACGGCCAGACACTTCAATGATCGGTGCATTGTTAAAGTGCTTAGAGAAACGCTCTGGATCGATGGTTGCCGACGTGATGATCACTTTTAGATCAGGACGCTTTGGCAGCAACTCTTTCAGGTAACCCATGATGAAATCGATGTTCAGGCTACGTTCGTGCGCTTCATCGATGATGATGGTGTCGTACTGATTTAAGAATCGGTCGTGTTGAATTTCCGCCAGCAGAATACCGTCGGTCATCAATTTGATTTGGGTGTTGTCAGAAATCTGATCGTTAAATCGAACCTTATAACCAACAAACTCACCAAGCTGTGTTTCCATCTCTTCAGCAATACGGTTCGCAACCGAGCGCGCCGCAAGACGACGAGGCTGAGTGTGACCAATTAAGCCAAAGCGGCCGCGGCCAAGCTCAGAACAGATTTTTGGTAACTGAGTGGTTTTACCCGAACCCGTTTCACCCGCCACGATAACCACTTGGTTTTCAGCGATGGCTTTCGCGATGTCTTCGCGTTTTTGGCTAACCGGTAGAATTTCTGGGTATTCAATCGTTGGTTTCTGTGCCGCACGCTGAGTTGCCGTCATCATTGACTTAGCAATGTCTAACGCAATCTCATCAAAGACAGCGTGCTTAGCTTGTTCGTTCTTAATTTTGCTCGCACCAGCAATTCGCTTACTCAAACGGAAGCGATCGCGCATCATACATTCGTTGAGCGCTTTACGAAGAGAGGCTGGGCTATTCTGAGATGATTTGTTGTTTATCGCTGATTGATCAGCTTTTTTGGTATTTGATTGTTCAGCATTTAATTGTTTAGCAGGTCGGTTCGATACAGGCTTATTTGATTTCGCTTTGCTCTGTGAAGAACTTGGCTGTGCTGCATTCTTGTTGTTATCTGCTTTTTCCGGAGACGAAGTCAAAGCGTGTCCTATTCTTGTACTTATTAAACTCGCGCGATTATATCACAAGTCTCAAACAAAAAAGCCTGACAGCAAAGGGAAAACCTTTTGCTATCAGGCTGATTAATCTAGCTAACACTCGCAGGAGCTATGAAAGCTCGGTCAAATGTAAGTCGTACTTAGTCAACTACGGCTAAAAACGACGTTTCAAAACTAACCTTAGAACTCGTACTGGAAGTAAACCGTGTTGTAGTTACTGCCGCCTTTGATTCGTCCGAACTGGGACGCGTTTTCAAAGATTGCAGAACGGTGATGCAATGAATAACCGAACCATAAGTTGTTCAAGTCATTCTTACCGATCAAGTCGCCGACGTTGACATCAAATGAGAAGTCTAAGTAGTTCAACAGATGGCTTGCGGTGTAACCTTTGCGGTCCATCTCAGAGCCTTCGATGTAGGTAATCGAATCAATATAAGACATGCCTTCTGCCACACCAACACGCCACTGAGTTGGCCAATCAAAGGTGTAGTACGCCTTGATTGCGATAATGTATTCGGTGCTGCTTGATTGAACGTCTGAACTCCAGTGGTGCGCAATACCCGGCGTTAGGTAGATGTCCAATGGGAAGCCAAAGATCTCATCGGTTAACGGGTGTCCATAGAAGAACGAGGTCAACTGGTTGTTGTATTCGTCTTTCTCTCGATTGAACTTCATGATGTCGCCAATATTGGATGGCGTTGCCCAGCCGTGTGCGACACGTAAGTACGGCGCATTGCTCAGTTTAGGTTTTGGCGCTTTCTCTTTGTCGTTAAAGAAACCAAAGCCAAGATACAATTCACCTTGATAACGGTCTTCAACAATCGAAGAATCGTAAGCGTTGTCGTCCAATCGAGTCACACTGGTTGAACCCAATAAGTACAAGTTTGAAACCACATGGTAACGCGTTTCAACTCCAACATTTAAGTCAACACCGGCACCGATGGTTTCATTAGACGCGGAGTAATACTCACTGTTGAAGTCAGCACTTTTATAACGAAGTGTCGCGCTCGGGTAAAACTCCCAATCTCCGGTTTCATACTTAGCTTTAGCACGTAAGTTACCGTGGAAGTTGTATTCACTGTCGCTCATTAATTCCATCTCAACTGACCAAGAATCATCAAGTTGGTAGGTCAGTTGAGCACCGAAATCCGCCGTATCGCCTTCAATCGCGTTCTGCTCAGATGCCGGGATATCAATAAAGCGCATGCGAGAGATAGCATTGAAAGACCACTTCTCATCGTCAGTTTGATAGAGGTATGCCCCCATCTCGGTACCGTCAATGAACACATAATCGTTCTTAAAAAACAGCATCGGTACGAATGAGCTAACCGATTGGTCACCACCAGACGTGTCATAAGGGATGCTCGCAGTACGGAACATTGCAGCGATGCCCCACTCTTGCTCTTCAGCGGCCCACGCGTTAGCACTCAGGAAAACGCTACTTAGGAAAGCACTACCTAGTAAAACTACCCCAGATGAAGGGAGAGTCGGTAAATATTTGAGCTTCATTCTTATCTAATTACTCTTTGTAATAAATATTGTGTTACTGAATAGACATTTATTAACCATGACGGCTAACTATTTTTAGGTTTGCTCGGCATTGACCGTTACAATGTAGAATATTCTCGGTTAAATGAAAGTATTGTGAAAGTCTCCGAATTACAAAACATTATAGATCACTTACCCAAATATTCCGATCCAGATATTGTTATGGGTGAGGCGTGGTTGCCCGAGCGTTTGGTGGATACCAAACTAGACGGTGACATGCTATTTCTTGAATTCGATAATGCCCCTGAAGACAATCAAGGGGATGAAGAAGGCCGTGGTTTTGTTGAACACGAGATTGCTATGATTCGTGAAAAGCTCGAACTGTTATTAGACGAGCCTTCAGATACCAAGACCAAAGCCGATGCCCTATTGGCAGTATTTCTAATGGGCCATGAACTTTCTAGCTCGGAAGTTATCGAAATACTTGAATCAACGGAATCTGAAACGACAGAGCCTGAGATTGCAGAGCATAAAACAACAGAATCTGACTCAGTAGAACTTGAAGCATCACAGCTTGAAACCACAAAGCCAGACACGAATAAGCTCGAAACAAAAGAACACCACGACGACTAACCACTAACGATTTTAGGTACCGTATTGAAACCCTCTACGACATCATCTCTTCCCCTGTTACTCGCCGGACCCATTTTAAGAAAAACCACCGCGACTGAAGTGGTACTTTGGTTAGTCACCAGCTCGCCTCTTAAAGGCAGAGCTGAACTTCACATTCAAGAAACAGGCTTTTCGAACGAAAAAGAGCATTCTGAAGCAGAACAAGATCTGCCGTTTTATACCTCATCGCTTGAAGAGCATGATTCGATTCAAATCGGTACACATGCGTGGGTAACGCTAATTCGCTTACAAGGTGAATTCCCGACTAATACGCTTCTTGAATATGACATTCACACAGAGTCTGGTTCACTAAAAGAGCTCGCCCCTCACCTTGTTTACAACGGTAAATCTCGCGTTGAGTTTAAGATATCGACCTCGGCTGATTACATTCTGCATGGCTCTTGCCGCAATCCGCATCATCCAAGCAAGGACAGTCTAGTCGCAGCCGACAACAAGATGGCCGATCAAACCGTCGCTGAAAGACCCGACATGCTGATGATGAGCGGCGATCAGATCTACGCCGACCATGTGGCAGGCCCAACGCTTGATGCTATTCAGCAAGTGATTCAACTGCTTGGCCTTGTAGGCGAGAGCTTACCGACTGATTCGCAAATTAAACAAATCAACAGCAGTGACGCTCTGTATAACAGTGAATATCACTTATATCAGCGTCATCACTATTTACCGCACCACACCGCTTCAGAATCCATGCTCGATAAGTTCTTCCCGAATCGTGGCGTGCCGATTTTTAGCTCTACCGATTGTGAAAACCACTTGGTCACACTGTCTGAGTTTATCGCGATGTACTTGTTGGTTTGGTCTCCGACACTGTGGCAATGCGTCAATCGAGAGCGTTTAATTGAGAATAACTTCACTCAAGGTGGACGCCAATTAACACCGACTGAGCAGCAACAGTGGCGTGATGAAAGCGTCATCATGGATGATTTCATTGCTGGCTTACCGCAAGTACAACGTCTGTTCGCGCATATTCCAACGTACATGATCTTTGATGATCACGATGTGACTGATGATTGGAACCTTACCGTGGGCTGGGAACATGCCGTCGACCAAAACCAGTTCGCCACTCAAGTCATTGGCAACGGCCTCGCGGCTTACTGGATGTGTCAGGGTTGGGGTAACAAACCGGAGAGCTTCGACGAAACGTTTATCGAGCAAGCAAAACAGCTTTTTGTCGATCAACCGCTCATGACTAAACAACCGCGTATTACTAAACAAACGCATAGCGAAGCCGGCAATGCAGCGACTACTCACTCTGTCAGCAATATCGAGCCAGACAAGCATCAAGCCTTCATTGAGATGCTGAGTCGCTTTGAAGAGTGGCATTACACAATAGATACCTCACCTAAAGTCATTGTGTTGGATACTCGAACGCGTCGTTGGCGTTCAGAGTCACGCATGAACAAGCCTTCAGGTTTAATGGACTGGGAAGCCTTGATTGAGTTTCAACATCAGTTAATGAATCAAGATAAAGTGGTGATCGTTTCTGCTGCACCGATGTTTGGCGTGAAGTTTATTGAAACACTGCAAAAGATGGCGACCACAATCGGCAAGCCATTAGTGATTGACGCTGAAAACTGGATGGCACATCCGGGCAGTGCTAATACACTGATCAGCATCTTTACCCATACCAAAACACCAACCAACTTCGTGGTACTTTCTGGTGACGTTCACTACTCCTTCGCTTATGACATCAAGCTTAGGTATCGTCGCAACAGCCCGAACATCTATCAAATCACCTGTAGTGGTATTAAAAATCAGTTCCCTGCTCCGCTGCTTAAATTCTGCGATGTATGGGACCGCCTGTTATACAGCCCTCGCTCAGTTTTGAACTACTTCACTAAGCGTAAACGCTTGAAGATCGAAAAGCGAAGCCCCGACAATCAAACCTTCTATCGCCTTTCAAACCGCAGTGCGATTGGAGAATTGAGGCTAGACAATGATGGGAAACCGCAATCGATCACCACCCTGAGCGGCGATGGTAAGGTTACGCGTTTTCCGGAACCGGACTAGGAAGTGCTCCTTATCGCTCGCGTATCCGTAATGTCAGTTTTTAGTAAAGACGCTTGCGATCACACTCTGTAGACCCAATAGTTATGGTTATAGTTGATAGCTATCAGCGTTACGGAACCCGATACAAATTTTAACTGGAGCTCGTTATGTTCAATTCTCTCACATCAATGTTTAAACAATTGATTGAAGGCCAGGACCTAAGCAAAAACCAAGGCACATCACCTAATATCGCCATCGCGAGTTTGTTGTGTGAAGTTGCGGGAGCCGACCATCAGATCAATGAATCAGAAAGAGTCGCTAAGCTACAGCTTCTGCAACGCTTGCTGGATTTAGATGAAGAACAAGCAAAGATGCTGCTCGAGCAAGCAGAGCCGAAAGTAGAGCAATCAGTATCGCTGTATGACTTTACATCGCAACTCAGAGACCTTTCTCAGCCAGTGCGAATCGACTTAATCAAAGCGATGTGGGAAGTGGCGCATGCCGACGGGGAAATTGACCCTATCGAAGACTCTGTGATCCGTAAAACAGCAGAACTGCTCTACGTTGACCACAGTGACTTTATCAAAACTAAGTTGAACGTCCTCGGTAAAAGCTAACCACAGGCTTTCTATTCGCGTTAAGCCTCTGTATTAACGTAATCGATCGCCACGCATGATGCCTTTAAGTTCTAATGGTGCGCCTTTTTTCGTTACATAAAGGCCGCGCTGATTCGATACCAACACACTGCGCTTACCTTGGGTTTGTTGAATGTATAAGTGCTTGATATTGAATGTCTGTTTATCTTGGGCCTGCTCTTGGTCCAATTGATAAAGGTAGTAGTGATTCCCCCAGCGTAAGAACACACCAAACATTTGCTTGGTTTGGACGACATTCCCATCCATGTCGTAACCAATGTACTGCATTTTAACTCGACCATTTTCCAATCGAAGTGAGATTTTCTCCCAGCCTATCATCGGATATTCTGCGGTGAATTTATAAGTACTTTTGGTTGCGAGCCCAGAAATTAAGCCTACATTTAGAATCACAAAAAGCGTCAACAAGATAGGCATCCAAAACTTACGATTCATATCGGCTATCCTCGCTCATCGTCATTGTCGTCATCACAAGAGAGCGATTTAAACTGATGGCTCATCTCTTTCCAGCGCCCGTTTATCAAAGCAACGGCTTGAATGTTCTGACACCCAACGCCAATGCGATGCAGGTAGAGTGACTCAACACCGAGTTCTGACACAGTATTCAACTCAGTTAAAAGCTCTTGATCAAAATTCAAACTGTCGTGATAAACATCCATGCCGTGATAACTCGTTTTATCCATAAAAAAAGCAAACTGATAAAAGAGCATGAGAAGAAATCCGCTGACTAATATTCCTGAGATACGAGAGCGATGACGCGCGACAAAATGCTGCACCTGACGCTGTTTATACGAGTCTGGTTGCTTCGTTAAGGCTGGTTCACGTTCATTATCACCACGCTCAGTACTCGAGCTCCTTGATACTGAGGTTTCTTTAAGCGCTTCAACTCGAGACGATTCATATTGAGGTAGTTCAACTTGAATAGCCGAGGTGGGTGTTGATAAGTAGCCACCAAGCTGTTGAGGCCTGCTAAAACTGTACCCTTCCTTTTGCACCGTTAATATTTTGCAATCACACTTAAGTGAACCTAATGCTGTACGAATGTTCTTCACTGCAACATTAAGCGAACTGCCTGTCACCACCCTGCCTGGCCAACAATGCTCAAGCAAGAAGTCGCGACCCACAGCTTTGGGGCTGTTCTTCACTAAGAACTCAAGAATCAAGGCTTCTGAGGGAGACAAAGTCACCCGCTTGTCCAAGTTCGAATCAATGAGTGTGTTGTTAATCATCTCGATACCCGAAGCGTCTAAGATGATTTTTTCAGGGCTACTGGC
This sequence comes from Vibrio sp. 1CM8B, assembly GCF_023161685.1. NCBI lineage: Bacteria > Pseudomonadati > Pseudomonadota > Gammaproteobacteria > Vibrionales > Vibrionaceae > Vibrio > Vibrio sp. 1CM8B. Next base: position 277,933 of record NZ_JALNTU010000005.1, read on the forward strand.
GTTCATTTCGGCGAGGTGTTCATAAATAAAAAGGTCATCAAAAAGGTGTTTGTTTGGTCGAGCTAATGCCAAACCATACATAGAAAAGAATAGTGATAAGTTTAGCCAATAATTAAGCCAAATATAAGCTCAGCAGGTAACAAGATAAAATAACAATAAGGTGAGTGAGTCACGCAGACTCACTCACCTTAGTACAAAGCCTAGCCATTAGAACAACTAATGAGGTCTATAGAAAGAAAGCTACATCGATTGATTTTGATAATTCTCGTTTTCGATAGCTTTCGTTTTCTTTAGTTCTTATTGTCTATAGATCTCATTTATTTATAGGTCTAGTTTAAAGCCCAGTTCACTGACCATGACTTCAGCAAAGCCTAGCTTTACTGCATTCAACTGGCTAGCAACTTCGCGAGCTTGTTGTTCGTCTTTAGCCAATATTGCCATTGAGTAGATAGGTCTGATCATCGCTTTTTGGTTTGGCTTCTCTTGAGCTATTTCTTGATGCTTTAAGTAAGCAGACGTAATCACGCCTTGAGCGCTCCAATCGACAACCATTTGTAAATCTTGGCTGATAATCTCATCGACAATGAATTGATTCTCAGGCTCTGTCCAAGCGAGTTCGACTGCGTAGTTTTTGAAAGCGACTTCAGTGTTTAACCACTTATTACCGATGTCTCTGATTTCAGTCACCTCGACAAGCTCTTTAAATTGGAATGGTAAGTTCCCAATCAACTCACGAACGTGCTGCTCACTGTCCGCTTCAATCACAAACTTGATGATCGGAAACTTCTTATCTCCGACAAAGCTTTCTGATACGAACATGTCGTGGACCAAGCCTGCATCAACTAAGTTAGCAAAGGCTTTCTGCTGATGAGGCATTGCCTCAAATACCGCTTGAGCATCATCAGTTTTCCAAGCCACTGACACGCCGTATGCCGCAGCATGGCTATAGCTAGAGAATAGAATCGCTGAAAATAGAAAGCTAAAAATAGCTAAAAAGGTTCCTCGAATTGTTTTCATTATGTGGTTTCCTAATTAGTCGCGAATAATTTCATACAAGTTAGGGTCAGCAGAAACCCCTTCGATTTTTAGAGGTGGTAGCTCTTTTCTCATCACTTGTATTGCATCATGGAATTGCTTCTTACTTTCCCATTCAGCGACATTGATAAAGCGGTATGTCGCGTCCGAGCTTAAAGAGCGGTGCAATTTGGTAGAGATATATCCGGGTTGCTTCACCAATACATCTCGCGCATCTTCCCAATACGTTAATGTCGCAGCTTCATGGGCTGGCTCGACTGAAAAAGTGTTTATCAATACAACGGGTTGTGCCGAAACCAACGCACTTACGCTTAGCGCCCCCAGTGCCAATCCATACTTAATTATGTTCTTCATCCTATTCTCCTTGTTTTGGGTGAGCTAACGCTATCATCTAGCCCAACCCAATCAAGGCTGCTACCTGCGATTTAATATTAATTAAAAAGCTAAATTTCAAACCAATAATATTCACTCGTTAAATAAGCGATGTAGCCATTCACTATTGATAAACCACTCGCTGAAATGAGTTTTCTTTGGAAGGGCATTTTCCTTAAATTACAGGCACAAAAAAACCACCTAATAAGTAGGTGGCTCTTAATTTGAATAACTCACAAGAGTCTTGCTGGTTTGAGTTTTAACCAAGCGCCGTTTAATGCAAACGACTACAGCATCGTCAACGTTAGCTTAGCCAAGTTATAAGCATCGACATAACCCGAGTGCTGACGACCTTCCCACTCAATGTTTTTCGCTTCTTGTGCGGCGCGGTGACCAATACGTTTGTCTTTCAATCGATTCTGAACTCGATAAAGCGTGGCGATATTCAAGAACTCGCTGAACGGAGGCTCGATGCCTTTTTCAATACACTCTTTGTGTAAGATGAGGTCGTCACGTCCCCACGCTGCATAGATTTTTTTTGGACCGCCGAAGTTCTTAATCATCGACTTGATGACAGACTCTAATGGGCGACCCTGCTTTTCGATTTTACGAGGTGTAATGCCCGTTAACTCGGCACAGAATAGAGAGACTTCGTCTTTCTCTGGCTTAACGTAGTATTGTGCTCGCTTCACGATAGTGCCGGATGCTAGATCAATCTCAGCAAGACCAACTTCAATGATCTCCCCTGTTGTTCCCACACCGTCTTCGCTCCAACAGCACATTTCCAAATCGAAACACACCACTCGATTGTGATTCATACGTCGCCTAATTCTCTCGTCAAAAATTTCGTGAAATTGTACATGAGCCCAATAAAGAACTCGACCCTAGTTGTATCAAGTGCTCATTTAGCCTGCAATTGTCACTCGATTTCGGCCATTCGACTTACTTTGATAGAGCATGCTGTCTGTTTTTTGCAGAATCTCTTCCGTGTTTTCGTTGGCACGAATGGCAGCACCAATACTCAAAGTACAACTGAGCTGTCGACCTTTATGCTCACAATGAGAGTGACTCACTGTACTTAGAATGCATTGTAGATATCTGTCTAGCGCTTCATGGTTTGTAATACTAGAAATGATACAGAACTCATCTCCACCTATACGAAACAGGTTGTCACCCTCTTTCAGGCTAACTGAAATCAGCTTAATGACATGAATGAGTAAAGCATCCCCTGCAGGGTGACCGAATTGATCGTTAATGCCTTTGAACTTATCGACGTCAAATCCAATAAGACTAAAGGGTTCATTTCGCTGTATCGCTTTATCTAACATCTTATTAAAAGCACGTCGGTTATAAACTTCCGTAAGACTGTCATGGTTGGCTAGAAAACGAAGCTCTTCCGTTCTTTTATCAAGCATTTGATACAAACGCTCTTTCTCTCGAATTTGCATGTTAACGATATACGCCAACAACAATGAGATGGTTGTCCCCACCAAAACAATTCCGGTTAACACCAAATAGCCATAGAAAGAGATGCATGAATCTATTTTGTAATCGACCTTCCAATCACGGTTAGTCAATTCAATCGTCTTTGTTATGTGGTGGCCAGAAACGGCTTCATAACCCTCGGTTTCAAACAAAATTGGAGAGTCTTCTGCTTCGAAGCCCGTATCGGTAACACGGATATAGACATCCATGTCGCCCACTGCCGAAGCCAGTAGATTTTCAAAGTAATAAGTCGTGCGAACCACACCAATCACAACACCGAGCAGGTTGTCGCTTTCACCCTCAAATACAGGGTGATAAACCAGCATACCTGTCTTTGGTGTGTCTTGATCTAAGCCGTCTTGAAGCAAGCGAACTTTGTCTGAAATATTCGCTTTACGCGTCTGTCTGATGTTATCTAAAACCAGCTTGAAGCGCTCTCGAGAAGAGTAAAAACCAAGAACGTTGTCGTTTGCTTGTGTATTGGGATACAGGTCACTAGCAATGAACGCCGGCTCGCCATCTAAGATGTAACCAAAGGTTTTTGCTTCATGTTTTGGAATCGTGAACAGTTCGTAAGACGGGTATTTTTCTTTCATCTTAGCGGTATGCTCGGCAATCTCGTCTGCCGGCACTTTTTGCATCCACTGCAAACCAATCAGGCTCTTTGAGTCGTTAATGGTTTGCTGAGCAAAACGATCAAACTTATCCCAGTTTTCAGGATCATTTGCGTAGAAAAAATTAGCACCGGAGCCAATGTAAGCCACGTCATTAGCGATAAACGCTTCCAAACTTAGTGTCTGGTGAGTAGCAAAGCTATCCAAGTTCATATTTAGCGCGCGGTTTTGGTTTAACGCGACTAACATAAAACACAACACTGTAATCAAAAAACTGACCAAAAATACGACCAATGGGAGAGTTCGTCTCTTCAACCCTGTTAGTGGGTCAGTAGTGTGCGGCATGTGGCTTCCAAATAGGCTCTAATGAGTTAAAAGTATATAACGGAAGGGAATGATGCTCCATTTAAGTTTGGTTTTAAAAATGACATAAAATGGGCATTGTTTACCTCGCCCTTACATCGACGACCAATATTCGAACGAATCTCGACTAAATTTCAAGCTAACACACCAAAAACCCACGTGATTAAAAACATTAAATACCACTCTTAAGCCTTGAATATGCTAGTATCCATCCATATTTATAGCTTGAAAGTGACCGTTTCGGCTTAATGCCAATGAGTTTCTTTCCAACCTGTATATTCCTTTGAACCGACGAATATACCGTTAAATCAATTTTAAAGAGAAATCACTATGATCGTTGATTTGAACCTAATCCCACAAACGTTTGATATACTTCACGCAGGCCTAACTGCATCAAGCGTTTTACTACTGCTAATTGCCGTTTCTCGTAAAACCAAAGTGGTTGAGAAAGTCGTAGAAAAACCAGTAGAGAAGATCGTTGAAGTTGAAAAGCCAGTTGAAAAAATTGTCGAAGTAGAAAAAGTTGTTGAAGTTGAACGTGTTATCGAAAAAGTAGTAGAAGTTGAATCTAAGCTGGCAACAGCCCCAACTGATTCAGCGATGCAGCTACTGTCTATCATGCAGCAAGAAGCGCGTTTAATTGACTTCCTAAAAGAAGACCTAACGTCATTCTCTGATGAAGAAGTTGGCGCAGCAGCTCGTGTTATTCACACTGGCGGTCAAAAAGTATTAGCAGACTACGTAACGCTTTCTCATATCCGCAGCGAAGATGAAGAAACACGTATCACTATCGCTGAAGGTTTCAACCCTCAAGAAATTCGCCTAACAGGCAACGTAACAGGCAATGCGCCATTCAACGGCACACTGGTTCACAAAGGCTGGAAAGCAACTGACATGAATCTGCCTAAGCTTGCTGAAAACTACGATGCATCTGTAATTGCACCGGCAGAGGTGGAGCTATAATGGAACACCAAAGTCATTCAGCTCAAGAGCATTCACAAGAGCAACAAGCACCTAAGTTCAGTGTTGGTATCGATTTAGGTACCACACACTGCGTTTTGTCTTTCATCGATACAACCAATGAAGGTGCACGCGTTGAGGTGATGCCAATCCCTCAGCTTACGGCTCCTGGTACAGTAGAAACTCGCAGCCAACTTGGCTCGTTCCTATACCAACCACACGAACATGAAATGAATGCGGGCTCTCGCGTTCTTCCTTGGTCTTCAGAGCCAAAAGCGCTAGTGGGTGCAATTGCTCGTAACCTTGGTTCTAAAACCCCTATCCGTTTGGTAGCAAGTGCAAAATCTTGGTTGTGCCACGGTGGTGTTAACCGTCGCGATGCTTTCCTTCCTGCAGGCAGCCCTGAAGAAGTTGAAAAAGTATCTCCGCTTAAGACAACTGAATTGTACCTTGAGCATCTTAAAGACGCATGGAACCACGCAAACCCAGAACACAAACTGGCAGACCAAGATGTAACGATCACGGTGCCTGCTTCGTTTGATCCTGCGGCTCGTGACCTAACAGCAGAAGCTGCACGTAATGTTGGTTTCACTCACCTAACGCTTCTTGAAGAGCCACAAGCGGCTCTTTACAGCTGGATTGATAACAGCAACGACACATGGCGTGATGAAGTAAACGTTGGTGACATCGTTCTTGTTGTCGATATCGGTGGTGGTACAACCGACCTTTCGTTAGTTGAAGTAACACAAGATGACGGCAACTTAAGCCTGAACCGTATCGCAGTAGGTGAACATATCCTACTTGGCGGCGACAACATGGACTTAGCACTGGCTTACCGCCTGAAAATGAAACTGGCACAAGAAGGCAAAGAACTGGCTCCTTGGCAGGTTCAAGCTATGACTCACGCATGTCGTGATGCGAAAGAAGCACTACTAAACGATGCTGAACTGCAATCTGTGCCTATCGTTGTTCCAAGCCGTGGTTCTAAACTACTTGGCGCAACACTGAAAACAGAACTGACTCAGCAAGAAGTACAACAAACATTGGTTGATGGCTTCTTCCCGAAAGTGGCTGTGACTGAGCACCCAGTACAAAAAACGCGTGGTGCACTGACTCAAATGGGTCTGCCTTACGCTCAAGACGCAGGTATTACTCGTCACATTGCCGCATTCCTTTCTAAGCAAGCGAACGCGCTTTCTGGAAATAGCGAAACGGCTCAGCAAGATTTCAACCCGTTTGCAAACATGCCCGGTATGCCAGGTGCAGAAGCGCAAGGGTCAGAAGCGCCAGCGGCAGACTTCATCAAACCAACAGCAATCCTGTTCAATGGTGGTGTTCTAAAATCGAACCTACTTGCAGATCGTCTTTCAGATACGATCAACGAATGGCTGATCAATGCTGACGAAGAGTTCGCAAAACAACTTTCAGGTTTAGATTTAGACCTAGCGGTTGCAAGCGGCGCTTCATACTACGGCGCAGTTCGTCGTGGCCAAGGCGTTCGTATCCGTGGCGGTATCGCTTCTTCTTACTACGTAGGAATTGAAAGCGCGATGCCAGCAATCCCAGGTATGGCTCCTCCAATGGAAGCACTGTGTGTTGCACCATTTGGTATGGAAGAAGGCTCAAGCGTACAAGTACCTAGTCAAGAGTTCGGTCTAGTGATTGGTCAGCCAGTACACTTCCAGTTCTTCGGTTCAACCATTCGTCGTGAAGATGAAGCGGGTACGCACCTTGATCATTGGGCGCCTGAAGAGCTTGATGAGCTTCCTGAAATCCAAGTGACACTGCCTGTATCTGAAGGCCGTCGCGAAGGTGAAGTGGTTCCAGTGACTTTGGCTTCTCGCGTTACTGAGCTAGGTACCTTATACCTAGAAGCGATTGCTACTGACAACGGTCAGAAATGGCACGTTGAGTTCGACGTTCGTGAAGACTCGAATAACGACTCAAACGAACAAGCATAATGAATCAACGGCACCTTAGCGGGTGCCGTTACTTTATCAATGCATTTGTCAATCTAGTCCTGCCTGTTTCTCAGGAATGACGTTTACGAATAACAACAATAAGACCAAAGCTATCAAAAAACTGGTCATCACTCTGGAAGAATAAGGTTTTGTATGGCAACTCCTCGTTTTTTAGTCGGCATTGACTTAGGCACAACCAATACGGTTGTCGCTTACTGTGAAATCAACGACGACCTACAACATGCTCCCGTTTCTCTTTTCGATATTGACCAACTCATCGGCCCAGGTGAAGTGGTTCGCAAGCCCCTACTTCCATCCTTTCGTTACCACCCAGCACAAGGTCAAATCTCCCCTTCTGACCTGACAATGCCGTGGGAACCAAGCCCCGTTGAAGGCGATATTAACAACGTTATCGTCGGTGAATGGGCGCGTGAATTAGGCGCTAAGGTTGAAGGCCGCCAAGTATCGAGTGCTAAGAGTTGGCTATCACACCAAGCGGTTGATCGTAACTCCGACATTCTGCCTTGGGCTGGCGCAGCTGATGTCGATAAAGTCTCGCCAGTTGTGGCGAGTGCAAGCTACCTCAACCACATTCGCCAAGCATGGAACTACCGTAACCCGAGCAACAAGCTTGAAGATCAAGATGTTGTGGTTACCGTTCCTGCTTCCTTCGATGAGACAGCGCGTAAGCTGACACTCGAAGCCGCAGAACTGGCGGGCTTAGGTAAGATTCTGTTACTCGAAGAGCCGCAAGCCGTTTGTTATGACTGGTATGCTCGTCACCAACAAACCGCAGCAGATGAACTTCAACAGATCCCGCTGATTCTAGTGTGTGATGTTGGCGGTGGTACCACCGATTTAAGCTTAATTGAAGCCAAATTCGATGCGAACAACGACGGTAATAACGAGCTCGCACTCGACCGTATTGGCGTTGGTGAACACTTGATGCTTGGTGGTGATAACCTCGATTTAGCACTTGCTCACCTTGCTGAGCAACGCTTCAATCAAAACAAAAAGCTGAATGCTTCTAGCCTAACCAAACTGATTCAGCAAACTCGCGCCGCAAAAGAGAGCCTACTTTCTGCCAATGCACCCGATGATGTGAAGATCACCATGCTGGGCAGCGGTTCAAAGCTACTTGGCGGTACTAAAAGTATTGGTTTAACCAAACAAGAAGTTCATCAAATCGCATTGGAAGGTTTCTTCCCGCTTTCTGAATTTACAGAAGTGCCTGACAAACGCCGCAGTGCGGTGGTTGAGTTTGGTCTGCCTTACGTGGCTGACCCTGCGGTGAGTAAACACGTTGCAGAATTCCTAGCAACACACCAACAAGTATCTAAAGCCGCATTAGAAAACTCAGACTCTATTGAGTTCGATGACACCAAACCTGCAATTCCAGTTGGCGTGCTGCTAAATGGTGGTGTGTTTAACAGTGAATTGGTCACTGAACGAATCACACAGCTACTGGGCAACTGGAACGGCTCTCCAATCACAGTGCTTGATAACCCTCATCCAGATTGGTCTGTTGCCCTTGGCGCGGTTGCCTTTGGTAAAGCCCGCCGTGGTGCACAACTGAAAATCGGTGGTGGTGCCGCTCGTTCTTACTTCTTGCATCTACAAGAGAAGAACAAGATGGGTAAAGCGCTTTGTCTGCTTGCCAAAGGTACTGAGGAAGGACAAGAGATACGCTTAAACAGCCGTCGTTTCTCGCTGACTTTAGGAGAGCCAGTACGATTTAATCTACTGACTTCAACACACGATCAAATTGCTCATGACACCGCTATTCAAAACGGCGTGATGGTCAATGTGGATGCCGACTTGTTCTCCCCTCTTCCACCGTATATTTCTACGTTGGAAGGTTCAGGTACTGCAGAACTTCAAGCCAACCAAAAAGAGCGTGTTGAAGTGCTGCTCGCTTGTCAGTTAACCGAAGTCGGCACACTGAAAATGGAGTGTGTGAGTACAGAAGATGACTCTAAACGTTGGTTGCTTGAGTTTGAAGTAAGAAACAAGCAAGGCGATGAATCTGATACCTCCGCGCTTCACCCAAGATTGGAAGAGTGTAAGGAATTGATTTCTCGCCTCTACAGCGGCAACAAGAAGAGTGCTGAATCGAAAGAGATCAAAACGCTATCGAAAGATCTTGAGAAGCGACTAGGTAAACGCGATGAATGGGACTTCACGACCCTTCGTCATCTGTTTGATACGTTCTCATTAGGTCGTAAACGTCGTCGCCGCTCAGAGGCACACGAGAAGAACTGGCTACGTTTGGCAGGATACTCGCTACGTCCTGGCTTTGGCGATCCAACGGACTCATGGCGTATCGAACAGATTTGGGGCCTTTACCAACAGAACATTCAGTTTAAAAACCACCAAGGCTGGACAGACTGGTGGGTATTCTGGCGTCGTGTCGCTGGCGGACTTAACCAAGAGCAGCAAGAGAGTATCTTGTCGGACATCGCTAAGTACCTTCACCCAGGTGCAATGAAGAACCCTAAGACAGCCAAAGATGCGCAAGACAATGGTTATGAAGCCATGGTTCGTTTAGCGGCGTCACTTGAGCAACTTGAGGTTGAAGACAAAGTACTGCTGGCAAGTTGGTTCTTAAGCAAAGCGATTAACCATAATCAGTTTGAGCAAGCGCACTGGTGGGCGCTAGGCCGATTGGCTTCAAGAACACCTTTGTATGGTAGCCAACACAGCGTGATTCCTAGAGAACAAGCTGAACAATGGTTGCCGAAACTACTTGAGCAGAACTGGCATAAAGAGCAGATGATCGCCTTTGCAGCGGTGATGATCTGTCGAAAAACCGGTGACCGTCAGTTTGATATCTCTGACGACTATCGCAATCAAGTGATTGAGAAGCTTAAGCAAAGCAAGGTACCTGACTCATGGTTAACACTAGTGAGTGAAGTGACTGAGCTTTCTGAGAGTGAATCTAAGCGTGTGTTTGGTGATGCGTTACCAAGCGGATTAAGCCTAATCAATAACTAGGTTTGAAAACGATTAGCTTTCGTTGCTAATGGTAAAGAAGCTAGCAAGAAAAGAAAAAGCCACTTTCGATTCGTTGAAAGTGGCTTTTTTATTGGTGGCTTAAGGCTGGTATGTGTAATCGACTTATAGCTTTTTGGTTAAGAGCCTTAGCCGTGTTGCAGTTCATCATTGTTAATGTTTGGTTCCAGTTGGGTTGATAGGAAAATCCGTATTTTCATAAATGTCAGATAGTTTTTTCGGTTTTTTCTCTTTTGCTCCTTTGTTTGATTGATTATGAGTTTCGCTTAAAAGCCATTCCTCATGCATTTTTGCTGAATCCAAAAACTCTGGATCCTCCATTGCTTCCTTGCGAAGTTTATTTACACGTTCGAGAGTATCCCAAATCATAATACTTCACCTCCACTAAGGCAGTAATATAAAGATAGCTCAACCCCATAAAACTTCAACTAACCCAATGAGATAGCGATCTCAATTTCGTAATTTACCCGCATTGAACGAATGAAAATGGTCACCTTTGTCAGCGCTCAAATAGTGGGTACTTTTCCATGATCTTCGAAGATCATCAGGCACAAAAAAAGCGAGCTCAATGCTCGCTTTTTGTTTATCTATCTGCTGTTCGAATCACCAACACCTGCTCGATTAAATCACACCGAGGTTAAGCACGGTTACCGATTTTTACCTTGCCATTGGTAGCAAACCAAAGGGCTTCTGAACGACGGCGACCAATTAAAATCGGGCCATCATCGTAGAACAAGAAGTTCTTCCAATGCTTCTTGAAAATCGCCCATTTGGTTTCAAGAACATTGTACTTTTCGTAACAAAAATAAACAGTTACGTCATCTTGCCAATCAATAAAGTTAAGAATCTCTTCTGGCATTTCAGGCTCATCCGCTTCCCAATGCGCCATCCAGCTGATCTCTTCATTCCAGTTCGATGCCTTGCTTGGCCAGTCTTGCGAGCTCAGTCGTTCTGCGTCTGGACTTTGAGGGCTCACGTTCTCTTTCCAGAACTGAGATGCTCTCGCCTGTGTCATTGGCTTAATCTTTTCCAAGTCCTCTGCCGGCAGCGGCATTGACTGGTGGGTGAAAATCCATTTTCTTTGGTATTCGTCCAAAGTTGTGTATGACATCAAAATTCCTCAAATATCTTCTCAGGCTGATGGATTTACCATGCCTATCTGTTCTTTTTGATGCAGTGACGGTTTCATTTTATCTATGTCGTCACTGCCTCTAAATCTGTATTTACGCTTAATTGATACTTACGCCTAATGACTATTGGTCTCTATACAGCGCGTCTATCTTCCCAGTTTGGGTTAACTAATGCGGTCAGTATATGGTCTTCCCATTTACCGTTGATCTGTAGGTAGTCTTTAGCAAAACCTTCTCGGACAAAACCAAGATGTTCTAATACACCAGCGCTACGTTCGTTGTGGGGCATGTAACCCGCCATTAAGCGGTGCATGTTCTGCACATCAAACATGTAGTCTTTGGCCATGCTCAAGCCTCTGCGCATGTAACCGTGCCCCTGTGCACTTTGCGCCAATGAGTAACCGACATTACAAGCGTAGAACGGGAAACGCGACAAATTACTGAACGATATGGTGCCTAACATTTCATTAGAGTCAGCGTTAATCAGTAAACAGTAATAGCCTAGCCCCATTTTATGAAGCTCGTTTAACTTGATCAGTCGCTGCGCCCAACTCGCTCTATCAAAGAACGCGTCTTCGCGAATCGGCTCCCAAGGTTTCAGGTACTCTCTGTTAACCTGAAAGTACTCGCTGATCATGCCAGCGTCATCGATTTCAGCCGTGCGTAGAATCAGATTACCATCATGCTTATAAATGCGCTCTGGTGTACTCAAATCTTCCATAATCTTGTTCTTATTCGATCAGTTCTTTCTGATACCGTAATCACGAAGCTTATTCGCAATTGAGGTATGAGATACATTCAAACGTTTTGCTAGCTTACGGCTTGATGGGAAAGACTGATAAAGCTTCTCTAGAATCTGAGATTCATAGTCTTTCATTATTTCATCGAGCGAGCCATCTAAGCTCAGGTTCGCCATTCCAGCCGTCATTGTTTCAAGCTGTGGCAAATGGAATTGCTCAACCGTTAGTGTGTCTGAATCCAACTCTGTTAGTGCGCGTAGAACCATGTTGTCTAACTGACGAATATTGCCCGGCCATTGGTAATTGCCAAGCTGGTCGACTAACTCTTGAGTCAGTTTTGGTTTCAACATACCTAACTGCTGCGCGTATTTCGCAACGAACAGTTCCAACAGCGGCGCTACGTCGTTTGAGCGTTCACGCAATGCTGGAATAGACAGAGTCAGTACATTCAAGCGGTAGAACAAGTCTTCACGGAACGAACCCGAGTCGGCTAATTCAGAAAGACGATGGCGCGTTGATGCGATAATACGAACATCCGCGTGCATCTCTTCTTCTTCACCAACACGACGGAATGAACCATCTTGTAGGAAACGCAGCAGTTTGATTTGTAGATGCGGGCTCATCTCGCCAATTTCATCTAAAAATACCGTACCGCCATTCGCTTGCTCGAAAATGCCTTTATGACCTTGCTCATGGTTGAATGAACCCGGCGCATGACCAAACAATTCCGTTTCCGCTACGTCATCAGGCATCGATGCACAGCTTAGAATCAAGAATGGGAAAGAAGAACGATTTGAACGGTTATGACACGCTTTTGCTAGCATCTCTTTACCCGTACCCGTATCGCCTTCAATTAATAGAGGCTGATCCAGCATAGCCAATTTCTTAGCTTGGCTGATCAAGGCTTTATGGCGATTAGAGACACCAACAAAGTGTTCGAAACCTAGGTTGTTCTGTTCTGGGATTGAATCTGGCGAGTTCATCTCTTGATTACAAGAACGAATCGTCATTACTGCGCTTGCCAGTACCGCTTCGTTGACATCACCACCAAGGTAAATCGGCAGGATCTCAATAGAGAAATCTAAACCATCCAACACGACAACTTCACGATGACGCGTTACATCGCCTTCGATCCAGCGAGCAAAGTTAAAGCTAGGAACAAACGTCGCTAGCGGTTCACCGATGACTTCATCTTCTTGTTTGTTGAAGAGGTTCAATGCAGCGTGGTTAGCCATATCGACTGAGCCTTTAAGGTCAATCGCAATCACAGGATCAGGTAGGTTTGCCAGCAGAGCAATCAGCTCTGTGTTATGCCTTTCGCTTGGCATAAATTGGATTTTACGTACATCCTTCACACCTGAAATTCGGCGAATTTCAGCCATAAGTTCACTAAAAGCATCAAAATCGATATCAGGGCAGTTTAGGTAAATAATGCCTTTAACATCAATTTCGATTCCTCTTAAATCAATGCTTTTTGAGGCCAAGATATCGAGCAACTCACGCGTTAAGCCGAGTCTGTCTTCACACAATACTTCAAGACGCACAAATAGTCCTATTATAGGTGTCAGGATAAGTTGACAGTAGTGTGGATTAAGCTCTGAGTTCAGTCAAGAAGAAGAGTAAACATATGTTTACTCTTCTTCTCAAACTATTGAGCTTCAAATGCCTTATTTGAGAGTGATACGCTTTATTTCAGAAAGGACGGCTTTGCGAAGATCTGATATTTTTACTTTTCGCTCATTATGCCAAGGCATAGGACGCAGCAATGTCATGGCTTTTAAACCCAGTCTCGCAGTGAGAATACCGACACCGAGCCCCTGCCCTGCTCGAGCTGAAACCTTGCCTGCAAGATCCATCGAGACGAGGTCCATACTCGCGTCTATCGCAAGTTCACTGGCACCCGCAGCTGCCATGTTGATTAACACCAGTTTAAATAGCTTAATACGAGACCAGTAGCCAAGCTCAATGCCATACACATCAGCAAGCTTGTCTATCATGGTGAAATTTCGCCAAGCCACCAGCAACATATCAGCCGCTGCCAATGGACTCACCGCGACCAAAGCCGCCGATTCGGTCGAGAACTTAGTGACGATTTGAGTCGCAACCTTATCTTGTTGACTCACGACTAACGCATCGTACATATCCAACACTTCTGCATCACTGTGTGCTGGGTTAATGCTGTTTCGCCACTTATCGTACGAAGGAGACTCAGCGATAATGCCGCCTTGCTTGGCGATGTTTTCACAGAACGCTTTGCCCTTGCCGACACTTTGACTTTGGAGTAGCTCTTCACTCTGCTCTTGCACACTAAAGTGATCTTTAAGTGAGCGCAGTTTCCACAGCTCTTTGCCTATTGCGCCTAAACCCAATGAAGCAATGGCAGCAATAAAGCCAGCCCAACCTAACGCAAGCCAGTCAGCCGTTTGAATCGCGGTAATCACCGAATCAATTGCCTGCCATCCAACTAGACCAGAGAAAGCGACCAATAAACCCGTTCCAAACCACTTCTTCTTTTTGCTCGGTCGAATCACTTGTTCCAATTGCTGCTCAGCTTCACCATCAAGTTCGGCTTCCACTTGCGGTGCGACAGGGACAAATTTCTCTTGCTCTGTGAACAGTTGTTGAGCGCCTAAATCCGGGCCAGCTTCGCTCTTGTCTTGCTCATCAAAAGAGGTCTTCAACGGTTCATTAAAGACCTGCTTTGTTTTTAATTCACTCATTTTGATTGCCTCAATTACTTCAACTTGTCGCCAATGAGATACTCTAAAACCTTGTCGACTCTTAGATGTTGGCAAGGTTCATCGGAATGTTGCTCCATCGGTCTAAAGCTCGTGAAATCAAACTGGTTGGTTTCCCAATACTGTTTGTTGGGCAACTTACGCGGCACCTCTCCCGGATACATGGTTTGAGGGACATTATCCAAAGTCACACCTTGCAACGCCGGAACATTGTCTGAGCCAGACGAGATATAACCTGCGCTGGTCGCTTGAATAGACGCGATGCTCATACAACTCATATCTATGTGTTCAAACGCCGCCTGTTGCCAAGCCGGATGCACCATCTGTTGTAACAGTGACACCAAGTTCGGATGTTGATCCGGTGTCACGTGGTCAGCCTTGGTGGCTGCAAACAAGATCTTGTCGATCTTCGGCGCGAATAAACGTCTTAAGATATTGCTTCGACCGTACTTAAAGCTCTTAAGTAACTGTTCTAACGCGCCACGCATATCCATGAAAGAGTCATAGCCCGCATTAAGTGGTTGTAAGCAATCCACCAACACGATTTGTCTGTCGAACGTCGCGAAGTGATTCTTGTAGAACGCTTTCACGACCTTCTGTTGATACTCTTCATAACGCGCTTTCAGTACCGCATAGTTACTTGTTTTGGAGAACTTACCTTCAGGCGCGATACACGGAAAGAATTGCAACACAGGCGCGCCTTCAAGCTCACCGGGTAATACAAATCGACCCGGCTGCACCCAATGCAGTCCGTTACTTTTACAAGTATGAAGGTACTGAGTGTAGCTATCGGCAATCGCGACCAGTTTCTTTTCGTCCGCTTCTGCTAGCAAATCGATATCACCACGCATTGCGTTCCACTGTTGGGAGTAAGTTTCTCTGTCGCCTTTCAATGCGGCAAACTGAGATTGGCTCCAGGTATCGAAGTCCATATCCAGTAACGGCAAATCAAGCAGCCACTCTCCTGGATAATCGACAATATCGAGATAAAGCGTACTGTTTTTGCTCAGTAGCTTTTTCGCGCCCTTCGCAGGCTTATATTTAATGGCTAGACGAATCTCACTGACATCACGCGTTGGCACTGGCCATTCTGGTGGCTGTGCATTCAACGACTCCATCGCTTCATCATAAGAGAAGCGTGGAATCATCATGTTGTGTTGCGGGATGCGCTTTGCGCCAATAATTCTTCCATCTCTCGCTGATGCAAGTAGCGGTAGATTTTTGTGGGTAGACGTATGAAGAAGCTGATTAACCAGCGAAGTAATGAATGCTGTCTTACCCGCACGAGAGAGCCCCGTGACCGCTACTCGAATATGAGAATCCGTTCCTCTGCTTATAAAGTCACTCATTTCTTGAGTTAGGTGTTTCATTTGAACGACTCCGTGATAGTTAGGCTAGCTGGTTATGATAATAGAGAGGCAAGCCTATGTTCTTTCCCAGTTGGGATAGTTTGTATGCTTTTGTTTGTTCTTTTGCTAATAGTGGTGAGTATGCAATATCCATTCTTAATGCTAGATGAATAAAAGCCCCTGACTACATTCATAATCAGGGGCTTTAGAATTTTTGCACGATATCCGACGTTTAATCGTCTTCAATCAACTTGTAGATAACAAACAGTGCAATCTCTGCAATTAGCCAAAGCGCACATGTAATCGTCACGTATTTATTATCAAAGATACTGATCCCTTTCAAGATCAGGTCGTAGCCAACAAAAGCACCAATCACCACTGCCAAGATAATTTGTAGGATCTGAATAAAACGAGGCATTCCTCTCTCCTATGTTCTTATATCAAACTATGTGTTTATCACTATATCATTGATAATATGACAAAAGTGCAGATAATGCTGCACTTTTGTCTTTAACTTTCTGTCAAAAATTGCAATTCAAACACTGAAGTTAACGACAATTACAATTTTTTGGCGTCGGTTAATTACGCTTTCTCAGCTTCAGCAATCTTCACTTTCCAAGTGTCAGGGCCGATCTGGTGTGCGTTCACGCCGTTAGAGTCAACCGCTACCGTTACAGGCATATCTTCAACTTCAAACTCGTAAATCGCTTCCATACCGAGATCTTCAAACGCAACTACACGTGCTTTTTTAATTGCTTTCGCGACTAAATAAGCTGCACCGCCAACCGCCATTAGGTAAACCGCTTTGTGCTCTTTGATTGATTCAACCGTTGCAGGGCCACGTTCCGCTTTACCGATCATGCCCATAATGCCAGTTTCGTTCAGCATCATGTCAGTGAACTTATCCATACGTGTTGAAGTTGTTGGACCTGCAGGACCTACCGCTTCATCACCTACAGCATCAACAGGACCCACGTAGTAAATGAACTTGCCTTTGAAATCAACGCCAGCTGGTAAGCCTTCGCCGCTTTCTAGCATGCCTTGAATACGTTTATGAGCAGCATCACGACCGGTTAAGATCTTACCTGACAGAAGAACCGTTTCTCCGGTCTTCCACTCTTGTACGTCTTCTTTAGTCACTTCATCAAGGTTAACACGGCGTGTATTTGCGCCCGCTTCCCAAGTGATGTCTGGCCACTCTTCTAGTTTAGGTGGCGTTAGCTCTGCTGGGCCGCTGCCGTCTAGTGTGAAGTGAACGTGACGCGTTGCTGCACAGTTCGGGATTAGGCAAACTGGCTTAGATGCTGCGTGCGTTGGTGCAGTTTTGATTTTCACGTCAACCACAGTCGTTAGACCGCCAAGACCTTGTGCACCAATACCAAGCTTATTTACACGGTTGAAGATGTCTAAACGAAGCTCTTCTTCTGCGTTCTCTGGGCCTTTTTCGATAAGCTCTTGAATATCGATGTGTTCCATCAAAGATTCTTTTGCTAGTACCGCTGCTTTTTCAGCCGTACCGCCGATGCCTATACCTAGCATGCCCGGTGGACACCAGCCTGCACCCATTGTTGGCAGCGTCTTCTCTACCCATTCTGCAATATCATCAGAAGGGTTCAGCATAACCATCTTGGTTTTGTTCTCAGAACCGCCGCCCTTAGCCGCGATTTGAATTTCAACTTTGTTGCCTGGAACCATATTAATGTGGACAACCGCTGGTGTGTTGTCTTTGGTATTAATACGCTTACCTGCAGGGTCCATTAGGACAGATGCACGCAATGGGTTATCTGGGTTGTTGTAAGCTTGACGAACGCCTTCATCAACCATCTGTTGTACTGTTTGATCCGTTTCCCACCTAACATCCATACCGATGTTCACGAAACAAGTAACAATACCCGTATCCTGACAAATTGGACGATGGCCTTCCGCAGACATGCGTGAGTTGATAAGAATCTGAGCAATAGCATCTTTAGCTGCTTGGCTCTCTTCTTTCTCGTACGCTTTTTCTAGGGCTTGGACAAAGTCTAAGGGGTGATAATAAGAAATGTACTGAAGTGCGTCAGCGACACTGCTGATCACATCTTGCTTACGAATAACCGTCATTGCATGCCTCTTTATTGTTCTGGTTCCATGTGGGTTCACAGTTTGGCTATCTATGCCAAATCGAATTAGGTGGTTTAGCTTTTTATTGTGTTGAGCTGTATTTAGTTGCTTTAGCAATCGCTTGCATAGCTTTAAACTAAACCACTTGGATTACTCCGTTCTAATCAAGAACCCATTTTATTTTCAATTTATGATACTCTTGCTTCCTCTCACACGCCATGCAGTGATCGAACTCTTTGTCACAAATTAAACAAATGAATAACAACGAATTTCGCTCTATCCAAATCAAGCCGCTTGAATATCAATCAACTTTAGCTAAACAGCTGTTTTCCCATATTGAAAACCTGCCGTGGGCAATGCTATTACGCTCCGCTTCAGAAAGCCACGTTGATAGTCGATACGATATTTTAGTTGCTCAACCCATCGCCACCTTCGAGACAATCGGTGCAAAAACGACCGTTAATGTTAATGAGACGTGGGAGGTTTCAGACTCCGATCCTTTCGAACTACTCGACCAATATCAGCAACAGTTATTGCCTGCGACTAAAGAGCACACTGAGCTGCCATTCGTTGGCGGCGCTTTAGGCTATTTCAGTTATGACTTGGGGCGCAGAGTCGAGACACTTCCATCACTCGCAACGCGTGATATTGAAGCACCTGACATGGCGGTTGGCTTGTATGAATGGGCTGTTATCGTTGATCACCAACTGAAAACGGCGTGTATTGTCGGTAACAATATCGATGAACATCATGATTGGCTGATGCAGAAAATGGGTCAATCACACCTAACACATGCGCCCTTTGGATTAACCACACCGTGGAAATCCAATATGAGCGAAGAGAGCTACGCCACCAAGTTCGATAGCGTTCAAGAATACCTGTTATCCGGGGACTGCTATCAGATCAACTTAGCTCAGCGCTTCAATGCTCAATACCAAGGCAGTGAATGGCTGGCTTATGACAAGTTAGAGCAGTACAACTCAGCGCCCTTTTCGGGTTTTATCCGTTTGGCCGACTGCGCAATCATCAGTGTTTCGCCAGAGCGTTTCTTAGAACTCAAAGACAATGTGATTGAAACCAAGCCAATTAAAGGCACACGACCTCGTTCTGAGAACCCGATGATTGATGATGCTAACGCGCAAGATCTTGCAAGCGCCGATAAAGATCAGGCGGAAAACTTGATGATCGTCGACCTACTTCGTAATGACATTGGCCGAGTGGCAAAACCGGGCACAGTGCATGTACCAAAGTTGTTCGATATTGAGAGCTTCCCTGCCGTGCACCACTTGGTAAGCACGATACGAGCAGACCTTGATGAGCAATATTCTGCGACTGACCTTCTGAGAGCGTCTTTCCCTGGAGGGTCGATTACTGGCGCACCAAAAGTTCGCGCGATGCAGATCATTGAAGAGTTAGAACCGCATCGACGTTCAGCGTACTGCGGCAGTATTGGCTACATCAGCCGAAATGGCAGAATGGACACCAGCATTACCATTCGTACATTAGTCGCCGAGAATAATACGCTTTATGCATGGGCTGGCGGTGGTGTAGTGTTTGATAGTGAGTGTGCTTCTGAATACCAAGAAACACTGGATAAGCTGAGTCGAATTCTACCGGTACTTGAAGATTGCTAAACCTAGCGTCATTAACTGCGAGTTCCGCTACTTAATGACGAGTTCTGCGGCTTAACGCTCAGCAAAAGCTCTATATAAGAAGAAACCGAAGGATCTGAAGGTCACTTCGGTTTTTTAGTCTTTGAACCAGTGCATTGCTCACAACGCTTTATTCACGTGTTTAAGCGACCTTCACCGCAGAGACACCCCATTTCTTAAGCATCTCTTTAAGATCATTGGCGGTGTAAGGCTTACTCAAAATATCATCCATTCCACACTGAATACAACGTTCGCGTTCTTCAAGTGTCGTTCCGGCGGTCAGTGCCACAATAGATTTAACGTAACCCTTCTCTCTTAGCTTCTCTGTTGCTTCAAACCCGTCCATAACAGGCATTCTGCAATCCATGAATACAATGTCGTATTCGTTGTCTAACGCGAGTTCAAACCCTTCGACACCATTACTTGCGATAGCCGGTTCAATCTCATGTTTACGAAGCATTTGTTGGATGATGATCTGGTTCATTTTAATATCATCAACCACCAGCACTTTAAGTAGTGACAATTCCACTTCAGACTCGAAGCCCTTGGCGACACTATCACTCTCAGCCGGAACATCGACAACTTGAAGAGGAATCGAAATGGTAAACGTCGTGCCTGAACCAACGACACTGGTCACCCCAATATCACCATTCATCAGAGCCACCAGTTTGCGACAAATCGCTAACCCAAGTCCAGTGCCCTCATAGTTTCGGCTACTTGAGTTATCTGCCTGCGTAAAAGGTTCAAACAGCGTCTTATGCGCCGATTCAGCAATCCCTAACCCGGTATCTTCTACAGAGAAAACAAATTGGTTATTGTCCCACTCGATATCAACATTCACATGCCCATCTTCAGTAAACTTAATTGCATTACCGATTAAGTTCACAAACAGTTGAGTGATGCGCTCTAAATCGCCTTGAAAATGGGAGGGAACGTTTGACGCAACACTGATATTGAATTCGAGCTGCTTCTCAATTGCTCGATTGACGAAGATGCTTTCAATCGTGTTTCTCAAATCACGTAGGGCAAATTTCTTTGGAATAAGCTCCAACATCCCTGCATTGATTTTGCTGTAATCCAATAGATCATTAATGATGGTTCTGAGAAACTCTCCAGACTGGCTCAGGTTGTTCACTATTTCACGCTGAGAACTGTTGAGTTCGGTATCACTGATCAATTCGGCACTACCTAACAAGCCATTAAGCGGAGTTCTTAACTCATGGTTAATCATGGCCACAAAGTCACGCGTTGCCCTTTCGGACTCTTCCGCTCGTTTACGTGATTCAATATTTCGGTTAATCGCTAGCTGATGAGTCAAGGCACTGCAGATGAGGTCGGTCACCAACAACAGTTGGCTTTGTATAAACTCGTAGTCTTGGTCTAACAACCTGACTCTGACGATTAACGCGCCGACTATGACTTTTTCAACCTCTAAGGGCACGGTCAGTAGGTTGTCTTGCCAATGAGGTTCTTGAATGTCTTGCTCTAACACCTCGACGGTCTCATCGCCATAATCATAGGTCTGCAACTGAGGGATGAGCTTGGGAGGTAGAATCAAACGACTGGCTTCGATTAAGTAACTGTTAGTCACGTTCGTCGTTAGTTCAGATAGCATGACATCATCGAGATCATTTCTTAGAAACGCGCGCCCAAAATCAATCAACAGGTTGTCGATTTGTTCTTGGAATTCAATGCGTCGTATATTCGCGTTGGAGCGCTTTTCTAACTGACGCAAAGCAAGCTCAAGTTGTTGGTTAGCCTTGAACAGCTCGAGGCTCTTCTGTTCCAACAATCCTTCAGCCGCTTTTCTTGCCGCGATTTGACGCTTAAGCTTCTTCTCTAGGGCAGATGCCAGATCCATATTACTTTTCTACTTTGAGATTAAACCTAACCACGCTTTGGTCATCATTTTGTGGCGTCATCTCCACCGCGATAGATTCACCGTGGTATTCAGCGCATCCTTCTATAAGTCCTAAGCAAACATGAGACATACACCTTGCGCTTTTGTAGTCAAAAACAAGTTGTGCTTCGGTCGTGGTGATAAAACTGAATTCAGGTGGCTCAGCATCTGGATAGAGCTTCTTCACTTCAACGTGAATGTAGCGCTCTACGTGCTGAATAAATTGAAAGGTGGTCGTGCTATGAGCAAGGCTCGCTTTATTCGGTAATGAGGCCAGTAAGTTCTTAAATACAGACTGCCCAAACACGCGTTGCAAGCTTGCCGCATCAATATCGGTTTTTTTGCTCAGATTAATGATGAGTTTAACCAGATCTTTGTGATCGTAACTTCCGACAGATGTGTAGATCCCTTCATCTTCTGACATCTCTAGAACTTCTTCCAAAAGCTCTAACCCAAACTTGTCTTCAACAAGCTCTAAAAATTCGGTGAATATGATTCCTTTCATCTCATACCTTTTCTTCTATTTCTTTTTAGAATGGTTCACTAAGTCATTGTTATCAAATTCTTAAACGCAAAATCTACGCTTCGTAACCCAATTTTATGACATGGGTAACGCTTACTCGCAGATGTGTACATATTGAATATAGCAAAAACCAGCATTTTAAGGATGTCAGTCACTAAGTGGCCCTTAATTACGCCTAGTTAATCGCTAAACTAAAAGTAAGTAAATGAAGACACACTCAAAATTGGTAATCAGCCCACGGTTATGTCTATACTTAAAATCATAATAATCAATATATTGGCTTGATATGAATAAAGAAAACTTCCTTCAACAATTCCAACTAAACCCTACCGTTGGCTATCACCCAGAGTCAGTAGAGCGTGTTTCGCATATCAATGGCGATCAATTACGTAAAGCGGCAGTGGTGGTAGGTTTAGTTGAAAGAGAAGATGGTTTACATGTCATTTTTACTAAAAGAGCGTCTCATTTAAAGCATCATCCTGGCCAAGTCAGTTTTCCTGGCGGTAAACACGAACTCTCAGACCCTTCTATGCAATTTACTGCACTTAGAGAGCTCCATGAAGAGGTAGGAATTCGATCGGATCAAGTTAAAATTGTTGGGCAATTACCCGCTTTGAGTACTATTAGTAAATTTTCTGTGACACCGATTGTTGCTCTGGTCGATCCTGACTATGAAGCCATCATCGATGAGAATGAAGTTGCCTCTATTTTTGAGGTGCCAGCCACCTATGTTTTAGACCAAGCCAAGCTACACAGCCACACTATTAACTTCAAACAAATCAAGCATCGTGTTTTTGCGATTCCCTTCCAAGAGCACCTAATTTGGGGCGTTACGGCGCAAATTATCCAATCGCTGCAGCAGCATGTAGTGCAACAAATCACATAGCAACTACGTTTTGTTTAATCTCTGTTAACAAATCGCAAGCTTTGTATGGAACAGAATTATTAATGCAATTTTACGCAAACGTTTACTTGCTATAGATCTATACAACCCGCCCTTTCGCATAAAAAAAACTAATACCAAGCATAAACATAAATCACCTGTGGCACGCTATTTTCGTGATCAAAAATCCGTTTTTCGCATATCATGTGACACGCCGTTTCATTACATGATTTAGATCTATTTTTTGCAGACGAAAATTCTGCAGAATTAGCCCCGACTTATTTCCTGTTCCCAAAAAATGAGTAATTTAACATGAACACAACAACTTCTTCGGCAAATGCCGTTAAAGATTCAAGCAAGTTTAACTATAAAGATTTTACCTGGTGTTTATCACTATTCGGTACAGCAGTTGGTGCTGGCGTACTATTCCTTCCAATCAAAGCTGGTGCGGGTGGTTTTTGGCCATTAGTTATCCTAGCTCTAATTGCGGCACCAATGACTTGGTTCGCACACAAATCTCTAGCTCGTTTCGTACTGTCTGCTAAAAACCCTGAAGCTGACATTACAGACACAGTTGAAGAGCACTTCGGTAAGACTGGCGCAAACATTATTACTTTTGCTTACTTCTTCGCTATCTATCCGATCGTTCTTATCTACGGTGTTGGTATCACAAACACGGTTGATTCTTTCCTAGTAAACCAAATGGGTATGGAATCTATTCCACGTCCTCTTCTTTCTGGTGCACTTATCCTTGCTATGACAGCAGGTGTTGTATTCGGTAAAGAGCTGATGCTTAAAGCAACTTCAGCAATGGTTTACCCACTAGTATTCATCCTACTAGCGCTATCTTTTTACCTAGTTCCTGATTGGAACACTTCAATGATGGACGTAAGCCCAGAATGGTCAACAATGCCTTCTATTATCTGGCTTGCTATTCCAATCATCGTGTTCTCTTTCAACCACAGCCCAATCATTTCACAGTTCTCTAAAGAGCAACGTCGTGTATACGGTGAAGACGCAGTTAAGAAAACTGACGCAATCACTGGTGGCGCAGCAATGATGCTGATGGGTTTTGTAATGTTCTTCGTATTCTCTGTAGTACTTTCTCTATCTCCAGAGCAACTAGCAACAGCACAAGCGCAAAACATCTCGGTACTTTCTTACCTAGCTAACGTTCACGAGTCTCCACTTATCTCTTACATGGGTCCTCTTGTAGCGTTCGCAGCGATTACTTCTAGCTACTTCGGTCACTTCCTAGGTGCTCACGAAGGTCTTGTTGGTCTAATCAAGTCTCGCTCTGGTTCTTCAATCTCTAAGATTGAAAAAGCATCTCTAGCGTTCATCGTTGTTACAACTTGGATTGTTGCGGTAGTTAACCCAAGCATCCTAGGTATGATTGAAACAATGGGTGCTCCAATGATTGCAGCTATCCTGTTCCTAATGCCTGTATTCGCGATGCAGAAAGTACCAGCTATGGCTAAGTATAAAACTTCAGCACCTGTACAAATCTTTACAGCTTTATGTGGTCTAGCGGCTATTAGTTCTGTAATCTACGGCGCTCTTTAATCTCAAGCCCTTTTTATAAGATGACATCCATCTTATATCGCGAGATTAGACAAAAAATATAATGATAATAAATGAGCCTCCCTACTCCCCTTGGGAGGCTCTCTTTTTGAGGTAATCGCTATGATTAGTGTATTTGATATCTATAAAATCGGTGTTGGTCCATCGAGCTCACACACAGTTGGACCAATGAAAGCGGGTAAAGAATTTATTGATGACCTACGTTCAATGGGAAAATTGCGCGACATCACTAAAATCACCGTGGACGTATATGGATCACTATCACTGACAGGGAAAGGTCACCACACAGATATCGCAATCATCATGGGTCTTGCTGGCAATACTCCTGAGCGTGTTGATATCGATTCTATTGCTGGCTTCATTGCTCGCGTAGAAGAAACTGAGCGCCTTCCTGTTGGCATGCACTGTCATACAGTATCGTTCCCACGCGATGGCGGTATGAACTTCCACACTAGCAACCTTTCTCTACACGAGAACGGCATGAGTATTCATGCGTGGGTTGGTGACGAAGTTGCATACTCAAAAACGTACTACTCAATTGGTGGCGGTTTCATCGTTGACGAAGAGAACTTCGGCAAAGAAGAAGAAAACCCAATCAAAGCACCTTACGAATTCACAACAGCTGAAGAGCTGGTTAATCAGTGTAAAGAAAGCGGTCTTTCTATCAGTACACTGGTTATGAAAAACCAAGCAGCATTTCACTCAGACGAAGAGTCTCGCACTTACTTCGCTAACATCTGGAAAACGATGCGTGAGTGTATGGATCGCGGTATGAATACTGAAGGTATCCTGCCTGGTCCACTGCGTGTACCTCGTCGTGCAGCAGCACTTCGCCAACAGCTGATTACTTCAGAAAAAACAACCAATGATCCAATGACAGTTGTTGACTGGGTAAACATGTTTGCTTTCGCAGTAAACGAAGAAAACGCAGCTGGCGGTCGTGTAGTAACGGCACCAACAAACGGCGCATGTGGCATCATCCCTGCTGTACTGGCTTACTACGATAAGTTCATCCAAACAGTGACAGAGAAAGACTACATCCGTTACTTCGCTGCTTCTGGCGCGATCGGTGGTCTTTACAAGCGTAACGCTTCTATCTCTGGTGCTGAAGTTGGCTGTCAGGGTGAAGTTGGTGTGGCATGTTCTATGGCTGCGGCTGGTCTTGCTGAGCTTATGGGTGGTAGCCCTGAGCAAGTATGTATGGCTGCAGAAATCGGCATGGAGCACAACCTAGGTCTAACGTGTGACCCAGTTGCTGGCCAAGTACAAGTACCATGTATCGAGCGCAACGGTATTGCTGCAGTTAAAGCAATCAACTCGACTCGTATGGCACTTCGTCGCTCTTCTGCTCCTACTGTTTCTCTAGATAAAGTTATCGAAACAATGCTAGAAACCGGTAAAGACATGAACGCTAAATACCGTGAGACATCTCAAGGTGGTTTGGCTGTTAAGGTGGTTTGTTAATTAGCATTAGTTTGCTAATAGCCTCTTACACAGCTTGCTTGGTAACGAGCAAATAATAAAAAGGAACGCCGATGCGTTCCTTTTTTTGTATCTAAATTCCGGCCACTTATCTCTAAGATGCTCGTAGATAATGGACCAAAGAACTAGATCACTTGTGAGATAAGCAGGAAGCAACCAAACAGCAGTGAGAACAACATCATTGCGCTGCCACCTTCTGCTCGGTATCTATCATCAGCAACTTTCATGAAGCGCTGCTTGTGAACCATCACCAGAGGAACAAACACCGCTAGGAACACCAAGATGATGCCAGCGTAGTTCAGTACTTGTAGGAACTTGTCTGCAGCAAGCAGTGAACCCGCCAACGGCAAGATAAAGCTAATACAGTACGTTACTGCCGTATTTTGGTTGAACATGTCTTTGTTCTGGTTGAACAACGCCATCGCCACACCAAAGAAAGAAGTCAACAACGCCAAGCCCGTGAAGGTAGACAGAACGTTACCCACCCAAGGAGACTGAGCCTCAAACGCCGCCATCAAATCTGATACGTTCTCAAAGCTTCTAAATTGCTCTTCACTCAAGTTACCCACTACCGCAAACAACCAACACAAGTAACACACTAATGGGATCAGAGAACCGATAATCACCATGTTACGCAGCTGTTTGTCTGTCGCTTCGTGGTTGTAAGAAACCAAGGTTGGAATCACAACCATAAAGCCAAAGCTCGTAAACAGGATGGCACTGGTTTTGATTAGATCAACGTGGTCATGGCTGGTTACCTGCATCAAGTTTTCTTGAGTCATGCTCGGCGCCAAGAAAGCCATGGTTGCAAACAAGCTAGCAAGCATCACGAAGAACAATGCTCGGTTGAGCTTATCAATCACACCAGTACCACTTGCGACTACAGCACCAGCAAGCAAGGTAAACACGGTTTGGCTGGTAGTCGCGCTGATTTCAACGCCAAAGTTAGACAGTAACTTACTCAGCAAGTCACCTGCGCCCAGAATGTAAGCCATTAATAGGCAAATCAACAACGCGTATAGCAAGCCGTTGGTAAGCAACTGACCTTGTTTACCCAAGGTTTTTCGGGCAATAGAGTTTAATCCTAGACCGCCACCCGCTTTGATGGTCGCTTCTAGAAGTAGTAATGCTGCGTAAGTCGTACCGAAACAGATCAGTACCATAAGCAGTGTGCCGTAAAGCAATCCGAATTGAGCTAATACCATTGGGATCGCAAGCATACCAGCACCGAGAGCGGTACCAGCGATAATTAGGGAGCTACCCATCATTTTAATATTCATTGTTTTTAACTTATTTGTTTAGTTTTTATAGATGTGAGTCTTCGTTCATCGAGCGGATGACAAAGGAGTTCAGATAGAAATAAAGTTATAAAACGAATAACAATAGGAGCGATAAGCGGTAAAGAAGCGTGCAGAGACGTTGTCGAACAGGGCGTTCAAAGGGGAGCTTGTCTTAAAAGAGGTAAAACGAGAAGCGTGAGTAAGCATTAACTGATGTGGTGAACCTTCCGTAGGTTCAATAATCGGTGATGTAATCTTGAATTTCATGTATGTGTCCAATAAGTCACATTCCATAGTATTTGAAGCAGCGTATCCGTTGCTGCCCTACCTCTATCATAGAGGTCTTTTCATCTTATCGAATGAGCCTCGAAACACAACGCTATAACCACAATTTTTGCTATTAAATTGAACAAAACAGCCATTTGGATATAAATTAACCACTAAGACGTCTAAAACAATAGTCTTTATTGATAAAAGACAAGCGGACAAATACATCGAGCTAATCAACAACCAAGACTCTTCTAATTATCAATCCAATCACAGCACTCTATTCCCAAAACAGCAGTCTGTTTCAATAACAGCTGTATGTTTCAACAACACTATGTTTTAAGAACAGTGACGAGCTTGAAGCGCGTTCCATTTCAACATCAGATACAACACAAACTCGCTACATCACAGAAACATAACCACAACCGGAGTGTGGTCACACAATTCGTTATACCCCATAGGTGGTAGGGATTCTTACTAGTACAGTATTTGCGTCATTATAATTAATAAAAACAACCACCTTATGCGCTCAACAATCACCTTCAAAATCCTGGTGGCCCTCGCCATCGTGTTCACTTTTTTGCTGGCAATATCGACCTATTTCCAATACTCGCAGCAAAAACAACTGGTTAACTCGGTGTTGAGTGAACAGCTACACGACAAAGCAAGTAACTACTTCGATAGCCTCAACATGATGATGCTCACCGGCACCATGGCACAGAAAGAGACCCTTCGTCAGAAAGCACTGGCTCAAGAAGGCATCGAAGACGTTCGTGTTTTGCGTGCCGACGCTGTCAGCAAGTTATACGGCCCAGGTAATGACAACCAAACACCGGTTGACGATATTGATAAACGAGCGCTAGCGGGCGAAACCGTTATCGAACCTTTTTCTGCTGATTGGGGCAAAGGCTTGGTTATTGCTCTGCCAATGAAGTCGAGTGAAGATTACCGAGGAACCAATTGTGTCGCCTGTCATATGGCACCAGAAGGTGAAGTCTTGGGTGCAATTCGCCTCGAATATAACCTCAACTATGTTAACTCGCTGATCAACACTCAAACCATGGCTGCTATTGGCATTATGGCGGTGATATCGTTTGCCGGATTCGTGCTTACGATGGGATTAATTCGTAAGATTATCGTACGCCCGCTGCAACAGACCTCTCGCTTTATGACCCAAGTCAGCAACGATAAAAACCTATCCACTCGCCTGCCGGAACAAAGCAAGGATGAGATTGGCACGCTGGCTAACTCCATCAACTCGTTCATGGGAACCGTATCTGACAGCTTAGAAAAGGTACAAAGCACCTCGCACAAGTTGAATGCCTCGGCTAACCAACTGACTAGCGTCGCGCAAATTACCGAGCAAGCTGCCAGCGACCAGCAAAGCGAAACCGCTGAAGTGCAACACAATGTCGAAGGGATACAGGCACAGCAAGTCAATGTAGAACAAGCGACTTTAACGGCTTCAGAGCTTATCAACCACACCGCCGATGTGGCGTGTAAGAGTGCCAACCAAGCACACGACGCAAGCAGTGAGATAAAAAACCTAGTCAGTAGCATAGAAGAAGTGAAACACAAAATACTGACACTCAATGAGCAAACCGGAGAGGTCTCTTCAATATTGAGTGTGATTCGTGGCATTGCTGACCAAACCAATCTTCTGGCCTTGAATGCAGCGATTGAAGCAGCTCGTGCGGGAGAACAAGGTCGTGGGTTTGCGGTAGTGGCAGATGAAGTTCGCCACCTTGCATCGCGAACCGCAGAAGCAACAGGCAGCATTGAGTCAATCATTCATCAATTCCAGCAAGGCAGTGAAGAGTCGCTAACTTCTGCCGATCGCGTTTGCGAACAAGCCCATCAAAGCTCAACCGATATCGACGCACTTTCAATTGAAATGAATGGTGTGGTCGAAGAGATGAAACAAGTCTTGGCTCACGCACAGAATATTCAGCAGCAAACACAATCCACCACACAAGCGACTCAAGATGTTCAACAAAAGGTTGAAACCATCACCTCTCACGCCAACAACACATCGCAATCTGCGGCTGAAACTCGCAACATCAGCAATGACTTAGAAGAACTGTCTGATCACCTTGAGTCACTGATTAATCAGTTTACTTTGTCGAGTACAAAGAAGAAGTCATAAATCGCCTACAACAAAAAAGCGCTCAACAATGAGCGCTTTATCTTCATAACAATGTCTAGTTCAGGCTTTAAGGCTTTAAGGCTTTAAGGCTTTAAAAGTACCTTAAATCAAGATTAGTGCGTAATGGAAACCGCGGTTAAGTCTTTATGCTTGTGATACATCGCGTGTTTGACTATCAGGTTCGCACTCACGCTATCCATTCCTGACACTTCAACGTAAGCCCCTTTTTTACGGAACTTGAACACAACCTTATCAAGCGCCTCGACCGAGGTATTATCTAAGAATGACGCATCCGATATATCGATGGTCACTAAAGAGGTCGCGTTGTCATAATCAAATAAGTCGACAAACGCATCTGACGAAGCAAAGAAGACATGGCCTTTTACTCGGTGAATGGTGTGCATTTCGTTTGTCACAACTTCATCGGATATAAACACCATGGATTTGCTGGCATGTGCATAAAACAGAGCCGACAGCACCACGCCAACCGCAACACCTATTGCTAAGTTATGAGTAAACACCACCACCGCCACGGTTGCTAGCATGGTTACATTGGTTGGCAGTGTGTGATCTTTAAGCTCAACAATAGAACGCCATGAGAATGTGCCGATTGAAACCATGATCATCACAGACACTAAAGCCGCCATCGGTATCAGCTTCAACCAATCAGAAACAAACACCACCATTAACAACAAAACCACCCCAGCGATCATGCTGGATAATCGGGTTAAGCCACCTGATTTGATGTTAATGATCGACTGACCGATCATTGCGCAGCCCGCCATTCCACCAAATAATGAGGCAACGATGTTCGCTACTCCCTGCCCTTTACACTCATTGTTTTTGTTACTTTCAGTATCTGTCAGATCATCGACTATGGTCGCTGTCATCAAGGATTCCAACAAGCCAACCAGAGATAGAGCAATCGAATATGGCAGGATGGTCGCAAGCGTATCAAACGTGAATGGAATATTAGGAATCAAGAACACAGGCAGTGAATCAGGAAGCTTGCCCATATCGCCAATCGTTCTCACATCTAAGCCGAACAGCAAACTAATGATTGTCAGGGTAACAATCGCAACCAGTGGAGAAGGTATTGCGCGACCAAACTTGGGAAAATAAGGAAGCAGATAAATGATCGCCAAACCCAAAACGACTAACACGTAAACGCTTGATGGGACGTTGATTAATTCAGGAAGTTGGGCCATGAAAATTAGAATGGCGAGCGCGTTAACAAATCCAGTAATCACCGATTTGGAAACGAAATTCATCAGATTACCAAGCTTTAGGTATCCAGCCGCGATTTGAATGACGCCAGCTAGAAACGAAGCGGCGAGTAGATATTCTAATCCGTGCTCTCTCACTAAGGTGACCATTAATAGCGCCATAGCGCCTGTTGCACCAGAGATCATTCCCGGACGACTGCCAACCAAAGCAGTGACGACACAAATACAGAACGAGGCATAGAGCCCTACTTTAGGGTCAACGCCTGCAATAATTGAAAATGCGATGGCTTCGGGGATCAATGCGAGTGCAACCACAATCCCAGATAATGAATCTCCTTTAACGTTTGATAACCAGTGTTTTTTTAAATAATTAAGCATGTAATTCTCTTTTACTTGTACAGCCAGTCCTGCCTTGTTGAGACATAATTTGATCGACTGTTTTTCTTGAATGAGCGAGCGCTCGAAAAGTGCGGGTGTAGAGAGAATACAGGGGTTAAGGCGGCGTAATTAACACGTAGATATTAAACTCCTCTTGTTGCTTTATTGGGGAAATAAGAAGGTGATCAAGTCGAAAATGACTGAATCCGCGCCAATATAGAGTGAGTCTCAACACAATCACACTCCCATTATTGAAAACAAAGGTTTCGATTACGCCATGCTCGTTCAACAGCTCACATAGGGTCAAAGGTAAGGCAGACGCTAAGATTGAACAAAAAACACACCCTCAAACCTATTTATCGTCAGTAGACACAATATTTCTTTCACCAAGCAAGAATAAAGGTTGAAGCTGTCGGTATGACAGGTAATATGTTCAATCGATTTAAAAAGTTTATACAACTTGATGTTTCGGCTAATTATTGTGCAAATGTATGTTTATTTGCAGCAATGCCAGAGACTTTGAGTTGAATTTGTCCCTCAATGGAGAATGAAATCAACATGACTTACGCGCCTGTAACAGACGTACTTGGCGGCAAGCTAGCGGTAGACAGTGAAGTAACTGTTCGCGGCTGGATCCGTTCACGTCGTGATTCCAAAGCTGGAATCTCTTTCCTTGCCATTTATGACGGCTCTTGTTTCGACCCGATTCAGGCCGTGGTTCCTAATAATCTTAATAATTACGAAGACGAAGTATTAAAGCTAACAACTGGCTGCTCTGTTGAAGTAACGGGTAAGATTGTTGAGTCTCCTGCGAAAGGTCAAGACTTCGAACTAGCAGCAACTGGCGTTAAAGTTGTGGGTTGGGTTGAAGATGCTGACACTTACCCAATGGCTAAGACACGTCACTCTATCGAATACCTTCGTGAAGTTGCTCACCTACGTCCACGTACAAACGTGATTGGCGCAGTAGCACGTGTACGTAACTGTCTATCTCAAGCGATTCACCGTTTCTACCACGAGCAAGGCTTCTTCTGGACTTCTGCTCCGCTTATCACTGCATCTGATGCAGAAGGCGCTGGTGAAATGTTCCGTGTTTCTACGCTAGACATGGAAAACCTACCACGCACTGAAAAAGGCGACGTAGACTTCAACGAAGATTTCTTCGGTAAAGAGACGTTCCTAACAGTATCTGGCCAACTTAATGCTGAAGCTTACGCTTGTGCACTAAGCAAGGTTTACACGTTCGGTCCTACGTTCCGTGCTGAAAACTCAAACACAAGCCGCCACCTAGCTGAGTTCTGGATGGTAGAGCCTGAAGTTGCGTTTGCAGACCTTAACGATGTAGCGAAACTGGCTGAAGACATGCTTAAGTACGTTTTCGCTGCTGTTCTTGAAGAGCGCCGCGACGACCTTGAGTTCTTCGCTTCTCGCATCGACAAGCAAGCAATTACTCGTCTAGAGCAATTCGTTGACGCTGACTTCGCACAAGTTGACTACACTGACGCAATCCAAATCCTACTAGACTCTGGTAAGAAATTTGAGTTTGACGTTGAGTGGGGCATCGACATGTCTTCTGAGCATGAGCGTTACCTAGCTGAAGAGCACTTTAAAGCTCCTGTTATCGTTAAGAACTACCCGAAAGACATCAAAGCTTTCTACATGCGCTTAAACGACGACGGCAAAACAGTTGCAGCAATGGACGTACTTGCACCAGGCATCGGTGAAATCATCGGTGGTGCACAACGTGAAGAGCGTCTAGACATTCTAGACGAGCGTATGATTGCTATGGGTATCGACCCTGAGCACATGAGCTGGTACCGCGACCTACGTAAATATGGCACAGTGCCACACGCTGGTTTCGGTCTTGGTTTCGAGCGTCTAGTATCTTACGTAACAGGTATGGGCAACGTTCGTGACGTGATTCCATTCCCACGTACACCACGCTCTGCAAACTTCTAATTCGAAACCTATTCGATATTAAAAGTTAAGAACAAATAAAAACCTCCGCACTTGCGGAGGTTTTTTTATGTTCAGAATAAAACGAGACGACGGCTGTTTCTGCGTACTACCATCTGGACTCGTTATTCAAAAGCTAATCCACGTCTTGGTCGATAGCGTATTTTATTGCGAAACCGCAGATTGCCATCATAACGAATGGGATCGCGGCAGTGGTGTATTCCGCCCACGCCATATCAGCGAATGCTTTTGCCAGCAGTACGTGGCCGAGAATAAGCAGAAGCGCACACACAATCGCGACAATAATCAGCTTAACTTCATTTCCCATAGTCATTTTCAACATAACGGTATCTCCAATATTTGGTCTACCGTTATTGAATCACAACTCTTTGGCCAATTAGGCGTACAGTTACCCCACAAACAACCCGTACAGTTGGAATGATTGTCTTTTTTATGAGGGACTTAAGGTTTTACGAGTGCGTAAGTTGATGTGCCAGTTTGCCAAGCCAGATGAGAGCCTGTTCTTTCTCTTCTGTCAGTTCATAAGAGAAGTTCAATCGTATCGCGTTATCCACTCTGCCCTGCTCACTAAACAGATCGCCAGATGCGACGCTAATACCTTGCTCGATAGCCAGTTGATGAAACTGTTGGCTGTCGAATTTTTCAGAAAAGCGAATCCATATCAAGTAGCCACCAGCCGGCTCTTCAATCTCGATTGAATGCGGAAAGTACTGCTTAATGACATCGATAAATCGCTCTTTCCTGACGACAAGGTTTTTACGCAGTTTACGAAGGTGATTGTCGTAGCTTTCATGTGTTAAGAAATGGGCGACACCAAGTTGAACGGGAGCACTGCTCGATAACGTAGAAAGAAGCTGTAACTTTTGAATCGCATCGTTAAAACGCGTGTTCACAACCCACCCTACTCGATAACCGGGACACAAGCTTTTTGAATACGACCCACAAAGCAAGACGGAATCGGTCTTATCGAAAGCCTTTAATGGCTTCGGCTTGTGCCCTTCATAATAAAGATCGCCATACACGTCATCTTCAATAATGTAGGTTCCATGCTGTTCTGCAATCTCTACCACACGGCGCTTTGACTGTTCCGACAAACTGGTTCCCGTTGGGTTTTGAAAAGTAGTCATCAGCCAACACGCTTTAACATCTTGGTTTTGTAGTGCGTTTTCAAACTGCTCTATATTCAACCCATTGGTTGGGCAAACGTCTACTTCGATAGGGTTCAGCCCGAGCCTCTCAACGGCCTGTAGAGCACCATAAAAGGCGGGAGACTCTATCACGACGTTATCACCCGACTTAGTGACCGTTTGCAGGCTCAAGTTGAGCGCTTCCATAGCACCCGACGTAATCACGATGTCTTGATGATTAACTGTAATCCCTTGCTGCAGATAACGCTGCGCGATTTGTCTTCTCAAGGACTCACTGCCCGGTGGCAAATTATTGATCACACTCGCGCCAGTCATTTTCCTACCCGCGCTGGCAAGGTTTCGAGTCAAGGTAGGTAACGGGAACAGGTCGGGATCTGGGAATGCAGAGCCGAAAGGAATCACACCTTCGGCTGAACTCGACTTCAAGAAATCAAATAAGCGGTCATTAATGGCTTTCTTTTCACTAACAAGCGGCTGTGTGTAATCAACGCCGTCCAGCCTTGGCGCAACAAAGTAGCCCGACTGAGGTTTAGCAATGATCCACCCTTCGCTTTCTAGCAACTGGTAGGCTTGTAAGACAGTACTGTTGCTGACGTTGTAATTTCGACAACTCATGCGTACCGAAGGGATCTTCTCTCCGGATCGCCACGTATTGTTAGCTATCTGAGTTCGAATATCCTTTGCAAGCTCTTCATAACGCGCCATCTAATTGTACTACCTAGAGAAATTCTGTGAGCCGGTGATTTTATCACTTACGCCAACAACTATTGCTGCTATCCATATGATCACACCTAATTTCCACAATAGTGTGAATTAGTTCACAGATAACTTTGTAAGCTTTGCTAAGTTTGTACCCAAGGTAGGAGCTAAGTTGGCTTTCTACCTCAATAATTTGATGTAACCCAAAAACATGCGAGATAACAATGAAAAAAATAGAAGCAGACCAATTAAGTTATAAAGGAGAGTCAAACGGTGTTCACAGTTGGACAACACCGAGCGGTCAGCCATATTACTGGCACCCAGATTGGCTCCATATTGCTGAAGATGCGACAGGCTCACATCCAAAGCAAAAGATCGATGTCGAACAAGACCAAGCACCAACGGAAAAACACGCGGTGTCTGCTATTCTGAAACACATCAACCAATGGGCTGCAGACAAACTAGCGTCTCACCCTGAGATTGAAACCGGCTCAATCGAAGCTGAAATCAATCTCAAAAAGTAACGGGTTAAAGTAGATAGCGAACTCAATCACTCGCGATTCTAACCCAGTACACAGACTGAATAGCCTCGAACCTCGACCGAGGCTATTCAAGTATCTTCATAAAAATGCTGCAATAACCCCCACCTAGCTAACAAATCTCTAACACAAACCAGTTTCTTGTATCAATCCACGAAAGCTATCGATAGAATTTCCGGTCGTATTCACGCCAGTTATGCTAATCATTCGCAATTCTAAAGTCGTGAATCAATGAATGCGTGAATCTAATAAGAATGAGAACAAAGGCTTATCGATGGATACTTCAAATTACAATCAATCGCTAACGACTAAGTTATACGTCATTGCTGGCGTGCTGTTTGGCACCTATGGCAGTCGGGTGTGTCCTATGCTCGAGAGCTTAACGACGTTAGAGATTTTCACACAAGTCAGTATTGTATTTGTCTTATTATGGCTCGCGCGTCGTTACCTATTGGCGCAACATACCTTGGTCAAGCAAGGCCGATTCGCGCAACTCGATACCCTGCTATTTTTTGCTGCAAGTGTGCCTTTCGCGCTCTACTACAACTTAAGCTATGAATTCACCATAGATAGCAATTTGAAGGTGCTGTTTGGCATGAGTCTATTCGGCTTCTTTACCGGAACCATTCTTCAATTGAACGCCAAGCTCAGCCAAATGGATAAAATGGAGACGACTGGGCAATTCGACTTCCAACTGGTTGGTGAAAGAAGTTCACTGGTCAAGCAGATGATAGGCTTGGTTATCGTGCTTCTGGTAACACTGACGACTATGTTGACGATGATTGCCGTTAAAGACATCTTCTGGCTAGAACACAACCCTGACCGCTTATTGGATGGCACCGGCAAGATCAGCGTGATCAAAGAGTTCATTTATTTGGCTGTGGTACTGGGTGGCTACGCGATTACCATCATGACGCTTTGGAGCAAGCTAATTAAGCGCATTCTCTTAAGCCAAGAGCACGCATTAAACAAAGTCACCAATGGCGAGCAAGGCGTTCGCTTACCTATTTTCGGCTACAACGAGCTTGGCTCAATGGCATCTATGACCAATACCATGCTTGATAGCCTTGAAACCGCGCAAAACGAAGTCAAAACCACACGTGACGTGGCCATTGTGAGCTTATCGGCATTGGCTGAATCTCGAGACAATGAAACGGGCGCTCATATCCTCAGAACTCAAGAGTACGTCAAAGTACTCGCACAAGAGCTCAGCAAATCAGAAACCCACTCAAGCTTGTTAACACCAAACTACATCGAGTTGCTTTACAAATCTGCACCTTTGCACGACGTGGGCAAAGTCGGTGTGCCTGATAGCGTGTTATTGAAACCGGGTAAATTGACGGACGAAGAGTTTGAGATAATGAAAGGTCACCCCGCGATTGGTGCTGAAGCGTTATCTATTGCAGAAAAGCAGCTGGGAAGTAGCTCTTTCTTAAGAGTTGCAAAGGAGATATCTCTGACTCACCACGAGAAATGGAATGGCAGCGGTTACCCTAATCAGTTGTCGGGGGAAGATATTCCTCTATCGGGTCGTTTGATGGCATTGGCCGATGTTTATGATGCGCTCATCTCGAAGCGAGTCTACAAACCAGCCTTTACTCATGAACAAGCTAAACAAATCATCTTAGAGAGCAATGGGACGCATTTTGATCCGCAAGTTGTCGACGCCTTTCTAGCGGTTGAACAAGCGTTTGTTTCAATTGCCGCGACCTACAAAGATGGCAAAAATATCGCAAGTGAACTCGAGCGCGAAAGCTTTATTACTCAACCAGCGTAATCGATTCAAAAACCACTAACTTCTTGCACCCTATAGGTTAATCCGTAGGGTGTTTTGTTATCAAATACCCTCTTTAGTCAATAAATCTGATTGAAATGGATTTTTTTTAGCCTTTCTGTTCACTTCGTATTGTCTTAAAAATTCCATACAGGTATAACTACCCATAGATACTATCCCCTCTCAATTGACATGGATGAAGATTATGTTTGAAAAAGTGTTAGCTGCTCCCGCCGATCCTATCCTCGGCCTTACTGAAGAGTTTAAAAAAGACTCTCGTGCAGAGAAAATCAACCTTGGTGTTGGCATCTACAAAAATGAAGATGGTCAAACGCCTGTACTTAAAACAGTAAAGAAAGCAGAAGCTGCACTTCTTGAAAACGAAAAAACCAAATCTTACCTAACGATTGAAGGTACGGCTGAATACGGTCTAGCGGTTCAGAAACTTCTTTTCGGTTCAGACGCAGAGATCGTAGCATCTCAGCGCGCTAAAACAGCACAAGCTCCAGGTGGTACAGGTGCACTTCGCGTAGCGGGTGAATTCATCAAGCGCCAACTGGGTGATGTGAAAATCTGGATCAGTAACCCAACTTGGGCTAACCACAACGGTGTTTTCGCTGCTGCAGGTATCGAAACTGCTCAATACAGCTACTACAACGCTGAAACTAAAGACAAAGACTTCGCTGGCATGGTTGCTGACCTAGAGAAAGCTTCTGAAGGCGATATCGTTCTTCTTCACGGCTGCTGTCACAACCCAACAGGTATCGACCCAACAACTGAAGAGTGGGAAGTTCTTGCTAAACTGGTTGCTGAGAAGAAACTGCTTCCTCTATTCGATTTTGCTTACCAAGGTTTTGCAAAAGGCGTTGAAGAAGATGCTGCTGGCCTACGTATTTTTGCTCAATACAACAAAGAGATCCTTGTTGCTAGCTCGTTCTCTAAGAACTTCGGCTTGTACAACGAGCGTGTTGGCGCATTCACTCTGGTTGCAGAATCAGCAGACGTAGCAACAACAGCATTCTCTCAAGTTAAGAGCATTATCCGCTCGATCTACTCTAACCCACCAGCACACGGCAGTGCTGTCGTTACTCACATCCTTGGTGATGCTGACCTACGTGCTGAATGGGAAGCAGAAGTAGCAGAAATGCGTGACCGTATCCAAGAGATGCGTGAACTATTCGTAACAACACTGAAATCTGAAGGTGTTGATGCAGACTTCACATTCATCGAACGTCAAAACGGCATGTTCTCTTTCTCTGGTCTAAGCAAAGAGCAAGTAACTCGCCTAAAAGACGAATTCGCAATCTACATTGTTGGTTCTGGCCGTATCAGTGTTGCTGGTATGACTAAGTCAAACATGGGTCCTCTATGTAAAGGTATCGCTGCGGTTCTTTAATCGTAAAGTGAAATCTGCACTTGCAGACCAATAGATATGCAAAAGCCAGCAATTAAGCTGGCTTTTTTGTGTCTCGACTTTCAGGTTTAGATGCTTTGTAAGTTAATACTCTAAGAAAAACTCCACGCCCAGCTCATTGGTTCGTTCACTGCGAATCTTACCTTCACCGTCTCGATGTTGGTATGACCCACCAATCGCAAACTTGTTGGTCACTAGATAGCGTAAACCTAAGTGATAGATCTCTTCATCAAACAGGTCACTTCGATTCACTTGCACACTGCCGTTAGCTATCCAACGTTTCGCAAAGCCATAGTTAAGCTCAGCTTTTACCCCTTGGATGAACTCAGTGTCTGAAGATTCAGTTCGGTTGGTATCATTATCTTCAACCTTACCTTTAGTGATACCAAGCAGGTAGTAAGCCACTATATCTAAATCTTTCTTAATGCTGTAACGGTAACCAACACCTGGCATCAGCGTATCAATTCGAGTTGTGGTGTCATCAGGGTGAATGAAACGTGCGCTGTAGTCTCCCAGCAACAACCAATCATCCGTCATCGCGTAACTGACGCCTAATCCATACGACGAGGCATTATTATTACTGCCTGCATCTTCATTTAAACTGCCCGAATGCGCCGTGGCATAAATATGGTCGTAATCCAAAATATCCACCGCGTTAGTGTCCGCCCACAAACTTGGAGAAAACATAAAAACCGCAGATACAAAACTAAGCTTCCACTTCGACATTCCTATCATCCTTAAACTGTCACTCCATTAATTGAAAGGTTAGTCTATCCATAAGACTTTAAAAAGGTTTTAGCTCACAGATTGATTTGTGACGGCAAAATATTATCAAATGTTGTACCATGAAATCATACAAACCAATGGATGATCATTATGGATGCTGAGTTATTAGAGATTCAAAACTTTCTGGCACAATACCCCCCTTTCACAGAACTCCCTGAGGAGATGTTGGCGAAAGTGACCAGTAGCGTGGAAATTTCTTATTACCGCCAAGATACCCCTATCATTCACTTTGGTGATCAAATTCATGACTTATACATCGTTCGAAGTGGCGAAGTCGAAGTCTACCGTCGTAAGGGCGAGCTCTATAACCGCCTGGATGAAGGCCACTTGTTCGGTCAAATGGGCCTACTGACCAACAACAAGGTGCGTTTCCCTGTTAAAGCGACCGAAGATACCCTGCTCTACTGTATTCCTGAGCCTATCTTTCAAGAGCTCTACGACAACTACGACTCCTTTGCCGATTTCGTAGAAGTAGAAGATAACGCGCGACTGCGCCAAGCCAACTCCGACAGCAACGACGCTAACGACCTAACAACATCCAAGGTTAAAACGCTACTGACCAGCG
The DNA here is from genome assembly GCF_023161685.1 of Vibrio sp. 1CM8B. Classification (NCBI taxonomy): domain Bacteria; kingdom Pseudomonadati; phylum Pseudomonadota; class Gammaproteobacteria; order Vibrionales; family Vibrionaceae; genus Vibrio; species Vibrio sp. 1CM8B. The sequence goes on from NZ_JALNTU010000005.1 coordinate 318,015, forward strand.
AAGCGCCAATGATCGAAAAAACGCGCACGATTCAGCAAGCTGCGACCATGATGGCACAAGATAATGTTTCCTCTTTGCTGATCATCGACCCAGATATCGTTGAAGATGATGAAGATGACTCAACACCCGTGATTGGCATCATCACCGACCGAGATTTATGTACGCGTGTCCTCGCTGAAGGTCTCGACCCATCGGATGAAGTATCCAGCGTGATGACACCCGAGGTTATCTCACTCGACCACAACGCCTATGTATACGAAGCCATGATGACCATGCTTCGTTACAACGTGCACCATTTACCAGTGCTTAAAGATAAGAAGCCAATTGGTATTATCGAAGCGACCGATATTGTTCGTTACGAATCTCAAAACTCGCTGTTATTGGTAAGCAGCATCTTCCAACAACAAAGCATTGAAGATCTAAAGGTGCTTTCCGAGCAAGTGAAAGACAGCTTTGTGCGCTTAGTTAACGAAGATGCCAACGCCCACATGGTGGGTACTGCAATGTCGGTAATTGGTCGTAGCTTTAAGCAGCGAATTATCGAACTGGGTGAAGAGAAATTGGGCAAGGCGCCTATTCCTTACTGTTTCCTTGCATTAGGATCTATGGGCCGTGATGAGCAGCTACTGGTTACAGACCAAGATAACGCAATCATTCTTGATGATACCTACGACGAGAAAAAGCATGGTAAGTACTTTGAAGAGCTATCGACCTTCATTTGTGATGGCTTAGACCAATGTGGTTATGTGTACTGTACTGGTGACATCATGGCAACTAACCCAACGTGGCGTATGACTCGTCGACAATGGGAAGAGTGCTTTGCCGATTGGATTGATGATCCAAACCCGAAAGCCCTATTGAATGCTTCTATCTTCTTCGACTTAGATGGCGTTTATGGTCGCCTGAAATGGGCGGAGCAATTGAACAGCTTTATTGTTCGACGCGCACGTAAGAACAACCGTTTCTTGGCGTGTCTTGCACGTAACGCACTCAACCGCACACCGCCGCTTGGCTTCTTCAAAGATTTCGTCATGGAAAAAGATGGCCGTCACAACAACTCAATCAACCTTAAGCGTCGTGGTACTGCACCACTGGCCGATTTGATTCGTGTTCACTCGCTCGCGGTAGCGTCTCGCTCTAAGAACTCATTCGAACGCTTAGATGACATTATTGACGCTGGTATTCTGCCAAAAGGTCGAGCTCAAGATTTGAAAGATGCCATGGAGTTTATCTCTCTGGTTCGTATTCGCCACCAAGCACACGATGTCGACAACAACATCGAGCCTGATAACAACATCGAGCCAGAGAACCTGTCTGACTTCGAGCGACGTAACCTAAAGGATGCATTCCAAATATTAAGTAATGCGCAAAACTTCCTTAAGTTCCGTTATCAAGCCAGCAACAAGTTTAAGTAGGGCCTATGAACAAACTATTCAGATCACCTGCGGTCGATTGGCCATTTAAGTTTGCTCAGAAGCTAGAACGAGCGAGAGACGAGCGCTTAAAGCACTTTTATAGCCAGCCTCTTCCTGCGCCTGATACGCCACTTTCAGAAGTGATGTTCTTGGCTGTCGACTTTGAAACGACGGGGTTAAACCCAAACAAAGACGGCATCATTACCATTGGTTTAGTCCCATTTACGCTCAATCGCATCTACTTGCGACAAGCCAAACACTGGACGCTAAGACCAAAACAGAAGTTAGAAGAAGAGTCTGTCGTGATTCATGGCATCACGCACAATGACATCATTGATGCGCCAGACCTTAGTGAAGTGTTGGGCGAGATCTTAGAATCAATGGCGGGGCATATCCCTGTGGTTCACTATCGTCGTATCGAACGTGACTTTTTGGATAATGCATTGAAAGTGCGACTCGGTGAAGGCATTGAGTTCCCAGTCCTCGACACGCTCGAGATTGAATCTCAGATCCAAAATAAACTGGCTGGCGGCTTGTGGAATAAGCTAAAAGGTAAGAAGCCAGCTTCAGTGAGACTGGGGCAGAGTCGTCGTCGATACCACCTACCCGACTACACGCCGCATCATGCATTAACTGACGCTATTGCGACCGCTGAGCTCCTCCAAGCACAGATTGCTCATCACTTTGACGCTGAGATGCCTCTGAAGAGTTTCTGGCTCTAGCTGGCGTTGAACAGAACGTACACATGTAAAGCCCACCATTTCCATAAGTGGGCTTTGTCATTTTTATCGTCTGTGTTTATACGGCAGTTGGCCCAACCAAACGCATCTCCCAATCTTCAACTTCGCCCGTTTCGAGACGACGCTCAACCAGTTTCCCCCAAGACTCGACCAAAGGAAGTTCAGCCATCTGGCTCAGTTCTTTTCTATCTAGGCTTCCGGTAAAGACAGCGCCCATAATGCGCGCGAGCGACCAATCAGGGTATGGTCTTTCACACAAAGTAATCTCATCACCTGCGCCAATATCGCCCTCTTCCAATACACGGAAGTACCAGCCAGTTCGAAGCGTGTCTTGCAGTCTTCTCGCCATATCGTTTTGATCGAATCGCACATTAAGCTTCCAACAAGGCATGCGCCCTTGCGAAACTTCCAATAATGTTGAACCAATTCGAATCTTATCTTTTAAACAAATAGACGTTTCAGTCACTCCGCTTGAGCTTAGGTTCTCGCCAAATGCGCCTGCAGTTTGAAAGATGGCTTTGCTGCCCAAGTCCTTTTCCCAAACTGGGTAATGTTCGCTTGGGTAAATATGAAGGGCTTTTTGAATGCCGCCATGAAAACGAGGGTCACCTTGTTCGTCATTGGTAAAACCAAGCTCTGTGGCGTGTTGACGTTCCGACAAAACCTGTTTGTTGATGGCACTCTGTGTACCGTGAGCAAAGGCAACGGTTTTACCTACCAATACGCTGTTGATTATACCTAACTTCTTCATATCCCTTCCCTATTGCTGGACACTTTATTACTGAAAACATACTTGTTGAACTGTATGAGGTAAGACGACATCACACTCGACTTCATTCACTATGCCGAGCATGATAGCCTAACAAGCCAATGTCAGAGTAGAGATGTAAGGACAATCAACAATGCCAACCCGCCAAATAGATTCTCACTCCGATGTCATGACTTCCAACGAGATGATGGCTGCCAACCCCAACTCACCAGCGCTAGTAAAGACCATCGACATGCCTAAAGGTTTCATCGATGCAATGCACCAACATGCTTGGCATCAAGTGATCTTTCCAATCAGAGGTTTATTGCAAACTAAGACTGATCACTACCAGCATCTTGTCCCGCACACTTCTGCGCTGTTGGTACCTGCGGGTACTCAACATGAATCGATCGCATTGAGCCATACAACGTTTGTCGGCATCTACCTTAACCCTGCGTTTGGCAGTGAATATGAACCTGAAGTGCGAACCATTACCCTCACGCCATTTCTAAATGAACTATTGCAAGAGATCCGAAGGCAGTGCGAAGGATTAGTGAGTGATGATGAAGTCTCGCGTTTGCTCGCGGTTCTGCACGACCAAATAATGAAAGATAATGTGCAAACCTTTCAATTATTGCTACCCGAAGACAGACGCTTGAAGCTGATATTCGAAGCACTGACAGACACACCAAGATTAGATTATTCGCTAAAAGATTGGGGAGAAAAAGTCGGCGCGTCGGAGCGAACGTTATCGCGCTTGTTCTCAAAAGAGTTCAACACGTCATTTCAGTTGTGGAGACAACAGATCCGACTGATTTATTCGTTATCTTTGCTTGATGAAGAGCTCTCGATCCAACGTATTGCTGACCAAGTTGGCTATCAAAACGACTCTTCGTACATCAAAGCGTTTAAAGCTTATTTTAATGTCACACCGCAGCAGTTTCGCTGTAATGGGCGTCGAAAATCGTGATAGCTATTTGTCAGCGTGATTGGCATTACTTCCCAACCACAGACAACGTTTGGTAATAACGACGCTTTTGCTGATACATATTCTCATCAGCGACTGAGAACAGTTGCTCAACGTCTGTTGAATCACTAGAGGCTGCACCAATCGAGAATCTGACAGGAATAGAGATACCCGTTTTGGTCTCGATTGTCTGTTGCTCCTGAGCAATATACAACTGCTCAGCCATCTCTGCGACATTGAGCGAATTCGACTCACCAGACGTTAAGGTAAGCACCGCAAATTCATCTCCACCCAAACGATATAGATTACTGGCAGATGTCAACCCGTGGCTGATTACGTCTACGCAGCGTTGTATCAACTCATCCCCGACTTCATGTCCATGAACATCATTCGTGGTTTTCAAGCCATTGATATCAATGATGATCAAAGAAATCTTATTTTGATTGTCGTTAATGCTGCGTTTACTAAATTCGAGATCTTCATTAAAAGCTTTACGATTCAAACAGCCAGTCGGCATGTTAATCCGTGTAATATTTTCGAGCTCTAGCCAACCTGCTAACTGTTTTTGGTACATGTCAAAAATCAGAAGATCTTCTTCACTGAGTAGATCAAATGAACGTGAACAAAAATACCCGATTGCCGTCCCCTGTGAGTCACAGAGTCTCAAGTCAGCCTCGCCAGCACGGTTAAAATGAAACTGAATTGAATGTTGATCAAGTAATGTCTTTAACTCTTGATCGACCATTTGAGGAATCAGCCGATATTCAGCTGCCTGTCTCGATGATGCAAACTGCACGATCTTCAAAATACGATGCTTCTGGGATTCTTCACGCGCGAGCGAATACGTTAACTTGCTGGTTTTCTCTTCGACTAAGTCCTCTAGCTGAACATTAAATCTTTCGAGTTTATCGTTACTTTCGGTAAGCTCACGGACTTGGTATTGTATGCGACCCCACAAGGTTTCCAATAAACGACTCAGCGTGACGAACTCTGTAAAACGATGTTCATCCACACTATGAGTCGGTGACTGGTTATGCGAATACGACGTAACAGATTCAGCCAACAAGTTTAACTGCCCAGAGAACCAGCGGCTTAGGAACAGAGCAAACACAATCGCGATGGCAAGCGTCGCCACTAATATTCTGACAAAGACCACCTGAGCTTGTTGCATCTCTAATAAACGCGCACTGTCGGAAATATGATGTTTGACGTTCAGTACCAATTTGTCGGTAAAGAATTTACTGTCGATAGAGATAATGTTCGCACTTTGTTCAGAAGACTGAGCATCCGTTGAATCAACATAATTAAACTCAACCGACTCATTTTGATAAAGGAAAGGCATCACTTTAGTGTTAAGTCTGTCATACCCCATAAGAACCACAAGATAACCCTGCGGCGTGTATGTAGAACCTTCAATCAAACGATAAGGTAAAATCGGCGCGACAAAAGCAATACCGGCAGTGGCATTATCCGCCACTTCAGTTTCGGTAAACTCGGTGTGGAACAATTTTCCTTGCCCATAAACCGATTGAGGACGCTTCAAGCTTTCTAATAACTGGCTTTGCTCAAAGTGGTACAAACTGCCTTTGCTGTCATAAATGGGCTTCCAGTTTTGGTCCAGAATATAAGTCGCGGACACACTCTCCGCTAGCGCATTGAAGCTATCCATCTTGTCCCAAACAACACTCGAGAAAAAGATATTACCACCCGCTTTAATCAATGATCGGTCTTGCGAATACCATTGGGTTAGGCTCGCCGTCAGCTTAATTTGCTCTTGTACGGTTTGACGAATACCGGTCGTAGAGTTGTCCAGCTTGGTTTCTTTTTGCTCTAAAGAACTTTGGTTTTGTTTATTGAGAATCAACTGTCCCGCTAAGTAAACAGGAAGCATTGAGCAAGCCAGCAACACCAAGCCCATGGTGTATTTTAATGATAGCTTCAATCTCTTACCCTCATATTCGCCGAGTAATATTGAACAAAATCATTGTAAAACTTATGAAGTTCACTCTTTGGCATCCCTGACTTGTAACGCTGATACGCCCGAGCCGATGCCTCCCAAACGATCGCCATCTTGTAGTCACTCGACATCATTTGCGACGCTTGAAACTCATCGTACATATTTGAAAATGTCTGGTTACCTTCCTCAACACGGCGTTGATTAACCTCATAAAACGGCGACACCATGGCACTCGAGTGAGCTAAATAGGTGAAACTGTTTGATTGCAGGTATTGAACGACTTCTTTCAAAGCTAATTTCTTATCTGAGTTTTGCATGCCTTTTTCCGTGACAGCAAAAATCTTCGCGCCACTAAATGAAGACATACTTTCACCACGATAGGTCGGCAACGAATTGATGTATAAATCTCGACCAAAAGCAGCATCGAGTTCGCTGAAAGCCCAGTCGCCGTCAATCAAAAACTCGACTTCCCCATTGATGAATCTCTGCCTCGCGCAAATATCACTGCACGATGATTCAATGACTTTTTTCTGCTGTAACATGTCGATGAAATCAAAAATGGCAACTAACCCTTCACCGTTAACATTCTTCGACGATAATAAGTCTTCAGAAAAAAGCTGATAGAAAGCTAGATAGAAGTACATGTTTGGATTGGGAAAAAGCACACTCACTTGATCGGACTTAGCAGAGCGTTCAATTAGGCTTTCCCATGTCACAACTTGCGCTTGAGGCTTGCTCGAATACAGAACGACCTGGTTTCCAATACCAACCGGTAACGCCTTAAGCTCACCGTTAATGACCACCGCATCGAGTGCCTTTTTCTCATAGCGTTGGGTATCAACCCAAGCCTCGGGAAGTGTCGCTAATTCGATATATTCAGTTAGACCTAAGAAGTCAGAAGGAACCCAAATGGCATCGGGAAAGGTATTGTCTCTAGGGTCAGCAACAAGAAGTTCAGAACGAATACTGTTGACGTCAAACGAACGAATTTCTACACGATGATCAGTCATCGCTTCGATATGTTCTTTTACATAATCGGCCGTTTCATAATTAATACCAGCCCATATTTCAAGTGTGGACGAACAAGCAACGGCTGGAAATAGCATCGCAAATAGACTCAATAACCTCACACTTGATTCCTTGTGGTAAAAATTAGACGTTGGATTTTAATTGCCCATCAATAAACCGGTCGATGCAGCTTATCGCTCGCTGTTCATGATTGGAGATTCAGCTTTGGGCGACACGTTATATAGTAAAAAGTGTCTGAAAAACAGTTGGTACTCTCGCTTTAAGAGAAAGGTCTGCTCATTCCGATACATCCGTCATATCTCTGGATGGCTGTTCTTACAATAAATCAACATACCATACCCTTTATTATTAACGACAAAAAAAATGCCGCAAAAGCGGCATTTATCTCGTTCGGTGCATTCGACACAATAAAAATCAAATAAGCAATTTATCGGTCAAAGCCCTGTCATCGATTAAGCGTACTTCTCTTCGAAATCTTTCATGAAGCTAACCAGCGCTTGAACGCCTTCCAGAGACATTGCGTTGTAAAGTGAAGCTCTCATTCCACCTACTGCTCTATGGCCTTTCAGTGATTTCAGACCTGCAGCATCAGCCAATTCTAGGAACTTACCATCTAACTCAGGTTTCGCCAGTTGGAACGGCACGTTCATTCTAGAACGGTTTGCAGTGTGAACATCGTTTTTGTAGAAAGCTGAGCTATCAATTGCACCGTAAAGCAACGCTGCTTTCTCTTTGTTCACCAACTCCATCGCTTCAACGCCACCTTGAGCTTTCAACCACTTGAACACAAGGCCTGATAGGTACCAAGCGTACGTTGGTGGTGTGTTGAACATTGAGTCTTTTTCAGCAAGTACTTTGTAGTTCAGAATACTCGGCAACACGTCGTTTGCGAGTTCGAGTAGATCATCACGTACGATTGCAATGCAGATACCCGCTGGGCCAATATTCTTTTGCGCGCCCGCGTAGATCACACCATACTGAGACACATCGATCTTACGAGACAGAATGTTAGATGACATATCCGCTACGATTGGCTTATCCGTTTGAGGAAGCTCGCTGATTTCAATACCATCGATGGTTTCGTTTGGACAGAAATGTACATACGCCGCTTCCGGGTCGATTTTCCAATCTTTAGCTGGAACAACCGCTGCTTTGCCATCAATTGACGTCTTCGCGTTGAATACATCGATTTCGCAATATTTGCTCGCTTCAGTCACTGCACTTTCTGCCCAGTAACCCGCATCGATGTAAGTCGCTTTCGTCGCGTCACCTAAAAGGTTTAGAGGAACAGCAGCGAATTGAGCACGAGCGCCCCCCTGACAGAAAAGAACTTTGTAGTTGTCTGGGATGTTCAGAAGATCACGTAGGTCCTGTTCGGACTCGTCAGCAACTTGAATAAATTCCTTGCTGCGATGGCTGATTTCCATCACGGAAGTCCCTAAACCATTCCAATCAATAAAGTCCGCTTGCGCTTGTTTCATTACCGGTTTAGGCAGTGCAGCTGGGCCAGCACTGAAGTTGAATACGTTATCTAATGTAAGTTCCATGGGGATGATTGCTCCTGCTAAATAATAACTATGCAAGTAATACCATGTTTTACCCAACATAAAAACAACAAAAGAGGTCTTAAGACCTCTTTTGTTTTGTACCGTATAAAATGTTTAAGCTTAACCTGCTAAATCACCCTATCAGTATTCAAGCCTGCTCTGTTTATTGAACAAAAACCGGCATAAGTAGAGCGATTAATGGAATTTCTTGTCCATTTTCGAACACTAGGTTTCCATTTTCTAGGTCAGCGCTGATTTCATAACCACTGTCCGTTTCCTTGATCATTTCCATCACAAGCAATTCATCGATACCTTCACGGATGAATGGGTACTCTTCAACAAGTTCATTTGAGAAGCTAGAGTGAACGTTGCCCGTTAATGCAGGCATGATCATCGAAGGGTTGCTGCTGATGTTTTCGGTCCCTTCCGGTACGCTCACCAACCACTTAGATTCGAACTGCCCCTTACCTAGCTCTAGTGACATGTTGTTCATTGAAAGGTCGAAACCTTTAGCAAACAGGATATCGATAAATGGAATGATCTCTGCAACGTCTTCTTGCGTCATCACAGGATTAGATTGGTAAATCTCAAAGATTTTCTCAAACGACTCGCTATCCAACTTCGACATTTCAAAATCGACGTTTAGGTTGTTCAACTGGCCTTCACTGGTCTCGATGTTTGCGATATCCAGCTTGAGGTTGCTGCGCAGACGCTTAGTTGCTTCATCTAGATGTGATTCAAAATCGTACTTAGAGTTTTCAATGGTCATGAAAGGCTGCATTGCAGAGTCTGAAACCAAGAAGCTATCGATAGTAAAATTCTGAGTACCTAACCAGTAGCCTTTCGCTTGTTGGCCTGAACCCACACCTTTCAGATTAGACAGCGTTACCTCTTCACCGGTTTCAAAATCAATTTGAACTGAAGGGATTGAAAGCTCGTAATCAACTTGACCTAAAACAGTCGCATGGCCAGAAAGATTCGATTTAGTGATCGATACCGACGTACCATTCTCATCAGAACCTTGATGATTGAACTGGCTTAACTCGAAGTTAAAGTCAGTGTTGCCGTTTAGCTCAGTGCTGGTAGTCAGAGTTAAAGGCAGAATATCGGTATTCTCAAACGTCGACAGTGCATTTAAGCTCACCAAACCGTGGCTAACCGCACTGTTGATGACAAACTCACTCGGCAGCCCATCAATCGCAAGTTGCTCTTTCAGGTTTTCATCCGTCACAGTTAGACGTGTGGTTACGTTGGAAGACAGGTAACCTCTATCGTATTCCACGATCTCAGCTTGAATGCTTGAATTGTTAAGCTTTGCAACACCATCAGTAATCGCATTTTGTCCAATTTGGCCAACCGCTAAAGGCCAACAAAGTGCCAATGAGATTGCTCCGCCAATTGCACCAATTTTTCTTAACTGTTCCATGAGTTCTCTTTCTACACGTGTCTGTTTTTTTTAGTCTAACCCATCAGTAGCAAACAAGAAACATTGAGTTAAATCAGTCTATTGCTCGATACTTCGATTGCCTCAATAAATTAACGGCTAGCTCTCATCCTTATCCGGCGGTTCTTGCTAGGCTAGAGACGTCGCTACTATTAAGGTTGAGCTGTGAATCAATACGCTGTTATCTGTTTGGACAATAATCCGGTTAGCATTGAAAGAATACGTTCGGAGCTGGCTCCGTTGGCTTCTGTATTCGATATTTATACTGCCGAGAACATAGAAGACGCACATCACGCATTAGAAGATATTCATGATCACAACCAAACCGTAGCCTTGGTGATCACTCATCATCATTCTGAATTTAATGGCGTGCAATTTCTGATTGAACTCGAACAGCTGCCCCATAGTAATACCGCAAGAACGATATTAGTCAGCGCTTCGTCAGACATTCAATCTATTCTGACCGCCGTAAATGAAGGCAGGCTCAACCACTGTCTAACCAAACCGGTTCAAGATCAGGTTCTATTCAAATCAGCACAAAAAGAGCTAACCTCTTTTGTCATCCAATACGACTCAGAAAACCTGCTCTCTTACAGTGATGCATTGGATCAACATCGCTTACTCAGAGCGCACATTGAGCAAAAGATTCACTCTTTCCAATCGGGGTTCATTCACGACTACCACCAGCTTTCTGATAATGCCCTTGCAGAGCGTGTCGTCAGTGCCTTACAAGATGTGTTTTCAAAAGATGACAAAATCAAGGCGATTCGTGACTACTCCCCCGAGCACCTGCTCACTGTAGAAGGCGAAGACAATCGCTTTTTATGGCTGCTCATTGAGGGTGAAGCGGCTCTGTATAAGAAAGATGAACTTGGGCAACAACGGGAAGTGGTTCGTCACTCCAAAGGCAACATTGTTGGCGGGATGTCATTTGTGACAGGTGAGCCTTCGTTTTCTACCGCGATCACCCTAACGCAAACACGCGTTATCAAACTGGATAAAGATAGCTTTGCTCAGGTGATGCATTCAAACAATACCCTGCTGCCTTTATTTACCAATCTATTGCTCCGTCATTTCAATCGACGTTTACAACGCAGCATCACCAATAAGATCAAACTGCAGCAAACACTAGAATCATTAGAGTCTGCACATCAACAACTGATCGAAAAAGAGAAAATGGCGATGCTCGGGCAGCTAGTCGCGGGAGTCGCACATGAGCTGAATAACCCGATTGCAGCCATATTGAGAAGCATTGAAACTCTGTCAGAACATCTCGACCAGATATTGGCAAACCTATCCGTTCCTGAGTCCAATAAGGGGACTGACGTACTGGCACATTCAAAGTTAGCTAAGCCACTATCGACGGCTCAAGAAAGACAGCTCGTAAAGCATCTGACGTCGACGATTGATGACCGTGCTTTAGCAAAAAAAGCCGTGAGACTAAACCTAAGCCAAGACTCTACGGTTTTAGACACATTAAAAGAGTCCCCTGTCGCAGGCAAAGAGCTGCTCAATGACTTAGAGCATTACCACTATGTTGGAAACTCTATCCGCTCGATTCAAGTGTGCAGCAAGCGTATTGCCGATATGGTCAAAAGCCTAAAAAGCTATGCTAGAGAAGATGACGAAGTTCGCCACTACACAGATATCCACGAAGGGCTTGAAGATACCTTAGTGATCTTCGAAAACAGGCTTAAACACCACCAACTCGAAAAGCATTACGACACCGACTTGCCGCCTTTATTGTGCCAGTCGCTCTCGCTGCAACAAGTGTGGACCAACCTTATCTCCAATGCGCTCGATGCCCTTTCTGAACGAGGAAAAGTGTCCATCACCACTTCTCAACAGACAAAAGGCGACGACACGTTTCTTGTGGTGCAAATCTCCGATACTGGCCACGGCATTGCCAAAGAAGACATCAAAACCATCTTCAACCCAAATTTCACGACCAAAAAAGAAGGCAACTTTGGTTTAGGGATTGGGTTATCCATTTCTCAACAAATTGTTTCGGCTCATCAAGGGTTTATTTTGGTGGAGTCAGAGGTAGGCAGTCATACAAACATGCAAGTGTGGCTTCCATTCAAACAAGAAGGAGCACCCCATGAATAAGTACCTAATTTTATGTGTCGATGATGAACCTGAAGTTCTCAATAGTGTCCTTCAGGACTTGGCGATATTTGAAGAGAACTTTCTGGTTGAAGGTGCTGAGTCGGTCGATGAAGCCAAGCAAGTCATCAAAGAAATGGGACAAGATGGTATTAAGCTCGCGTTAATCTTGTGCGACCACATCATGCCAGAAGAAACCGGCATTGATTTTCTGATCGAACTCAACCAACACGACGCGACCAAGCCAACGCGTAAACTGCTACTCACAGGGCAAGCTGGGCTTGAAGATACCGTCACGGCCATTAACAACGCTGCACTTGATTTCTATATTTCAAAACCTTGGCAAGGCGACCAACTGAGAGACACGATTACTCAACAATTGACTGACTATGTCATTGCCAACGACAAACAATTGCTTAACTGGACTTCCATCTTAGATACCGAGCGTATACTGACTTCCATGGCGGATAAACGCACCAGTTTTGGTGAATAGCATTAATTGGTTAATAGATACTGAGAAAAGCAGCATTCGATATAAGAACCGTCCGAATACATACAAATTTTGGATAATTCGTTCTTCTATTTTCCTCATTCGCCCTAAAACATGAGATCTCCGTTACAGACTGATCCTTAATTTGCTTGTTTTTTAACTAAATGAGTAAGGTTTTACATTTTAAAGGATTACTTTTCCGTGAGTTAGATTAAACTGTCTCAATGTTTATGGTTTGCCGATTTGTCTCAAACCAAAGGAATTAACACTAATATAGGTTTACGGTCGTTATGCGCAAAATTCTACTTACTACCGCTATGCTATTGGCTTCTGGTCAAGCACTAGCTGTTGATGAACAACCACAGGTAATGAGCAACTTTAACTATGATTACTTTGAAGCACGCATCGGTGCTAGCCCAGTAACATTTGGTGGTGCGTTCAGTAAGTCAATTCACCCGAACGCTCATGCTGTAGCACGTATCGATTCAGAATTTGAAGGCGATTACGACTCAGCTGTAGGTCTTGGTTTCCACGCTCCATTAAACAACTGGGCAGACCTAACAGGTGAAATGCTAGCTCGTATCGTTCAGCCAGAGAACTCAAGCTCTACTGATATCGGTATGGAAATCAACGTTGGTGTTCGCCAATGGCTTGGTCCACAACTAGAAGTTGGTGGTAAAGGTGGTTACGTTTCTATCGATGACAACGATGATTGGACAGGTTCTGTTTACGCGCGTTTCCACTCTACAGAGCTTTTCTCTCTAGGTGCTGAAGCTCGTATTAACGACTTCTACGGTGACCAACTTATGTTCACTGCTCGTTTCAAGTACTAGTACTTAACGTTAAAGCCCGAACAGATAAGCTCTTAGCCTCTCAAACTTGCTAAGACAAAAACAAAAAAACCGAGGACATTCCTCGGTTTTTATTTATTAACAGTAATCTTAAGCATATAAGGCAAACTTCTTTAGTGGCAGCTCTTTAGTAATTGCTGCTTGCGTGGCTCTTGTAATAGTTTCCAGTGAATACCATCAATTGCACCCGCAAATTTCCAAAGTAGTTTTAGGTCAACATCGTTTCCGTACGCTTCGCGAACCTTATTAAACACTTCAGGCGCGCCCAACTGCATAAACATTGAAACATCATCCACACCCGCCTTTTTAACCATGCGTTCTAACGTAAGTTGCATGTTTGGTAGATCTCTTAATCTGCGGCTAGCTGATGATTTCTTGAAGCTACGTTGCTGAATTGAGTTATCGATTGAAGCACGAATAATACTATCCAATTCAGGATGTTCACATGTAAACAGATCCGTAATATCGTAGTAATTTACGGTAGCTGTTGTCTGTTTTTTTACATGACGATACTTTTCACAATCAAGATCGGTCAGTTTTTTATCTAATGATTTTCCACCTCTAATGAATAAACAACCTTCACTCAATAAAGCGAACATAGCGTCATTTTGAAAGAGGCCAATACCTCCGAACATAGAACGTTTTTGATGCTCACCAAATTGATTCACGTAATTAATAAATGCTGTCTCGGTCATATCCGTTGATCCTTAATCAAATTACCCCGATTAGGTTGATCACCAGACAAGCAGCTTGTTATGCGAAAAATTTTAAATCTATTTTGTTATTCTATAGGTGAATATTATGGTTTCGTTTTCCACCTTTAAATAAATCATACTTCGAAAAGAAAAATAAGTCTGGACATAGTTCACATCAATCAATTGAGTATTCTGGTTTTTCATGATTGACGTCACAGTAAACTATCAAACCATGCTTGAATTTGGACACCTAGTGATACACCGGTTCAAATTATTAAAGGTTATGTGGACGGATGAGTATTGCCTCGCAGCATCGTGGCTTGTAAAATGGCAGGACATACATGTTTTTACTTTTTATATGAATCATTTATCGTTTTTCTGGCTACCACAAAATAAGACTCTTCTCTTAAAGGGTCTAGAATCAGAGTTTGCCCAACTTGTTGGCCATTCTATCTCAGCGGGAAAAATAACACTTCCTCCTATCCCTAACGTTGTACTGAAAATTCAAAAGCTCTGTACCCTTGAGTCAACCGGGATTGCCGAAGTTGCCGAGTGCCTACTCGAAGATCCAGGCCTCACTGCTATCGTCATTCGTGTGGCTAACTCTGTCGTCTTTAACCGACGTAATATTACTTGTGTTGATATCATGACAGCCGTGTCCCGCCTTGGCATATTAAGAGTTCGTGACATCGTGACAGCTCAAGCCATAGAGCAACTCAAACATTCAGTGAACCTAAGCAGAGAATGTAATGAGTTATTGGTTAATAGCGCTTCTGTATCCAAAGAGCTGGGCGCCACCATGGTATTGGTTACCAACGGCTTCAAAGAGCTCTCTCCTATTGAATACCGCTACCTTGAACATGAAAAATCACTGCTTGTTGGATTGCTGGCTGATATTGGCTTGTTCTGTTTGGTTAGCGAATACCACCTCTACCTCGAAAATGGCAATTACCTAGACCACGACATTGCTCTACAAATCTTCCAAGGCCAATGTTCTGCTACCAGTAAATTGGTGCTTAATCGTTGGGGCTTCGACAGCGACTTTATTGATGTGTGCAGCAATACCATCAATAACCTCGAACAACGTGAAGTGTCTTACTTAGATATCGCTCGAATCGCTAACCACCTACTGATGTTCAGAAACAAGGATGAGAATATCGATGAACACGAAGTTGAACTTAATGTGACAGGTGCAGAGGTGCTCTATAAATTAAGCAACTTGAGCAAACATGATTTTAATGCAAAGCTAAGCGACGTGATCAATACTAGCGGCTTCTAAGTCACTGTTAAGTGACAAGTAAATGTAATATGAAGTAAATGCAATGGGGAAAGCATGTTTACAGGGATGATCTTTATATTTGCGCCACTCGTCGTGGGGTATCTTTTTTCTATTTCGAACGCTCAGACATTAGAATTTATCAACCGCTCAACATCGCGGTTGATCTACGTGATTCTGGCGTTGATGGGACTAAGCTTAGCCGCCCTCGATAACCTAGGCAGTAATCTGCAGACAATCCTTCTATATACCGTCACTTTCTTTGTCTGCTTAAGCGTTTGTAACTTAATGGCACTGCCCGCTATTGATAAGCTACTACCACTCAAAACCGACAGTAGTAAGAAGAAGCTTCCCCTCTCTTCTATGGCGATGGAATCTGCCAAACTCATCTTAGTGGTGGGTTCAGGGCTAATCGCTGGCTTAGTGCTGCCTATTGGCCTTGATTGGGTTGATACCGCAAGCGAATGGATTCTGTTTGTTCTTCTGTTCTTTATCGGCATTCAGCTGCGTAATAGCGGGCTCACACTTCGTCAGATCTTACTCAACAAGCACGGCATGGTTATCGCAATCACCATTATCATCACCTCAATGTTAGGTGGTGTAATCGCGGCTTACATCCTAGATATCCCTCTGTTCAAGGCCTTGGCAATGTCTTCTGGATTTGGTTGGTACTCTCTGGCTGGTATCTTAATGGGTGACGCCTTTGGCCCTGTCTATGGTGGCGCTTCTTTCATGCTTGAACTGTTAAGAGAGTTAGTTGCCTTGGTACTGATTCCAGTGCTGATTCGCAGTTATCCATGCACTTCCATTGGTTATGCTGGTGCGACTGCGATGGACTTCACCCTACCGGTCATTCAAACAACAGGCGGCGTTCGATGTGTGCCTATCGCTATCGTCAGTGGCTTTATCCTCAGTTTGCTTGTTCCGATATTGATGTTGTTCTTTG
Source organism: Vibrio sp. 1CM8B (assembly GCF_023161685.1). Lineage (NCBI taxonomy): Bacteria > Pseudomonadati > Pseudomonadota > Gammaproteobacteria > Vibrionales > Vibrionaceae > Vibrio > Vibrio sp. 1CM8B. The sequence continues at coordinate 334,226 of NZ_JALNTU010000005.1, forward strand.
TATCTCTTGCTAACTAGATCGCAGGAATAGCGTTTGTTTTAGATTAGAATGCAACTCGAATACCAATGCCCAGACACCGATACAGTTACCGAAATAAAAAGACACTAAGTGTCATTGCTCAACAAATAACGATCACGGTAACCTGTAACGACAAAGTTATAAAAAGAATAAACTTACAAAAGGAACTACTATGAAACGCCTTTGCGTCGCATTACTGCTAGCTTCAACTTCTACTTTCTCTTTTGCAGCAGATTCAATGTCTGAGACAAACCAGTGCCAAGCAAAAAAATATGATGCGTACATCGACGCTTCTTTGAATTGGTATGCCGACCTTGCTGCATTAACCTCTGAGCAATATCCAGAGCTAACAGAAGTGAGTGAGTGGTTCCTAGAAGGTCGTAAGCACCACTTTGAGCTGAATCGTGCTGCGGTTAACTACTACCTTGTGAACGATTCAAGCAAAGTGGCAACAGAGCAGCCTGTAGAAGGCTGGTTGCAACTTGAGCAACACGACATTAAAACGCTATCAACACGTGATGATGAGCTTGGTAAAATCGCGAAAACAACGTTCGACGACCGCCAATCAACGCCTCACGCTCAAAACTACGAGCTACGTTCTGCCTTTGCAGAATTGCTTAGCCACCCTAAGCAAATCGACTCGGCGCTACAGCGTTACAACCAGTCGATCAGTAAACTTGAAGCGATTAAGTGTAAATAACCCCGCATTTAATATGCTTTTTTGAGAAGTTGGATTTCATAATTAAGACGGGACATTGTTCCCGTTTTCGTTTAGATTGTCCCGCTCGCGTCAATATTAGAAAAATAACTCGCTTGCTATGGTTACGGAACAAAAAACAGCAGATGTTAGCTTCGACAGTCTTCTACGTATCTTCACGGTACCTGAAGGCCCAGATTCAACACTCACTCAAATTGAAGACAAACTTTCACGAAACCTGAATCAATTCTTACGTGAACATATTGTGGCTGAAGAAAAGCCGCTGCGTGAAATTGAGAAAGATTTTTCAAATGCTCATATCCCAGAGCAGCCTGAGTTTGTTTCTGAACATACTGAGCATCTCCTCGATTCTCTTGTGTCTCATTCGGTTCACACGTCTTCGCCAAGTTTTATTGGCCACATGACCTCTGCGTTGCCGTACTTCCTGATGCCGCTTTCAAAAATCATGATTGCGTTGAATCAGAATCTAGTAAAAATCGAGACCTCAAAAGCTTTCACTCCCCTAGAACGTCAAGTTCTGGGCATGTTACATCGCCTGATTTATCAAGATAGTGACCAGTTTTATTCTCGTTGGATGCACAGCGCAAACCACTCTTTAGGTGCGTTTTGTTCTGGCGGTACCATCGCGAACATTACGGCGCTTTGGGTTGCACGTAACAACGCACTAAAAGCACAAGGTTCGTTCAAAGGTGTGGAAAAAGAGGGCTTGTTTAAAGCCATGAAGCACTACGACTACGAAGGGCTTGCCATCTTAGTCTCTGAACGTGGTCACTACTCTCTGAAAAAAGCCGCGGATGTCCTTGGTATTGGTCAAGAAGGTCTAGTGTCTGTTAAAACAGATAATGACAATCGTATTTGTACTGATGATCTAAGACTCAAGATTGAGCAACTCAAGCAGAACAAGATCAAACCTTTCGCTGTCATTGGTGTGGCTGGTACAACCGAAACCGGTAATATCGACCCGCTAAGAGACATTGCTGAGGTGTGTGCCGAATCCGATTGTCATTTCCACGTTGATGCTGCTTGGGGCGGTGCGACTCTAATGTCCAACAATCATCGTCACCTGCTTGATGGTATTGAACTGGCGGATTCAGTCACGATTGATGCGCATAAACAGCTTTATATCCCAATGGGTGCGGGCATGGTTCTGTTTAAGAAGCCAGATGCGATGACAGCGATTGAACATCATGCTCAATACATTCTTCGTAAAGGCTCAAAAGATTTAGGTAGCCATACGTTAGAAGGTTCTCGTTCAGGTATGGCAATGCTGGTTTACGCCGCAATGCACATCATTAGCCGCCCAGGTTATGAACTGCTGATCGACCAAAGCATCAACAAAGCGCGCTACTTTGCCGACCTAATTAAAGATCAAAGCGACTTCGAACTGGTTTCAGAACCTGAGCTTTGCCTACTGACTTATCGCTACGTACCTGAATCAGTCAAAGCTGCACTGCTTAAAGCTGAGCCTGAACATCGTGTCGAAGTGAATGAGTTGCTCAATGAACTGACTAAGTTTATCCAGAAGAAGCAGCGTGAAACAGGTAAGTCTTTCGTGTCACGTACACGCTTAAACCCTGAAGCATGGGTACATCAGCCAATCATCGTTTTCCGCGTGGTGTTAGCAAACCCACTAACAGGCAATGACATTCTTTCGTCAGTGCTTGAGGAACAACGTGAGATCTCTAAACTAGCACCAAACTTGATGGGCAAAATCAACAAACTGGTTACGCAAATCAACGCATAGTCATTCAATTTTAGTTGCATCAAATTGAAAATTTCTTTCTTTTTGATGTAACTAAGCTGTCAGTTCATACTCATTTTGCATTCTTTTTGCTCAAACTCTCTTCCAATTCTGTAGTTTTCTAAAATTTTGTTGAGGTTTGTCATATTCTTAAGCATTCATGCCCTGTTTTTGTATTAGTAAATAGTATGTTGGGTTTATACTGACTCTATGGTGCTAGTTAGCTTGATATCTATTTGACGCAGCAGTATTTACGATACCGAATATACATTTGGCTTTGTGTTTACTGATATTTGCTTCAGCCATACCCCCTGGTAAAAGATATTAACTAGCAAGTTGTTCTCTATACCCTTGTGAACACTATGAATACATTAGAAAAAATACAAAAAAATCTGGAAAATTTCAGCAAGTCTGAGCGCAAGGTAGCCGAAGTAATTATGGCTTCCCCTCAAACTGCAATTCATTCTAGCATTGCTACTTTAGCTAAAATGGCTGACGTGAGTGAGCCTACAGTTAACCGCTTCTGTCGTCGATTAGACACAAAGGGCTTCCCTGACTTCAAACTTCACCTAGCTCAAAGCTTGGCGAACGGTACACCTTACGTGAACCGTAATGTTGAAGAAGATGATGGTCCAGATGCTTATACGCATAAGATTTTCGAATCAACTATGGCTTGTCTAGACGTTGCTAAAAACAGTTTAGATGCGATGCAAGTAAACCGTGCGGTTGACTTGTTGACTCAAGCAAAACGCATTTCATTCTTCGGACTGGGTGCCTCTTCTGCTGTCGCCAAAGATGCTCAAAACAAGTTCATTCGTTTTAATATCCCAATCACGTGTTTCGAAGACATCGTGATGCAACGAATGAGCTGCATTAACTGCAGTGATAACGACGTTATTGTTCTTATCTCTCATACTGGCCGCACTAAAAGCCAAGTTGAGATTGCAAACTTAGCGCGTGAAAACGGTGCGACAGTGATTGCTATCACAGCAAAAGATTCTCCACTGGATAAAGCGAGCTCGTTGTCTATTTCTCTGGATGTTCCAGAAGACACTGACGTTTACATGCCAATGGCAAGTCGCGTTGTTCAAATGACGGTTATCGATGTGCTAGCGACAGGCTTTACGCTACGTCGTGGTTCTGGTTTCAGAGAGAACCTAAAGCGCGTCAAAGAATCACTTCGTGATTCACGTTACGAGAAGTACTCTCAGTTCTAATCTGCTTAGTCATGAACTAAAAACAGATGACCAGAGAACAAGCGAAATAAAAAACGGAGCCTAGCGCTCCGTTTTTATTTGTCTGTATAAAATGACTTATACAACGAACGAGTTTAAGACCGCTAGATAGTCCAGCTATTGCCCTTCTCAACCACGCTGTTTTCGGACGCATAAGAATTGATAATGGTAAAACTCGACTCGACAGCAGGTTCATGATCAATTTGATTCATTAAAGTTTCCTCATACTCCCCCTCTCCACAACTGCACTTCTCGCATACCTGCTTCAAAATATGCACGAGCCTCTCTTGGTTCAATGGCAAAGGGTTCCCTTTAATCGCCACTGACTTGAGCGCATCGGCAGACACCTCATCAAACTGGGCTTCACAGACACCAAATTCCAGCAAGTTGGGTAACTTAAGCGTATCTAGCACTTCAGATAACCAAGAAATTGCGTCTTCTTCTACTGGTTCTACGTTACCTGTTACTATCTGAGCGATTCGCTGATAACGCGCTAGGATGTCGCTTCTTTGCTGCTCTTTTGCAACGGCTATGTTCTCCAACATCACAAACGGCGCTAAACGCGCGGTAATCACACTATGAGGCGCACAAATCTTACCTCCTAGTGCGGAGGCTAAACCGTGGGCTGCGCCAAGCTTGGCATTAGTTATCGCCATTCCACCGAGCATAGAAGCGAAAGCAAGATCAGAACGCGCTTGAGGCTCATCATAAACACACGCTTTAACCACAGAACCACTCAACTTACTCAGCCCTTCTTCACAAATCATATCGGTTAGCGGATTCGGCTCACCACACACGTAGGCTTCCATTAGATGAGTAAAGGCATCCATCGCACCTCGTCCAGATAGATAAAGATTAGTTCCATGAGTTAGGGTTGGGTCGACAATCGCCACGTCGGCCAGCATATCTGGGCTTCTAAGGCTGATTTTTACTTGGTCTTGGCCTGATTTCAGCACCGCGTTTTTAGTCACCTCTGCGCCGGTACTCGCTGTGGTTGGAATTGCGATAAACGGAAGTGGTTTGGTTTTAAGAGGAACATTACGCCCGACCACTTCAACATAGTCATATAAATTGCCTTGATTAGGTAAAACCGCAGCTAACGCCTTTCCCATATCGATGGCGCTACCGCCCCCCATGGCGACAACCATGTCTGGCTTAAATCGACGTGCAGAAATAGCCGCCTCTTCAACCATTTTAATATTAGGTTCACCGGAAACGGCGATGTGCTGATAACGCATACTCTGCGCATCCAGATAATCAGTAACAATTGAAGTGCGCTCTAATGTATTGCCTGTAACCAATAACACGCTGTAGCCGTATTGATTAAAGAGAGACAATGAAGCGGAAAGTGCTCCATCACCAAAGATGATCTTTGTAGATGTCATAAATTGAAACATGGTGCCTCCTGCGCCTATGACCGAACAAAACTGCGAACTCTTGGTTATTGGAATTTAGCCTTTATATCGTGCATCAGTATTAAGATGCCTCGTTCTGTATGCGCTTTTTTTGACGAGGTGCAACTTGTCGCATTAAAGATGGATTAATGTCGTATTCTTAGGGGTAATTCACACTCTTAAATTAAGGGTAATCAATCTGAATACCCATCAGAAATCAGCATGGATCCTTTTTGTGACCATTATTTGCTCTGATAGACAAAACCTATTGTATTAAGAGGTAATTCCATCTTTATTTCCCCATGGCATTGAGGCATAGTTGGTTTTAAGAAATTTTGAGTGGCATTCACTAAAGAATAGTTAACATAATCGAGTTAACGAGCCTCATCCCGTATTTAGGAGAAATTAAATGTTTGTAGTTATTTTTGGTCGCCCTGCTTGCCCATTCTGTGTTCGTGCAAAAGAGCATGCTGAAACTCTTAAAGCTAAACGCGATGACTTCAACTACCGTTACGTTGACATCCACGCTGAAGGTATCAGCAAAGCTGATCTAGAGAAGACTGTTGGTAAGCCTGTAGACACAGTGCCACAAATCTTCATCGACCAAGACCACATCGGCGGCTGCACAGAATTTGAAGCATACGCAAAAGAAAACCTAGGTCTTTTCGACTAAGCTAAGATTTCTCAAACGAGAATCAAGGCTAAAGCCTTAAACAGCTGACCCATTTAGGCGTTAGACTGTACGATTTATAGAAAGCCCGCTCACTGTAGCAGGCTTTTTTTATGACCAGTTTTCATACGGAATAAGAATAAGGTCAAAATCAAGTAAATTAGCAAAATATTGCTTATAATTTATTTATATTTAGATACAATTCACATCTCAAACTTACCCTGTGTTCCACGCCAATTATTGAGCGACCACCGTGAATATCGACGTTGTTTTTCTGTTAGAACAAAACCCCATTCTCCTCATCTTTGTTGTTTTATCGATTGGATTAGCCATTGGTAAAATTCGTTTCGGTAGCCTCCAACTTGGTAATTCAATCGGTGTTTTGATTACTTCCCTTATCATGGGACATCTTGGCTTTTCTTTTAACGCAGATGCGCTCACCATTGGTTTCATGCTGTTCATCTACTGTGTTGGCATTGAAGCTGGACCAAACTTCTTCGGTATCTTCTTCAGAGATGGTAAGCACTACCTCATTCTGAGCCTTGTGGTTCTCTCTACCGCAATTGCTTTAACCTATTTCAGTAGCCACTACCTTGGGCTAGGCTTTGGTTTATCCGCTGGTATGATGGCTGGTGCCTTAACAGCAACGCCGATATTGGTAGGTGCTCAAGATGCTCTGAATTCTGGGCTTGCAGAATTACCAAGAAATATGGATTTGAGCCTGATTATCGAAAACCTATCAGTGGGTTACGCTATGGCTTACTTGGTTGGCTTAATCAGTATGATTATGTTTGCCCGCTTGATTCCAAAGCTTCAAAAAGTGAACCTACACGACTCGGCAGAGCAAATCGCCCAAGAGCGTGGTTTAGGCGCTTCAGGTCAGCGTAAGGTTTACCTACCCATTATTCGTGCTTATCGAGTGGGTCCAGAGCTTATCTCTTGGACTGACGGTAAGAACCTGCGTGAACTAGGCATCTATCGCCAAACAGGCTGTTACATCGAGCGTATTCGACGTAATGGTATTCTTGCCCACCCAGATGGTGATGCAATTCTGCAAGAAGGTGATGAGATCGCATTGGTTGGTTTCCCAGACAGCCACGCTCGTCTAGACCCAAGCTTCCGTAACGGTAAAGAGGTTTTCGACCGTAACCTTCTCGACCTGCGTATCGTGGAAGAAGAGATCGTCGTTAAAAGTGACAGCATCGCAGGTAAGCGCCTTTCAGACTTAAACCTGTCTGAATATGGCTGTTTCCTTAACCGCGTAGTGCGTGCTCAAATAGAGATGCCGATGGACTTAAACATCGTACTTTCTAAGGGTGATGTACTGCAGGTGAGTGGCGAAAAGAGTCGTGTGCATGGCCTAGCAGAGAAAATTGGTTTCATCTCAATCCACAGCCAAATGGCGGATTTGATGGCCTTCTGTAGCTTCTTCATTTTGGGTATTTTGTTTGGGTTGATCACCATGACATTCGGTCAGGTGTCGTTTGGACTCGGTAACGCGGTTGGTCTACTTCTGTCAGGCATCATGCTTGGTTTCCTACGGGCGAACCACCCTACTTTCGGTTATGTACCTCAAGGAGCGCTGAACATGGTCAAAGACCTCGGTTTGATGTTCTTTATGGTCGGTATCGGCTTAAGCGCCGGTGGTAAGATATTTGAGCACTTAACTCAAGTTGGTCCGCAGGTCATTGGTATCGCTCTGGTCGTCAGTGTCTTGCCAGTATTCTTCGCGTACTTAGTTGGCGCTTACGTATTGAAGATGAACCGAGCTCTGTTGTTTGGTGCGATCATTGGCGCGCGAACTTGCGCTCCAGCGATGGACATCGTTAATGACCACGCTCGCTCAACCATTCCAGCTCTGGGTTACGCAGGTACTTACGCAATAGCCAATATATTGATGACCTTAGCAGGTACTTTCATCATCATAATTAGCTAGCTTATTCAGCGTTATCGCGCTTTAGATTAGATATTTTAAATGCACTAGTTCATGTTTGGATTAGTGCATTTTTTATGGCTTCTTTTCTCTCACTTATTCTTAGAGATCATCGAACCTCGAATCCCATATCTGTTCTTAAAGCTCTTCGCATCCCGCCACCCTAATCCCGTATCTGCTCTTAAATCTCTTCGCATCTAGAATCTCGTCACTCGTATCTGCTCTTAAGCTCTTCGCATCTCGCCACTCGAATCCCTCATCTACTTTTGAGCAAAAAAATAGGCGCTCAATGAGCGCCTATTTCGTTTTGATTCGATTGTTTGAATTAGATGTCAGCTACATCAAATTCAACAGCTGGGTTAACCTCAGCTTCGTAATCAACACCTTCAACACCGAAACCGAATAGCTTCAAGAACTCTTCTTTGTACTCTACGTAGTCAGTCAGTTCTTTTAGGTTCTCGGTTGTGATTTGAGGCCATAGGTTACGACAGTGATCTTGAATGTCTTCGCGAAGTTCTAGGTCATCTAGACGTAGACGGTTCACTTCATCCACTTCTGCTGCGCTGCCGTCTTCTTTGTATAGACGTTGGCTGAACATACGGAAGATCTGTTCCATACAACCTTCGTGAATACCTTCTTCACGCATCTTCTTGAACACCATAGCGATGTAAAGAGGCATTACAGGAATAGCAGAGCTTGCTTGAGTCACAACAGACTTAAGAACAGCAACATTTGCAGTACCGCCAGTTTGGCCTAGTTTCTCGTTAAGCGCTGACGCTGCACGGTCTAGATCCATCTTAGCTTTACCTAGCGCGCCATCCCAGTAGATTGGCCACGTTAGTTCAGTACCGATGTAGCTGTAAGCAACAGTTTTACAACCGTCAGCTAGAACACCCGCTTCAGATAGAGTGTTGATCCAAAGTTCCCAATCTTCACCGCCCATTACAGTAACAGTGTCTTTGATCTCTTCTTCAGATGCAGGCTCAACGCTTGCTTCGATGATCATGTCTTTGTTGGTATCAACAGCCGTTGATGTGTACGTTTCACCGATAGGTTTTAGAGCTGAACGAATCACTTCGCCAGTCTCTGGCATTTTACGCACTGGAGATGCCAGTGAGTACACAACCATATCGATTTGGCCTAGATCTTCTTTGATCAGGTCAATCGTTTTCTGTTTCGCTTCGTTAGAGAAAGCATCGCCGTTCAGGCTTTTTGAATACAGGCCTTCTTCTTTAGCTAGCTTATCGAACGCTGCTGAGTTGTAAAAACCAGCTGTGCCCGGTTTTTTCTCAGTACCGGCTTTCTCAAAGAAAACACCGATAGTTGAAGCGCCGCCACCAAATGCAGCCGCAATACGTGAAGACAAGCCGTAGCCACTTGAAGAGCCAACAACTAGTACACGTTTAGGTGCGTTTGCGATTGGGCCTTGAGCTTTTGTGTAAGCAATTTGTTCTTTTACATTAGCTTCACAACCGACTGGATGTGTTGTAGTACAGATGAATCCGCGAATTCGAGGTTTGATGATCATATTCAACTTCCTTAAAAAATCAGGTTAAGGATAAAAGTTTCGTACGCAAATGGCATCTAATTTCTGTAAAAATGTGGTGAAAATGCAAGTGGTTGGAGCACTCAGCTGATATTTGCTGACTAAGTCACCATTTGTTAACGCATCTATTGCGACTTCTACGACAAAAACAAAAAAAGGCACCTTATTAGGTGCCTTTTATCATTTCTTTATCTAAGCAACGCTATTTAGCTTAGGTTTTAACTCTTTTCGCGTCAAAGTTTCACTAAAGTCATGACTGAAGTGGTCAACTTGAATCGCTGTATAGCGTAGTTTATCAGCAGCAACAATTTGGTCGACTTCTTCTTGTGTCAGAACATCAGCTGCAAGTGCTTGAGCCAGTTTATCCGCAAGCAAGCCTTTACGAGCCACTTTGCCCTCTTTCACTGCTTTGAAGATCTTACGCTCCAGAGGCTTGATGCTGTACATCGCATTGAAAGCATTCTCCATAAGGCCAACACTATCATCTTCCTCTTTGCCAATGTAACAAAGGTGCGTCAGACGTTCACGGTGTGCGCCCGGAGTCATCAAGCTTTCTGCTAGTTGAACTGTTAGGTTATCACTCGGTTTTTCGAAGTGGTTACCGACAGGGAAAACTAGACCTTTCAGTACTTTACCAACCATCTTGTTCGGGAAGTTTCTGTACGCTTCTTGTAGCGATTTAGCCGCGTTGTGGAAACAGTGCTGAACCGCGTAGTGTACGTAATCTAGGTCAGCTTGTTGACGACCTTCGTCTTCATACTTCTTAAGCGCTGCAGACGCCATGTATAGGTAGCTTAGACCATCACCTAAACGTGCTGAGATAAGCTCTTTACGTTTCAGTTCACCACCTAGCGTTAGCATTGCGAAATCCGCACTGACTGCAAGCGCACGGCTCAAACGAGTTAAGTCTTGGTAGTAAGGCTTAGTTGGACCGCTCATGTCGGCTTTAATGAACTTAGAGCCAGTTAGTGCTGCGCCAAACGCGCCGAACGTATTCTTAGTTGCGTGAGATATATGCTTGAACAGCAAGCTATCAAAGTCTTTCGCACCTTGCTTCTCATCTGGGTTTGCTGCCGCTTCCATTTCGCTTAACACGTATGGGTGACAACGTGTCGCACCTTGGCCAAAGATCATCAGGTTACGAGTCAGTATGTTCGCACCTTCTACTGTGATAGCAACCGGAATACCTAGGTAAGGCGCAGCCAAGTAGTTCATTGGACCATCTTGAATTGCACGACCAGAGTGGATATCCATTGAATCATTAAGGATAGTACGTGCCATCTCTGTCATGTGATATTTCGCGATAGCCGTAACGATACCCGGCTTCTCTTTCATATCAAGTGAGGTAGTTGTCAGTGTACGAGTCGCTTCTAGTAGATACGTTAAGCCACCAATACGGCCTAAACTCTCAGCAACACCTTCAAACTTACCAATAGACATACCAAACTGCTTACGAACATACGCGTATGCCCCAGTTGTTCTCGCAGTTAGGTGGCCCATTGCTGTACCTAGTGCTGGTAGTGAAATACCACGACCTGCAGACAGACATTCCACCAGCATACGCCAGCCTTTACCTGCGTAATCTGCGCCACCGATTAGCCATTCCATTGGGATAAACACATCGTGACCGCGTGTTGGGCCATTCATGAATGCAAGACCAAGTGGGTCATGACGTTCGCCAATCACAACACCTTCGTGATCAGCCGGGATTAGCGCACAGGTGATACCGATGTCTTCTTTGTCACCCAGTAGCTTTTCTGGATCGTGCAGTTTGAAAGCCAGACCAAGTACCGTCGCTACTGGTGCTAGTGTAATGTAGCGTTTGTTCCAGTTAAGCTTGATACCTAGTGTCTCTTTACCTTCGTGCATTCCCATACACACAGTACCGACATCAGGGATACCACCCGCATCGGAACCCGCTTCTGGGCCTGTTAGTGCGAAACATGGGATATCTGTACCGTCAGCAAGGCGAGGCAGCCAGTAGTCTTTCTGGTCTTGAGTTCCGTAGTGAGACAGCAGCTCACCAGGACCAAGAGAGTTTGGAACCATTACTGAAACCGCAGTACTGATACTACGCGTCGCAATCTTAGTTACGATAGTTGAGTTGGCGTGTGCTGAGAATTCACGACCACCATACTCCTTCGCAATAATTAGCGAAAAGAAACGCTCTTTACGTAAGAAGTTCCACACCTCTTCAGGAAGGTCTCGATCTTCTTTTACAATTTGGTGGTCATCAAGCATAGCGAGCAAGGTTTCAAGCTCATTATCCATGAACGATTGCTCTTCTGCTGTCAGCTGAGGTTTTGGGTATTGGTGCAGCTTAGTGAAATCTGGTTTACCAGAAAACAGCTCTCCGTCCCACCACACGCTACCCGCTTCCATCGCTTCTTTCTCGGTGCTAGATAGTGGTGGTAGTACTTTTTTAAAGAGTTTAAAAGCTGGGTCACTTACCCATTTTTGTCTTAGAGAGCTCATAGTTCAGATCCTTTTGTTCACTATATTGGTTGTGAATGTTTCGCTTTTTATTGTTTTATTCTTCTGCTGACATGCCAGCGGCTAAATATGGAATAAGAATATCGACCACTGCTTTAGCATCTATCTTTCTGTCATAGTCATTCTCTGCAATTTCTACCAGAGCCTGACTTGATGCCATGGTGAATACACAAGTCCCTAGGGTGAAGTGTAATCGCCAAAATAACTGTTCTTGAGTGAGGTTCGGATTCGCCTTCATTACTGACGTCGTAAACAAAGAAAGTACTTCGCTATAACGAGTGGTAATGAACCAACGCAAGTGCCCTTGTACATCCGTATAGCCTCTGCCGATAAGTAACATGAATCGGCTGGTACCATTTGGCCTAACATCATTAAGTGCTCTTAGTGGCTGTCTCAACGACTCAAACACGTCACTCATAGAATACGTTTCGTTCAAGTTTAAGTTCACTAATGCATCTTGCAGTGCTGGCATAAATGCTTCTAAGTAACGATTGAGTACCGCACGAACCAGAGTCTTCTTATCGCCAAAGTGATAGTTCACTGAAGCTAAGTTGACATTCGCTTTACTCGTAATCGTACGTAAAGAGGTGTCATTAAAACCGTGCTCAGCAAATAAGCCTTCAGCCACATCTAAGATTTTGTCTTTGGTTGTACTTCTTGGTGCCATTTCAATCACTCGTATTAAACAACTGTTTGAAATATACGCTTAGTACATTTATTTAACAAGCAAGCAACATCACATTTTCACAAATTGGTCGTACCAGTTAATAAAACTCAGCACTAACCGATTGAATCACTGTGTGTTTACAAAAAAAGAAAAAAATAATGAATTTTCTTGGAACTGAAATAGAAATGGAGAGTCATAAATTAGGTAGAAAACAGCGTATTTAGAAGTTTAACAGGCCGTCAAACTTGTTCTTCTCACTGCTTTCTTAATTACTGCATTTTCCTTATTAACTCCTATACTTGTATCCGCCCTAACCACGTTGGTTTGGGCTTTTTTTTTGTGTGTTGTTCCGATACCTTTTCTTTAGCGGGTACTCGACACAAAAAAGCCCCCGAAATCGAGGGCTTTTCTTACGTTAAGCGTTAGAACCTTTCACATTATCTAATTAAGCAGCATCATTTTTTATCAGCTCTCCCAGCACGGCTAGGTCATTACCTAGGTCAACCGAACCACCCAGTTCAGTCGCAATCCCCTCAACAACGATAGTTTGGACATCATCCCCTCCATTGATTGGAATGGACAACGCGATATCTTCTCCGTCGACAGAGACCTCAATCGCATCAAGTAGCTCGGCCATTTGAGTCTCATCTTGAGGGTCTTCGACCAAATCATTGAGGTCAATCAGATCCCCAGAACCACCTGTATAAAGCTCGAAATCTTTAATAATATCAGTACCGTTGTCGAGCGCAGAGTCTAGCCAAGTGAAGATGTTGTCTCCGCTATCTCCAATAAGCAGATCGTTGCCTGACTCGGCATACAAAGGTTCATTACTCGCAGCACTAATAACGTTATATTGCTGCGGTTCTTCGATATCTATGGTGACCGTCTCTACCGCGCTTTCTGCACCATTAGAGTCGACCGCGACATAATCAAACTGCGGGTCTTCAGTTACCGCCTCGTTACCTTGGACATAGCGTAACTCCCAACTGCCCCCTGTCGATGACAGCTCCATCCCAACAATCGGATTGTCTGGTGAAGAATAACTAAAATCATACAGAATTTGGCTATTCCCTGTATCTCCTGGATCTTTTTGATATTGCTCCGTCTGAGTAGTGCCATCAGCAAAGGTATAGAGCACTTCAACATAAACATTACTATCAGTGTTAAATGAACCACCCAACCCATCTAAACCAAAATCAACAACCTCTAATGGATTATTAGTAAAGTCGAGGACCAAGGTCTCCTGTTTGTTCATACCTCTACCATCAGTATCACCAATACCAAAGCCAACATGAGGTTGTTCACCTTGATACTGTTTCAACGGTTTATTATTGTTATCTTCGATCGTTAGTGTAATCGTATTACCGTTATCTAGCGTAATAAGTCTCTCTGTTGGTGAAACTTCCACACCCCAATTATAGAAACCATCAACAAGCTCTGGCATGTCCTCAGGATCGCCACTAAAGCCCATTTCAAACATTTCTCCAGGCCCAGCTACAAAACTGATATTGTTCGGAACAAACAACTCACCGTTATCAACATCAGACTGCACAATTTCTCTCGTGACGCCATTTTCATCGGTATACAAAAGGCTGCCGTTGGTTGGCAAACTTTCGATTCGAATATTAAGTGGAATGTCGTCATGGTCATCTTCTATATCCGAGATATAATCTGGCATGCCGCCATCTTCAGAATCGAAGAGAATAGGTATAATCGCGTCCTCATCATTAACGACCGTAAAGCTGGTCGCTTCAGGTGCGTCATTGACACCATTGATTGTTATCTCGATAACATGCTCTACACCATCGATCGCGGTTACCACATATCTTTCAATAACCGTGTCATCATCATTCAAGTATTGAACCGCATCGTTATCAACGACATAACTCCATGCGCCCTCTGGAGTAATCGTTAACATCCCCAAAGCAAATGCATAAGTAGACCCAATAGGGGTAAACACACCATTAGGTTTAAAGGCGGGCATGTCACTCGTGTCGACATCAGTAATCGTTAAAGTACCTGACGCTGAAAGTTCGTTGGTATCAGGATCGACATTAACATCTTCCGTCACCTCACCCAGGTCAGAATCACCTTCACCAACGGTAATCTCAGATGGATCATCGGCACCATTGATGGTGATGGTCACTTCGCTTGTAGTTCCGTCAATCGCAGTAACTGTGTAAACCTCAGTAACGAACTCATCGTCATCAAGATATTGCACATCATCGTTATCTACAACGTACGTCCATTCGCCATCATCGGTTATGGTCAACATACCTAACGCGGTATCATTGGTCGAACCTTCTGGATTAAACGTTCCGTTGGGTTCAAAAGCAGCGACATCGTTAGCATCAACATCAGTAATCGTCAGTGTTCCCGTCGCCATCAAGTCGTTGCTTTCTGGATCGACATCGACATCTTCCGTCACCTCACCCATATCAGAGTCACCTTCACCAACGGTAATCTCGGATGGATCATCGGCACCGTTGATGGTGATGGTCACTTCACTTGTGGTTCCGTCAATAGCAGTAACCGTGTAAACCTCAGTGACGACCTCATCGTCGTCAAGGTATTGCACATCATCGTTGTCCACGACGTAAGTCCATGCTCCATCATCGGTTATGGTCAACATACCCAACGCGGTATCATTGGTCGAACCTTCCGGATTAAACGTTCCGTTGGGTTCAAAAGCAGCGACATCATTGGCATCAACATCAGTGATCGTCAATGTTCCTGTCGCCATCAAGTCATTGCTTTCAGGATCGACATCGACATCTTCCGTCACTTCACCCATGTCAGAATCACCTTCACCAACAGTAATCTCTGACGGATCATCGGCACCGTTGATGGTGATGGTCACTTCACTTGTGGTTCCGTCAATCGCAGTAACTGTATAAACCTCGGTAACGAACTCATCGTCATCAAGATATTGCACTTCATCGTTATCTACAACGTACGTCCATTCACCATCGTCGGTAATGGTCAACATACCCAACGCGGTATCATTGGTTGATCCTTCAGGATTAAACACACCGTTTGGTTGAAAAGCAGCGACATCGTTATCGTCGACATCGGTGATCGTTAGTGTCCCAGAAGTAATTAAGTTGTTGCTCTCTAGGTCTACATCCACATCTTCAGTCACTTCACCAGTATCTGAATCACCTTCACCTACGGTTATATCAGATGGGTCATCGGCACCGTTAATAGTGATGATCACCTCACTCGTAGTACCGTCACTTGCTGTCACAGTATAAACTTCAGTAACGAACTCATCGTCATCCAAGTACTGAACGTCATCGTTGTTAACTACGTAAGTCCAAGCACCATCAGGGTCGATGCTCAATACACCTAGCTGTGATTCGTTTGTTGAACCTACGAGGTTAAACTCACCGTCAGCTAAAAAGGTAGGAGTGTCGCTGTCTACATCTGTAATCACAATCTGACCAGACGTCACTAATTGATTGGTGATTTCATCTACATCAATGTCCTCAGTCACACTGCCCGAGTCATCAGTAGCCACAGCCGCATCATCAGTACCAATTATCGTTACTGTAATGACTTGTTCGCCTCCATCGGAGGTTTGTACTGTCGTCGAATCTTGAATTTGCTCACCATCCGCAAGCTCATCATAAGGACTGTTGGCCACGAAGGTCCAAGTACCATCGTCGTTTATAACAAAAGTACCGAGATCATTATCCCCAGCGACCTCTTTAACAATAAAGGTAACGTCTGGGTCTTCACTCGTTAAAGCTCCCCCAGTTTCAATAGGTTCATCCTGCTCAAACTCAATAACATTAGTTTCACCTGAAATAAGCGCAAAAGCGATGATATCAAAAAGAGCAAGACTTTGAGTTTCGGACAAACCTTGAGACTCAAACCCATCAGTTTCAAAATTTGTGGCAGCTTGAGTTTCGGCGCCGGTACGTTCAATCCTACCGCTGTTGGTCAAACTAGAGCCTTGCTCACCAGCTGCAGTATCAAACTCATCTCCTAATTCCGTTGGATCAAATCCTTCTTCAATAGCACGCTGAACTTGAGCGATCGCATCATCAGTATCTAGTGCATTTTGTTGGCCTTGGTTATCTACAAAACGTGCAGATACGCTTGGCACGCTCTCTTCACTAGTCCCAAAACTGATAATTACGTCACTAGCAGCTGGTTGTTCGCCCGGAGACAAACGTCTAACTTGCCCTTGAGCGTCGAGTACTACACTCCCGCTAACAAGGCCTAGTATACTTAGGTTGATATTTCCCATATCCATATTCCCACTTCTGCCCAGAACACGCCAAACGCGGAACCAATCCCACCCTGCGCTGTGGCTATTTCCTACAATAAATCTAGTAGTGGCGCTATTGATAATCAACTCACTAAAAGTTGGTAAATCTGGTGCTTTTTAAATTAGTCAATAGCAATAGCGACTTACATTCAAAAAAAAACCTACAAACTTCGCATTTTTTTGCAAATGTCCTAAGCTTCGTTTAATACCCTTCTCTCAATTCAGCGATAAACGTAGGTTGGGAAACGGATGAGACATTGAAAGTAGAAGGAGAGCTACTTTGAAATTGTTTAAATTATCCATCTTATGCTGCTTAGTTGCTGCAACACCACTCGCCGCTCAGACTCTGGAACAGTCTGTTGCTATTACCTTGGCAACGAATCCAGAGATAAAAAGCATCTTCAACGAATATGTGAGCGTGCGAAAACGTAACGATGCCTCAGGAGGAGCATACAAGCCAAGTATCGACCTTGACGCCGGTATTGGTTACGAAGGTATAAACCCTGCACCAAACAACGGTCCCGATACCGATCTAACAAGAAAGGAAGCGACGATTTCCCTCACTCAATTGCTGTGGGATGGTTCCGCGACTCTGTACGACATTGATCGTACCGCCGCAGAAGCTGAGTCGGTTCGCTTGCAATTGATCGCAGACGCCGAAGACAAAGCCTTGGAGGTGACCCAAATCTATCTAGATGCAGTGAAGGCCACTGAAGTGCTGGCACTGTCTGAAAGTAACCTTTCAATACACAAAAAAATCTATAAAGACATTAAGAAACGGGCTAACTCCGGAATAGGTTCAACTGCGGATGTGTCGCAAGTTGAAGCTAGGATAGCAAAAGCTCACGGTAACTTATTGGCCGCACAGAATAATTTGATCGATACACACACCCAATTTAGACGAGTGGTTGGTCAAGAACCTTTAGGCTTGATTTACCCAAGAGCCGATATTTCTCAAATTCCTTTGTCGTTAACGGACGCCATTGTTGATGCATTAGACCAACACCCAGTGATCAAAGTTGCAAACGCAGATGTCGATTCAGCCCACTTCCAATACAAACAGTCAAAGGGCGTGAACTACCCTACCTTCTCTATTGAAGCATCTCAGTCATGGCGTGATGATGCAGGTGGCGATGAAGGCTCTAGTCAAGAGACCCTCGCGATGCTTCGCATGAGATATAACTTGTACAACGGCGGAACAGACAGTGCTAATTCAGAAGCTGCGGCATACCAACTGAACAAAGCAAAAGATCTGAGAGATCGAGCTTATCGTCAGGTGGAAGAAGGTCTTCGCCTCTCGTGGAGTGCATTGGATCTAACGTTACAACAAAAGAACTTTCTATCCGACCATGTTGACTCAGCTTCGGAAACTGTTATCGCATATGAAAAACAATACCGAATAGGCAAACGTACTTTGCTTGACTTACTCAACACTGAGAACGAACTATTTGAAGCCCGTAAAGATTACCTAGATGCCCACTATTCAGAGCAGTACGCTAAGTACCGTGTGATGAACGCTACAGGTTCTTTATTGAACGCTCTACTGGTCGACATTCCAGAAGAGTGGACTACGCCCGTGGAGTATTAATGATGAAAATACCTTACTTATTACTTCCCGTGTTAACGATGACTTTATTTGCCTGTTCAAACCAGCAGGAAGAGGCCTATATCGAGACACCTGAAGCAGAACAGATTGCAGACCTGCAAGACGATGATAGAGATGGTGTGGTGAACGCTCGTGATATCTGTCCAGGTACGCCTGAGACATCACAAGTCGACAATGATGGTTGTGGAGAAACGATTCGTGCGGAAGAAGTCAGACAGCTAAAAATACTCTTTGCTCATGACTCATTTGAAGTGAACCCGATCTTCTCAGACCAGATCAGCACGATGGCAGAGTTTCTTGAAACCTACAAAAGTGCCTCGATTGAAATACAAGGCTACGCGAGTAAAGTGGGTTCTAACGAGTACAACTTAGACCTATCAAAGAGACGAGCAAACAATGTTCAAGACGAGTTACTGTCGAATGGTATCGAACCAGAGCGAGTGCGAATTGTCGGCTATGGTGAAGAGCGCCTAGAAAGCGATGGCGACGACCCTACTTCACACGCATTGAACCGTAAGGTAACAGCGACTGTGGTAGGGTTAAGTGAACAAATCGTCGAGGAGTGGACCATATTTACCACGCTTGAAAAATAGCGTGACATTGTCACTGTGGTTCTAGGTGTGACGTAGAGCGAGTGTCGAAAAACAGCAGCTTAGTTATAAGATCAGTAAAGCCGTGATAGGGTTGCCCATCACGGCTTTTTTGTTCTTTGTCGTCACATGAGTCGAGGGAGACTCTGTGACTCTTCTTGCTACTCAGAAGTTGACTTGTTACTCAGTGAGTAGGCTCCCTATTAAGCGAGCCTACTACCGATTATAGTTTTACTTCTTGATGCTTAGTTTTCGGTAGAGAAATACTTAGCAGGAAGTAACCTAAGATAGCTGCCGTCGTTGAGCCCATCAGGATACCTAATCGAGCAAGCGTATCAAAATCTGCGTTCGTTGGACCAAATGCCAATGACGAGATAAAAATAGACATCGTAAAGCCAATACCACACAACACAGATACCGCGAAGATGTTCATGAAGTTCACACCTTCAGGAAGCTTAGCTACGCCGGTTTTCACAGCACCCCAGCTGAATAGGAAGATACCCAGTGGCTTACCAACCAATAGACCCATAGCAATACCAAGCGGTAGCATACCTGTAAGGTTTGAAATTGAGATGCCTTCTAGTGAGATACCTGCGTTTGCAAATGCGAAGATTGGCAAAATTGCAAAAGCGACGTATGGGTGCAGAGCATGCTCTAGGTGTTTCAGCGGAGAACGCTCCCCTTTATTGCCTTTCAGTGGGATAGCAAAACCGATTACTACACCTGCTAATGTTGCGTGAACACCAGACTTCAATACTGCGAACCACAGAATTGCACCAACAATGAGATAAACGCTCAGCTTAGTCACATGCTTGTTGTTTAGCATGAACAACACACCAGTCGCGATGAAGCCAACTGTAAGTGCAAGCGTTGATAGGTCGCCTGAGTAGAACAGAGCAATGATAACAACAACACCTAGGTCATCGATAATTGCCAGTGCTAGCAGGAATACCTTCAAGCTTACCGGTACACGGTTACCAAGAAGAGCCATGATACCCAATGCGAATGCGATATCAGTCGCAGCTGGGATAGCCCAACCTTGAAGCGCTTCAGGGTTACTTGAGTTAAATAGCACGTAAATAAGTGCAGGAGCTAGCATACCACCCACAGCTGCGATAGCTGGGAAGATTGCTGTCTCTTTGGACTTTAATGCGCCTTCTAAAAGTTCGCGCTTAACTTCTAAGCCGATTAGAAGGAAGAAGACAGCCATTAAGCCATCGTTAATCCAGTGAGACACAGACATACCAAGAACGTAACTATGTAGTACACCTTGGTACATTTCGTTCAGTGGTGAGTTTGCTACAAACATTGCGATCGCCGCAGCGATGACTAGTATGATGCCGCCAGCAGATTCCATTTTAAAGAAGTCACGGATGACGTCGGTCATGATTTCGCCCTTATATTTATTATTTAAATAAACGAATAACAAAGAATAACCACGAGTTTATATCCAAGTTTAATTGATAGATAATCACTTCTTCAGATGTTTAACTTCGGTTTTTCCTACAAATACTAAACAATACGTCGTATATTCCATAATGTTGTTATGCTCCATGAATTAAGTATAGATGAGATCATAGAACCTGTATGCACAATTCATTGGGGGGGCTAAAAGTCGCAGGCATAAAAAAAGGCTATCAAATGATAGCCTTAGGTGTTTTTTAGTAGCCAGTTAACTGCATAAAGCCTGTCGCTTCATGGCTGCCGCTCGCCTTAATCGGCCCTTCCCAATATGGTATGACAAAAGGAAGCCACATATCCCTGCGTATAATACGCGTTGTGAGGTTGATATCATGCTTAGGGACGTTAATGATCCACTGCAAAGGCATCCGTCTTCCATTCATCAACGTTGTATTTTGCAATGGTTGAATGGAAATATCGGATTCCGTTAAATGGTAAACTTTGCCTGAGCGTGTTGCTAATGTACCGAATACGTAAGGCAGTTGTTGGTTATGACGATAACGGTTAATGCTCAGCGCAGTGCCGTCATCGAGGTTAAATACAAACCAATCCCAACCTTGTTGGCCCACTCCAAGTAAGCCACTGCCCCACTCTTTATGTACCCACGCTGTGCCTTCCACTTCCTTGGTAACGCCGTCTAGGTTCAACACACCACTCAACGATAAAAATGGAGCGCTGAAGTTATAAGACGCGACAGGTAATAAGTCGTGCTTTTTCTGATAACCGTTATCGCCGTTGAGCACATAGGGCCCTTTTGCAATGGTGTCGAGTTCAAGTCCAAACGTGTCTGTTTGCACTTGAAGGCGTCCTGGGAATGGGGTGTTGCCGAGTGCACGCCAGTTCCAGTTATCAATCCAAAGCCTGAATGGACGATTAGTCATTCCCGCTTGGCCAATGCCGCCACGAGCCATGCGCTGTTCTTTCCATACTTTGGACTTAGAAGAGACCACTACATTTGAGATATAGACTTGAGGGCTTTGCCACCCTGGTGTTTCACGTTCGTCCGTTGCGATACGGAAAAAGCTCCACTGGACCGAATAGTCTTTACCATCATCACCTTTCAAAGATGCAAAGTAATGCCACCACTCGTGCTGAAACTCTGGGTGGAACTTAAAATCTTGTGGTAGCGAAACATTACGGTCTGGCAAAACAGGTTCGAACACATTGAAGTGTTCATTGACCAATATTGAGTTAACTTCATTCACGCCCTTTTCACCAGGATCGATGAAATAGGAGTAATAACCCCAAACACTTAAAAAGATGCCGAAGAAACTGATTAATAGCAGAGAAGACAGAATTCGTTGTCTTAACTTAGTTGAAGTATTCCGTAAAAACATACTAAAGCGCATCCCTCAGTGACTTCATCGGAGTGTTCCGAATCATTCTCATCACTGGTAAAGCACCAGCTAGCATCAATGCTGCCATGGCCCATGCAAATGTCTGCAAATAGTCCCAAGGAATCACTTGTAACTCGAGTGACCACCCAAAAGACTGCTTTATCACGATATCAACAATTAGGCTCGCTAACGCCAATCCGAGCGGAATCGCAATTAAGGAGGAAATAAGCCCAAACACAAACAACTGCAAACTACCTGTCAGGATCAGCTCTTTCGCCGAGACACCCAAACAGCGCTGCAAGGAAATATGCCTTTGGCGAGACACTTCTCCCGCAACCGTCGCGAAGAAGATACCGAAGACGGCGATAACCAAGGTGATGTTCCCTAGTGTATCTGCAATCGCGAACGTCCTATCGAACACCCGCATTGCTTGACTGTGAATATTGTTGTTATCGAACACACGCTCAGAACCAAGTCTAAATACGCTTTCCAATCGACTGCGAAGCCCTAATGAATTCACATCGTCTTTGAGTATTACGCCAAGTCCGACATTACCCCGCCCTGCAAACCCATACAGCCAGTTTCGATGCGACATCATGACTTGATGGTAAGGGTTACCATAATCGTAATAAACACCGACAACCTGCCAACCAGAGCCGAGACTGTCATAGAGGTCGATGTAATCGCCAGGGCGAATCCCCAGCTTGAGAGACATCGATTCACTGATCAACACACCTTTAGAGTGATGCAAGTGATACCAGTAATTCGGAATACCTAATTTAATTGTCAGCGCTTCTAGCTCACCTTCAGAAGGACCTGTACTGACCACCTGAATGCTACCAACTGGAGACGCAACATCTTTCTCCCAACGCCACCAAACCGAATCCACTTCAGGTTGGTCAGATAACCAATTACTCATACGAGCAGCGGCATTGTTGGTTGGGTAGATATAAAGATCGGCAGCCAAACGCTGCGTTAGCCATTTATCAGTGGTATCTCTAAAGCTGCCCACCATGGTTTCTACACCAATATTGGCTGTTAAGGCCAACATAAAGGCCATGGTCGCTACGCCACGGTAACTCATACTTGACGCTGCATCAGCAAAGAACCAGCGAGCACGAACCCAGCGCAATGAATAAGAGAGGCCGTTAAATAACTTCCACATCAAAAACGGGGTAAATAGAGCCACACTGATCAGCATTAGCGCGATAATCGCAAAACCCGTTTCTTGAGTCTGAGGGGCTTGATACACAGCGACAGCGGCAACCAAGAAACCACAGCCAATCAATGCTTGCCAAGTAAACTCAGTACCCGCAAAGCGCATCAAAGATAAGCGAGAAGTCAAACGAATCGGTTGTGATCTAAGCAAACGCACCAATGGCCAAGCACACGCTAAGAACGCACCAAGTAACGCCATCAATAAGCTGTAGCCGCTCCATCGCCAATTCCAGTCGATCGTTAAGCCAACGTTGGCGTCGTATAAGTCGCCTAAGCTTGAAGATACCGCTGGTAATAATTGGTTGGCTAACATGACCCCAAATACATTACCGCAGATCCAGCTCAGTACGACCAATATCAGCAATTCTAAGCACAGCGCTTTAGCCAGCTGCCAGCCAGATACACCTGTTTGTCTTAAGATTCCGACTAACGGTTGGCGCTGAATAAATGACAACGACATCGCTTGATAGAAAATGAATAAGCCAACCACAAACGACAGCATACCCATCGCTTTTAGGTTTAAGTGGAACGCACTGGTTAGCGACTCAAGCTCTGCCTTAGAGCTACGAGAGATCGTCAAACCATTAGGTAGCATGTTTTTGAGACGTTCAAACTTCTCAGTGGACATGTCTGAACACGCAATTACAGAAAGCCCCGCACTGCGTTTAAGCATCCTAAGCAAGGATATATCCGCAATCAGCCTTGTACCATTAATCAGGTTATTTTGATCAACAACCACAGGGCCAAGCTCAGAACCATCCATCAAAGGGATGTAATCACCGTTGTGCCATTCCATGTGTTCAGCAAGATCATCACTGACAAGAATTGGATATGGTGGCTTCATGAGATTCAAAGCGGTGAGATCTTTTAACGCAATACCAGGTTGTAGCTGAAGCATAGAAACAGGGTCTATGCCGACAAGCATGAAGTTTGCGCCATTTTCATCAGTGATACGATGGTGATCAAGAGGAGAACACTGTTGAAAGCCTTCACGGCGAAGGTGGATATAAAAGCCTTGCGGGATTTTATTGGCGTTGTGTTTTGGTCGAATACGGTAAGGGAGAGGATTCGAAAAGAGTTTTTCGCCATGCGCGTAGCTTTGCTTGGCGTGTTGGTTGATAGCAGTAACACCAACCAAAAGTGATACGCCGAGGGTTAAACCAAGCCATACCAAAATAATCTGCAGTGGGTAACGTCGATAGTGACCGAGTAGCGCCTTAACTACGGGCCATAACATGCAGTTGCCCTCCTTGTAGACGGATCCTGCCATCCATATGCAGAGCTACTTTTTCACTGTGCGTTACCAACAGCAACGTACATTCTAATTGACGAGCCAAAGAGGTCAGCAAACGCATTACCGCTTCTGCATTACGCTCATCTAAACTTCCGGTCGGCTCATCGGCCAACAAGATTTTTGGTTCCATATACAGCGCACGCGCTATTGCCGCACGTTGTTGTTGGCCACCAGACGCTTCTTCAGGGTAACGGCCAAGTAAAGGCATAAGGTCTAAAGCAGAGAGAATCTGCCTCCAGAGACCTTTGTCTTCAGGCAAGCCTTTTAACTGACGGCAAAAGCGGATGTTATCGGCAATATTTAGCGTTGGCAGTAAGTTGAACTGCTGAAAAATATGGCCAATGTTGTTTCTGCGATAAGCGGTACGATCACGCTCGGTTGAGTCGTGCATATTGAAGTGAGGGAAAGCAATTTCACCTGAATCCGCTAGGTCTAAGCCCGCGATAAGATTCAGTAACGTACTTTTACCTGAACCGCTTTCTCCCATTAATGCCAGCTGGTCACCTTGGTTTAATGTTAATTCAGCACCTTGCAAAACAGGGTGAAACTCCCCCCCATCGACATAGCCTTTACATAGGTCTGACAGCTTTAACATTAAACAGCTCGCATTAGTTAGAATTTGGAAGGAGAATCTACACTAATTCCCTGTTAGGAGGAAGTATTTTGAAAGATAGATCACACGCCAACGATAAAGTGATGCGATTGGTGCGCCCTACTTCAACTTCCTATCAAGTTTTTAATCCATTTTCTTGTTTTCATGCGATAGAGCGACCCGCCCCACTTGAGAACTTCTTCCGTTAGGAAAAGCAGATATACCCACTCCGGTGGGAACTTTAAATAAATAGCCGCGATGGCTGCCAATGGTATACCGATCACCCACTGAGCAATCAAATCTTGATAGAGGCAGAACTTCACATCACCACCCGCTCTCAACACCCCAACGATCACAGTCAATGGCACCGAGCGAATGACAATACCCACACTGAGTATCAGAATGAATTTCTCTGAGAGGGCTCTGGTTTCTTCCGTCAATGCGCTGAAGGCATTGAGTATTGGCGTTTGAACGAAATAGAGAAAAACGGCCACAACGATACTGGTTAAGAAACACAGAATTGTTAAGCCAAGTGCTTGATAGTAAACCGCTTCATTATTTTTCGCGCCAAGCTGGTTACCCACTAGAACCGCTGCCGCATTCGATAGACCAATCAATAAACTCAATGAGATAGATTCAACCGGCGTCATTACTGAAAGCGCAGCCAGCCCCTGAACGCCCGATTGCCCCATGATCGCGTGATAAGCAAACAAGCCACCTGCCCATGCTAAGAAATTAAACGTGGTCGGCAGAGACAGCTTCAAGAAGCGAATCACTTTATCGATCGAAGCTGCTGCTTTAATATCGCAGAACTTAAAAGCTAATAAATGCTTAGAGAAATAGAGATAACCAAACAAAGTCGCGACTTCAATCGCACCACTCAGTACCGTCGCAATCGCCGCACCTTTGATTCCAAGCGCAGGAAAGCCTAAGTTACCGAAGATCAGCACCCAGTTTAAGAACACATTAGACAGGATGCCGATACCGCTAAAGAAGGTACTTAGCCCAGGTTTATGCATCGCTCTCAAACCTACAGCCATACTGCTGACGCACGATACCGCTAGCATGCTAAAAGAGGTAATTACGATGTATTCAACGCCTAAGTTGATGACCTCTTGAGAGTCGGTCGTCACGCCCATGATTTGTGCAGGAAATGAAACAAAAAACGCAATGGTCAGTAACGCAAACAGTGTCGAAACTAGCCATGTCAGCGCGGTACTTTCTCTCACACCTTGTCTGTTACCCGCGCCCCAATATTGAGCAGTCAGAAGAGCACCGCCCGTGGTAACACCCACCAGCATAATAGTCGTCACGAACATCGCTCGGCTCGCCACACCCACAGCTGCAATGTCTGCTTCGCCAAGTTGGCCCAACATCAACACATCCACCAAGCCTCGGCTTGAAAACATAATGCTCTGCAAGGTGATAGGCAGTGCAATCGCAATAAGCCTGCGAACAAAATCACCTCGTGTGTGATGAATAATTGAAGAGAGCAACATAGAGAGAGACCTAAACGGAACGTATTGATGAATAAAGATAAATATCGCGCTATTATATCAATGTTCGGTTTTTAACCACAGATATAAATGGAGTAACAATGAAGAAAGTACTGGTTTTAGGCGCTTCTGGATATGTTGGTTCGCAACTCCTCCCTCTCCTGCTTGAGCAAGGATATCAAGTCACGGCAGCAGCAAGGCATATCGACTATTTAAAGGCACGAACCGAGCCTCACGAAAACTTATCACTTGAGTATCTTGATCTGGCCGATCAAGCTGCGACACAAGCCTTAGTCCCCGACTTTGATCTTATCTTCTTTCTCGTCCATGGCATGGCAGAAGGCCACGACTTTATCGATTATGAGCTGAACTTAGCCCGTAACTTTGTTTCTGCTCTTGGTCCAAAGAATCAACACGTCATCTACCTGAGCTCTTTACAGCCTCAGACAGGTGATTCGGAGCACCTTCAAGCGAGAAAGAAAACCGGCGAACTGCTTCGTAAAGGACCCGTTCCAGTTACCGAGCTTCAAGCGGGCGTGATCATTGGCCCAGGATCTGCGGCATTCGAGATCATGCGAGATTTCGTGTACAACTTACCTATCATGATTGCGCCAAAGTGGGTTGACTCTAAAGCCAACCCAATTGCCTTGCAGAACCTAAACCACTACCTACTGAAACTTGCACAAGACACGCCAAACGAAAGCCAAACCTTTGAGGTTGGTGGGCCGGATATTGTCTCTTACCGAAACCAGTTTGCTCATATTGCCAAAACTGCCGATCGTCCACTCAGGCTGTGGGCGACATCGCTACTGACACCAAAGATTGCTTCATATTGGTTAGGCGTGGTGACTTCTGTACCGTCCAACATAGGCAGAGCACTGCTTGCAGGCTTAAAGCACGACTTCATCGCCAGTTCGACCACCATCAGAGAAAAGTACCCTCAGAAGCTCGTCTCGTTTGAGAGCATGGTTGAACAAGCCATTCACGCTGAAGGAAACTTTGTCAAAAGCAATGTGTGGGGCTTTGATAAAACCGCATTCAAACGCTGGCAAGCGGGATACGGTTATTACCCGAAGAAAACAGGCGCAAGTATCACTTCAAGCGCTTCACTTGAATCGCTCTGGCACGTGGCTCAACAAATCGGAAGCCCGAAGCAAGGTTACTTCTTCGCCAACGCTTTATGGCGCACACGCGAATGGTTGGATGTTCTTTTCGGTGGCGGTGTACCAGTTCGACAAATGCCAGAAGGACCCAATCTAAAAGTCGGTGACAAAATCGATTCGTGGAAAGTCATTCGTTGTGAAGAAAACCAGTTTTTATCTCTGCTTTTCGGTATGAAAGGCCCCGGTTTAGGGCGACTCGAGATTACCGTCTCTGACCACGGTGACTCTCGCGAGCTGAATATCTCGGCTTGGTGGCATCCAAAGGGGTTTCTAGGGTTACTGTATTGGTTTGCGATGATGCCAGCTCACCTGTTTATCTTTAAAGGCATGGTAAAGGCGATTGAGAAGCAAGCTAAAGAACAGGATTAAAAGCAGATACGAGATTCGAGTGTCGAGATGCGAAAAGATTAAAAGCAGATGCGGGATTCGAGTAACAAGATGCGAAAAGACTAAAAGCAGATGCGAGATTCGGGTGACAGGATGCGGAAAGATTAAAAGCGGATGCGGGATTCGAGTGTCGAGATGAGAAAAGATTAAAAGCAGATGCGGGATTCGAGTAACGGGATGCGAAAAGACTTAACAGCAAATTAGCGACACGCGCTATGAGAGGCAAAAAAGAGCGGATAATTCCGCTCTTCGTATCTCGAATCCGCTATTAGCCGATAACGCTAATCGGGATCTCAGCCAGTTGGTTGCCTTGGTTAGCAGGGTAAACGATGTATTCACCGTGATACTTCACTGCAGACTTATAGTCCGTTACTTTGTGAAGCATGAAACCCGCTTCCATCGCCGCTTGGATGAACTCAGCGTGGTTACCACGAACAAACCAGTTCATTGGCTTAACCATCAACTCACCGTCGAAAGAGTCGTCACACTGTTTGCCACACAAAGCAAAAGAGTGCTCGCCATCGGTGAAGAATTGAATCTTGCCGCCAGTCGTTAGCTCGTCTTCACTCGATACGCTCCAACCCATCTCGTACATTTTGTCCATGAACGCTTCAACATCACTGTCTTTTAGCGCTTTAGGCTCTTCGCCTTCAGGGAAAAAACGTCCGTAAAACGCAGAAATGCGTTTAAAGGTAAAAGTTAAATCAGAGTTGTTGCCTTTTGAGCGACCCTGTTTCTGCCAGCGAACTAAGTCAGGCACAATCACGCGATCATAAGCTTGAGATTTAATCGCTTTTGTTACCCAACGAACAAGATAAAGGTTGTTCGCGATAGGTGCGTCGATCGCTTTACCAGACTTATGTAGAGCATACAACTCGCCCAACGCATCGTTCACTAACTTCTGAATTTCAATATAGTATTTTGACATTATGCCTTCTTTCCTAATGTCCAATATAGTAATGCTGACAGTATTGCACATGCTGCCATCATCATAGCCATTGGCCCTGCAGTGTCACTCGGTAGCATGGCAACAATTGCCCCCACTACAGAACCAGTACCAAATCTTAACGTGCCCGCAAGCGAAGAAGCTGTGCCGGCCATATTCGGGTATCCGCTTAAAAGCAGCGCCATTGAGTTACTACCAATGGTAGACAGTGTGCCGATAAACAGCATCACGAATGGCACAATACCCCACAAACCGATATCTAACATCCAACCAACTAACAGGCCTAAGCCCGCAAACAGTTGAATGGTTAAGCCGACTCTAAGCATAGCGTGAGAGCCCACTTTCTTAACGATTCGGCCATTGATGCTCGTCATCAAGATCATAGCAACAATATTCAAGCCGAACAGGTAGCCAAACAGATCAGGGCGAACGCCATAGATATCGATGTAAACGAATGAACCTGCCGTTAAGAACGCAAACATCCCTGAAAAAGAGAATGCACCAGAGAAAATCAGGCCCATCGCTGTTGGGTTCTTACACAGTCGAGCGTAGTTACGAATCGTTGTTTTAAAGCGCAGTGGTTGTCGGTTTTCTGCAGGTAGCGTTTCTGGGATCTTCATCGATACCGCTAGAATCACGATCACCGCAAAGATAGCCAAAACCCAGAAAATTGAGCGCCAACCGAACCACAACGCTAAGTAGCCGCCAATCATCGGAGCAACCAATGGCGCAACTGTCATCACCAAAGTAACGAAAGACATGGTTCTTGCGAAATCTTCACGATCGAACATGTCTCTTACCACCGCTTGGATGATAACGGCCGCCGCAGCACCTGCAAAACCTTGAGCGGTACGGATGTAAGTCAGCGCTTCAATACCGTGTGTTGTCGCACTCACCATCGAAGCGATAGCAAACAAGAACACACCAATAAGCAGTACAGGCTTGCGACCATAGCTATCCGCCAACGGGCCATGCAGCAACTGCCCCAACGCGAAACCTGCGGTATAAGCTGTTAGCGTGATTTGTACTTCACCCGCCGTCACACCAAGATCTTTAGCAATGGTCGGCATCGCTGGCAGATACATATCAATGGCTAGCGGAGTAAGTGCACCAATCGCGCCTAGAATCAAAAACAGCACTAAGCCTAATTGAGGGGTTTCTGGTTGGGAGCTTGGGCTCTGTGAGGTCGATGTTTGCATGGTTCTCCGAATGTTCAACTGATAGAGCTAGGGACTAGCGTGAGTACGCGAGTCAAAGATTGGCTGAGACTTTCCTAGTACCAGTCAACATCATCAGCCGACGCTATCCATGGTCGGCTTTACAACGAAAGGGTTATTTCCAGCAAAAGTTGTTTCTTGCTAAGAACAATTTCTTGTTAAGAGCAACTTCTAGCTAAGGACTACTTCCAGATTGAATCGACTTCTTCTTGCGTTAGGTAACGGTATTCACCTAACTCTAAAGATTCGTCCATCTCAATTTCGCCAATACGTTCACGGTGTAGTGCTTCTACCTTGTTACCAAGTGCAGCAAACATACGTTTAACTTGGTGGTATTTGCCTTCGTGAATCGTTAGCAGCACTTCACGCTCTGCTCGAACTTCTAGGTGTGCAGGAAGTGTTAGGCCATCTTCGCTCTTAAGCTGGATGCCCTCTTTGAATTTTTCAACGTAATCGTCTTCAACAGGTTCAACCAACCACACACGGTACGTCTTCTCGCACTTGTGCTTTGGCGAAGTGATACGGTGAGACCACTTACCATCGTCGGTAATCAACACAAGACCTGTTGTATCAATATCTAGACGGCCAGCAAAGTGCAGCTTGTCCATTTTGATTTCATCAAGTAATTCAAACGCGATACGATTTGCGCCATCTTCATGCGAACAAACAAAGCCTTCTGGCTTATAAAGCATGATGTAACGTGGGCCGTGAACATTCAGTTCATTGCCTTGCCATTCCACAACGCACTCTTCAGTTACCTTGAGTGAACCGCTTTTTTGAATGACATCATTTACTGTCACTGCCTTGGATTTTAATAAGTGTGTTGCTTCTCTTCGAGTGACGCCTAATGCATCGCACAGAAATTTATCTAAACGCATGAATACCTCAACTAATCTAAGTCGGGTATTATAGTCACCTTTGCTCAATTAGTTGAGCTATTTCACACTATTTGTTTTCTACCCTACAAGACGCGATATGTATACACTCCGCCCGTACCAAGCTGATTCTGTAAAATCAGTGATTCATTACTTCAGAAAACACCAAACTCCGGCTGTGCTTGTGCTTCCAACAGGTGCAGGAAAAAGCCTTGTGATTGCAGAATTAGCAAGGCTTGCGAAAGGTCGAGTGTTGGTACTTGCTCACGTAAAAGAGTTGGTTGAACAGAACCATGAAAAGTATGAAGGTTACGGGCTGAAAGGCTCGATTTTCTCTGCGGGTTTAGGACGCAAAGAAACCGACCAACAAGTCGTGTTTGCTTCGGTGCAATCTGTGGTGCGAAATCTCGATTCATTCTCTAACCAGTTTTCGCTGTTGGTTATCGACGAATGCCACCGTGTTCCCGATGAAAAGACCAGTAGCTATCAGAAAGTCATCACTCACTTACGCGAGAATAATTCGGGCATCAAGGTGCTTGGATTAACAGCGACCCCATATCGTCTTGGGATGGGTTGGATTTATCAATACCACACTCGCGGTCAAGTGCGTTCAGATGAGCCACGCTTCTTCCGCGACTGTATTTTTGAGCTGCCGATTCGTTATCTGCTCGACGAAGGCTTCTTAACTCCTGCACGCATGATCGATGCTCCTGTACTGAGCTATGACTTTTCGCAGTTAAAGCCAGCGAGCACCGGTCGCTACAAAGAAGCAGAACTCGACATGGTTATCGAGCAATCGAAACGCGCAACCCCGCAAATTGTCGACCAGATTATTCATCTAGCCCAAGACAAACTCGGCATCATGGTATTCGCTGCCACTGTTCGACACGCGCAAGAGATCCTCGGCTTATTGCCAGCAGGTGAAGCTTCAATTGTGATTGGTGATACACCAACTCTCGAACGTGACCAAATTATCAGCGACTTCAAAGAGCGTAAAATCAAGTTCTTGGTTAACGTATCGGTTTTAACCACAGGTTTTGATGCGCCACACGTCGATTTAATCGCGATTTTGCGCCCAACAGAGTCCATCAGTTTGTATCAACAAATCGTTGGCCGTGGCTTACGCCTATCGCCGGGTAAGAAAGAGTGTTTGGTGCTCGACTATGCGGGCAACAGTTACGACCTTTACCAACCTGAGGTCGGCGACCCTAAACCCGATTCAGACAGTGAAATCATCACCATCCCTTGCCCGGCGTGCGGCTTCAACAATAACTTTTGGGGTAAGCTAGACAGCAATGGCTTCTTACTTGAGCACTTTGGTCGTAAATGCCAAGGCTACTTTACCGATGAAGACACGGGCGAACGCGAACACTGTAATTATCGCTTCCGAGCGAAATATTGCGGTGAATGTGGTGCGGACAACGACATTGCCGCACGCATTTGCCATGAGTGCGATGCCACCTTAGTTGACCCAGACAAAAAACTAAAAGAAGCACTGAATCTAAAAGATGCCTTGGTATTTGAATGTTTAGAAATGGACCTCAACGTGCTTAAAGACGAGAAGGGGAAATCGCAACTTAAGGTCACCTATCGTGGTGAAAACCAAGCGCAAGTGCATGAGTTTTGGTCATTAACCACCAAAAAGCAGAAGCAAAACTTCAAAGACCAGTTTGTTCGCCCTCACCTTGCAGACAGACATCGCCCTTTTGAAGAAGCCTCACCGACGAAAGTGGTTGCTCACCAACACAGATTCCGCCCACCTCAATTCGTGATTGCACGTAAGGTCGGACGCTTTTGGAAAATGAGAGACAAGATATTCGAAGACGAACTACAGCAGCGTTAAGGTTAAGAATTAAGGTAAGTCTTACGTTCTTAACACTCGGCGGTTAGTGTTATGTATTAAGGCCTTCGCCATTTGAGCGTTAAGTTTTTCGGTATCAAATTCTCATTATTAATCAGGTTCACTTTCTGTTCAGAATTACTTTTTTATACTGAACGCTATCAACCTTCTCTAGGATTCGCTATGTTTAGTAAAGCTATGATTTCTTTGTTTTCTATAAGCTTAGGCTTATTTGTTTCTGCTGACGCATGGGCTGACTCACATCATAATGGTCATGAATTAGTGCAGGACGTTCACAAAGCAGGAACCAGCATCGAATTTGAAGAAGACCAAGACGAAGTCTACGAAGCCGTACGAGAAGGCTACATTCGCCCTTTCTCAGAAATGTATGCAGCGGTTGAAAACGATCTTCATGGCAGAATCATTAAAGTCGAACTAGAAGAAGATGACGACATTTGGGTGTATGAACTAAAAATCAATTACCAAAACAACATCATCAAAGTCGAATACAACGCTGAGACGTTAGAAATGCTTATGATTAAAGGCCGCAACTTTAAAGACGCAATTAAACACGGCGACTAACTAAGCACGACGAATAGTTAAGCACGACGAACCGTCATTACAAGAATTAAGAAGAACAATTATGAAAATTTTAGTCGTTGAAGATGAGCCTCGTTTGGGCCAACAAATTATTGAAACACTTGAGGGAGCCGACTGGGTTCCAGAGCTTTCTCAAGATGGTATCGATGCACTCTACCGCGCAACGTCAGAAGAATGGGACGCGATTGTCCTCGATTTAGGTTTACCTAAGCTTGACGGCCTAACGGTATTAAAAGGCATTCGAGACGAAAACATCAACACGCCAGTGATTATCTTAAGTGCTCGTGACACGCTAACTCAACGTGTTGAGGGCTTGAACGCAGGTGCTGATGACTACCTAACTAAGCCATTTGAGATGGTCGAGCTCATTGCCCGTATCCGTGCTCAACTGCGCCGAGCGTCAGGCAGTGCTGCTCCGATACTTCAAATCGGCGATCTAAGCCTAGACACACGCAGTTCTAAAGTATTGTGGCAAGGCCAAGCGGTTAGCCTAACCGCGCTAGAATATAAAGTTGTCGCGTACTTCATGCATAACCAAAACAAGGTTATCTCGCGTACAGAGCTGGTTGAACACATCTATAAACAAGACTTCGATCGCGACTCAAACACGGTTGAGGTGTTCATTGGTCGTATTCGCAAAAAAATCGCACCAAAGATCATCAAAACCGTTCGTGGCCTTGGCTATCAACTGAATGCTGAATAGCTCAGTCATCAATCACGCCAAGAGCAACCATCAATTAAGTGGACAGCCTGTTCTGATCATCGCAATACGATAAGTCACGATGAGCAAAGGCAGGCTGGAAATGCATGAATCTGAAGAAACGAACACTTAAAAACATCAGTCTAAAAAGCCGCTTGCTCCTTGCTGCGGCTTTTTGGCTAGGTGCGATGATATTAGCGGCTGGTGTCGGGATTCCGAAGCTGGTTAACGACTACCTCGTCGATGACATGAAGCAGCAGCTTGGCTTAACCATGGATGAGTTAACCGCCAATATCGAAACCAATGACAGTGGTAACCTGATCATGGCAGAGCGTCTGTCTGATCCTAGGTTCAACCAACCCTACAGTGGTATTTATTGGCGCGCCGCTACCCAAGAGCAGATCATTCGTTCTCGCTCGCTATGGGATAAAGACCTCACCATCAAGCGTTCGCCGATTCACACATCAGTCAAAGGGCCAGAGAAAGAAAAGCTGATTTACATCGAGCAAGATATCTACCTGCCTGAACTGAACGACCCTGTCACGATCACCATTGGTATCGATGAAGATCCATTAGAATCCACACTGACCGAACTGACTGGTCAAGTCTGGTTGATCCTAATGCTGCTGTTTGTTGGCGTGCTGATGTTGATCGGTATTCAAGTCAGTTGGTCGCTATTACCGCTCAGCAAGATGCAACGCGAACTGGCGATGCTAAGAAACGGCGAGCAACAAGGGTTAAGCGACAACTACCCGAAAGAAGTTTCTCCATTAGTTTCTGACCTCAATGCCCTACTCTTCCACTATCAAGAGTTATTGGAGCGAGCGCGTAACCACGCTGGAAACTTATCTCACGCTTTGAAAACACCGCTGTCGGTTTTGAAAAATGAGATAGAGCGACTTCCAGACGATGACAAAACATTGTTACAACAACCCATTCATCAGATTCAGAACCAGATAGATTATCACCTTGGCCGTGCGCGCATGGCTGGTGCAATGAACATTCTATCGGTGAAATCTTCACCTTGTGAGCGTGTTGAAGCTATCTCAATGGCGTTTGATAAAGTGTATGCCGCCAACGAAGTCACCATGATTAACGAGCTAGACTCTGAGATTGAAGTGGCGGTAGAGAAAACCGACCTTGATGAAATGGTCGGCAACCTACTCGAGAACAGTTACAAATGGGCGAGCAGCATTATCCGAGTCCATGCAAATGAACTCAACGATGGCAACATAGAGTTGGTGATTGAAGATGATGGCCAAGGCATTCCTGAAGAGAAGCTTGAGCAAGTGACCAAACGTGGCGTTCGACTCGATGAAACCACACCAGGAACAGGCTTAGGGCTTAACATCGTGAATGAAATGGCGCACAGCTACCGAGGCAGCCTAACGCTCAGTAAGAGCTCAATGGGCGGCTTAAAAGCTTCTCTGGTGCTTAAAGTAAGTAAAGGCTGAACAAGCTAAGAACAGTTAAACAACAATAAGCCCTAGCGTAATACTAGGGCTTAGTTTTATTCTGGCTTAACCGAATTTGAAATATCCACTACGGCTCATACTGATAACCCCACTCATTACATTTACACCAATTCAGCTAACATCTCATTACTGTACGGTTTTATTTCCTGTTGAGCCTTCACTCTTTCGATATAGTCTGGGTTTGCAATCAATGGACGACCGATAGCCACTAAATCAGCATCTCCTCTGGAAAGCATTTCACGCGCACTCTCTGCACTATATCCTCCACTCGCGATAACGATCCCTTGATACAAGCTTCGGATATATTGAGTAACCGAACCATCAATATGCTGGTAAGGCTTGTCATCAATCGAGCCGTTATGAACATAGGTGAGCTCGTACTGATTGAGCTGCTTCAAGTAATAATCTGAAATCACCTTGTCTTCTTCGTTTTCCTCTAAATGCAGATACCCGACCGGAGATAAACGAACGCCTACGTGTTCAACTTCTTGTTTTACAGCCTCAATAATCTTGAATAGAAATTGACTCATTTTCTCAGGAGTTCCGCCCCATGCGTCAGTTCGTTGGTTTGTCTCCCAGTGAAGAAATTGATCGATCAAATAACCGTTCGCACCATGAATCTCAACACCGTCAAACCCAGCCTTACGAGCGTTAGCCGCGGCTTGTTTAAACTCTCCTATCACAGAAAAAATGACCTCTTCGCTCATTTCACTTGGCATGCCATATTCCAAATCTTTGCCTCGTGGCACTTTACCCTGTAAAGGAACAGCCGAAGGTGCTAGCGGCAACTTCCCTTCAAGGTAAAAAGGATGCGAGACACGGCCACAATGCCAAAGTTGAGCAAAGATCTTGCCTCCACTCTGATGAACTTTGTCCGTTACCTTTTTCCAGCCTTCAATCTGTTCCTCATTATATAAACCGGGACTATTTGGGTAACCTTGCGCCATCGGCGAGACGATCGTGCCTTCAACGATAATTAACCCGGTATCGGCTCTACGAGCGTAATAATCAGCCATAGCGTCCGTCGGTATCAAATCATCACTCGCTTTTGAGCGACTCATTGGAGGCATAACAATACGGTTTTCAAGATTCAGCCCATTACCTAATTCAATGTTTTCAAACAAAATATCTTCTTTCATGTTGCCTCTCTTCCTACCCTAGTTTCGTCATTTTCAATTAATTCAAACTCAGTCTTGTTACTACTTTCGTTTGCTGGAGAGAATCTTAACCACAAACAAAAGTGACTAGAAGTATGCTAAATTAACTACCAAGTATGCGTTTTTGGAATATTTAAGATGGATCAATTAGGTGCAATGCGAGCCTTTGTCAGAGTTGTTGAAACAGGCAGTTTCTCTGCTACAGGGAAAGAGATGAACACGACTCAAACCACCATTAGTAAAAAGGTGGCGGCACTGGAAAAGAAGGTTGGTGTGAAACTATTAACTCGAAGTAGCAGAGAGCACTCACTGACTTCTGCAGGGGCACAATACTATGAGACATGCGTTGCCATTTTGAGTGAGCTTGATGAGGCGGAAGCAAAAGCTCGCTTGGAGGTATCCTCCCCTCAAGGAGTGGTGAGTGTTGCTGCGCCTATTGCATTTGGTCGACTTATCATTGCGCCGTTAATTACCAAATTCTTTAAACTGTACCCAAATATAAAAATCAATTTGCTCCTCAATGACAAGCATATCGATTTGATCAGTGAGGGCGTTGATGTTGCTATCCGAGCAAAAGAGTTGGAAGACTCGTCTCTTGTTGCAAGACACCTTTTCGACGATCCAATGTTAACGTTAGCGTCCCCAATCTACTTAGCCAAGCACGGAGAACCAAAGCAACCCGAGGACTTAAAAAATCACAACTGTCTGGTTTATTCTAGGTTGAAATCACCTAACCTTTGGCATTTCACCAGCGAAGAGAAAACGATGTCGACAACTGTATCTGGCAATTTTCAATGTGATAATGGAGATACGCTGCTTGAAGCTGCTTTGGTGGGTGCAGGCCTAGTTCAACTGCCTCTTTGGATGGTAAATAACGAGCTCTCGTCTAACCAACTAAAGATTGTTCTAGATAACTATTCTAGCCAAAGCCTGCCCTTTAATGCCATTTATCCACGAAACAGATACACGCCTTTGAAAGTTCGTTGTTTTGTCGACTTTTTAAAAGCAGCGCTCTCTAAAGAGAGCATTACGTGAGAGCAATGCATGCTACAAACAGAGGTATCAAAAGCAGAAAAATTAACTTAGCGAGTCTTAAGAGCCGATAACCAAAATCCTGCCATCAGTGTAATAATCATGATCGTCATTGATCACTTCCACCGTTGCCAATGGGTACTTGTCTAACTCGATGTCTGGTAGTGACGTCCGTATCTGATTAGCAAGCCTATCTCGCTCTTCATCAACATTAGGGTCAATGTTATGAAGTACGGTCACAATGCCTGAGTAAGGCGTGACTTTAAGGCCATCATCATAGCTAATCGCACCTAACCACTGAGGCTGGCTAGTTTTAATATCAACACCTGCGCGCCACCAGCGAATATGGCTGCGCTTCATCAAATTACCCGGCAATTGAAACGCCATATCTTGCGGCTTGTCTCGCCAATACAAATCAGATACAGGTGGCGTTTTGTCTCTAAGCAATGCGAGATAGCCAGCCCATTCAATCTCATTTCGAGAGAAGGTTTGATTCTCTATCCAGCCTAATTGCTTCATTAAATCTCTTGGGGTTGCTCCAACATAAATCACGTTGATCGCTTGTGCTGAATAGAATGACGATTTCCCTGGGAATGCTTTATAGGTAACCGAATTCCAGTCTACTTTGTTTATTTGAGCCGTCTCTTGTTGAGTCTGAAAATCATCCGCTTTCCAGAAAAAGTGTGCGTAGTTCGCAAACAATACCCACGCCAACAGCAACGCACTGGATTTAAGCACCAAGCGTCGCCACTTCATTCGATAACCAATAATGGTGAAGACCAATACCGCAAACACACCGACGATCAAGCTATTATGCTCAGAGATAAATATCTTAAAGCTATTAAGCCACGGAAAGTTTTCAACGCCGTGCGCCAATAACATGCCCCAAGCAATGAACTGTCCTCCACCAAGAGCCAAGCCGAACAACGCCAACACACTGAAATTGCGCCACGGTACACGATGCGAACCCGCTATAAATGGCACTACCCAAGCGATAGGCCCTAATAAGCGAGCAAAAAGAATGATGTATGTACCTTTACGAGCAATCAGATAGCGGCATCGCGCGATTAACCTTTTGGTTTTGGGACGAAACTTAATGAGCCTTCGTTGCGCCTTAGCGCCGTATTTATAACCAATGAAATAACTGAGTTGGTCACCAAGTAAACCACCTAGCATTACCAAAACCAACGCCATCCATGCACCTGAATACAGTTGAAAGCCCGCAGCGATAAAAAAGGGCTCTCCCGGTACAAATAGGTTTGGGCCAATGAGAGCATCACCCAATGCTCCCAGAAACAGCCCTAGTCCATCAAACATAACAACCTCGATGCTTACTGTTCTTTGTAGTGACCAAACTTGTAGTTCATCTCGTTGTTACGCATTTCGCCTTTAAAGAAGCGTCTTACATTGGCTTTAAGATAAGTAGAGCCTGTTTTCACAACGCCATCTTGGTCTAAACGACGCGGGTCAAAACCAAAAGTCATATTTAAGAATCTAAATCGCCATGTTTTGCTCGCACGTTTTACGTAGTCACAGTCTTCACACAGTACGATCTCTTCATCGAAACCGCCGATCTCATCATGCGCTCGTTTCGTCGAGAAAATACATGCGCCAATCGCCGTCGGGAAAAAGAACTGAGTAGTAAACAAGCCTGCGTTAAATAGCCCGTAACCAAACTTGTGTACAAGCGGCAAACCTTTCGAGCTCATGTACACACCCGCCACTTCAAGCTTCTTCTCTTCTAGTTCATAAAGCGCTTTCGCAAGGAAGTTTCGAGGCAAGCTCACATCGGCATCTAGGAAAAGGATTCGGTTGTATTGCGCTAATGACGCACCTGTATTTCGGCCAAGGCTCACACCACGGTTTTCCATATGATGAACAGTTAATTTTGGCAAAGCGTTTTCATAAGCTTGTGCCACTTCTCTGGTGTTGTCTTCACTGTTCGAGTCGACAACAATCACTTCAAACTCTTGGTGGGTTTGCACGCTCAACTCTTCCATTAAGCGGCTAATGCGTTTCTCTTCGTTTAGCGTAATTACGACAATGCTTACCGGTTCCATATTTTCACCTATTCATTCTGCTGTTTAATTAACACTAAGATTAACGAACTAAGCCTTAACCAAGTCTTAGGCAAACATTCATTTTCCGTTCATTAACTTGATGATTTAGCGGTGATATAAATAGATAAGAAAGGCGATGTAAAAGAGGCTAAAATGCGATAAACAAGCGTTAGCGAACGTTTTATCTCCAAACGAACCCATTATCGAAGGAAATTCACTTTGAGATGGGCTTCTGACTTGCTCATATTGGAATGTGATGTTAGTATCCGCGCTCGCTTAAGCATGAACTTTTATGTTTAAGCATTACCACACACTCAAGGTCGCATTGAGGTGTGAAGTTAATTTTTACTAATTTGAGAGTAAAACTATGAAATTTGAAGCAGTAGTACGTACTGAACTAGGTAAAGGTGCGAGCCGCCGCCTACGTCACGCTGGTAAATTCCCAGCTGTAATCTACGGTGGCGAAGCTGAAGCTGTAGCTATCGAACTTGTTCACGCTGACGTGATCAACCAAATGGACAAGCCTGAATTCTACGAAGCAATCACTCTATTGATTGACGGCGCAGAAGTTAAGGTTAAGCCACAAGACGTTCAACGTCACGCGTTCAAGCCAAAAGTTGAGCACATGGACTTCATCCGTATCTAATTCCCTACCAAGGAATAAGATTGGATTAATCCAGCCTTCTGCATAGAAAAGATAATCGATCTTACCAGTCGAGAAGTCTAGAAATTCGAAACCCCGATGCTACCAACATCGGGGTTTCACCGTTTTTGTGCCCTCAAAAACGTCGTAAACAGGTTATCGAATCCAAACTAAAGATACCTACCCACGTGCTCTACTTCTTTCAAAGCAATACCACGTAACATCATAAGCTTCTTGAGCGGTGATACCTCCTTCATCCATTGACTAGCCGATTCACCTACTCTCGAAT
Source organism: Vibrio sp. 1CM8B (assembly GCF_023161685.1). Lineage (NCBI taxonomy): Bacteria > Pseudomonadati > Pseudomonadota > Gammaproteobacteria > Vibrionales > Vibrionaceae > Vibrio > Vibrio sp. 1CM8B. Next base: position 374,895 of record NZ_JALNTU010000005.1, read on the forward strand.
CAGCTCTTTGCTCAGCCTTTTATACAATTCAAAAGCTTCTGTTTTAGATATCAAGTTTCCAAGAGCATATTGATACGCTAGCTCAATATCGTCGCTTTGATTAGGGTAATAACGCTTGGCTACGGCAGTACACTGGCTCAGGTTGGTGTACCAACTTCCGTCTTGCTCAGCCACAAAGTAATACGCAGCTCGAACCAACTTCTTTCCAATCACCTTAGCGACATCCCCACCAGCCATTGTTTGAAAAGACGGACTCATTTGCTCAAGAAAAGTAGACAAGTCGCCATTAAGCGCTTGAGCGATCTCAATGCTTGGTTTGTATAGTGGGAACTCATTAGATAAATCATTCCCCCAAACACAACAGCAGCAATGCTTGATCCAAAAGTGCCAGTGATACTTTTCCGTGGGTTGCAGAACATCCCGCAGGAAGCCAGGATCGATATCAAGCTTGGTCACTTGCGGATATGATTTGGGAATGGTGTCAGAAAGTAGCTTAAATACTTCCTGCTCTCTCTGACCAATTGCCGTAGAAAGCACGATAGAAACATCCAAATCAGAGCGACCAATTATGGCAGTCCCTCTTGGCACGCTACCGTACAAGTAGATACCATCTATTTGTCCTGGGAGCTCTCTTGGCAGCGAATCAACGACTGCTGACACCACTTCTTGAAATTCAGGCGCAATATTCTTTGGCGAATAAATGTTTTGAATAAATCCGTCTTTATCGAGCCCTTTATCTAGCTTCTGCATGCCACTTTCCATCACTAAGCCTTTTTCCAATCAGATCCAACAACTGCCAACCTCACAGTATCCCACCACTTACCTTTGAAAAATCGATGATTCTCAAAGCGCACTTCTTGTTTCATTCCCAATGACTGACACAATTTGATGGCCGCTAAGTTCTTACTGATGGTTTCGGCGTAAATGCGTTGCACTCCCAGCTCTGAAAATCCGAAATTAGCGAGCGCTTTAGCCGCTTCTGTAGAAAGCCCTTTTCCCTGCGTCTCCCTTGAGAAAGCGCAGCCCATTGAAGCTTGTAGGTTGCCTTCAAGACGTAAACAAACGCTTCCAATAAACTTCCCTGAATCTTTGCTTTCAACCGCAAGCTGGTAGGACTGTCGCGGAACTTCCGAAGCCTGCGTAACAAACAACTGGGTTAGCTCTCGATATTTGTTAGGTTCACAATCACTTTCATCATAGAAACGCTGATACTTTACGTCTTGAGACATGCCAACAAACGCAGACTCATCTTGAGGCGTCATATCTCGAAGAATCAATCTGCTGGTTTCGAGTTTGAACATCAAATTTCCTTTTTCACGTTAAAACAAAACGAGGTGTCGCTTACTCGTATACTTTCCCATTATGCTTTAACCAACCATGAGCATGATGATTGCGAGGATCTTTGTGCGTCCAGTGCATTACGCCACCTTTTTTGTTCCATTCATATTCACCATAAAACTCAACTCGGTCGCCCTTTCCCAGGTCCTGAACACGAGGAGCTAAGTCAATATTATGTGCGACTAACAAGGTTTGTCCGCTATCGAGTCGCAAAATGAACTTCTGATGTCGAGAACCTTTATCATCATCTGGCAGTACTCGATACACCGTACCCGACCCACGCACTTGAACATCACTTTGATGGTTTTCGTAAGCTTGCTTAAGTCGCGTATCATTCGCTTGAACATGACTGATGCCGAAGCTAAGCAGCACCAAAAGTAGAGTGCAAAATTGTTTCATTCCCTTCATTTCTTTCGTTTCCCATATCTGAGTGTTGAGTTGGGATACTGGCTGGTCATCCCCTCTTCTAACGATGTTTGTACTGAGTTGGGCAATAACCTCTCGATACATCGGCACTACGCAACTTTACATGTTTAGTCGAGCGCCCCGAAACACGAGAGCGCCACAGCTTAAAACTACCGAGCTTAAGATGACTACGCATAAAACGAATCACTTGCGATTCATTCAAACCAAATTGCTGTTCTATTGCTTCAAACGGCGTTCTGTCTTCCCACGCCATTTCGATAATTCTTGATTCATTTTCTTTAGATAACATTGGGCATACTCTTCCTTAATAAACTGGGATAAATACGCCCGTTCTAAATTTAAAGATCACAGGACAAATACTTTGAATTGAACGTGTTATAACGTTCAATAAAACAACAGGCTAGCCGCAAGGCAATCATGGGGTTAAATAAGCTTGTGCAAACTCTCTAAGCACTCTCGCATTGTTGTGGTATTTGCTATCCCCGCACTTTATGCCATCCACTCTGATGTCTGGGCTAGAATAAGCGGGTATAATATCTCGCTCATAAGACATCACAGTTCCTCTGTCAGCACAAATTATGCCGAAGGAATATTGAGGAGCTCTTGGATACGTGCCAGAAATGTAACTTTCAATACTATCAAAGCCTTTCAATAACGTTTTGTAGTCATGATGCGCACCACTTAAATGGCCAATTTCATGCTCCATTAGGTGATCAGGGCAGTTTATCGCTAAAGAGAAAAAATAGGATACTGGAGATGAGACGCCGCAATAATCAGACTCGAAGCTAGAATTATAGTTAGAAAATACTATCCCTGTAAAAATGGGAACGCCGCCTTCTGTTGTTTCTGGGATCGGTTCTTCCAACGAGAGTTTTAATAACCTCTCTGCAGTGCTCAAATCTTGAAACCAAAGGCTGTCAATTTCCGGCGTGTAAGTCACCTTGGTAACTTTTCTCGTGATAGGGATACAGGAGTTATTCAATACCAGATTCGAATAACTTTCCCATGTCGCTATTTTAGCGGCAACAAATGCTTTGGAATATTCAGATAACAGCGATTCATCAACATATAGATGGATCTCTGTATTCAATATCTCACTCTGTGCACAAGTAGGAAACTCGACACTTTGAGCATTGGAGAGTCGGCTATGGCTCAACACGATAATCAAAACATAGCCAACTAACTGGATGAGCCTTTTAAAGGAACCCTCTCTGACTAATGTATTCATCTCCACCCTCTTCCTATATTCAAAGCCGCAAAGATCACCAAAAATGCCGTGACTTAAGATTCATGCAGATAACTATTACACATATAAGCGCTGGTCCCTCAAAGTAACCGGCTCTATCGATGTTTTTCAGAAAACAAAAAGCTCGCCATACAATGACGAGCCTTATTGATTATGGGAGCTTAACGGTTATAAGACCCAAGCATTAACCGATCTAGCCATTAAGACACTTGCTCGCGTAAAGCCAATTCAACGTTTTTCAACACTTTGAACTCTTCTCGAGTACAACCGCGTGCCACGGAAACCCAATGGTCGCCAGTTTCATCGGCCCCTTTAAACTCTGCACGCAACTCATATCTTCGCCATGTAACAAACGCCAAAATAAAGGTCAGTGCAAGCATCGGCAAACCGAACTGAGGAACGAATGCCCAAGTCGCTGCCGAGAGGACTAAAGCCAACGAAACGATATTGATTGCGTTTTCTTTAAGACCCAATTGACGAATTTCTAACTGTTTGATTTTACGTAAGCTATACACATCTTTCTTAACTCGGAGTTCGTTAGAGCTCACCAGAAAGTCTGATGCTTTGTATGACCTACGAAGTCGCACTAAATTCGCTAACCTGTTGCGTGTTTGATTCTTTTTCATCGCCTTTCTCCATGTCATTAAAGGTCAGTAAAAACCAATACAATCATGAAGTTAATGAAGGAATGCTTATTTTATAAATCAAACCAATATTAAAATCAAGCCTATGCAATTAATAACAATTATAACAACACCATTTAGCATACAAATTTCAAATGAAAAGAAGGTTTATTGAGGAGTCTACTCATCGTAAATCGATGTAATTTAATTAAGTGAGATATAGGCCGATAATATTTCCAATAACCGACCAAACATACCAAACGGCGGGCATAATTCCTCCTGCTTTGTAACCACTTATTTCAACGCGATTTTTGCGACAAACTTCGTGTTCAAGGAATGCTGAACAGTGGTCACATAACGCCCCACTTGTCATAGGTAGCGTAACTTCTTCACCAGTTATACATTCGGATTTTAAATATATGAATCACTCAATTGAACATATCAACATAGCTTATCGATTAAGCAATTGATCTCATAATGTAGAGCCTGTACGCTTACACTATGCACACGGTTACCTAATGGAGATCACGATGAACGAACTACTGACATGCGCTATGGAACAGAAACAACGAACAACGGTAACGAGTTTATTCGCAAGAAATGGGTTTAAGATTGCAACGACTGACTTTGATGATGTGACTTTCGAACGTGAAAGTGTGTTGGTCAACGTTCGATTTGATTCCTCTTCTAACGTCGAATCGATTTCGGTTTTAAGCGAGTAGGATTTATCACCTCAAACGTTAGCGTAAAGCAGGTAATGGCACTCAACTGAAGGTGTGGCGAAGCATCAGCTCTCTTCATTGACCAAATACAATTGTAAAATAGAGCTTATTGCCTGCTTTTCACGCCATTCTTAAAGTGCGCTAACTGCCAACGCTCGAATAATTCCACCTTGTTTCTGAGCTCCCTTCCTTCTTATGATTAATTCTTCTCCACTTGTTCACCATTCTCACTTTCCTCAAAAAAACGTATTAATGACAATTCTACCAATAATTAGCAATTCCATGAGCTTGGCTTATATTTGTTAGTACCCTTTGAACAAAAATCGAAGTGATACCTATGCTCCTAACTCGGTTAATTTATGTCAGTACGCTCTGTGAAAGTTGCGATTCTCAGGCTTTGAACGACATTCTTCAGATTTCACACGACCGCAATAAGCAAAGCCATTTAACTGGCCTTCTAAGCCACAATGATAAGTATTTCCTGCAATGCATTGAAGGTTCGAGAACCGCAGTGAACCATACTTACAATCATATTTTGAATGACAAGCGACACAAAAACGTCATGATTTTATATTTCAAAGAGATCGATTGTAGGCAGTTTGGTGATTGGTCTATGGGTGATATTCCACAATCTAGTCTAACCGAACTGGTCAATTTACAGTTTTCAACATCAGATCAGTTCAACCCGTATGAGATGTCAGGAGAAAGTGCTTATCGAATGCTTCTGGAATTGAAACAGAATTTGCCATCAGAATAGGTCTTCGACCCAACTTAATCCGTAGAGCAAGCAACAAAAAGCCCCAACGTATGGGGCGTTTTGTTATAGAGACATCTATTCGTTATTCTTCGGTGAACTCTACTCGCTCTCGCTGCTCACCGCTTCTTGTTCACTGCCAGCAAGAGCTTGCTGTTCGGCGGTAATATCAGATTCTTTGAACACAATGAACGCGCGGCGGTTTAATGCATCGGCTTTTTCAGAGCGTTCATTAATCGCAGGCTGCAACTTACCAAATGACTTCACTTCCCAGATGAACTGCTTAGGGTCGAGTTTGGTTTTGAGGTATTCAACCACCGTTTCTGCGCGGCGCTCTGCCAGCTTTTCATTGTAAGAAAGTGAACCCGATTGGTCGGTGTGCCCTGCCACCATAATACTACCTTGCAGGCCGCTCAATTTAGTTGTGAAGTCATCTAACTGAGTTAGATCTTCTTGCTTAAGCAGTGATTTGTCGAAATCGAAGTGTGGCGTCATTGCCATATAAACTTTACGTTCTGGTTTTGGTGGCTCACAGAAAGGCATCTCTTCGTACTTCTGAGCTTCTTCAAACACAATAAATGCACGGCGGTTCTCCGCTCGGTCTTTATCCGTCTTACCAAACAGAAGAGGTTGAGTCTCACCAAGGTGTTTCACTTCCCAGTCATATTGCGTTGGGTCTAGTTGCCCTTTCAAATAATCTGCGACCGATTTAGCACGGCGCTGTGAAAGACGTTCGTTGTATTCCAGAGAACCTTTGTAATCAGTATGGCCGACAATCGTGATACGCCCTTTGAGGCCTCTGATCTCTTTAACAAAGGTATCCAAGTTGATCTTATCGAGGTCGCGTAATTGGTATTTATCAAACGCAAAATGCTCTGCGATGGCGATGTGCACCTCACGCTCTGGCGCCAAACACTCGCTGATTAAAAACTTAGACACATCGATGCCTGCGAACTTGTCTCGGTTCTCCTGGCTCACGTACGTGTCGGTTGCACAGCCGGATAGCAGCAAGGTACTCATCACTGCGCTTATTAGGAAAATAATTGTTTTCATCTTACTCTTAACTGTCACTTTGAATTCTCAACTCTTAACTTTCAACCCACTTTGGGGCATGCTTAGATCTTACCGACTAAGTTAATAAACACGCCGGATGCGTCGTAGTCGTCATCATTGGTTAAGTCACTATCAAACGCAGAGAAGTTATAACCAATCCCCATTTTGAAGTTCTCTCCAATGTGCTTGTTCACCGAAACTAACGCACCGTGTTCTAACTCATCGTTGAGTGTGTCTGTTTTCCAGTGGTATTCACCCGTCACATCCCACTCTTTCATCACGCGGTAAGAAGCGCTTAACCCGTATAGGTCGATATCGCTTTTAACCAGCTCATTCGAACCAGACGCTCGTTCAAAAGCTTGCTGTTTGTCTTTATGCGCGTACTTAGTACCGACATCCCAGTGTTGGTCGATCGAATAGATCGCTTCAACTTCAATGATCTGACTGGTTTCGTCTTGATAATCCACATCGCGATCCAGTTGGTCAAAATCTGCAATATAGGTGTAGCGGCTCAGTAAATTGAGTCGATCGTTGTAGATCGGACGATACGCGAGGCCGCCAGTGGCTTCGGTAAATTGCGCCATGGTTTCGCCCGTAGTCTCGCTTTCGGTAATGGAGTAGTTGTACTTGCCGAACAATGTGTACTCTTCCGTTAAGTGATGCGTGTACCGGTTGGTCGTCACGATTTGTTGTAGCTCTCGTTGAGCGATGTCAGGGTCGTCTTCACTCTTATCCACTCGATATTCAAATTTGTGACTTAAGGTGATGTCATCTAGGTCAATTGAAGCATTGAAGCTAATAGATTCACGCTCTGTGGTGATGTTCTCGTCATCTTCAACTTCCCCAAGTTGATAACCGATCCCCATCTCGACATCTTCCGTCACATCGTAACCAAAGCCGTACGAGTCGATACGACCATGACCGTCGTTTTCATCAACAAACTGGTTCTCTTGGTAAAAGTCGACACTGCTGGTGAGGTCTGCACGCTGACCAACAATCACGTTGTTTTGACCTTCGTAGTTATCATCAACATAAGTTACGTAGGTTGAGTGGTCATCGGATACATCGTAAGTCACAGTCGCTTCTGCTACTTGGCCTCGGTCGCCATCGGTGTATTCGCCACCAAGAGACAAGTCTTCCAACACTTGGAATTCAGCACCAATCGACGCGCTGTCGTTTTCATCATAGTCATCCGACTGGTCGACGGTCTTTTGCCCTTTGACGTAAACGCTGTTCTCACTGTCCCACATGTATTCCAAACGCACACCTGCTAAGGTCGCATCGCTGTGCTCGTCGTTTTGGTTAAGCTCTTCAGTTTGTTGTCCTGCCGCCGAAACTTTGATGTGCTCGGTGATTTTAACTTGAGTCTCGATCTCTATCGTTTCAGTATCTGTTTCTAGATTACCATCGACATCACGCTCTTCATTAGTAGAGAAACGAGATAGAACCGCTAAGCGATCAGTAGCCTGCAAACGAAGCTCTGCACCGTAAGCTTCTTGTTCAAGGTCATCACTGCTGCTTGCGTAACTGTATCCTGCATCTTTGTCTCGATACCAAAGCTTCAGATCATTACCTACAGCACCAAAGACGGTTGGAGCAAGATCATAAAGGCTGGTGACAGCTGTGATTTGGACACTATCACCCTCGCGGTCTTCCAACGTGTCGCCAATGGGCGTAAAGGTTAAACCACCATCAGTAGAGACGAAATTCGACTCGGTTTGCCTACCTTCACTATGCGCAAACTCAGCCTTAATGTAGGTCCCTTCAGTGGCACGTAGCGTTAAGTCCGTACCGTAAGACTCGTAGTCTTGGTTGTCCTTTTCTTGAGTCGCATACGTCACGCCAACACCAACGTAATCGTTGATCCAACCTTTAGCACGACCACCGTAAGACATCGCATCTAATGAATCTGAACCTTGTGGAACATACTCATAATCGACAACCAGAAAGTTTTCGTAATCATCGCCGTTTTCAATCACGCTACCAAAGCTATCGGATAGGATGTTGTCGAGCGGCTTAGTCAGAATGATTCGACCTTGGTACGGGTCAAAGTCATAGTCGACGCCAGGCTCAAGTGGGATTTCATTCTGCACTAGGCCAGATTCATCTTTTACTTTGACGTAAACTTTGTCACTTCCCGGTACTGCTTCACCATGACGAAGGAAGTATAGAGAACCGCCAGTGCCCAAGAACTCATCGTGTGCATACAACGAATCTGCTTCTGCGGTAAAACCGACCACGTTCAAACGATCTTCACCGTATTGTGTGGTATCGCGAGTACGATAATCAGCTTTGAAACCATAGAGGCTACGGTTGTAATCGTTGTTCTCGGTGCCTGTTAAACCCGTGTTGTAGTTACCCCACAAGTATTGAGACTTATCGTATTCAACATTGAGGTAAACCTTGCCTTTGGTGTTGACCACTTTTTCGATGTTTGAGCTATCGCCATAGTTGCCGTAATAAAGCTCATCGTCGTCTTCGAGGATATCGAACACATCCGAATCGTCCGAGGCGAACGGATGTTTGAACATGTCTTTGATTTCACTTTCTCGCGTATCAAAGTGAGTCGTTACACGAAGTTTGTCGCCAAATTTACCCTGACCAAAGTACGCTAAACGACCTTGGTTATAGATGTCATCTTGGTACTGGTTATCGACACTTAATGCATCGCTATTACCAGACACATTATTCTTACCAACATAAAGATCAGCCAAGCCGGTTTGTGCGTAGTACGTATCTGGAATACGAACGTAAAGCTTGTAACGACGTTCATCACCGTTATCAAACACAACCTTTGTTGGGAAAATGTAGGAGTCTGTTGGTAAGTACTGCTCTGCGTATAAATTGCCATCTTCGACATCAAATTCATCTTCACCGATGATGACTTTATCAACGCCCTTTAAACCGGTACCAATGAACTTGGCTAAGCCCGCATTGGTCGGGATGTTGTGACGCATCAACTTAGCTTGGCCGTAACTTTTGTCTTTGCTCTCTTCATCGTCGTTATCGTTTCGATCGATCTCGACTTCAGAGTCTGGCTTCACCAAATCCGTCACACCAACGGTGGTCACGTCCATGTTGCCATCTTTGTCCCACGCTTTTAGACGGAACATCAGCTGCTCACCCACCTCAAACTGGTAGTCGACATCGGTTTGACCATCCCAGTTAATATCAGAATCGTTCGCCAGTTTATCGCCTTCAAGCACAGCGATTGGCTCAGACAAGCCAAAGTCACCCACGCGGTACACTTCTAGCTGATACTTCTTGATGTAATAACCATAGTTAGTCGTGATGGTGAAACCTACGCTATCGCGCAGTGTACCTTGTTCGACTTCCAGCTCGTCACTGACACTGACATCTAGAACAGGGTCAAAGCGAGTGATATCACGGCTTGCCCAAATAGCACCTTGTTCAAGGTAAATACGCGAGCTGTCTTGGTCTTGGTTCGGCTTAGTGATTTCAATGCCCGTTGTCTCAGAACCAAGTTTTTCAAGCTTACCTGTGTCTTTCGCTACCGCCATCACTGGGATGGCAGCTAACACACACGTCGCTAAACGAGACTTACTAAATACTTTCATACAATTTCCAGATACGGTTCCAATGGCCTACTGCTGTTCACTTTCTTGGTCTTTGCGATGCACGCTAAAGTTGAACTTGGTGAGCTTGTTCGGGGTAATTCGCAACACTTTCGGGTTCTCGCTCACCACTTCCATGGAGGTGGATAGCGAGTCAGTGTCCAACTTCACGAGGAAGTTCTTACCTTTCTTATTGAGTACCCATTGGTCGGGCACGTGGTAACGACCGTACTGGTCTGTGTAAATAACGATTCCCTCAACCGTCATCAACTTAACGCCCGGAATACCATCTTCGTAAATGCCTTTGTTCTCGATAACGATTTCCCACAGGTAATCCTCGCCATCGCGATACAGGTTTCTTGTTACGTTGAGGTTTTCCGCGCTCAGTCCCTTCTTCTTATCGGATTCATGCTTAAACTGAATCTGACCTTCTGCATCAAACTCGATACGAGAGCCCGCATCGGTCGTGACATAGAAATCAAAGCTCTGCTGTGTTCGAGTCCTGAATTGAATCACCACTTTGCTGGTTTCTGGCAATGTTCGGTTCACTGAGTGCCCCCAAAGGTCGCCAAGATCCAACCCTTGCTCAAGTGCAGTGGTTATTGCACCATCTTCGACAGCAACGTCTTGCCCATCACGAATGATGTGCGTCGAATCAGCGATGTAGCCTTGTGTTGCTAAGTTCGCAGTTAGCTCTACATCAAACGCGGTTGCATCAGCTTGGAATCCATCTTTGTTGTGATCTTCAAACACTTTGCCAATGATTGACGAGGTATCGAACACCTTGTCCGGTTCTACGGTCACTTTGGCGGTGTCTTCATTAGAAACCGCTGAGCCATCCACCTTCGCGACTGCGGTGTTGATGTAGTCACCAAAGGTCGCACCTACCGATACTCGCAATAAGTAACGAATACGCAGTTTCTCGCCCGGGTCAAAGTTCAACGAAGTGAACATAAGCTTGCCTGTGTCCGATGGCTCTTGAGAAAGAACCTGATCGTCTTCCGTACCAAACTCACCATCAATACCACTCAACACGATTTCTGACGTGTCCACGATGTATTTCAAGCCACCTGGGTAACGGTCTTCTACCGTCACGTTCTTAAAGTAAGATTCATTGTTGTTCTCAACGATGATCTCGTATTCAACCGCATCGCCCACTTGGGCCGTGTCTTGTAACGCAGATTTCGTTAACTCAAGTACCCCAGAGTTATCTGGAATTTTCTTAATGTGATTAGTGACGCTGTCGCTGGTTTCGGTACCATCCGATTCCGTCGCCGTGAAGGTATTGGTAATGTCATCATCTAAGCCCTTACCTAGCGTGCCCACCACTTCAAACGCGTAGACATTACGTTTGTTGGATTTCAGATTAACCGTAGTATCTAAGTCTTTGCTCGACGGGAAAGTATGACGCTGAATAACTGCGCCCGAGTCGTCGACTTCCACACCTTCAATTGTCCAATCGGTAAAGACTTTATTACCTGTGCTGTTTTGGAGTTCACTGATCTCATCGGTTAGACGAACATTAGCCGCGTTACCTTGACCGTTGTTGGTCACGGCTAAGTAATAAGTGACACTGTCGTCATCTTCGGTGTATTCAGGCTTATCCGAACGCTTTTCGACAACAAGATCAGCACCCACTGGCGGTAGATCCAAAGTAGACACTTGATCTGCTATCACCTGCATTGACGTCTCAGATGCCAACATGTTTTTGGAGCGTGCACGCATCGTTGGGCTACCGGTTAAATCAAGGTAATAACCAAGCACATCGATGTTAGTCAGCATGTCTTCGTTGACCGTCAATGTGAACGTGTAATCAATCTTTCCTCCAGGCGCGATGTCGACCAACGTGAAGATATCTTTATCGTTATCAAAAGTACCCGGTTGAGTTTCAGCTCCTTCTGATGATGCAGTTAGTGTCCAATCATCAAAGGCATGGCTGTGTGAACCATCGATATGGTCACCCATGGATTCAGAGAACTGAGTATAAAGCGCGACATCTTTGGCTATACCACGGCCAATGTTCTGCACCACTAAGTGATACTCAACTTGCTCACCCGGAACGTAATACGGGGCATCGGTAAACAGCTCGGCTTGAACCACAGCCGCCACAGTGTGAACTGGAGGACTAATAACATCACCGCCGTCTACTTGCGCGGTATTAACAATGTGTCCAGTCGCGGTATCGACTACGGTGCCTTTTGAGCGGAACACAACTGTGCCGTGCGGTGCGATATCTACGTTGTATTCCGTCGGGCTAACTTGCTCGGTGGTAGTGCCTATTGTGGTTGAATCGACCACCAAAGAGGTGGAACCAGCCACAAAAGCAGGCCCCGTCGAACCGTCGTAATACGACACCTCAATAGATTCCATGTCATCAACAACACTTAAGTCATTGATGTAGTTGTTCGAGGTGTTTTCTACGGTGATCAGGAACTCTAGCTCACCACCCGGCTCATACTCGGTTTGGACATTGGTTTTGGTCGCAACAAACTCAGAGTCTTTCGGCGTCATGACTACCGTCGAGTCTTGTGGCGTACCGTTGTAAGTGATGGTTGCCGTATTGCTGATATAACCAATCGCTGTCGTGCGAATTAACGCCTTAACATGGAAAGTCACAGTGCTCTGTGGCGCAACATCCATACTCACATCGATGTCTTCACTCAAGTCGAACGTCTTTGGAGTGACAACAGATCGATCATCCGAGGCATCAAAGCTCACTTCCCATAATAGAAATGCCGACTCTTGTTTATCCGCGGTAGTGTCGACTTGAATGTCACTGATGATGTCTTGAAGTTGAACACCAGATGCAAACGCATCAGAGCTGTTGGTTACGGTGATGTCGTAGTTAATCAGGTTGGTTACTTCATACGATGGCGTATCAACCGTCTTCTTTACCGAAACCGTCGCCAACACTGGTGTGCTGGTAGCACTGTCATCAAATGTTGTACCGTCAAAGGTCGCTGACGCGATGTTAGTAATATCGCCTGTCGCCAACCGATTAGTCGTCACTAGAATCGTGAAAACAATGCTGTCTTGAGGCGCAATATCGAGTGTCTCATTAAGGTCTTCACCACTGGTTGCATCCGGTACTGGGGTTTCACCGGTTGTCGATACCGCAGATATTTGGATTGAAGCAGGGTCAAAAGCTTGCTCAGTGGCGCCGCCTGCAATCGTGGTTTCAACCAACTTCAGCGCATCTTGAATAGCAACATCTTCAGCCCAACCTAAGCCGTTATTCTTAACGGTTACCGTATACTGAAGCGCCTCTCCCGGAAGATACTCTGCTTTATCAACCTCTTTAATGATCTCAACTTGCGCGTCTTCAGGAAGGTAAGTCGCGTCAGCAGAGTGCTCACCATCGTCACCCTCAACTTTAACGACGTTAGTGATCTCGCCTTTGGCCTTATCATTAACAGTGTTGGTCACGACAAATGAATAACTGTCACCCGGGTGAATGCTGTAAGTCGCACCATAACCTTGCGGGGTACTAATCACATCTTTGCGTACGTTCAGTGTTGGATCGCCACTACCATCAAGCTGTTCGTTACTAATGACCCAGTTGCCTGTCAACGCTTGTTCTTGATCTGGGCTGTTAGCCACCTCTGTCATGATGGTGTCGATACGATCGGTTAGGACTTGATCGACAAGGTAACCTTCACCCGTGTTAGCCACGGTGATCTTGTATGATATTGGTTGACCCGGTTGATACTTAGCATCAGGTTCTGCAATTGGCGTCGTTTCTTTGGTTAACACCAATTGACCCGGTTTCGGAGTGATATAACCTTCTCTCAAGCGAGCAATCTTCGAATTATCTAATCCATGTCGCAGGTAAGCCGTATTGGTAAAGCGCCCAATCGCGTCATCACGAACCTTGCCTTCTACGTGAATACGGACAACGGTGTACTTATCACCACCACCAGTGCCAGCATCATCTCGCCCTGCCATCTTTATCGACTCCAAAGGCAAGTCGATGTCTGGGCTGTTTTGACCTACTAGCTTGTCGAGCTCAGAGAAATCATTAGCGTTAGGATCTGATGGCGCGGAGTTATAAAGCACATCATAATCAACCGTCCACTCCGTGAGTGCGGGTTTCATTGAGCCATCGACAGTTTCGACTTCAAAGCTGCTGATGATGTCACGAATCGAAAACAGGCCAGTGTCCACATCGTTATTGGTTATATCGATGTAGTAATTAACCATTCCGCCCGGCACGTACTCAGGCGTATCTGTCCATTTATCTATCAGGATATTCGAGCGACCCGGATCAAGTATGATGTCGTTGGTGTTGCCGTTATTCACTTGTGCCGTGTTGGTGATTGTACCTGTCGCTGATGCCGAGACCGTACCTCTCACATCAAAAACGATACGCTCACCAGGGCGAAGGTCGACAGTTGCATCCAATGGTACGCTGCCGCTGTAACTACCTTGCACGTCATAGGTACCAGCAGGTTCAACCGCAATAGCCGTTGCCCAGTCAGAGAACGCATGATCACCATCTTCGGTTTTAATTGCGTGAATAGCGTCAATAACAGGTACATCACCGGCGATACTGTCTCCGATATTCTCTAACGTAACTTGATACTCAACATCACCTCGTGGTGCATAAGTACAACCGCTACCATCGTTTGAAGGAACAGAACACCCTGCCGATTCACCATCGGTATACACCAAGGTTTTGAAGTAATCGAGCTCGGCATCTTTAGGAGGAATCTCTTGCGACGTCGCTGAGTCACTTCCTGCTGTCACTCGGTTGGCATCAATCGTGCCTAAAGCATCGTCGCGAACAATACCCGTTAAGTTAAACGTCAGCACTTCTCTCGCGGCAATATCGGTTTCAATATCAAGGTTGCCACTTGTGTTGTAGCTTGGTACATAGGTATCAATATTGGCATCAATACCATTACTAATTTCATGAGATATATCACTGGAAACAAAAGCTGGCATTCTCTTATTATTACCAATAACCTCGACTTCAATATCCGTTATTGTGTCTTTGATCTGAACATCGTTCGCCCAACCGTTTTCTTGGTTAGTCACAACAAATTCATACTCAACCTCATCGCCCGGCAGATAGGTATCACCATCGGTAAACAGGTTACCGTTGATCGACACCACACGTTTTTCAACACTGGTATTATTTTCAAGCGGCATTAAAGTCGCAGTGCGAACACTACCGTCATAGCTCGCTTTGTTTTTAATATCACCCAATGCATCTTCACGGATCAAAGCATGAATAGTGAACGTTAAGCTTTCTTGAGCTGCGATAACAATTTCGTTATCTATATCGATGTTATTGCCCGATACAAAGTCAATCGCGTCGGTAATAGAACCCGTCGCAGCTGTTTTATCTAAACTCACTTCCCAGCCAGCTAAAAATGGTTGGCCGACAGGATCACCACCAGAAGTGATGCTGTCTTCTGCAATACGAGTTTGAATCGCCGAAATAGCATCTTCAAGACGAGAACCATATTCAGTACCATCACCCGTATTCTTAATCTCAACGCGGTAGTAAACCTCACTCTCGTCAGAAGCTTGAGAATATTCAGTTTTTTGCGAAGAGAACCCTGCATCATAAAATGCTTTTTTAGAGAACGTGACTTCAGGATCCGCCATCGTTGATGGTGGTGATACCGCGATCAACTCATTACCATTGTCTTCATCGATGTAAGCTTTATTAGTAAAAGAGCCTACCGCTTTCGGACTAATTTTGGCTTTAATGACATAGCGTACAAACGCCGACGACATAGCTCGGCTAAAGTTGTTTGCCGAAATATCGAAGTGCGTATCAATAGGTCTATTGTCTTGAATTGAGCTGTCTACATCCGGGTTGGAAATCCCCGAGCTATCTGCAGAGATTTCAATCGTCCAACTATCAAATGCAGGGCCACGCGTTCCATCAAAGTACTGAGTGTTAATTTGGTCAATGTCATCACGCAAGCTCATGTCATCAACATGGGCGCTTGAGATGTTCTCAATTAGGATTTCATATTCAACGTAGCCCCCTGGCATGTAATTGGTTGCGCCAACCAGTTCGTTACCATTCGTGTCGTAGTACGCCAGAATGTTTTTCTCAAAATCGACTTTACGCGCTTCTTGCTGAATAGCATGAGAAATGGTGTCACCATCGACCGTTAAAACGTTAACCACGTCTCCATTGGCTTTGTCATTAATGGTCGCTACAACTTGGTACTCAAGCTTAGCGCCCATCGGGATATCGGCTTCAACATCTAGGTTACTGTTGGTTGATGTGTAAACATTGCCAGCACCTGCGCCCGCATCCACATACTCAGAATCGGTTCCGGTTGCGATCGATGTAATGGTCCAATCTGAATACGCTGGTCCTGTATTACCGTCCACTAAGCTGACCGTAATATCTTCGAGGTTATCGACGATTGGAATATCGTGAGCGTTACCTTCACCATCATTCTCAATCACCAAGTGATAGGTCACGGTTTTAGCTGGCTCGTACACCACTTCATCGGTCGTTTTGTCAAAATCTAGATGGTAGTCATCGGGAATAACGACGGTATCTCGGTAATGAATATCACCGACCGCATCCGGTCTTACTGTACCTGTTACTGTGTAAGTCACGTCTTCGCCAGCATCGATATCAATCGAGGTTACGATGTCAGTGTCGTTCGCAACATCACCGTCTTTGGTACCATCTGTTGTACCCGCATTCGCAGGGACACTCTTAGCAACTGCCACCGTAAACTTGTTTGAACCTACCGAATCATCAAAAAATGGATTGCCTGAACGGCCATCCTGTAGCTCCACTGATATCTCATTAATCAGTTCGTTAACGTCAACGTTGTTTCGATAACCGTGCCCGTCTTGAGAGTTGTACTTGATGGTATAAGTCAACTCATCACCCGGAGAATAACGGTTAATATTGGTTGTACGAACAACGCCACCGTTATTGTGTACCTGATGGTTTTCAGCCACAGCACGTTTCGCATACTCACAATCGTCAGTACAGCCGGCATTATCGTCATGAATCAGCACTGCTTCGTTGCGGATTATGCCGCCGTCTCTGTCAGCGACACCGTTAGATACTGCATTGTCTTTGACATGCGCCTTAATACGCACCGTGACAAAGTCTTTGGCCGGAATTGAAACTGGGAACTCCACATCTTCAGTCGTTTGAGGGCCAAAACCAGAGCCAGTATCAACAGACCAATAGTCAAACGGGTTTTGATTAAGAACATCTTCTACTTCACCATCTTTATCATTAGCAAGCGTGGTGGTGATCTCACTCAATCGATCCATGAAGATAAGGTCAGTTTCGTCGGTATCACCGTTGTTACCAATTACGATGGTGTAAGTAAGGTCTTCACCCGGTGTGTAACGAACCGCATCGGTTGTTTTCGACAGAGACACATTGATGTCGTAAGCACTGTTCGAGTTGTCTATTTGTGCAGAAGAGCTGTGGTCACGGTCTGTAATAGGATCGTAAACATCAACACGGTTCGATACTTGTTCTTCTTCATAGTCAGACTTAACAATGCCGCTCACCTCATAGTGAACCCAGCCTCCGGGAGTAATATCAACGTCGGTATCGATATCAGTGTCGTTAGCAATGTCACCGTAACGAGAACCCGGTTTATCTGTATTGGTCGAACCTACAATTGACCAGCTATTAAAGAAGTTAAGCGCTGAAATGCTATCTTGTACCGTTGCGTCATTTGCATAGCCAATGCCGCGGTTATAGATATAAATATCGAATGTAGCGCGCTCACGTACAACAAAGTCGGTATTTTGAGCGGTCTTAGTGACTACAAGATTCGGTTCGCTAGGATAGGTACGTACCGTATCCGATAGATTAGTATCGGGTCCCGTCACTGTTGCGGTATTGGTGAATTCTCCCCAAAGAATCTCACTGTCGACACTGCGATCGAGCGTCCCAACAATGGTATAGGTAATCGTCGCACCTGGTGGGATCTGAGCTATTGCATCCAGGTTGTCATTATCTTTGAAAAGGCCAGGGTTAGTGAAGGCTTTCACTAAAGGAGATGTCGCTTCCCTTTCAGCACTGATCGTCCACGAAGAGAACACAGGCTTGGTTTCACCCGGCTCATGAAGTAACTCAGCTTTTATAGCTTTAATTTCATCTTTAACATTGATATTCGATGCGAAACCATTCCCTTCTGGGTTGGTAATACGGATCGTATAGGTAATGGTCTTTGTTGTATCTGTGTATGCGTTTTGTTCGTTATTACCATCAACACGTTTATCTAAAACAAGGTAATAGTCTCTCGGGTATGAGCCTATATCGGAATAAAGTACACTATCGACCGTCACTTCATTACGAATCTCATCATCAGCAATTGGGTTTACGATCGCGGCAATGCTATAAACGATCTTGTCGTGTGGAGCTAGCTTGGCCTTCACATCTAAGATCTTTTGATTCTTCTGATTACCTTCTATGTCATCAGTAAAGCCGGGCTCGCTGTTTGTCGAGATAGAGCCATCAGAAGCATAAGATTTCGCGGTTATCACCCAGCTAAAGTACGCTTTGGTTTGCGTTCCATTGATTGAGGTGGTCATGACAGAGACTAAATCATCATAAACCGGTACATCAATCGCGTAGCCGTCACCGTTATTCTCTACCGTGATGTCGTAGTTCAGGGTACCGCCAGCTGAGTAGTAACGAGAATCCACTTCCTTTTGGACTTTTAATTTCGAGTTTGGCATTTGAACGCCAGAGCCCGACTCGCCTAAGTTATCCCCTAAGCACAAGCCCGCATCGGTACCATCATCAACAATTTGACCTACACTTGTATCAGCCACTTTTGCGGTCAACTTATAATGAACAAAGCCCTCTGGCGCGAGGTCGACTTTTAAATCGATGTCGTTTTTAGTCCAAGCCCCATAGTTAAATGAACCGTAATTAGAGCCATCACCACTTCTATCAGCGACTTCTAATTTCCATTCAGAAAACGCAGAAGCAGTGCTACCATCAGCTTGCTGTGTAACGATACAAGCAAATTTATCGACAACTTCAACATCGTTCGCGAAAAATTCAGCGTCCTTGTTTGAAATAACAATGTCATAGACCACTTCATTATCACCGACTATCCCCGGGACATACGTAGTATCTGTTGTGTTCTTATTACGGGTAATTTGGCTTGATGAAGAGTTCAATACTTGTTGTGTATCTAGAGGAGCCGTTAACACATCAGTAGAACCTGATGTGCCTTCTGCATTCACTACTCGTGCAATAACTTGAGGAATGACGCCAATTGATACTGGGCTTACATCAACCTCCACCGAATACAGGACTTGTTCGCCAGGATAAATAGAAACTGTGTCGTTCAACGACTTGTTGGATTCAATCCCAGTATCGTTCAGTTCAGAAATGCTGTTAGAACCAATAGTAATAACCTGATTGGTCCAAGACTCATATGGGTTGCCCATTGTATCGTCAGCATTCTTGTTATTGCTGATATCATTACCTAAGTCGGTTTCAAGGTCAGCGAGAAACTGCTGAACTGAGTAGTGATAAGCGATACCCGTATCTGCTTGGTTGCTTACCGTCACCGTGTAGGAAAACTTGTCATCAACCAAGTAGCTATCTGACTGGTTCAAGGTGTGTGTCAGAGCGATATTTGGCTGAGTTGGCGGCGTAGTCAGCTCGTCTCCCACGACCAATGCGTCGCGAGTTTCTGCCGTTATGTTGTCATTAACAATATCGCCGACTAAATTGTCGGCAACGGTCGTTTGAATTTCGTAGGTAACAGACCCGCCGATATCAATCGACGCATCACTTACTGATAAGTCCCCTGATTCGGCGAAGGTGCCTGGATCGCTTTTGCTTCCTTCAACCTTGGTGGCAGAGTTAACGTTGTCAGTAAAAGCTTGTTGCAAAGCCCCTTCAATATTGAGTGCCTTTATGTCTGAAATGACATCTTGAACGTCGAGCGCCTGAATAAACGTATCGCCAGTGTTCGAAACCTTAATCTTATAGGTGAGCTTGTTATTGAGTTGATAGTTCGTCTTATCGACCGAAACAACAACATCATGTTGGTACACACCACGCTGAATAGATTTTGTATTTGATTCAACAGCATCCAACAGTCCAGTGCTCGCACTTGCGACGTTATCAATCGTACCGGCTGCGTCAGCAGAGATGGTAGCAACCATGGTGTAGGTCACTGACCCACCAGCCGCAATACGCACATCTGATGCATCTAAGTTTCCGAAGCGACTGTAATCACCTGGAGATGAAAGGAAGGAGGATTGCGCTTGAGTCGAGACTTGCGAGAACGCGCTGACATTATTTCCTTGCTCATCTGTCGTTAAGATATTTAACAGCTCGTCTTTAACGTCCAACTCAGCAATGGTTTTATCCGACTCATTCGTTAAAACGAGCGTATAAGCTACCTGTTGATCATTGTCGTAAGACGCGCTGTCAACAGACAGATCCATAACAAGACCCGTTGTATCCGCATAGGAGGCAAATGGAAACAGCAGAATGGATAAGAAAAAGACAAGATTGTATCTGAACATTAACGCGCACTTCACAGTAGATTGACAAGTCTCTAGGCGAATTGCCATAGATTTGACGTCACTAATTTGGCTTTTCGCCTTCTAGGGACATGCGCAGCATACAGTTCAAATAATCCGAACAATTAACATCCGTAAAAAACAAATTACTAAAGATGTTAAATAGAGAGTCTGATGTCTAAATTAGAATCAAGACATTGAGTTAATTATCAGAAGGTTAATGTTTTAATGAGTGAGTTTTCACAGTTGTTACGTAACTTCAGAAAGGAACTTCAATTTACACAAACAGAGTTTGCAACCTACTTAAATCAGCTGGACGATGACTTTAATGCGGTTGACGTCGTAACAATAAATCGTTGGGAAAACAGTAAGGTAAAGCCTAGTGCATACAAAGCACTCAAGATATTACAATACCTTGGTGGAGATTTATTTGAGACAATAAAGAGCTTTAAGTCCGAACAAAAAGACACACTAATCGAGTCGTTTTTTAACGAATCCTATGGTTCATTTCAAAGTAGAATTTCAGCTCTAGCAGGCCTGAATCAACAACAAGGCGAACGCAATTTTAAGTCACAGCCTTTAATGTCAGAGCCGTGTGACACTAGCGTTATCGACAGAATCAAACTACTGTCTAAATTCACAAAAGTCGATATTTCGCCACTGGACCAAATTGATTTATATCTCTATTACTGTGAGAACAAAGCTCACGGCCACAAGCTCATCAATACAGATGGCGACATTGTGAGTCACAATGTAGGCTTTTTCTTTGAAGACCATCAATTCGAGAATTTAAAGACTCAAGAGCTAGATCTAAGAATGGCTTGCTCTTTAAATTCAAGCAAAAGCATAAATTATTTTAATATAAGCTCACACTCAGAGACAAAAAATCATGTTATTGAGCATATAGTTTCAGATATAAAGTTACTTTCTCAGAACAAAAACATTAAAAAATACTCTGTTTTAGTAAAAGATCCAAACATGTTGAAACTATTAAAAAGAATAGGATTTGAAGTATTCAAATTTTCAGAACCTTCCGCTAAAAAATGTAATATCACATTCAAAAACAAACATTATAGCTACTGTATATTAACGATTGATAAAATAGACTATCTGACGAATCGGAACGTAATGTCACTAATCAAAGATGAATATTCTACCATGATGAAATTTCCGCAATTACTGCGCGAAGCGCGCAAGAAATTGAAGTTAACGCAAAAGGATTTTGCGGCATACATTAATCACTTAGATGATGAATTCAGCTCTGTAGATGTCGTAACGATAAATCGATGGGAAAATAGCAAAGTAAAGCCAAACAATTACAAGGCTCTAAAACTATTGGACTGCCTTGGCCTGGACTTGTATACAACGTTGAAATCCTTTGATTCAGAAGATAACGAAGACAGTGCACTACTTGAAGACTTCCTTCGTGAGAGGTTCTTTTCGTTTCAAAGCCGAATATCGTCTATCACTAAAGGGGAAATAGAAGAAGGCTGCGACTGTCAGATCATGCCACTAATGACAGATCAGAATGACAAAGCAGTAATAGATAGAATAAAGCTGATTTCACAATATACAAAGATGGATCCTTCAGCCCTTGATACTATCGATCTGTTTCTCTATTGCAGTGAAAAAAAGGCGCATGGCAGAAAAATGGTCGATGTAAATGGTGATATCGTTAGTCATAGCCTAGGTTTTTTCTTCAACGAAGAGGTTTTCGAGCAATACCAAAATAAGCATCTACATATTAAGCAAGCTTGCTCTTTAGATTCTAACCAGAACTTAAATTACATTGTGGTTAGCGGTCACTCTGAGAAGCGCGAACAATCTGTTGCGAACTTGATTTCCGATATGAAGCTTCTTGCAAGAAATACTAAGATTAAAAAGTATTCCATGATCATAAAGAACCCAAGTGCATTGGAACTTATGAAGAACATCGGATTTGAAATATGGAAGTTTTCAGAACCAACAGAAGAAAAGTCGAACATTACCTTCAAAAACAAAAACTACCGCTATTGCGTACTGACTATCGACAAGATCGAATTACTGAGTAACAAGAATGTTATCGCATTTATTAATAAATATGGTTAACGACTCAGGTTTACTGGATCTAAACAGCCACCAAACAATAGGTGGCTTTTTAATCCTCCGAGAGCTACCCATTAGCAATAGGGTGAATCAGTCAATTAGCCAGATATACGACTAACGGTATTAATCAGACAAACACCTAAGGCAATTGCGTCTGAATCTCAGATAGCACCTCATCTAACCCCTCACCTAGTGCTTCAACGAGTGCTTCATAACCTGCTTCTTTCAAGGGTACTTTTGATTCGAAATCGGCACGCGCGAGCTCTGAGCTTTGATCGCTTAATACCCAAGTTCCTTTCACTTCTGCGTTTCCGGTATAAGAGCCATTGAACTGCTCAAAGGTTATCGTCAACTCTCTTTCGGGCTCTCCTGATGTATCAGAAGTATTGACCCGCTCTTCAAGCAGCCCTTCAAGGTTTTCAGCCCAAACGTGTTTACGCGCAGACACCAATTCATTTTCAGACTTGCGATACGCAATCCCTATTGTGTCGAGATAGTCTGGTAACTCCACTCTCGTTTTAATCTTAAAGATCGGTTTATCTAGCGTACTTTCTGGCAAGAGATACGCGTTAGTGCCATCAGTAGGCGTTGAACACCCTAAAAGCCCGAAGAGCACGATAAGTGATATAAATAGCTTTCTCATTATTCCACTCCCTTAACTGGAATCGGGTCTTCTTCTACTTCGCTACCAAACACCAGCGCATTCGGTTTATCGTTCAGCACTTTAATCAGCGGACGAAGCTCTTTTAACACATGTTCTAACTCTTCAGATGCACTGATCAATTGCTTGTAGGCATCTGAATCATCGTCGTAGCTCTCTAATGTCGTCTCAAGTTGCTTCATCGTTTCACTGACATCCTTTGGTAACGCTTTTGCGCCCTCACTATCCAGCAGTTCATCCATACTCTTTAAGGTGCTATCTAACGAGGCAAGTGAGCCATTTAAGTTAGCCACAGTCGCATCTAGCGGTAACTCGTTAATCTTGGTTAGGAAGTCTGTGATCTGCTTTTGAATCTCGGTCAAGCCACCAGCCACAACAGGGAAGACAGGATAACCATCAAACTCTCTTGGCTCGTACGGGTCTTCGTCTTCATAGAAGTTTATGTCGACAAACAATGCGCCTGTAAGCAAGTTACCCGTCTTCAGAGTCGCTCTTAAACCTTCTCCCATTTGAAGGTCGACTCGTTTGGCAAAGCTTTCAGCATTCACAGCCTTAAAGACTTCTGAAACTCGTTCTATCTCCAGCTTGATTAAGATGGGAATGCGGTTCGAGACCTTGCCGTCTTTATCCATGCGAATCTGTAACGGCACAGTATCCACTGTACCAATTCGAACGCCACGATACTCGACGGGAGCGTCCTTCTTTAGACCTCTGACTGACTCTTCAAACAACAATACGTAATAAATAGAAGTGGTGTATTTACCTTGTAAAACTGCGTCGTAATTATCGTAAAGTGTATATTCTTGTAAGTTCTCTTTGATCTGCTGTCCCGGCTGAATACTCTCTGCCACATCAAAACTCACGCCGCCCGTTATTATGCTTTCTATCGATGCGAAGTTAACGTCGAGGCCATTCGCACCAAACTTCACATCAATCCCAGAGGACAACCAAAACTGAGTTTTCTCGAAGATCAGCCCGTCGTAAGGAGCAAAGATAAACAGTTGGTACTTACCCACTTTATTCTCGTAATCGAAACTTGTTTTCTCGACACGCCCAACAACAAAGCCATGATGCAATACAGGTTCGCCAACGTTCAGTTGATTCGCTTTATGGTGCGATAACACCACACGAATGCCTTTGGTGTCTGGCCCTGCGACGGGTGGCGTGTCTAACACATCAAACTTCAATTGAGATTCACTGGATTTCCCTGGCTTCAACTCAATGTATGAGCCTGACAAAATGGTTTCCAATCCGCTGATTCCATCAGTACCAATGTGTGGCTCAACCACCCAAAATTGAGTCTCAGTATTGATCATGCGAGAGGCTTTCTTGTCTATTTGAGCTTTGGCGATGATGTATTCATAGTCTTCGCTTAACGCCACGTCAGTGATTGTCCCAACGTGCACGTTCTTAGATTTGATCGCCGTTTTTCCTGCTTCTATCCCAGAAGCATCTGGCAAGATCAGGGTGATCTCAGGTCCACGATTGTTGAAATATTGGAACAGCATCCAACACCCCACCAGTACCGCAATGATCGGCACAATCCAGACCGGAGACAGTTCGCTTTTTTTTGATACTTTCGCATCTGAAGTAGTTTGCTTTTCCATATGTCCCACACCTCTTTGGGGAGATTACTTCCATATAATCCGAGAATCGAAAATCATCGCCGACAACATCGTAAAGATAACAACCGACGCAAATGACAGTGCCGCAGGCCCAGGGTAAATAGCCATCACACCATCGAGCTGAACCAAGGCAACAAGAATCGCGACGACAAAAATATCTATCATCGACCAACGGCCAATAAATTCGGTGATACGGTAGAGCTTAAGATAGCGACTCGCCCTTTGATTGGTGAGCCCATGTACCCTTTTTGCATTCCAGTACAGATAAGCCAAGGCAAACATCTTTGCCATTGGGATGAAAACACTCGCGATAAGAATAATAAGTGCCACGGGGTATGAACCCATATTCCAAAGCAAGATCACCCCTTCCATGATGGTGGATCCTTCACTCGTCCCGAAGGCAGACGTATACATCATTGGGTATAGGTTTGCTGGAATATAGAAAACGACAGAGGTGAACAACAGCGCCCACGCTATTTGCAGATTTTTTATTGGTTCAAATCGATGTAAATGTGTGTGGCAGCGTGAGCAATGATGAGTAGCCTCACTGTAGCGATGCACTTGACCGCAAATATGGCAAGCAAGGTGCTGCTTGTTCTGAAAGGTACTACCAACCGTTTGTTCTTGTGCGTTTTTAGTCGGAACTAAGCGATCCCATAACCAATCAAAATCAACCAAAGAAATCGTCTTCACCACCAACATGGCGTAGATACAAAATGCCCAAAATGATGTCCCCATCGATACATCGGCTAATGCTGCGATCTTGATTAAGCTGACCAATACGCCGATCAAAAACACATCGACCATCAACCAAGGCTTTGCCCAACTTAATGACTTCAACGCCAAAAAGGTGAGTCGGTTATCCGCATAATGAATGTGCTTCTTTCTGTCTACCAGTAGATAAAACCAGAGAGAAAGCACCAAAAAATAGGCAGGCAAAAGAATCACGGCCAGAAAAAGTAATATAGCAATCAGGCTGTTATCCATTCGGTTCATCATATCAACAGCTTGATACAGGGTGATTTGCTGGCTAATTCCTTGAACGCTGAACGACATATACGGGAATGTCAGGCTCATGATTAAAGCAATAAGGCTAGCCGACGCATAAGCCATCACACCTTGCTCTTTATGATGCCCGAGGCTCGATAAGGTGTGAGAACATCTCGGGCAAGAAGCTTCACTGCCCGCAGACAGTTCTTCAAACTGACTAACCAGCCCGCATTCGTGACATGACTTGGTAAAGCGCTCTGGCAATGACGTCCCCTTTTAGTCTTTATAAGCAACTAGACACTCTAGGTAAATATAAGTAAGGGTTGGATTTTTTGCCAATATGCACCGAATTAAACGCGCACGATATACTAGAAATGAGAGATAGAAAGTAGAAGGGGATGACCCATCGCCATCCCCTTTTCAATCATTGAACAAATACAAGCCGCAACGAGTAAACTCGCTGCCGTAGCGACGCACTATTTATAGCGTGATCAGTTGTGATTGTTGTCTAACTGATAGAAAGTCACTTGCGCATAATCGCTATCGTCACTTGAGTTGTCTTGCAAGTAGATACCCGCTTTAAAGTACATGTAGTTATCCGCATCGTCATAACCGCTGTTACTCATATCCACTTCTTTTGCCGCCAACTCTGAGCCATTTTGACTAATAGTCGTAATCAACTTATCACCTTCAACAACAATGGAATACGAGAAGGTTTCATCGAGTGCAATACCGTCACTTGGGTTGCTAGTGCTGTTTAAGTCACCGTCAGACGTCACCATGTTACCTAAAAGGTTATGCCAAGTTTCATCGCCACCGCTCGAGTTCGAGGTTTCATGAGCAAAGTAGATTGCACCTTTGTCGTTGCCTGGCAGTTTATGGTAGTACAGGCGAATGGGTTCGTTTTTCTCAGCGTGAATTTGGCCAATCACGATTCGACCCACTTGTTCAGTGTTCGAAGTCGTTGTTGTCACGTGATTGATAGCTAACGTCGCATTTAACGTCCCGTCGATACCACCAAAGTCGGACTGGTCACTCGATGGAATAGACGAAAACGCCCAGTTATTGTCTTTACCCGAAGTGGAGTAAGAGGTATCACCGCGACGAAGCATCTCTCTTAATTCAGTACGAACATATTTTGTTCCGCTAGATGTAGTCACGCCTTCGACTGGTGTGTAGAACACCAAGCCACCATCACTACCGGTATAGAAGAACTGGTCTTCATAACCCGCATCTAGCGTGTTCTCTTTGATAGAAGTCGCGTAGCCGTCACCTTCATCAACGGGAATACTCACATACCAGTCCAGTAAGTCGAAGTTACCTGACGGCGGTAGGTTTGGATCGAGTCCATAGTCAGGGCTATCATTGCCACTGATTTCGACTTCTGTAATATTCGTCCAAACACTTTCTGCACTGTTTTCAAAGACTTTGATACGAACCCAACGAGCTTGAACATCCGTCACATCGTAGGTTTCAAAACCAGATGTGCTGCCTCTACTATATCCATAGTAAACCTTGTCCCAGCTGCTTGAACTTTCATCAGCTAGCGCTCTGATCTCGAACTTATAAGTTTGCTCTTCGCCTTTACCCCAAGCTATCGCGACGTCTTGAACATTTTGTACCGAGCCTAGGTCGAGCACTAAATTGACAGGCGCATTCTGAGCAGCCCAACGTGATGACCAATCAGTACTGCCATCAATCGTATTCGATGCTGGGTAAGAGCTATGCGCTCCGCCCCAGTCTGATGCGGATTGAATGTTCAGTGTTTCAGCCGATACGCCATAAGTAGCCATCGCTAAAAGAACCGCACACGACAATTGTTTGTAAGGTTTAAATTGGTGAGTTCGAGGTTTGCAAGAAGTGAGTTTGCAAGGTTTAAAAGTCATACAAGTCTCCATGATATATTTCACGTATAATATTTATTCCATATTTTGTAGGGTGTTACCGAAGTAACGAGAAGCACTATAGGACAATATTTGTACGACAAGTTGAACAAACATCACGATTATGAATTATTATATTACAAATAAATAACTATGTGACATGAACCATTCTTATACCAAACACATCATCTAATAAGACAGCAATATAACGAGAAGCTTTAAACCAAATTACACTTGAGCTTCTCTTCCAACGCTTGGATACACAGCTTGATGGCGATAGGCGTATTAGAAGCGAATGGGTTTAGCGCATAAACCGTGTTAGTCGGTAGTTGGAAGCTTGGCATTATGTCGACCACTTCATTGGATAACTGAGAGAGGTAGAAGTCTGGAATCACACCGATACCAACGCCAGATTTGATCAAGGCAAGACAGCTGTGAAAAGAGTTAGTGGTGCAGCTTGCTTGTTGTTGGTAAACGAAGTCTGGTTCAGTTTGAGACGTAAAGTAATGAGAGATCTGCTTCCCCTGCCACGAGTTAGCGATATAAGGGATAGAATCAAGTTCGCGTTCACGCATGCTTTCAACGCCACACAACACATCTTTAAATTCACCCAAGCGTTTCTGTTTAAGGTTACTGTCACGAGAACTGCCCACTCGTACCGCGAGATCAATATCGTGCTCCATGAAGTCTAAATGCTGATCGTCGCTTATCAGTTCTGGCTTTAACTTCGGATATTGTTTCATCAGATCGGCAATAACAGGCGCAACCAATAAATCCATCAACGCATTCGGAGCTGTGATACGAATCCGGCCTTGTGGCTGTTCTAGCTCGGCTTTTGCCATATCCCAAGCCGATTCAGCGAGCACATTGATGTCTTTGCAACTCAAATAAAAGCGCTCACCCATGCTTGTCAGAGTTTGTCTTCGTGTTGTGCGTTTAAGGAGAGAGGCGCCTAACTCTTGTTCTAGAATTTTGAGATGTTGACTGACGACAGATTTAGACAACTCTAACTTTTCAGCCGCAGCCGAGACTGAACCCTGCTCTACGATATGAGCGAAAATCGACATCTGCTTTAGCTTACTCATCTTATTGTTCTCTTTTTACAAACAGTATTTTCTATTATCTCTGTTTTTCAAATCAATTTCCAAGACTAAACTCAATTCAACTTATCGAGATACCAAATCAAAAAGACAGTGCTTGAAACAAAACTGTTATGGAGAGAGACAATGTTAAATAACCAAATTTTAGAAGCATGTAAGCAAGGCATTAACGCGTGGCAGAAAGCATTCAACAGCCAAGATGCAAAAGGTTGTGCCGATCAATATACTGAAAGCTGTGTAATGGAAGCGCGTCCATTTGGTACTTTTGAAGGTCGTGAAGCGATTCAAGCATTTTGGCAAAACATCATCGACCAAGGCTTCAAAGACGTTGATTACACCGATGTAAAATGGGAAGAGCACCCAGAAGGCGGTTACATTCTTACCGCTAGCTGGACAATGAACAAAGCGTTTGGTGTTGTTCATCGTGAACACTGGGCACTTGAAGCCGATGGCTGCGCTCGCTTAGTCAGCGACGACTTCGAAGTTCAAGGCGAACGCTAGGAGCTATAATTAGAAGCTAGAAGCTCACAGCTCACAGCTCAAAAATAGAAACAGAAAACAAAAAGCCAGCAATCCAAATGGACTGCTGGCTTTTTAATGTTTGACTCTGTCGCCTAATCACTTGATTTGAAGGTGATTCAGTGACTCTATACAATCACTCAACACGCTCATCATTTCAAATCAAAATGCCTGGTAAGACAGAGCACATACAAGTCAAAGTTACAGTGCTGCTTTCTTCGCTTCTGTAATCCAACCATCGAACGTGCTTTGGTTCGCTTTGATCCAACCATTTACGTGCGCTTCGATATCCGCAGAGCTGTTCTTGCCTTTACTCATCATCATGTTCTGAGCACTTACATCATTGATGTTAAGTTTGATGATCTCGAAAAGCTTCGCTGCTGATGGGTTGTTCTTAGCAAACTCTTTATTCGCGATAATGCGCATTGAGTTCATTTGGAAGCCGTAGTTCTTGCCATTAGACAAAGTAGTATCAACATTCGCACGCTCACCAGGTAATGAAGAGAATGGCACTTCTAGCCATACTACGTCTTCGTTAGGAACCAATACGCCACTCACCCAGTATGGTGTCCACGTGTAGTAAAGGATTGATTCACCCTTTTGGTAACGTGAAATTGTGTCGGCAATGATAGCCGCATAGTTACCTTGATTATGAGTTACCGTATCGCCCAGTTTGAATGCCGACAGTTGGTGTTCGATAACCATTTCACAGCCCCAACCTGGGTTACAGCCTGTTAGATCTGCTTTGCCATCACCGTCTGCATCAAACAACTTCGCGATTTTTGGATCAGTTAACTGGCCAATATTAGTGATGTTGTATTTCTCAGCCGTTTTCTTATCAATTAGGTAACCTTGAGCGGCACCACTTACATATTGGCCTTCGCGGTAGAATTTCTCATCACCACCAGCCATTGTGTATTTGTCAGCATGAAGCGGGAACCAACCTACTGTTAGGAACGTTGCATCACCCTTTGCAATTGAAGTGTAACCTACGTTGTAATCCACTTCTTGAGTTGATTTCACGTCATAACCCAGTTCTTCTAGAGCACGGTTAACGATCAATGTTTGGAACGTCTCTTCCGCTACAGACGATTGAACCGGCTGAACTGATACGCCCTCACCCGGTAGGCTTGCTGCCCACACGT
The DNA here is from genome assembly GCF_023161685.1 of Vibrio sp. 1CM8B. Classification (NCBI taxonomy): domain Bacteria; kingdom Pseudomonadati; phylum Pseudomonadota; class Gammaproteobacteria; order Vibrionales; family Vibrionaceae; genus Vibrio; species Vibrio sp. 1CM8B. The sequence continues at coordinate 405,146 of NZ_JALNTU010000005.1, forward strand.
TAGTCGATACCGCTAATGTAGAAACAATGCTTACTGCGAGTTTACTCTTCCATGAATTATTCATTGGTGTTTTTCCTTAATTGAAGTTCTGATTTGTTACCGCGATTAAGTACATTCAGTACAAGGGAAACAGGTCCCATGCGATACCAGCGTAATTTTGTATTACCAGCGTTGACACCCAGTACTTGGGTGATGCGATCTAATAAGATGGCTAAGATAACGATGCCCAAACCACCAACAGCGGCCAACCCCATATCTAAACGGCCAATACCTCTCAGTACCATTTGACCTAAACCACCTACCGCAATCATTGATGCGATAACCACCATCGACAACGACAACATCAGTGTTTGGTTCACGCCGGCCATGATGGTTGGCAATGCAAGTGGCAGTTGAATTCGGTAAAGCATCTGTTTTTTGCTTGCACCGAATGAGTGACCCGCTTCGATCAATTCTTCCGGAACTTGCTGAATACCTAAGATGGTCAAACGTACAACAGGAGGAAGTGCGAATATGATGGTCACCACGACACCCGGAACGTTACCGATACCAAACAGCATTACGATCGGTACTAAATAAACGAAGGCTGGTGTGGTTTGCATGGCATCCAAAATTGGGCGCACGAATTTAGCCGCCGTGTTACTTCGGGCGAGCCATATCCCCATGGGTAAGCCAATCAACAGACAGAAGAATACGGATGTCATGACCAGTGACAATGTGGTCATTGCTTCAGACCAAGCGCCAATCAAGCCGATGAAAGTCAAAGACACGGCCGTTGCAACGCCAAGCTTCAAGTTTGAAAACTGCCACGCCACAAGAAACAAGATGATCAACATGAAGGGGGCTGGTGTAGACACTAACGCCGTTTCAAATGAACTTAGAATAAAATCGATAGGCACACGGATCGCTTGGAATAATGGGCGACCGTGCTCAACTAACCAATTCAGTCCAGACTCTACCCAAGTGTCCACAGGCAAAACGGCCTCTGCAAAAGGGTTTAGTGGATCAAAAGGTGTCGTTTCAACGGTTTCGCTGCTTAACCAATCCGCTGATGGTGAGGTATCAGTGGCTTGACCCCAAGGATCACTTGCAGGTTGAGCTGCAGGAGCCGATTGAGACCATGGGTCATTATTTGTTTGTTCAGACGACATGATCTACCCCTTATCCAATGTTTGTAACAGTCGTGACTTAGTCACCACGCCAAAGTAATTACCTTGCTCATCCACAACAGGCACTGAGTAAGGAACACCACCAACTAGGCCAAGCACATCATTGATTGGTAAATCAGGGTTCAGCGTTAATCCATCATCGAGCTGCGCGCTGACGAGTGATTTGTTCTCTTTGTGAGCTTTACGAAGCGAGTCGATAGAGACAATGCCGGAGTAACGGCTGCTCTTCTCAACTACGATGCCGTACTCGCGGTCGTTATCCATCAAAATTTGTAGAGCGGACGCTGGGCCATCGTGTTCTGATTTTTTAAATACCGCAGCTGGCTTCTTACGCGCAATGTCTTTCACAGTAAGCACGCTTGCCACGTTCACACCGCGGAAGAAAGCTTCGACATAATCGTTGGCTGGGTTATTAAGAATATCGTCTGGAGTACCGACTTGAACCACTTCGCCATTTTGCATAATCGCAATTCGGTCACCGATACGCATCGCTTCATCCAAATCATGCGAGATAAAAACAATGGTTCGTTTATCGTCATTTTGAAGGCGAATAAGCTCATCTTGCATTTCAGTACGAATCAAAGGATCGAGCGCCGAGAACGCTTCATCCATCAACAAGATATCTGGGTCACATGCTAGTGCACGAGCCAATCCAACACGCTGCTTCATACCACCAGATAGTTCATCTGGGTAAGATTCTGAATATGCGCCAAGGCCAACACGTTCAAGTGCTTCTAGTGCTGACTGCTTTCGTTGTTCAACTTCAACACCCGCAAGCTCTAGACCAAACGCGGCATTCTCGATGACCGTCATATGCGGCATCAAAGCGAAATTTTGAAAAACCATGGAGATGTTGTTGCGGCGGACTTCGCGGAGTTCATCTTCTGAGATGTGGGCAATATCTTTGCCTCGAAGAAGCACATTGCCTTTGGTAGGTTCGATCAAGCGGTTAAGAAGGCGTACTAGGGTTGATTTGCCAGATCCTGACAGTCCCATTATGACGAAAATCTCGCCTTCTTGAATACTAAGAGAAACATCGTTAACGCCGATCGTTAGCCCTGTTTCTTCGAAAACTTTATCTTTGTTCGCGCCTTCATTAATCATTGTAAAAGCACGATCGGTGTCTTCACCAAACACCTTGTACAGTCCCTTAACTTCCAGTATGGGATCCATGTAATCTAATCCTTTCTCAGTTATTTAAACTTAAAAATGGTTATTTAAACCCGAAAAACAATTAGCACTCTAAGTAATTGACACGTGTAAATCAAGGTTCTTCGTTTGGTAAAAAAAGGCAGAAGACCGAAATCAGACCAGCAACAACAAGACCAAAAAATAAGAAAAAACAAAGCAAGCCACTGATAATAAAAGGGATAAATTGGACAAGCGTACGGCCAATATTATGTATTACGCAGTCGTAGATTATTGAATATTAATTTTACATTAGAGCAATTAATAGGCTGAATGAACCAACAAAAGCCACAATTAGTTCGTGCACAAATAATTCGAATACGAACTATTTATTAAGCTTTCATGATGTTTCAAAGGCGAAAACGTGCTCGGTAAAAAAATAAGATCAACTCTCAATCTCTACCTAAAAACCAAAGGTCAACCGGCTAAAGCCAGCGAGTCTAAATCAACTTTTTCAACCAAGAATTTTAATACACCACACCAACTGTGATACTTGCTGCAAACTCTCAATTGGTGATTACCTAAGCTGGACATCAACTTGTAGAGTGCTCATTGCTGAGCCATTCTTTATACAAGAAATAAACATTTTTCCGTGACGAAATAGAGAAAAGACAAGGAATTCGAATGATAAAAATGTTGGTGTGTGACTTTGACGGTACGCTTGATGGTGGTTCATCTCACGGTGTTAACCAGTTGTTTGATTACCTCTCAGAGCAACCTGATATCCGCTTTATCATCGCGACGGGAAGAACATTACCTTCGATTCGAGTGGGTTTAGAATCGAATAACTACCCGAAACCACACAGTATTATTAGCGATGTGGGCACGAAAATTCATCATGTTCATTCCCAAAAACCAGACCATATTTGGCATAACCAACTGGAAGCTTCTTGGAACAAATCAAAGGTAGAGACGGCTCTCGCACCCCTTGATTTTATGGGTGAGCGCATAGAAAATCATCAAGGCGATTACAAGATCACCTTTGAAGGGAAGCTATCGGAGCCTCAACACGAACTGATTGAATCTAGCTTGGAGATGCACGGTTTAGATGTTCACCTTACTTACTCTCATGATTGGTACTTAGATATCACACCAAAAGGCGTTAACAAGGCGACTGCGATTCACCACCTACTCGAACAACACGATTTGAGCGTTGCGGAAGTGTGCGTCGCAGGTGATTCAGCTAACGACACCTCAATGCTCACCATTGAGGGCGTAAACTCGATACTGGTCGCTAACCATTACCCAGAGGTTGCTCACCTATCGGATAGAGACAACGTATACACGAGTAGAGCAACACATGCTGAAGGTGTGTTAGAAGGCCTTAAATACTGGCAAGGGCGTGCAGCAGCGGGTAATTAGAAATAAGTAGAGGTGACCGACTGCTCCCTACTTCCTATCCTTATTTCCAACCGGGAAGCCAATGATCCTTGTCGGTGAGATCCCGCCAGTTGATGTCTTCCTCTCTTTTTGTCATCACCGCTTCGATCAAACAACGAATAACCTCCCCTTCTTCAAACTCGACCTCTGTGACCATAAAGTGTTTTTCTTTCTTTACAGGGCTAACGGCCGTCCATTTACTGCGAAGTAGTTTTTTTGGATTGATTCGATTCATGAGCTTATTTCTCGCTTAGATGTCATTGATTATTATGGGTTGTCTAGCCGACATTGAGTAATAGTCTTCATCGCAAGAAAAGGATCAAAAAAAGCCAGCGATTAGGCTGGCTTCATTCAGTTAGCTATTTCTTGTTAAAGATTAGCCGTTTTTAGGTGGATCAAATGCCGTGAGTTCTAATACTGGACCTGTGTATTTTTCAATCTTCACAAGCGCAGAGTTTGCAGCACAGCCATTCGCCAAACGAGAAGTCGGGATATCCAACGTAAGCACGTTACAGCCACCGTTTTTACATAGACCTGTATCTTTATCTAAATCAGGCCAACCGCCTTCATGGATACATACAGCGCCTTGTTTGATGCCATCAGTCACTAATGCACCAGCCAGTACTTGTCCACGATCGTTGTATGCACGAACCAAGTCACCCGTTTTGATGCCTCGAGCTTTCGCATCTTCAGGGTGAATTGAAATCGGCTCACGGTCTGCAATCGCATACTCTTCGCGGATCTTCGCGTAGTTAAATTGACTGTGTAGACGGTGCGCAGCGTGCGCTGTCATCAACTGAAGTTCATCACTTTTCGCTTTACCGAAGAACTCAGTCGGCTCAATCCACGTTGGGTGAGCTGGACAATCATCAAGCTTGTAGCCTTCGATGGTTTTAGAGAAGATCTCAATCTTACCACTTGGCGTACCTAGCGGGTTCATCACAGGGTCTTTACGGAAATCAGCATGACGAACGAACTGCGCTGCCTTCTTGTTGTACTTCATTTCAATAAGCTGATTATCATCCCAGAACTTACCAAACTTAGGCATACGTACACGTGCAGATTTTCCCGCTTTTTGTGCTGCATCGTAGAAGCCTTTCAACCAAGCCATTTCGTCTTTGCCTTCGGTAAAGACATCACGACCACCCGCTTTGATCATCTCAGACATATCTGCGAATACATCGAAATCGTTACGAGCTTCACCTTGAGGCTCAACCGCTTTCTTCATCGGCACTAAGTGTTGGTTACTGTAATCACCTGTCATCGTCATATCATTACGTTCAAACGATGTAGTAATTGGCAGAACAATATCCGCGTGCTTAGCCGCAGCAGTCCAATAGATTTCAGAGATAACCACAAGTTCCGGTTTCTGCCACGCTTTGATCAAACGGTTGGTGTCTTGGTGGTGAGTGAAGTTACCACCGCCCGCCCACCAAATCATTTTCAGATCTGGGAATGTCAGTTCATGGCCGTTATGCATGTATTTTTTGCCTGGATTTTCCAATGCTTCTGTAATGCGAGCAACAGGGAAGCTATTCACCGCGCCCGAAACTGCCCAGTCATTACCAGCTGAAGAACCGCCGCCAATTGAAGCTGAAATCGCAGGTAACACACCAGCATCGCGTGTTGGGTTACCACCATTAGAGTAGTGATAAGACAAACCAAAACCACCACCAGGCAAGCCGATTTGACCTAGCATTGCCGCTAGCGTTACTACCATCCAGTGACGTTGCTCACCGTATTGTTGACGCTGAATGCCCCAACCCGCCATAAGCATAGTGCGGTTCTGGCTAAAGATATCTGCTAGAAGCTCAAGTTGTTTCGCAGGTACGCCTGTGATCTCTTCAGCCCATGCAGGAGTCTTTTCAACACCGTCTTCTTTACCCATTAGGTACGCTTCAAACTTATCGTAACCACTGGTGTACTTATTTAGGAACTCTACGTCATGCTTACCCTTCTTAACTAAAGAGTGCGCGATACCCATCATCATTGCGACGTCGGTCATTGGGCGCGGTGCAATCCACTGAACTGCGTCACCAAAGAAGTCGATAGTTTCAGAGCGCATTGGGTCGATAGCGATGATTGTCTTGCCTGACTTCTTAAGTTTGTGGAAGAACTCTAGGCCTGAACAGTCGGTTGAACTCCATGCAATCTTAAGCGTGTTCATTGGGTTCATACCCCACAACACAACAACGTCTGAGCTCTCTAGCACCACAGGGTGAGTGGTTTGCTGTTCATAAACTTCGATAGATCCCATTACGTGCGGCATGATCACTTGAGCAGCACCGGTTGAGTAGTCACCTAAGTGACCTGAGTAACCACCAGCCAAGCTCATGTAACGTTGTAGTAGCGTTTGTGCTTTGTGCAATACACCACTTGAACGCCAACCGTAAGAACCCGCGAATACAGATTCAGGGCCACTCTCTTTACGGATACGCATGTGTTGTTCGTGGATCAGCTTATAAGCTTCATCCCAAGACACTCGAACGTATTCATCTGAGCCACGAGTTCCTGTTGGATCGGATGGGTTATCTAAGAATCCTTTACGTACCATTGGGTATTTAATACGAGCTTTGGTATGAACCTGATCAGGACCTGTCGTTTGTAAACTATTTGGCACTGTTTGTGCGAGAGCATTCGTCGTTGAAACTAGCTTGCCATCTTTCACTTCACATAACATCGGCCCCATACGACCTGCTGTTAATATACCTTTACCACGCTTATTCGCAGCCGATGCTGTCATTGGCGTCAATGATGTGAATGCCAGCGCACCAGCAGCCATGCTTGTTCCTTTGAGGAATCCGCGACGAGTAATATCTGTCATAATTATTTCCCTTTTGTTTCTTAGTGGCCAACCACATCTTTTGCGTGGTTCTGGAAGTATTTAGTAAGAAGTTCTAAATCTTGGTCTGAAATGTCAGTTCTTTCGCCCATGCCCTTCGCAACGGGGCCCCAAGCATTAACGGTGAAGTGGTTCGCGCCAATTTTTGCATGACACGTTGAGCAGTAAACGTTGTCGAGTTCTTCAGCGTAATCCCAGATTGGCTCGAGTGAATCCAGTACAGGCGCATCAACGTTCGCGGTTAGCACCGCCGTTCGCCATTCATTGCCGTACGCATCCGTTTTAAAATCACCAACTTCAAGGCTCTGTTGCCCTTGATCTGTCAGCATCGCAACGATTGAGCGTTGACCTTCGCCGTAGTAAAGCACCTGTTCTGCACCCTTCATTTGGTAAGCATGCAACTCGATTTTGCGCTCAGTACCTTCAACACTTTTCACATCTAGGCGTGCCGTTGGATTGATAGTGCCAAGGTCACCAATACTGATGGTTTCTGCTGAGTAAACGACTTTCGCATTCGGGTCTGTTTTCTCAGTGAATGCCATCAAGTTGTCGAAAGCTTCGCTGTCCATTTCTGGCTCAGGAGCAAAGTGAGCAACACCTTTGTGGCAGTCGATACAAGTCTGATTATTCTCTTGCCCGTATTCATGCATTTTCGCCGCATCTTCAGATTGCTCGTAGCTATCCATCGCGTCGAAAGTATGGCAAGAACGACAAGTAGCAGAATCACTTTCACGTAGTTGAGCCCAAACGGTTTCGGCCATCGCCATACGGTGCTCTTCGTATTTGTCTTCGGTATCAATTTTGCCAGTCACAAACTCGTGATAAATGTCTTTAGACGCACGAATCTTGGTGATTACGTAGTCAATTGGGTCGGAAGGAATATGACAGTCAGAACACTCAGCTCGAATGCCTTTTGCATTGCTGAAGTGGATTGAACCTTCATATTCTTCATAAGGAATTTGCATTGTGTGGCAAGAAGTACAGAACTCAGTACTCGATGTGTAGTGCATAACGGCAGCAGTACCGCCCAGCGTTAACCAGCCAATACCTATACCGACAGCAGCAATAAGAGCGATATATCGTTTTTTAATAGACATATTTAGAAATCATCTTCAACAATTAGTAACAATTGCGATCAGAATAATACTTTAGGGTTAGTCACTATTGATTCACGTCATAAATTGTCTTTATTGATAATAAAGAAAGTGAGCAATGAGACTTCATACAACTCACTTATAACCATGACTGCGCAGTCAATTGATTTAATATTCAGAAAACAAATAAAGACAATCTCATTTATAAAATTTAACTAAGAATAACTACACGCCTTTCTACTTAAATCGCACTAAAATCAAGATAAGGAGTAATGAACACGCCTATAATATTTGCAAACTTACGGCATTGAATTAGGTATGAACCAAACAGAATTCCAACAAAAAATGGCGAGTTTCACCTCGATTGAACAAGCGCTTGATTACTTTGAAATTGGGTTTGATAGTAAGTTCATCGAGCAAAACAGAATCGAACTCGTTAAACGATTTAATGGTTATCTGATTCTTGCTAAACCCGATGATTGGTTCTCAGGAAGAAGAGCGCTGAAAAATGCTTATTGTAAGGTTCAACGCAGCAAGTTAGATCGCCACACGCGTTCTGCCTGTCGTGGGTGTACAACTTGCCAACGTCGATAGGTTGGAAGTACTGTTCAAAATAGAGAACTAAAAAGTAGATAGTTGAAATAACATCTCATTACGATTTAGTTAGTGGTTTGCTCGAAAAAAAGTGTGCTAGTCTTACGGCAACTCAACTACGAGATAAAAACTACAATGAAAATTTTCAGCAATTTCGAAAGCGGCAACATTCACGTCGTTTCAGCAGATTCACCACAAAACATTCAACTGACTATCCCAGCAGACAACCATACTGAAATCTCTCAGTGGTTTCACTTCCGCTTAGAAAGTGAAACCCAACAAGCTCACCACTTTGAAATCGGTCAATTGACAACATCTGCCTACCCTGAAGGCTGGAAAGACTACGATGTGGTTGCATCGTATGACCGTGAAGAGTGGTTCCGTATCCCATCTCAGTTCGATGGCGATACATTAAGCTTTGATATCATCCCTGAACACGATTCAATGTACTTCGCGTACTTCGCACCATACTCATACGATCGTCACCAAGATCTTTTGCATAGTGCTCAAACGCACCCGGCTTGTAAGCTTGAAACTCTGGGTCATACGCTAGACAACAACGACATCACTTTGCTAACTATCGGTGAGCCAAGTGAAGAGAAGAAAAATATCTGGGTTATTGGTCGCCAACACCCAGGCGAGACTATGGCTGAATGGCTAATCGAAGGCCTACTACAACGCCTGCTTGATGAAACAGATACGGTCGGTCGCTCTCTTCTAGACAGCGTTGTGTTCCGCGTTGTACCTAACATGAACCCAGACGGCAGCATCCGCGGTCACCTGCGTACTAACGCGATTGGCGTTAACCTGAACCGCGAATGGCAATCACCTTCTATGGAACGCAGTCCTGAAGTTTTCCTAGTTCGCGAGCGCATGCTACAAACGGGTGTTGATATGTGCCTTGATATTCACGGCGACGAAGCGATTCCATATAACTTTGTTGCTGGTAGCGAAGGCACACCTTCATACAATGAGCGTATTGCTAAATTAGAGAGCCACTTCAAGCAAGCGCTACTGACGATCACGCCAGAGTTCCAAGATGAGTTTGGTTACGACAAAGACGAACCAGGCAAAGCAAACATGACAGTTGGCACAAACTGGATTGGTGAGCAGTTCAAGTGTTTGGCTTACACGGTTGAGATGCCATTTAAAGATCACATCAGTCACGCTGACGAACTTTACGGCTGGTCTCCAGAGCGAAGTGTCGCGTTTGGTCACGACATGCTAGCCGCGGTTTGGGCTACAGTAGACGAGTTATAGAGTCACTAAGCTCTTTAGTTTATCCCTGTATCGCCTTTGGTTTATAAGAATCTGGGCTATAGATAGAACAAAGCCCAGCACTTGTGAAAGTGCTGGGCTTTTTAATCTCTGCGTAGAATAAGCTATTTGCGCCTTAAGGAACCTAACGTCAGTCGCTTTTAAGCCACTCTCAGGCTTGCAAAAAATACTGGGTATCTTTGCCTAATATGCCTTTGTTCAGACACCATATCTTTGAAGCTTGGGCCTTGTGATAACTGAACGATCACTTCATCCCCCTCTTGGCGTAGCACGGCACCACTAATATCGATACTGTTATTGTCATGCAACCTCAAGGTACCAGCCATTGAAAAGCCACGATAAACCGGAATGATGTTGCGCATCATTAGGCGTACACCTTTTTCAGACACTTCACTGACATGAAAAAGCTCATCCTTAATTCGCATCACCGGACGTGCCTTTTGAGGGTACTTTAAGCGGTAATATTTGCGTTTCTGGGTGAATGAATCTTCACGCATTAGTGACTCCCTGTCTCTGTTATTCGGTCAAGCAATAGACTTTAGCTTCAATTGGTTTTAAACGAACACATTCACCAAATTGATAGCTGATTATTATATCGACTTTCCGAGCTAATGCTTTAGAGATTTATACAGAGAAACAAGGATTGCTTAGCATTCAGTTAAAAATGAGAACTGAGTCGTATATGAAAACGGAGACGGAAATGAGAACTAAGCCGGAAATGAACTGAACTAAACTAATAGCTAAATACCCAATTCTTCACGTCGCCCCTAAAGCTGAAACAACGCCAACTGGATGCTGAAGCCAACAAATAAAACACCACAAACAATGTTCATCATTTGTGAGGTTCGCTTTTGAACCAACAAGCGCTTAAACGTATCCGCCATTAAGATCACAACCAAGAACCACATCGATACCACTGACGCCTGAATCCCACCAAGCATGAGACTGTCTGTCACAATCGCATCTTTTGAAACAAATTGAGGGAATATAGAAAGATAAAACAGGACGATTTTAGGATTCAGAAGATTAGTGAGGAGCCCTTTGAAAAATTGGTTATATAACTTACTTCCCGATGCACTTACCACAGAAAGTACGCCCTCTTGAGCGCGCAGTGCCGCACGAAAATGGTTATACCCAAGCCAGACAAGATACAAAACCCCTGCCCATTTTAGCCCTTCAAAGGCCATGGGTGTGTTCGACAGTAACAGACTTATGCCGTTAGCCGAGATAAAGGCATGAAAAAAGAAACCACATGACACGCCCAACACGTTCACAAATGCGAACAGCTTCCTTTGAGTTAAGGCTGTGCTTAATACCAATAAAGCATTAGGCCCCGGAATAATGGCAATAAAAAACACGATAACAATAAACAGCCAGATACTGTCCCAACTCATTTCGATCTCATTTCATGAATATTTTTAGGGCGAACATTGTACGTCCATTCATTGCCATTACAATATGATAAACGCTTAATTATCACGTATGGCTAACATATATAATTCGCGCGTATAATGAATACGTTTATCGTGTAACGTACAAAACTGATTCTCTAACATTTGCAGCCCTGTTAGACTCCACATCCCTTTTGATACTTGGTTCATTTATGTCATTTGATAGCCTAACCCTTAACGCAAAAACCGTCTCCGCGCTCCCATCTCAATTCAATAAGCCGACAGAGATACAGCAAGCGGTAATTCCTACAATTATTACGGGGAAAGACGTACTTGCATTGGCTCAAACGGGTAGCGGTAAAACATTGGCCTTCGGCTTACCTTTGCTGAACAACATCAATCATGATGTAAATGAACTGCAAGCACTGATCATCGTTCCAACGCGTGAGCTCGCATCTCAAGTGACAGAATCTTTAGAACCGATCGCGACGGCGCTCAATATCAAATGCGTAACGCTAACGGGCGGTGTGAATAGTGATGATCAACTGCAACAATTATCCACTAAACCACAATTAGCCGTCGCCACACCAGGCCGTCTACTTGCTTTAATTAAAAGTGGTGAACTGGATGTAACTCAGTGTCAATCATTGGTTCTTGATGAAGCCGATCGATTAATCGACATGGGCTTTTGGCCGGATATTCAAGCGATTACCGCAGCTCTGCCAGCGAAACGACAATCACTGCTATTCTCTGCGACACTTCCTCCAGAATTGGTTAATCAGGCTGAAACGCTTTTATCAAACCCAGAAAAGATCACGACTCATCAAGAAAACAGCGTTGTCGCAACTATCGAAGAAACTCTGTACTTAGTGAACAAAGGCAGTAAAGCTCAAGCGCTCATTGCCCTACTCAATCAATACACATGGCCGCAAGTATTGGTATTTATTGGCGCAAAAGACAATGCCGATGCATTAACCAAGCGATTGAACAAAGTCAAAATCAGTGTGAGTGCGCTGCACGGAAATAAGAACCAAGAAGAACGAGAGCAAGCATTAGAGAGTTTCAAAAATGGTGAAACTCGTGTGCTTATCGCAACCGACGTGATGGCTCGAGGCATCCATATTGATCAGTTACCTGTCGTGATTAACTTCGAGTTGCCTTCTCACTCAGCAACTTACGTACACCGCGTTGGTCGAACAGCAAGAGCAGGAAGTACTGGCTGCGCGATCTCTCTGGTTAGCCACAGCGAAACTGACTACCTCAATGCGATTCGCACCCTGACCAATAAGCCGTTAGTGCTGCAACCATTAGAAGGTTTTCCTGTTACAGACAAACCTGCATCTGAAACGACAGCTCGTAAACGTCCGCCTAAAGACAAAATGGCTAATAGAAGAACAGCCAAAAAGAAGAGCATTAAGCAATTTAAAGGCAAGCCAAGTTCTTCGAAATAAGCAAAGAAAGTCGATTAGCCCAGTTTTTACTGGGCTTTTTCATATGCAACAAAACATAAATTCACACCCAAAAACCTCCCTAAAGATGCCAACTTAAATGACACTTTTGTGAATTATGATGCCAACGTATTGATTCTTGGTTGCTCAAAAAAAATACTCTTAAATCACGTTGACGCCCCTATATCTGGCAACTAGATTTTTCTATTAGTGTCTACAACAGGAGGTCATTGAAATGAAACGTGCTAGCTCTACATATCGATTACAACTGATTAAGGAAGTGGCAACCCGCCGAGATCGTCAACGTTCCAATGACCCGATGGCAAACTACATACAAACCCTAATAGATAATAAAGATGATTGTGATACCTCGGTGGAACGCAACCAGAGGTTCAGTGGCAGTCATTTTGATGAACACATAGGTGGTTGGGTAAGCGACCACTGGGGTAATAAGTAGAACAACGAGAGTAATCCAACCAGCATAGCCGCTGTAGTATTTATCTCCGCATTAACCTATCATCTGCAACAATTCCCTATCCTAGAGTAAGCAGAAAGTGTCTGAGTTAAAAAGAGAAAAAGAAGTGATGGTTGCCTTCCAAGTAATACCTCGCGTTAAAGAAGGCAACAACTTCGAAGTGGTTGATAAAGCCATTGAAGTTGTGAAAGCATCCGATGTGCCGTTCCAGGTTGGAGCAATGGAAACCACGATGAAAGGTGAACTCAACCAATTACTCGATATCGTTAAAAAAGCAGAGCAAGCTTGCTACGATGCAGGGGCTGTAGAAGTAATCACAAACATTAAGATTCACAGTAAAACCACCGAAGCCGATGATACATTTTGCACGTATCATCGTGGTGTAACGAAAGCGAATCACATGTTTGTTTAATCATATGTTTATTTCAGAAAGCTGAGCTTTAAGAAAGACTCTGAAGAACCAGTGGTGTTATTGAAAAGGCATGTCTGAAAGGTGAGAAAGGATTTCCATTCGTTCTTCTTCTGACATCGAATACCAATCACGCGGAACCTCTTCAGGGTCATCTTTCGCCCCGATCGGTTTACGATCCAGTGCTTTGACTGGCTCTTTTTTGAGTTTTACGTTCTTTTTATTCATACCGACACCACTCCTTCAGGTACAAAGGTACCTATGTTAATATTACACCCCAACCATTATGTAAAGTAATAGTTACATCGGAGTTAAATAAAATCTTAATACATCCTCTTTAGCCAAAAAGATCTCTTTGGGGACTTGTATTTCCCTCTTCGTCGACCGACTTACCAACTAAGTTTTTTTGCTTCATTATTTTTCGTCTATAGCGCTGACGACACAGCTTTATCACGTGCAATTGTTCTGACGGTGTCATCGACATCCAATTAAAGCGCTCTTCTCTTTTGCGCATACAACCATTGCAATAGCCTTTGTCATCGCTTGAACAAACCCCAACGCAAGGGCTTGGAACTTGGAAAAACTCTAACTGCTCCACCATCCCTCCTTACACATTCAAAATTACGCTTACTCTCTCAAAAATAAGCGATTAATTTGTCGCCTAGCTCATGAAATCCATACTAAACTATGACCTTATACTGACACATATAGTGTTTTGTAAACTATACTTTGAACCCATCAAGTTACACTTATTCGGTAACTTCGTTCTTTCCTTTGGAGCCTTATAATATGAAGTTTAGTTCAAAAAAATTACTAGCAGTAGCCGCTTTACCTATGATGCTAGCAGCATGCACAACAACAGGTGACAACGCGATGCAAGTAACGCCAACCGATCTACAGCACCATAATTGGGAACTTGCGCAAATTGATGGCAAGGACATTGTGAAAAGCGAAGACCAAGCAGCTCCTCGTCTAGAGATCGGCGAAAAGATGACTGCAAACGGCATGGCTGGTTGTAACAACTTCTTCGGTCAAGGCGAGCTGAAAGACGGTCAATTCCGTATCAAGCAAATGGGCATGACAATGAAAATGTGTCACGGCTCTGCGATGGAAATTGAACAATCGGTTTCTGCTACTCTAAGCGAGTGGAGCGACGTAACACTAACAAACGATACGCTAGTACTGAAAAACGATGTACACACGCTAACGTACACAATTCGTGACTGGGTAAACTAATCCGTCATCGAAACCAAATATTGATTAAAGGAGCCTGATGGCTCCTTTTTTATTGCCAGCTTGCCCTCACTACTTCTTCAAAATTGACGCTCATCGCCGACTTTTCGTACCAACCTCCAATAAACCTCAAAAATCTCTCATTTAGATGCAATAAATTCAACGGTTCAGCGGTCTGTTGCTAGGATGGCAAAAGCCTAGAGTCTGTCGAGTTTTCGAGATGATTACATTTCGAACAAAACTCAACCGGCAACTCCCTGCTTGTTCTCAAGTAATTGATTGAATTTACTGTTGAATTAGAATTTATTTCAGAAACAGATAGAATAACTATTAGGGCATGTTGATCTTTCGTTAACCGCGAAAGGTCAATACGCCCTAGGGAGTTTGAAAATACAATGCTCTTGCCCGTTCACTACCAAATGGAAAAGTTTATGAACAAGATAGTAAGTACGTTAGGAATCATGGCAACCGTTGCATACAGCGCAACCATTTATGCTGATGAAGCAACATCCACCGACAGCTGGAACCAAATAGAACAGCAGGCAGAGGGAGAAACTGTCTACTTTCACGCTTGGGGCGGAAGCCAAGAGATCAATCGTTACCTACAGTGGGCAGGCAAGAAATTACAAAGTGACTACGGTGTCACGTTGAAGCATGTGAAAGTGACCGATATAGCGGAAACCACCACTCGACTGCTTGCTGAAAAAGCGGCAGGAAAGAACAGTGAAGGCAGCGTCGATATCGTCTGGATCAATGGCGAGAACTTTCGCTCGATGAAAGACAACGCGCTGTTGTTTGGGCCATTTACAGAATCACTGCCAAATTGGCAGTATGTCGATAAGTCTCTGCCAATTGATGTCGATTTTTCGGAGCCGACAGAAGGCTTAGAAGCACCTTGGGGCGTGGGACAACTTGTGTTCATTCACGACCAAGAGACGCTGCATAATCCACCGCAATCATTCTCTGAGATGTTGAGCTACGCTCAGGCTTTCCCGAACCGCTTAAGCTACCCTCGCCCACCAGAATTTCATGGCACGAGCTTCATTAAGTCTCTACTGATTGAACTAACAAACAATAACCCTGCGCTGGCTCAGCCGGTTTCAGAAGACAACTTCCAAGAAGTGACGGCACCACTGTGGGTTTACTTAGATAAATTCCATAAAGTGGCTTGGCGCGGTGGCAAACAATTCCCAGCAGGCACATCGGAAAGCATCCAACTTCTGGATGACGGACAGATAGATCTCGCGATTACGTTCAATCCAAACTCTGTTTATTCAGCACAAGCAAGTGGTCGCCTAGCCGAAACCACTAAGGCTTATGCTCTAGAAAGCGGCGCTCTATCTAACATTCATTTCCTGGCGATTCCTTGGAATGCCAATGCAACCGCAGGTGCTCAAGTGACCATTAACTTCTTACTGAGCCCAGAAGCACAGTCTCGCAAAGGTGACCTCAATGTTTGGGGCGATCCTTCGGTTCTGAGCAGCAAGTACCTCACTGGCAGCGCTAAAAACACCCAGCAATTTAAATCGGTTGATGAACCACACCCTAGCTGGCAAAACGCGCTCGAGAAAGAGTGGCTTAAGCGATACGGTAACTAGTCTTCATGCTACGCGCTCTATATTTTGTTGTTATAGCTGTATGCATTATCCCAACCATTCCTGGGGTAGCGGGAGTCGTGACTTCGTCACTGAGTTTCATCCCGCCTCTAGGTTTAGAGGAGCCGACACTCAACGGTTTTAGCCAAGTCTTTCGATGGGAAGGGGCTTGGCACTCTATTGGCTTAAGCCTAGGTTCAGCAATTGCAAGCAGCTATATCGCCTGCTTCCTGACCTTTTGTATTCTTCAAGCCTCTTGGGGAAACAAGTTTTGGAGAAAGATTGAGTTAACGCTATCACCAATGCTTGCCATTCCACATGTGGCTTTCGCTATCGGCTTTGCTTTTCTGTTTAGTCCAACGGGGCTTGGCGCAAGAGCGGTACATCACTTGCTCGGCGAATCGGCTACGAGCTCTGAATTGGCGTTATTGGTAAAAGACCCATACGCGTTCGGCTTAATCATTATGCTCGCACTCAAAGAAGTACCCTTCTTGTTGCTGATGAGTATATCGATACTTCAACAAATCGATGTAGAACGTATCACTAAGGTCAGTGCATCACTCGGTTACAGCCGCGCTCAGATCTGGTGGAAATGTATTTTCCCACAATGGTTTACTAAGCTTCGTTTCCCAATGCTGGCGGTACTCGCTTACAGTGTCTCGGTTGTCGATATTGCTCTGATCATTGGCCCAACCAACCCGCCGACCTTTGCCGTTTTGGTATGGCAATGGTTCAACGATCCTGATCTTAACCTACTTCCGCGAGCTGCTGCTGGTGCCATCGTTTTGTTTGGTTTAGCTTCGTTGATCATCGCCTTGGCGCGTTTAGTTGAATGGGCGGTTCTTAAGTACTTTCGAACTTGGCAGTATTCAGGACGAACAGGGGCTAACTTGCCGGGGAAAACAGTATTCACAGTGCTTGCTAGCCTTTCATTGCTGATCATTCCTTTAATGGTAATTTGGAGTGTTGCTCAGCGTTGGCGCTTCCCGGATTTACTGCCTAGCCGCTACAGCATGCGTTTCTGGGAGTTCGAATGGGATGGCATCATGAGTACTGTGGGTCAAAGCTTATGGATTGGTCTTATTGCTGCTTCAGTCGCTCTGTTACTTGCGCTGATTGCTCACGAATACAGAATCAAATACAAGTGGCAAGTGCCAGGCTTCATTATCGCTATTCCAATGTTGATACCACAGCTCTCCGTGTTATTTGGTATGCAGGTCACGACCCTCTACATCGGCAGTAGTGCCTATGAGTTCTGGGTGATTTGGGCGCATGTTTTCTTTGCTTTCCCGTTTGTGTATCTGTCTTTAGACGGCCCGTGGAAAAGCTTCAATGATGGGTTGATTAAAGCCTCGCTGAGCCTAGGTAAATCGCCATTTCAGAGTTGGTATTCAATCAAACTGCCAATCTTACTTCCAGCTATCGCCTTTGCTTGGGCGGTCGGGATCAGCGTGAGTTTGGCTCAGTACTTACCCACCTTGATGCTCGGCGCGGGCCGTATTAGCACGATCACCACAGAAGCCGTTGCCCTTACCAGTGGTTTCGACCGCAGGGTGACAGCAATCTATGCCATTTGGCAGGCCCTATTGCCTCTGTTCTTTTTCTCTTTAGCGATATTAGTCAGCCGACTTCAACTTAGATATCGCCGTCTTACTTTTAAAGGTTTCCTAAGTAATGAGTCTGTACCTCAACGACCTCGCCATCCGTAAAACCGATGGAGATTCGCTGTTCTCAGCGCTAAATGTAACATTAGAATCTGGCCAAATACTGGCTTTGATGGGACCGAGTGGCTGTGGAAAGTCGACCTTACTGGATGCGATTGCTGGTCACTTAAGTCAAGAGTTTTCGTATTCTGGCACCGTTGTGTTGAACGATATTCAGCTCGACGAGCTTCCATCACATCAGCGTGAAGTCGGTATTTTGTTTCAAGATGACTTGTTGTTTCCGCACCTCAAAGTATGGGAAAACTTGGCCTTTTCGTTACCGAACTCTGTTAAGGGTTCCGCTCGTCAACAGCAAGCAATGGCTGCACTAAAAGACATAGAGCTAACTCACTTGGCAGAGTCTTTCCCGGATCAAATATCTGGTGGTCAACGTGCAAGAATAAGCTTAACTCGTATGTTATTGGCGAAGCCGAAACTCGCCCTGCTCGACGAACCGTTCAGCAAACTGGACCAAGAGTTAAGAGCACAATTTCGAGATTGGGTGTTTGAACAATTGACCAAAGCGAATATCCCTACATTAATGGTCACGCACGACGAAGCCGATGTACCTCAAGGGGCAGAAGTACTGTCTTGGCCATGGAGAAGTAACCATGCTGGATAAGTACTCCATTAAGGTCATTAAGTGGCCATTAAATCAGTCGGCTAAGTTACTGAACCAATTGGGTATCACGGCCAATCAAACCACGTTATTCGGATTTCTGGTTGGGTGCTTGGCATTTCCAGCGTTAGCATTTCAGCAATACGAATGGGCGTTGGGGTTTATTGTATTTAACAGGGTTTGCGACGGGCTTGATGGAGCCTTGGCTCGAATCCAAGGCATTAGTGATGCGGGTGGTTTCCTCGATATCAGCCTAGATTTCCTATTCTACTCGCTGATCCCTTTTGGTTTTGTCATTGCCAACCCAGAACATAACGCCATTGCCGGTGCATTTTTGATCTTCTCTTTTATCGGCACAGGCAGCAGCTTTTTAGCGTTTGCGGTGATGGCAGGCAAGCGAGGCATCGAAAACCCAGTCTATAAGCATAAGTCTCTGTACTACATGTCGGGGTTAACCGAAGGCACTGAAACCATCGCTTGTTTCATTGCTTTCTGTATTTGGCCTCAACACTTTGCGGTTATCGCTTACACCTTTGGTGCAGCTTGCTGGCTAACTACGTTCATGCGTATTTATTTTGGTTTCCAGACACTCAAGAATCAAACCACCTAATGTTAGTGTCGTGATTCCTTTCAAACTAAAACGCCGCTCAACATGAGCGGCGTTTTTATATTCTAGCTAATACTTAAACCTAATTATAATTAGGCATCTGCAGAAGCGCTAATTTTAAACCTCAACACCTTCAAGCTTGAATCAAGGTCGACATCGACAAACTCAGGCGGGTTGTCCAGACGCTCAATGAACTCAACGCTTGGTGCTTCTTCTGCCATCGTCTCAATCAGGAAGTTTGGTGATACTGCTGGTGAGTTAACACAAGCAATCACTTCACCGCCTTCAGTTAGAAGTTCAGGCAAACGACGTAAGATCTTTTTGTAATCTTTGGTTAGAGCAAAGCTGCCTTTTTGGAACGAAGGTGGATCGATGATAACGAGCTCGTAAGGACCGCCTTTCTTGATTTTTCCCCACGACTTAAAGATATCGTAGCCAAGGAAGTTAACCGAGCGCATATCGTGTTCATTCAGACGGTGGTTATCGCGACCTTTGTTTAGCGAGCCACGTGACATGTCCACGTTCATGCATTGACGAGCGCCACCAGCGATAGCCGCGACAGAGAAGCCACAAGTGTATGCGAACAGGTTAAGAACGTTCTTATCCTTGGCATTATCTTGTACCCATTGACGACCATTGCGCATGTCTAGAAACAAACCGAAGTTCTGATTACGGCCAATATCTAATTGGTACTTAAGACCGTGCTCAACCACAACCGGGGAGTCATTCAACTCGCCCCATAGAACCTCTGAAGGCGCACCATCGGCATAACGGTGCTGAAGAACAATGCTTGTACCCTGCTTTGATTGCCAGATATCTTTATTAGTGAGTTCAACTAATCCAGCTTTAAGAGATGACAAAAATTCGTCGTCTACTTCTTTAAACACGTTAACCAGTAGCTGTCCATCAACCCAGTCACATGTCAGTTGTTCTAGACCAGGCCAAAACTTACCGCGGCCGTGGAAAATACGGCGTAGTTCGTTTGGTACTTCATTAAGTTGCTGTTCAATATGACTAAAAAACAGAGGTAAAGCTGATGCTTCCATTATTTCACTCACTTAGTGTTTAGCTTTGGCCAAGTTAATGACCAAGGTTCAAGCCAACTGTCCAAACCGTTCGACACGGTTTCCTGATGCCACTTCTCACCCAAGGAGTTTAGCCCTCTTGGATCGCAGACATATTCGTAGGCTTGTGATTGATAGGTAAATCGAATCGCGAAGGCATGCAGATAACCTCTGTCAGCCTCACTCGATGGATTATAAATAGGGTCACCAACAATGGCTGAGCCGATCGACTTCATCGCGACACGGATCTGGTGAGTTCGCCCCGTATAGGGTTTGCATAACAGCAAACGCTCACCAGGTTCAGCCGTTGCTGATAAAAACTGAGTAATCGCAGGATTCTCTTTGGATGTCAGAAGTTTCCAACTTGAGCGTCGTGAACGCTCCATGTCTCCTGAGATCAAACCTTGCTTTTTCTTTGGCTTCTTAGAACCGATCGCAAGGTAGTATTTCTCTACTTCACGCTTTGCAAATAGCTGTGAAAGCTCGCTCGCCGCCGACGCATTTTTTGCCAGCAGCAGAATGCCCGAAGTCATTTTATCTAGTCGATGAACGAGATACAGCTTAGGCTCATTGATTGCCTTAGCAACTTCTTGAAGCAACATGGTATCGCCATCGTCTTTGTGGACGCTGACTCCAGGATGCTTATTGATAAGTAAAAAATCAGAGTGGTTCAGAAGAATATCGAACATGTAAAGGCTAGCTCCATTGTAGAACGTGGAGTATACCGCGTCTGAACCCAGATTCCAGCTACGAAAAAGCCCAACTCACTCAATAAACATTGAATCATTGGGCTTCGTTTCAGCAACTAGCGATCAGTGCTTGGTCTTTACTCGATTACCACTCGATAAATAGAACCAAGCTACCGCTTTACGCCAGTTTAAACTTACCAACTAATGCTTCTAGCTCAGCAACCTTAGCGTTCAAGCCTGATGTGTTTTCAGAGCTACGAGTTGCCAATTGCAGAGATTGCTCTGAGATATCGCTAATCGCGGTAATGTCCGCTGCAATTTCTTTGGTCACCGCTGTCTGTTCTTCTGCCGCAGTCGCAATAGAGTTAACCATGCTTTGTACATTGCCCGCACCGCTCACAATCGCCTCTAGCGCAGAAACAGCACCTGAGCTTTGCTCGACACCAATCTCAACTAAACGACAGTTATCTTGAGTGTAAGTCACCGCTTCTTGAGTGCCCGATTGAATCGATTGAATGATGCCCGAGACTTCTTGTGTCGCTTTGGTTGTTCTTTCTGCTAGCGCTCGCACTTCATCGGCTACCACAGCAAAACCACGACCAAATTCGCCTGCACGTGCCGCTTCAATTGCAGCGTTAAGAGCTAACAGGTTAGTTTGCTCAGCAATGTCTTCGATTACCTTGATAACGCTACCAATCTGCTCACCATGAGAACCCAGCGTGTTCATCTGTAGCGACATGTCACTCATTTGAGTCGACACTTGTTGAATACTCGCCACCATCTCAACAATCACGTTGCGGCCATCTTCTGCAGACGTTTCAGAGCGACGCGCTTCTTCATAAGTAGAAGTACCTTGTTGAGCCACTTCAGAAATGGTCAAACTTAGCTCTTCAGCAGCAGTTGCAATCAAGTTAGCTTTGTCTGCTTGAGCTGATGCACCAGTAACGATGTCTTGGCTAATAGAAGAGAGCTCCCCTGTCACAGATTGAACTTGATGAGTCACAGACGAGATAGAACCTAGTAGGTCTACTAGCGATTTCTGCATCTGGTTAATCGACTTAGCAAGCTCAGCCAATTCATCACCAGAGTCATCAATAATATCGCCTGCCGTTAGGTCACCATTTGCAACACGTCGTGCTACTTGTTCAACACGAGTCAGGCGGTTGGTTATAGAGCTAGACAATACGTACGCAATCACACAACCAAAGACTATCGCAATAGCAGACAACACCATGATGGTGCGCTCGATGGTAGTAAACGTATCGGTTAGTGTCAGTAGTGACTGTTCTGTATCTGCGCGTTCACTTGCTGATGCTTGATCCAGCAAGTTCTCAATAGGGATAAGGTTGCTCTCATACAAAGATCGTAGCTGTTGAATGTTGGCTAGTAGCGCAGCTTCATCATTGATCTTTGGCACAAGCTTTGATTCAAACTCTTGAGTGAAACGCCCCATCAGGTCTTCAATTCGCTGAATACGGCGGTGGTCTTCCGAACCTCTACTCTCCAACCGCTTCGCCTGCTCGATTGCTTGGGCAAATTCGTTCTTATTGGTTCGATAATCGTTCAGCGCGTTATCAACCTGAATGATCGCACCCAACGCATCTCGGTAGACATCCCCAGCTTCATCTATCAAAACAAGATAGGTAACAGTGCCCGGTACATCGTCCATTCTGATCTCATCAGCACTTTTATGAGCGCCAATAACCTCTATCCATACAATACTGACTAACGTGACAAGCACCGCCAATATAGAGCCAAAACCGGCATACAGTTTCTTTCTCACCGATAATTTCATACAACACCTACCTAAATAAAATACGGCTTAGAAAACCTTTAATATTCAATATATCGGCTAGCGCACGGATAACTTGAGTGAATAGACGACATTTATTTTCCATCAATAATTAAGTTTTGGACATAAAAAAACGGGAGCCAATGGCTCCCGTTTCTTAACTTACTTTAACTCGCGATTCTAGCTTCTAAGAATTATGGTTTCTTAGAACTATAGCTTCTTAGAGATAAGCGCAGAACCAGCAATAATACCAATACCTAGTAGCATGATTGCACCTTTACCGCTGTCGAAGCCAGAAGAGATACCCATGAACGCTACGATAGCGATAGCTACTGGGATGATGTACTTAACTAGTGTGTACCATAGACCGAATAGAGGGAAAGATACTTCACCGTCGTTAGTGATTTCTTTCTCAAGGTCTGCACGGTTTAGTCTCCAACCAGCGAAGATACATACCAACATACCGCCAACGGCTAGGAAGATCTTATCAGTTAGTAGGTCGAAGATATCGAATGCGCCAGTACCGAACAGTGTAGGACCGAAGCCACCAAGTGATAGAGAAGCGAAGATACATAGAATCGCCATTACTACACTTGCAGACAGTACTGCAGTCACACGCTTCATGCCTTTCTCATCGATTAGGTAAGAAACCACAACTTCTAGTAGAGATACTGAAGAAGTCAGTGCCGCAACACTTAGACCAACGAAGAACATTAGAGCGAATAGAAGACCAACTACGCCGCCCATTTCAGCAAATAGCTGAGGAACAACAACGAATACTAGACCAGGACCAGCTGCAGGTTCCATACCGAATGCGAACATTGCAGGGAACATTGCAACACCAGCTAGGATAGCAACACCTGTATCCATAGCTGTAACCATAGCCGTAGTTTGAACTAGGTTCTCTTTCTTCTTAAGGTAAGAACCGTAAGTCAACATACAACCCATACCAAGAGATAGTGAGAAGAATGCTTGACCTAGTGCAGCTAGGATTACACCGCTGTCTACTTTAGAGAAATCAGGGCTGAATAGGAATTCAAGACCAGCCATCGCGCCCGGAAGCATGATGCCTTTGATTGATACCACGATAAGGATAATGAAAAGAAGTGGCATCAGGATCTTACCCGCTTTCTCAATACCACCAGAGATACCCTTCATAACAATAACAATGTTAAGTAATAGGTATAGGCCCATCCACATAAGTGGTTGAACTGGGTTTGAGATAAAGCCACCGAAGCTGTCACCGATTGCTTCAGGTGCATCTAGTAGACCACCAGCAATCTTACCGATGTATGCGATAGACCAGCCACCTACTACAGGGTAGAAACCCATGATAAGTAGACCACTGACTACGCCGATAACACCGGCGAACGTCCAACGACGGTCAGTTGTTTTGAATGCACCTACTGCTGATTTTTGCGTATGACGGCCAATCGCAAATTCAGTCAGCATTACACTGAAACCGATGAAGATTACAAAAAACAGGTAAATTGCAACGAATGCACCGCCGCCACTTTCGCCTGCTGTGTAAGGGAATTTCCAAATGTTACCTAGACCAACAGCAGAACCTGCTGCAGCCATTACGAATCCTAACTTCGAACCCCAGGTATCGCGGGGTGTTGTGGTTGTATTACTAGTAGCCACGTGTACTCCAAACTTTTGTGTTATGTGATGTTGTGTTTTGCTTTGGGTGGCGTCTTTAAAAGATAAGGCGTATAAAAAAATTTACACACCTAAAAGATTTGATTGACGCTCGTTATCTGGCAAGTAAACCAGTTTAAGAATAAAATTGGAAGCCCGAACCGTACATATTTCGTTACCAATGTAAATTTTTATGGTTAAATGCCGCCTTTTCATACAAAACAATCGTTTTCGTCTTAAGTTAACCAAAACTTAACAACTATAACCTGTTTACAGCTTTAGCTCTAATTTGTAAATAGTTGATTCCTTAAATTCCCATATCCGCAAAATAGCATTATTATCTAAGTGTCTCTTTTTTCGAGTATTCAATGTGGAAAAGCTCTACCATTTTTTAACTTTAGCCTCTGTCGCTTTGTACTGGGTGCTTGTAGCCGGTGTGACTTTCCGTGTCGTACTAAAACGACGCTCAGTCAGCGTTTCTCTCGCGTGGTTGATGGTTATCTACATTATCCCAATTGTAGGTGTCGCTTGTTACTTCCTTTTTGGAGAGCTAAACCTAGGTAGAAAGAGGGCTGAGCGCGCTCACCGCATGTTTACTCCATTTGGTGATTGGTTTCGAAAACTCGATGATTGCCAGCTCCATCTGCCAGGAAAGGTCGGTTCCCCAATCCACAAGATCGATGAACTTTGTAATAATCGAATGGGCATTCCTGCACTCAGCGGAAACACACTTTCACTGCAAGCGTCTCCCAATGAGATCTTACACGCAATTATTGAAGATATAGAAAACGCCCAAACCAGTATCAAGATGGTTTTCTATATTTGGCACCCTGGAGGCTTAACGGATTCGGTTGCTTCCGCACTCATTCGAGCCGCGAAACGTGGCGTGGATGTTAAAGTCTTACTCGATTCTGCAGGTAGCCCACGCTTTTTCAAAAGCCACTGGCGTTCAATGATGAAAGGCGCCGGTGTGCAAGTTGTACAAGCACTAGAAGTTAGCCCTTGGCGTATTTTCTTACGCCGCCTAGATCTAAGGCAGCACCGTAAGATCATCGTGATTGATGAAACCATTGCTTATACCGGTTCAATGAACATGGTTGATCCTGCTCACTTCAAACAGAGTTCAGGTGTTGGTCAGTGGATTGACGTAATGGTTCGTGTAACTGGCCCTACCGTAAATGTACTGTCGGCCATTCATGGTTGGGATTGGGAAGTGGAAACAGGTGAACGCATCCTTCCTGATTTGCCAGAGTGTCCGGTTGAAGAGGTAATGACGCATCACCCTGTTCAGGTAGTACCATCAGGCCCGGGCATGCCGGAATATTTGATCCTACAAGTTCTGACCATTGCGATTAATCAGGCAAACCATTCAGTTCGTATCACAACACCCTACTTCGTACCGAGTGCCGATTTATTAGAAACACTCAAAATGACTGCGCAACGTGGTGTCAACGTAGAATTAATAATCCCACACAACAACGATTCATTGATGGTTAAGTGGGCTTCGCGCGCGTTTTATACTGAACTGCTTGAAGCTGGCGTGAAGATTTACGAATTTTACGGTGGGCTTCTTCACACCAAGTCAGTGGTGATTGATGAAGAGTTCTGTTTAATCGGAACGGTCAATATTGACATGCGCAGCTTATGGCTTAATTTCGAAGTGACGCTAGCCGTTGACGATGTGCATTTCACTCAGCAGCTATCTGAACTTCAGCAATCTTACATCAAGTCATCGCACCCAGTAGAACTCGAGCAGTGGGAGCAGAGAAATCTGCGTAACCGCTTCTTCGAAAGGTTGTTTTATCTGTTCAATCCACTGCTGTAATCCAACCCATGGGTCCATACCGACTCACCTCTCACTGCCTATCTGATTTTTAACCTTTCTCGATAAACGACGTGAAAGGTTAAAAAGAGAAAGAAAAGCATAAAAACTCCCGCTTCACTCTTGCTTTGAAGGCTATTGGCATGTTTTAAATAGGACATAACCGATTGATAAGGAATTCACAGCATGTCCGAGAACAAAACCACTAAGCTGATCACTGCAGGTCGTGATAAGAAGTGGACCAATGGTGTCGTTAACCCACCAGTACAGCGCGCTTCAACTGTCGTGTTCAACTCAGTAGAAGAAAAGCGCAAGGCTACGATTAATCGCGCTAAGAAAACGCTTTTTTACGGACGTCGTGGAACCAACACTCATTTCGCTTTCCAAGATGCCATGGTTGAAGTGGAAGGCGGCGCTGGCTGTGCGCTATACCCTTGTGGTACGGCAGCGATCTCTAATGCCATCCTCTCTTTTGTAGAAACTGGTGACCATATTCTGATGGTCGATACCTGCTACGAACCGACGCGTGATTTCTGTGACACCATCATGAAAAAGATGGGAGTAGAGACGACTTACTACGAACCAACGATTGGTGAAGGCATCCAAGAGCTTATTAAGCCAAACACTAAGGTTCTGTTTACCGAGTCTCCGGGTTCAGTCACCATGGAAGTTCAAGACATTCCAACGCTTGCGCGTATTGCTCATGAACATGACATCATCGTTATGTTAGACAACACATGGGCAGCCGGTGTTAACTTCTCACCGTTTGAATTCGGTGTTGATATCTCTATCCAAGCAGCGACTAAGTACATCGTTGGTCACTCTGATGTAATGTTAGGGACAGCGGTAGCCAATGAAAAATGTTGGGACCAGTTAAGAGAACAGAGCTACCTGATGGGCCAATGTGTTTCGCCAGATGACGCTTACCTCGGCCTACGTGGTATTCGTACTCTTGATGTTCGCCTACGCCAACACGCAGAGAGCAGCTTGAAAGTCGCAACATGGTTAGAGACTCGCCCGGAGGTTGACCATGTTCGTCACCCTGCGCTGGAATCTTGCCCAGGCCATGAGTTCTTTAAGCGAGATTTCACCGGCGGCAATGGCTTGTTCTCTTTCGTGCTGAAAAACTCAAATACAAAAGCAACCACAGCGCTGCTTGATGGTATGACGCACTTTAGTATGGGTTACTCATGGGGCGGCTTTGAGAGTTTGATTCTAGCAAACGAACCGAACAGCTTTGATAGCCTAAGAACAGTAGCGAATCCGAACTTCGAAGGTACCTTGATTCGCGTTCATATCGGCTTAGAAGACGTTGATGACCTGATTGCAGACCTAGAAGCAGGATTAGAGCGTTATAACGCCCTCGTTTGATTAAAGCGTTAACAGACTCAGACCAAAAAGGCAGGATATTCCTGCCTTTTCAGATTAGCGTATTAGACACATAGCTTTAAAAAGCTACTGAACGTTAAAACACGCCCAATTAAATATTTCCGTTCGATGTTCATTGAACATATACAAAGACTGATCCTTCACTGCAATAGCGTAGTCGATCGTCACCCCTTTATACTCACTGTAATCCTGATTAATAACAGGATCATGAAAAGGCCTTGCCGTTCTCACATCTAGAATGCTCATCGACAGATTGTTTCCATCCAGCCCGTAGTAGCCGGAATAAAGGTTTTCCATCGTACTCTCGTTACCGTCTTGTTCAGTAATCGTCACAAACTCTCTAATGCTAAAAGTATGGTCAGACTGAAAAGTAAGGCTTATGCGCTCGTACAGTGCTTGGTATGGTTGGAATGCCTGAGATAAGAAATCCGTTTTGATCGTTTTACAGTGCCATCGAGTGCCTGCTAATTCATTTTGCTCTAACAAGAAGCTCGAAGCGGCGATTGCACAAAGAATGAGTAAGCCAATTAGTCGCAAAAGTAACTCCTCTTTTCCATGTACTGAGCAAACGAATCAAAAGACGACGCTACATTGAAAATAGAAGCGCTGTAATTCAACGCATCGCCATTCTTCTTTTGAACCAACATGTATAACGTATCATTTTCAGGTTGGTCTACAGACGGATAGATGCGGACAAAAACATCAACGTTGCAGTGGCTAGGTATCGCATCCGTTAGCTTTTGAGTGATCGCAGGCAACGAATAGGATTCATTATGCGCAATATGGAAAAAGTAGTGGTTGGTATTATCTGTGTAGCTGTCGCGATATTCGGCTTTATCAATAAAATAAGGCAGTGGCGTATAATAGGTTTGGAAAAGGTTGAACGCCGTTACGACGACACAAATCAATGCGACTAAATAGCCCGCTTTAACGAGGTGCGTATTACTTTTTGAATTTGAAGGTTCTAATTCAGCTGAGTTCAGTTGTTGGTTGGAAGACGTCTTGAGATCGGAATCAGTGACCGTTGCAGTATTAACGTCTGTAGAGATTTCAGTCGCAGCCAACACTTCTTGCTCGACTGGCAAAGAGTTTGTTTTAGATACCTTGTCAGTCACTTGAGAAGGCACAATTTCAGTTTTGCTAGGCTTTATCGACTCATCGATTTCAAGTGAATAGCCCGTTTTACTGACCGTGCGAATCGTCGCACAGCCACAAGTCACTCGTGACAGCGTTTTTCTAATCTTAGATATCACGTTAGTGAGCGCTTGCTCTGAGACAATCACATTGCCCCAGCACCTATCAAATATCAGGCCTCGTTCAACACACTCACCAACATTTTCAAGTAAGAACAGAAACACCTTACCTTCTATCGGCGCGATAGTTTCTACGTGGCCATCTTCACGCACAAACTGCCTAAGCAAGGGATCATAAAGAGCATCACAGATTTGGTAGCTTTGTTGTTTCACTATCGTCTTCTAGGTTTGAATTTGGTCGCATATGATATTGAATAGTTTATAAATGACCAGTAAATTTTCCTATATTAACGCAATTATTTTTCGACGATAAATAACACTTTTATTTGTGCGGACAACCTACGATATGGTCATTAACCATGCCTGTCGCTTGCATGAACGCGTAACAGATTGTTTCCCCTACAAACTTAAAGCCTCTCTTCTTCAAAAACTTACTCATCGCTTTAGATTGCTCGGTAGAAGCGGGAACTTGAGACATCTCAGTCCATTGATTCACGATCACTTCATTATCGACAAATTGCCATAAGGCATTTGAAAGAGAGCCGAACTCTTTCTGTAATTCAAGCGTTGCTCGCGCATTATTGTATACCGAAGCAATCTTGCCCTTGTGTTTAACCACATCGAAGTTTTCAATGATGTGCGGCACGTTGTCTTCATTCAGCTCAGCTAGCTTGTTTAGATCGTAATTATCGAACGCGGCACGATACCCTTCACGCTTTTTCAGGATCGTAATCCAACTCAGCCCCGCCTGAGCACCTTCTAAAGTAATGAACTCAAACAGAACTTGGTCATCATAAACAGGCACGCCCCACTCTGCATCGTGGTACTCCCTTTCAAGCTCATGTTTAAGCGCCCATGCACACGTTCTATCTGATGTATTTACGTCCATTTTTGTATTCTCTTTTTAACAATCGGTATATAAAAATAATGCCCCAATTAGGGGCATTATTTCAAAGGTCAGTTGACGTTAAGCCACTTCAATTTTATGGAACAGACGATACAGCACAGGTACTACGATTAGCGTGAGTACAGTCGCAAAGCCTAAACCAAACATAATGGTTACTGCCATTGGTTTAAAGAAGATATCTGGTAGTAGAGGGATCATACCAAGAATGGTAGTGATCGCCGCCATACATACCGGGCGAACACGACTCAGTGCCGCATCAACAACCGCGACATACGGGTCTTTACCGGACTTCATCTCAATCTCAATTTGATCAAGCAGTACGATACCGTTCTTCAGAAGCATCCCTGAGAGACTCAAGAAGCCCAACAGCGCCATAAAGCCGAATGGTGTATTCAAGGCTAACAAGCCTGTCGTCACCCCTATTAAGGCGAGTGGCACCGTTAACCAAACAATCAGAGGCTCTTTGACCGAGTTAAACAAGAACACAGTGATTAAGAACATGAACAAGTAACCCAGAGGCATAGTTGTGAACAGTGACGCCTGTGCATCTGCTGACGACTCATATTCCCCCCCCCATTCCAATGAGTAACCCGGAGGCATCTCAATCGCTTCAATCTGTGGTTGTAAGCGTTTCTGTAGAGTTGAGGCAGTCTCTTCACCCAATAGATCAGGATCCGCCATTACCGTTAGCATACGCTTACGGTTCTTACGGATGATCAGTGGATCTTCCCATTCTAGCTCGTAACCTAACGTTACTTGTTGAAGCGGGATGTACTCACTTAATGCCGGGCTCCAGATCTTCATGCCTTCGATGTTACGAATATCGACACGCTCATCTTCAGGCAAACGAGCCACAATCGGCATCAACGTTGTACCATCACGATACACACCAATCGACTTACCAGAGAAAGACATTGCTAGGAAATCATCAACGTCAGATTTGGTAATACCATAACGACGCGCTTGGCTTTCATTGAACTGAGGCTCTAATACCTTAGTTCTTTCACGCCAATCGTGACGAACGTTAAATGCGCCTTCATCAGCACGCATGATGTCCATAACTTGAGCAGCGATTGAACGTAACACTGTTGGATCAGAACCCACAATTCGCGCTTCAATTTTCGCACCGCCACCAGGACCTAATTCAATCTGTTTAAGCTTGTAATCAATCTCAGGGAACTGGCTACCCACATGCTCACGGAAACGTTTCATTAGCCCTTCAAGCACTTCATAGCTCTTCACTCGAACCGTTATCTCGCCGTAAGCGCTATAACTTTTCTCAGGTGAGTAAGTCAGCATGAAACGTTGCAGGCCTTTACCCGCTGTTGTCGTGATATGTTCAACTTCGTCCTGCTCTGCTAGCCAACCCTCAAGCACTTTAAGCTTGGTATTGGTCGCTCGAATATCGGTACCTTCCGGCATCCACACATCCACTTGGAACATAGGTGTGGTTGATGACGGGAAGAAGGCTTGCTTAACGAAACCAAAACCGTACACACTCGCGCCTAAACCAATAATCAGAACAAACATGGTCAACCAAGCACGCTTCATACAGAACTCAAGGAAATTTTTGTAGATGACAAAAACCATCCCGTTGTATGGGTCCTTACCTTCGTTATCTGGATCGACCTTCTGACCTTTAAAGAACATGTCGGCAAAGAACGGCGTGAGCGAGATGGCAGTAAACCAACTCAGCATCAAGGAGATCAGTAGCACCGTGAACAAGGTGCCACAGTATTCGCCTGTTGAATCTTCAGATAAACCAATTGGAGCAAACGCAGTCACCGCAATAACCGTCGCACCAAGCAGTGGCCATTTCGTTTGGGTTACGATATCGGTGGCGGCCTGCATCCGGGTTCGCCCCTTCTGCGTGCCGATCAATATCCCTTCCACCACTACAATGGCATTATCCACCAGCATCCCCAAGGCGATAACCAACGCGCCCAGTGAAATACGTTGTAGGTCGATCTTGAAGTACTGCATGAAAATGAAGGTACCGAAAACGGTCAACAACAATATCAAGCCGATCAACAGTCCCGAGCGCAGCCCCATGAAGAACAGTAACACCACGATTACGATCGCAACCGCCTGCCCTAAGCTCACCACAAATCCGCTTACCGACTTGTCTACCTCTTTGGGTTGGTTATAAACCTCAGATATGTCGATACCGACAGGTTGCTGATACTTTAGCTCGGCCAGTCTTCGGTCAAACGCTTCACCAACCGCTACTACGTTCACGCCTTGTGCAAAAGAGACACCAAGGTTAAGTGCGAGCTTGCCGTTATAGCCAATGATGTTACTTGGCACTTCAACATAACCACGAGTTACATTCGCCACATCTTTTAGATAGATAAGCCCTTGAGCACCACCTTCTGTCAGAATCAAATCACCAAGTTGTTCAACATTCTGGAACTCACCCGTTGGATGGATTCGAATGTATTCGTCGCCAATTCTGACCGCGCCAGCACTTGATACAATATTTTGAGTCGATAAAAGGTTGAATACTGTGCTTGGAGACAGACCCAGAGAGCTTATTCGTTTCATCGATATCTCAATGAACACTTGCTCTTGTTGTTGGCCGGATACCGAGACCTTACTGACTCCATCGACCAACTCGAGCTCTCGCCTTAGGTAATCAATGTAATCGAGCAACTCTTTATAGCTGTAGCCGTCCCCCGTCACCGCCAGCAAAATCCCGTAAACGTCACCGAAGTCATCAATGACTTGAGGATCATTGACCCCAGGTGGCAATTCAACCTTAAGATCATTCACTTTTCGGCGAAGTTCATCCCAAATTTGCGGAAGATCGTCTGGGCCGTAGTTATTCTTCATCGTCACCGTTACCTGAGACAGGCCACGGCTTGAAATAGAGTTCACTTCGTCTACATAGGTAAGCTGTTGAATCGCTTTCTCTAGTGGGTAAGTAACTTCTTCTTCCACCTGCTGAGGCGTTGCCCCTGGGTATGAAGTCACGACCATTGCATCTTTGATGGTAAAGGCAGGATCTTCTAAACGACCCAGACCGAAGAACGCAGAAACACCACCAATAAGAAAGATCAGAGATAGCATCCAGCTAATGACTTTGTTACGTATAAAGTAAGAAGCAACACCTGTGATCTGATCATCACCCTGTTGATCGTCATTTTGAGGCTTGTTATTTACTTCACTCATTGTTCGTCTCCTGAGACAATACTTCCACTGTCATCCCATCTCGCAATCGCGATACGCCTGCAACAACGACATGCTGCCCCATTTCCAGTCCTTTCATGACCTGCAATGTTTTCTGATTTGCTTTTCCTAATACGACTTGCTGTTTCGAAACGGTATTGTCGTCATTAAGCACCCATACATAAGAGTTTTGACGCGTTAAATCATCACCATCGGCATTAAATACCGCTTCAATTGGAATCAACACACCGGCTTTTAGCTCTAAGCCGATTTCTCGCCCATTTGAAGTCACCTCAACCGCCATACCGTCCAGAATTAAATCATCTTCAGGCATAGGCAAAGCAAGCGTCACCGTAAATGTGCCCGTACTTGGATCCGGTTCTGTTGTGAACTCCTTAATACCTGCCGTGTATTCATTGCCACTTGGCACTCTAACCACAGCCTCAACGTTTGATAGCAGTTGTTCACTCGGTTGGTTGACGTAGATTTGGTCAGGCAGTTGAATAACGACTTCAACATCTTCGACACTGTGGATGTTCACCACTTGTTGGCCAACTTGAATGTTTTCATATTGGTCGACACTGACACGAGAAATGATCCCATCAACAGGTGCACGAAGCATGGTGAACGATAAGCGCAGTTTCGCCAATTCCAACTCGGCATAAGCAATCTGGCGTTGAGCGGCAATTTCATCGAATTGCGACTTAGCCAATAAGCCTTTCTTCACTAGCGGACTCGAACGTCGGTATTGGCTATTGATTACCGTGTAACGCGCTTGAGCATTGTCCACATCCAATTGATAATCGGTTGGGTCAAGCTCAGCAATGATGTCCCCTTTGGAAACACGCTCACCTTCTTTCACATCTAGCTTGAAGATTTCACCGGCCACTCGGAAACTAAGGTGAGCTTTCTCAGCAGCGTTTGCTACCGCAGGGAAATAGAGTTTGTCGCTAAAATCGATGACTGAAATCTCGATAGCTTTAACCAAGGGCGTGTTATTCACTTCTACAGCTTGCTTATCTTCACAAGCCGTCAATAAGGCTAAACACGACAGGCCAGCGGCCACTTTAAGTGTTTTCATGTTATAGCCCCCTTTCCTTGATCCACTCTCGAACTTTAATGCCCGATTCAAGACCATTGACGCCAGAAGTCACAATGCGATCGCCATCGTTCAATCCAGAGACGATATGACGTTTTTCATCGATGACAATGGCAACATTTTCAACAATGCCGTCGCTATTCACACGCCACACAGAGACATCATCTCCGTCGGTCATCATTGCTGACGTTGGAATTTTGGTGGCTGCAGCTAACGATGAAACGAGATTTACCGTGCCAGACATACCGGGCAAAATACCCACATCGGTTGGTCTTTCCATTACCATGGTGACTTTGTACGAACCTGTTTTCGGGTCAGCTTCGGTATCCACTTCTTGGAAGGTTAGAACATAAGAGTTTTCAGGAAATGCATCAAAAACCATGGTTGCATCTGTCTCGAACCCTGAAGAAAAGCGCGTAATAAGTTGGTCGGGTAATAAAAAGACGACTTTAAGAATCTGATTGGTTTGAATATTCATCACGCCTTGTTTAGCTGCAATGTATTCATGATTTTCAGCTGGAATAATGGAAATCGTTCCATCGTAAGGCGCAACAAGAGTGGTATAGCGAAGGTTTGCTTTGGCTTGATTTAGCATCGCTTTAGCAGAATTGTGATTGGCTTTCGCTTGATCGAAATCTTGCTCAGATACGACTCGATCTTTACGTAGCTTAATCGAACGTTGGTATTGAACGTCAGCAAGCTTAAAGTTGGCTCTTGCTTGCTTCTCTAACAGTTGATATTCGTCAGGATTGAGCGTTGCAAGCCCTTCACCTTTACTGACCTTTTGACCAGATGTGACATCGATAGTCTGAAGTAGCCCTGGAACGCGAAATGCCAGTACAGCTCTGTCGCCCGCTTCAGTAGTGGCTGGAAAGCTACGTTCAAAGGCATTACTACCGACGGAGACAGTGAAGAGTTTGGCGGGTCTAGAATCAGGTTCAGGTACGGGAGGAAGCTCCTTACCACACCCAGACAACCCAGCTAAGGCTGTCAATAGGACAACGGAGGCTCTATACATTGGTGATCATCCATATCTATAAATATTTTTATAACATAGATTAATCACATGTAACTTACCAGTTATCGTAAGATTTATTTAGACAAAATTATTAAAAAAAATAACGGCTTGGAATAAATTTTCCTAAACCGTTATCTAATCTTTTTTAAACTTATCGTTACATGTTCTTAAATGCGCGGTCGACTTTAAACGTGTCGGAGGTCACATAAGCTTCCATGTTGCGGACACTGGTCTCTAACTTCTGGAAATCACCCTCTAAAGTGCCCAGTAACGACTCTGCCGTTTGCCCTTTTTCCCAAGGCTTTTGTTTGAGTGTGTGCTCTTGCTTGGCTTTCATCTCATCAACATAATGAGGTGGTTGTTTTTCAAGCATAAATGTCAAAGCTAAATACGCTAATAAAACCAGAAAGCTACCACCAAGCAGTGCCGCAGAGATAACTAAGATACGAACCAACCACACTTCAAGGCTAAAGTAGTTCGCTAACCCTGCACACACACCAGACAATTTGCCGTTAATCGTGTCGCGATACAGTTCTCTACTCATAGTTTCGTCTCCAGTTAGGCGACTCCGCATCCAGTATTTTTTCTAGCGTTTTTACTCGGTTTTGCATGGATTCGGCTTGCGCAGAAAGCTTGTGCAGACGTTGTAGATCCGTTTCAGAAAGACCATTGCTGGATTTCTTCTTGCTGCGGTAATGTAAGAATAACCATAGCGGTGCCACGAAGATTAAAAAGACAATCAGTGGACCTGCAATTAGAAATGTTGACATAGACAACTCCTAAATTATTTATCGCGGTTTTCAACTTGTTGCTTCAGTTTCGCTAGCTCTTTTTCGATTTCATCTTGAGCTTGTAGCTCGGCAAATTCTTGGTCTAAAGATTTTGCGTTGCCAGTCTTAGCGTAAACGTCCGCTTCAGCTTCTAATTCATCCACTTTACGCGAGAATTGCTCAAACTTCGCCATTGCTTCGTTGGTTTTGCTTGAATGCAGATGTTTTTGAACATCACGACGATTGCTCGCCGCATTATTACGAATCATTAATGCTTGTTGCTTTGCGCGAGTTTCTGCAATTTTGGTTTCAAGCTTGCCGATCTCACTGGTTAGCTTTTCGATGGTTTCATGAACCAAAGTTTGCTCGGTGTGAAGGCTCTTGATGATGTCTTCCAGTTTTTGCTTTTCGATCAGCGCCGCTCTAGCCAGATCTTCACGTTGCTTAGTCAGTGCGAGTGTCGCTTTGTTTTGCCAATCTAGAATCTGAGTTTCGATAGCTTCAACTTTACGTGCTAGCTCTTTCTTGTCTGCGATTGCTTTTGCTGAGTTAGTACGAACCTCAACCAGCGTGTCTTCCATTTCTTGGATAATCAGGCGAATCATCTTTTCAGGATCTTCGGCCTTATCTAATAGTGCACTGATGTTTGAATTTACAATGTCTGCAAAGCGAGAAAAAATACCCATGAGGAACTCCTTAATTACAATGATGGCAAATGCGTTTCAAATCGTTGTGCGACTTTATCAATCCACTTGCTCAAAAATTTACGTTTGTTGTTAAACCTACCATAAGTAATCCAAGTAGCGTGCCAACTTTTAAGCCATTTATTATCAGTTACTTACAATAAAATGGTGATTAACCCGAACCATGCTATGATGAATTTAGCCAAGTATTGGTATTTTTCACCACTACGACTCTTACATGACTATCTCCAACGATTAATTCATACAAGGACGCGCTATGCAGCAGAACCTCATTGGTGAATCACCTAGCTTTCTCTCTGTGTTAGATAAAGTATCCCAGCTCGCACCAATAGAAAGACCCATTCTGATCATTGGTGAGCGTGGTACGGGTAAAGAACTGATCGCACAAAGGCTGCATTACCTTTCAAGACGCTGGGATCAACCTTTGATCTCATTGAACTGCTCAACCCTCAGTGAAGGTTTGATTGATTCAGAACTGTTTGGTCATGAATCGGGATCCTTTACGGGTTCGAAAGGTCGTCATCAAGGTCGCTTTGAAAGAGCAGAAGGAGGAACGCTGTTTCTGGATGAGTTAGCGACCACTCCCCTTGCGGTTCAAGAGAAGCTATTGCGCGTTATTGAATACGGGCAATATGAACGTGTCGGTGGGCAAAAGGCGCTAAGTGCCAATGTAAGACTGGTGTGTGCAACCAATGCCGACTTACCAGACATGGCATTAAAGGGCGAATTCAGGGCTGACCTATTAGATAGACTGGCGTTTGACGTCATTACTATCCCTCCTTTGCGTGAGCGAAAAGAAGACATCATGCTACTCGCAGAATACTACGCCATTAAGATGTGTCGTGAATTGGAATTGGAGTTGTTTGTTGGCTTTGCCCCTTCTGCCGTTGAATCGCTTTTAGATTATTCTTGGCCAGGGAATGTACGAGAGCTCAAAAACGTCATTGAGCGAGCTATCTATCAGCATGGAAAAGACCCATATCCTATTGAATATTTAGTGTTTAACCCATTTAAACCCGCATGGAAAACAGAGCAAGATTCCTCTCCGGAAACTGGCAATGAGCCGTCTAACAGCCATACTTCATCAGAGAGCTTGTTTTCTTTGCCGCTTGATTACAAAGCATGGCAAGAACAACAAGACATCAAGCTACTCAACCAAGCCCTAAAACAGAGCAAATATAACCAGAAACAGGCCGCAGAATTACTTGGGTTAACCTACAACCAATTACGTGGAATGGTGAGGAAGTACGCGATTGTCGGACAAGCTAACGATAAATAGCTGTCCACACTTGATTATTATTTGGAGCCGAATAAATAAAATGTTAAATTGTCCGGATCTTGAGGCTCCTCTAACGCCTCGTTTCGAAAAGTATTTCTTTTTATGAAAGCACTAATAAGACTATCACTGAGCATCTGCACGCTGAGCTTTCTCGCTGGATGTGGTGAGAGTGTGAATCACGAGCAAATCCGTGAAAAAGGCTTCATTTATTGCGGCCAAGGTAATCCTAGTACCTTCAACCCACAGCTGGTTGATAGTGGCATTACCGCAGAATCGCTGAGTCCTCAAATCTTCGATACACTGCTCACTCTTGATCCGATGACGTACCGACCAAAACAGAACTTGGCGACAAGTTGGTCTGTTGATAAATCAGGTACAGAGTACACGTTCAAACTGCGCCCAAATGTTGCGTTCCAAACGACAGACTGGTTCACCCCTACTCGTAGCATGAATGCACAAGATGTGGTGTTTAGCTTTGAACGTGTCATTGATAGTTCAAACCCATTTCATTATGTGGGTGGTGGCCTATATCCGTGGTTTGCCGGAATCGACTTCAAAAACCTGATTGTCGATATCACCGCAGTTGATGACCTAACGGTGAAATTCCAATTAAGTCGCCCAGACAATTCGTTTCTCAACAATATCGCCACCAGCTATGCAGTCATTCACTCTAAGGAGTATGCCAATCAGCTCATTGCAGCGGATGAGAAAAATCGAATCGATTCCAATCCAGTCGGCACTGGCCCTTTCTACTTAGATGAATACCAAATCAACGACCTAGTGCGCTTGAAAAAGAACAAGCACTACTGGAAAGGTGAAGTACAAATGGACCAAGTTGTGTTCGATACTTCACAACGTGGAACGGGCACACTTGCCAAGCTTCTTCGCAGTGAGTGTGACGTGCTCAACTCTCCGATCTCTAGCCAGATCCCTATTATTCAGGCTCATGAAGAGTTGAAGATTTCTGCCACACCGGCGGTTAATGTCTCTTTCATCGCGCTGAATACTGAGCACCCTGCACTGCGTGACTCTCGAGTTCGTAAAGCGCTCAACTTAGCCATCAATCGTCAGAACATTCTCGATTCTGTGTATTACGGTACAGGAACCAAAGCCTACACCTTGCTTCCTCCTACTTCTTGGGCTCACCAAAAAGACAGCGTTCAAGTTCGCTACGACCGAAACTATGCGGTTGCGCTTCTCAAAGAAGCTGGCGTTGAACCTGGGTTAGAGCTTTCAATGTGGGTACCACTAGAGCCACGCGCATACAATCCAAGTCCAAGAAAAACGGCAGAACTGATCCAAGCAAACTTCGCTGATATTGGTATTGAATTGAAACTCTATACCGACGACCGATTTGACCGCACCCAGTTGTCCTCTATTTCCTCGACAGACTTGTTGCTTACAGGCTGGATAGGCAATACCGGTGATCCAGACAACTTCTTGCGCCCGCTGCTCTCATGCAGCTCCGAGCGTGCAGGGTTAAACGTCTCGATGTGGTGTAATTCAGACTTTGATTTCCTTCTCGACTTAGCATTAGAGATAAATCAACAAAGGCACCGTGTGAACTTGTACCGACAAGCCCAAAATATTCTTAATGAAGAAGTTCCTGTGATTCCTCTGGCTCATGGCGTGCAATTTCGCGTGCACGATCGTTCGCTAACAGGCTTTAAAGCAAGTCCTTTCAATGCCCAACCTTTTGATCAAGTCAGAAGAGAGGTGCAGTAATGTTTTGGTATACATTAAGACGTGTAAACTTATTCGTTATTACGCTAGGGATTCTAACCTTAGTGGGTTTTTCTCTGCTTCGATTAGACCAAACCTCCCCATGGGCAATTCAAGATTTCTGGCCTGGATGGATTAGCTATATCACTGAATTATCGACGCTAAACTTTGGCCTAAGCAAACACGGTGTGCCTATCATCGATGAGTTGGTCCAGGTGTTCCCTGCAACGCTAGAACTGTGCTTCTTTGCCTTTGTGTTGGCACTCATCATCGGTATCCCTTTCGGCACCATTGCTGGTATGAGACAGGGTAAGTTTGTTGATACCACCATATCGTTTACCTCTATGGCTGGTTACTCTGCACCTATCTTTTGGGTCGCATTGCTGATGATCATGGTGTTTTCACTGCACTTTGAAATGTTCCCAGTTGGTGGCCGATACGACCTACTTTACGAGATTGAACACGTGACTGGATTCGCGATGATTGACGCCTTTTTTGCCGAAGGTCGCTACCGCGCGCACGCACTACAAAGTGTTATCGAGCATATGGCGTTGCCTTGTCTTGTTTTAGCACTGGCGCCAACGACTCAGGTCATCCGATTGATGAGAGCGTCAGTGGCTGAAGTAATGACACAAAACTACATCCGCGCTGCGCGAATTAAAGGTCTTTCCACCAGAGAGATCATCACGCAGCACGTGCTAAGAAACGCGATACCTCCGATTATTCCTAAGGTCGGTGTTCAGCTATCGAGTATGTTAACGCTTGCTATTGTTACCGAGTCTATCTTTAACTGGCCGGGCATTGGTCGTTGGTTGTTGGATGCCTTATCGAATCAAGATTACGTTTCAATTCAAGCAGGCGTAATTGTGGTAGCAACCTTGGTTTTGACCGCCAACATTCTGTCCGATCTACTGGGCGCGATGATCAATCCACTGGTAAGGAAGGAATGGTATGCTAACAAATAACGTCTACCAAGAAGAACAGATTCCAACCCAGTTCGAACGTTTCTGGCGCAGCTTCCGCAGCAATAATCTAGCTATGTTTGGCTTGTGGTGTTTGGTGCTTATCATTCTGGTCACCGTCACTTCACCTTGGTTAGCCCCGCATGATGCACAAGAACAAACCGGTCACCTATTAACGCCGCCCTCTTGGGATCCGGCGGGAACGGTTGAATACTTTCTAGGCACTGATGACTTGGGCCGAGACATTCTTTCTCGCTTGATCATTGGCTCTCAGCTGACGTTTGGCGCCGCAGTAGTGATTACCTTCATCGCAGCCGTCATTGGTTGTCTGATTGGCGTACTTGCTGGTATGACTCGTGGATTGCTATCAAGTACGCTAAACCACCTGCTTGATACCGTTATGTCGATTCCATCTCTTCTGCTGGCGATTATCTTCGTGGCATTCCTTGGCTTTGGTGAGTTTAATATCTTGCTCGCCTTGTGTTTGGCACTGATTCCGCGCTTTATACGCTCGGTGTACATTGCCGTGCATGCTGAAGTAGAAAAAGACTATATTCTGGCTTCTCGTCTTGATGGTGCGAACGATTTTTACCTGCTTTGGAATTCAATCCTTCCGAACATTCTTACCGTGATCGCGCTTGAAGTTACGCTGGCACTGTCAGTTGCAATTCTTGATATCACTGCTTTAGGTTTCCTAGGGCTTGGCGCTCAAGCACCGAGTACCGAATGGGGTTCAATCTTGGGTGATTCGGTCGAGTTGATTTACCTTGCGCCATGGACAGTAACCCTACCCGGCTTAGCTATTATGTTTACAGTTATCGTGATTAACCTCGTCGGTGAAGGTGTTCGCCAAGCGCTAAATGCAGGAATCGAATAATGCCATTACTTGATATTCGACATCTAACCATCGAGATTGAGACCCCTCAAGGGATGGTTAAAGCGGTAGATCGAATGAGTATTACCCTCAATGAAGGGGAAATTCGTGGCTTAGTAGGTGAATCAGGCTCAGGTAAGAGCTTGGTTGCAAAAGCGATCGTCGGGGTTTGTAAAGAGAACTGGAAAGTTTCCGCAGACCGAATGCGCTTAGGTAATATCGACCTACTGCAACTAACGCCGAAAGAAAGGCGCCGAGTGATTGCCCGCGATATCGCAATGATCTTCCAAGAGCCATCGACCTGTCTTGACCCTTCTGAAAAAGTAGGCAACCAGCTCGTTGAAGCGATCCCTTCCCATTCGTTTGAAGGTCGTTGGTGGCAACGATTTAAGTGGCGTAAGAAGCAAGCGATCGCGTTACTGCACAAAGTCGGCATCAAAGATCACTCTCGCCTAATGGATAGTTACTCTTATGAGCTGACCGATGGTGAGTGTCAGAAAGTCATGATCGCAATGGCGATCGCTGCCAAGCCAAAAGTCTTGATTGCTGATGAGCCGACTAACGATTTAGATCCGATTACACAGTCTCAAATATTACGTCTGTTGAGTCGTATGAACCAGATCAATAACACCACCATCGTGTTGATCGGCCATGACTTAACCACCATTACCCAATGGGCAACCCGCATTACTGTGATGTACTGTGGTCAATCTGTGGAATCCGCTGATACGCCGAAGCTGTTGGATGCACCTAAGCACCCATATACTGTTGCTCTGCTAAAAGCGATGCCAGACTTTAACGATTGGATTCCCCATAAAGAGAAGCTCCAGTCTTTGCCGGGGTCAATTCCACCGCTGCAACATCTTCCTATTGGTTGTCGATTAGGGCCTCGCTGTCCATACGCACAAAGGCAGTGTGTCGAGATCCCACACACTAAACGCATCAAGAACCACAAGTTTAACTGTCACTTCCCTCTGAATATGGAGAAGAAAAAGAAATCATGAGTGCATTATTAGAAGTCAGTGATTTGTCTAAAGACTTTACGACTCGCTCTGGTCTTTTCCGTAAAAAGATTCATCAGGCGGTGAAGCCGGTAAGCTTTTCCCTTGAAGCAGGCCAGACAATTGGATTTATCGGTCAGAATGGTTCTGGTAAATCAACATTAGCCAGAATGCTCGCAGGCATGGTTGAGCCAACCGCAGGCGAGATCCGCGTGAATGGTGAAAAGCTAGAACACAAAGACTACTCGACTCGCTGCAAACTGATTCGAATGATCTTCCAAGATCCGAATACGTCACTTAACCCGCGCATTCAGATCGGTCGAATTCTTGAAGGTCCATTAAAGCGAAACACTAACA
Source organism: Vibrio sp. 1CM8B (assembly GCF_023161685.1). NCBI lineage: Bacteria > Pseudomonadati > Pseudomonadota > Gammaproteobacteria > Vibrionales > Vibrionaceae > Vibrio > Vibrio sp. 1CM8B. The sequence goes on from NZ_JALNTU010000005.1 coordinate 447,682, forward strand.
TGCCACCAGAAGCCCGTATGCGTCGTGTGAAAGACACACTATTGCGCGTAGGCCTTCTACCGGAACATGCTTACTTCTACCCTCAGATGCTTGCTGCGGGCCAGAAACAAAGGGTTTGTTTGGCTCGTGCCTTGATACTTCAGCCATCCATCATTGTCGCTGATGAAGCGTTAAATGGTTTAGACATGGCAATGCGCTCGCAAATCATCAATCTGTTCTTAGAACTTCAAGAAGAGATGGGCGTATCGTTCGTTTATGTATCTCAACACCTCGGTATTGTTAAGCACATTACCGACAAGATTATTGTCATGCACGAAGGCAATGTGGTTGAGAGTGGGGAAACGGATCAAGTACTGACCAACCCAACTCACCAAATCACGCAAAGACTGGTTGAGAGCCATTTCTCCAAAGCGCCCAACCACTAGGTTGGTTTCGCTTTTTCATTCGCCACTAGGGGGGTAACGCATGCTAACAAAAGCTTCAATGCTTCCCCTCTTGCTTGCAACTCTCTCCTTTAACGCCGTAAGCACTCCTCTTACTTGGTTAGATAGAACCTTCGTTGAAACCGCGTTTTATAACGTCGCGCTGCAACACGAATATTCCCAAGGCAATAAACCACTGGCCAAATGGAAACAACCGATCAAGATTTGGATTGATCATCGAGTGGGCGATGAAAAACTGCATCAAGAACTTACCGAGCTTCATATCCAACATTTATCCGAAGTCACTCAACATCCTATAACAATCGTCAGCAAGGAATCTGAAGCGAACGTTAAATGGATATACACGAGGCAGAGCCAGTGGTTGTCAGAGGCGAAATCGGTACTGAAACTCAAATCGACTCAGCATTTAAATAACGCTATCTGCACGGCGGGTTATCGAACCAATTCTAAAAGTGAGATTGTTTACGCTGGGATTGTGATTCCCGTAGATCAGGCAAGATCGCGAGGTAAGCTGGTCGCCTGTATCGTGGAAGAGATCACACAAGTTCTAGGCCTGCCGAATGATTCAGATAAAGCCTACCCTTCTATTTTCAACGACCACACGCCTGAAGACTTATTATCGCCGTTAGACGTAGTGCTACTGCAATTGCTGTATGAACCAGAATTGAAAGCTGGAATGACAAAATCTGAAGTAAAACCTATCGTTCGAAAGATACTCAAGAGATACAGCAAAACAGGTGTGCTTCAGCAAGCTTCTAAAGCCGCACAGCAAGCGCCTTTGTATCAGTTGATTGGGTATTGACGAATATACGTTGGAAGCAGCTTAGATGGGATAATTGAATAATAGCGCTGCCTAAGAAAGGCAGCGCTGACTTACGATGTTACTGTATTACGAAAGAATTAGCGCTTAGCTGCCTGCTTTTTCAATTCGAAATCGAACTCATCAGGGAACAAGATAACGCCTTCTTCTTGCTCGTTCGGGAATACTACAACAGCAAGTTCGTCGTCTTCTAGACCGTTCGTCCAGCGACTGTGCCATTTATTCAACGAAATAGACTCAGCTTTACACTCAGACCAATCACCCGTTGCCCATGATTCTGCGAACTCTTGGTTTGGCCATACTGGAACACAATCTTCATCTTCTGTGTTCAGCATTACACAACCGTGTTCATCGGTTAAGATCCATACTTCACGGTTTGCTACGATTTCTTTCACACAGTATTTCAGGCGTTGCTCGCCCGTATACTTGTTGATTTCAGCGATTTTTTTATCGTCTAGCTGTGTAGTCATCTTAATTTCCTACTTTAGTCAGTAACTTTGCTCTTAAAGCTATTTTATGCCGAGTGTTTTTAACTTCAAACATTATCGATGAAGAAGAAAGTCTACTTCAAAGAAAAACGCCTGCTAAATAAGCAGGCGTTTAATATTAAGCGACTTGATTAAACAAGCTCACCTTGTAGCCAAGGCCAGCCTTGCTTCTTACGGCTTAGTGTATTTTCCATCATCAATACGCCGTCTTTCTCGTGCTTAACCAATTTCTCAGCCCACTCACCTTTGTATAGAAGACGAGTTTGAGCAGTAGTGATATCTGTTAGCATTACCGCAGCGAACGCTAGACCGTCTTTCTCACAACGCTCTTCAAGATCAGCTTCTAGTGCTTCGATCATGCCATCTACTTGCTCAAGAGTCGCAAGTTCAACTTGACCAACAACAACATCACGACCGTTGAATGGGTAGCCTTTAAGGTCTTTTTCTACTAGCTGTGCAGCAGATAGGCCTTCGATGTTTGTCTTAGCGATTAGAAGCGCTTTGATGAATGCATCAACGTCAGTTACGCCAGCGATTTCAGCAAGCTCAGCAACGGCGTCTTTGTCTTTTTGAGTACATGTTGGAGAAGCGAAACCCACTGTGTCTGAAAGAATTGCAGACATCATTAGTTTAGCGATTTGTTGAGAGATTGCGTGACCTTCAATCTTGAACATGTTGAAAAGTACAGTGTTTGTACAACCAACAGGCCAGATCCAAGCTTCCATTGGGTTTACTGTCATCACGTCACCTAGACGGTGGTGATCGACAATACCTACGATCTCTGCATCAGCAACATCATCTGGTGCTTGTGCTAGATCTGAGTAGTCTACTAGCCAGATTTTCTCACCAGCAACAGAAGTACGAAGCTCTGGCTTTTCAGCACCAGCGACTTCTAGAATGTGTTGAGTTTCGCGGTTGATCTCGCCTTGGCGAATTGGTGTCGCTTCCTCGCCACGAGCTTTAAGAAGCTCTGTTGCAACTAACGCACTACAAATACTGTCACTATCAGGGTTTTTGTGACCAACAACTAAAATCATGTTTCTTCCTATTACACTAACAATTATGACTCTACCTTTAGAGCCTCTCTTTATTAGCCATACTTTACCTCATTTTTTTAGATTGGTCATGTTTCGTGGGTTTAGCCAATAGTAACAATAGATAAAAAAACAACAAATGCAATTGATAATTATTATCATTCGTATATATTTATCTTAAGCCATTAATTTTGAGTAACACCTATGGATCGACTAATCTCTTTTTTACCAAGCAGTAGCGCTGCGAAAACAACTCAGTTTTCACTGTCATTTAAGCGCCTGCTTTTGCCTATCTCACTTGCAGCATTGGTTGCAGCCCCAGCTACACGAGAGCTGACGGTGACTACTTTATCAGACGCGTTTTGGGCAGTGTCTTGTTATGTTGCTTTAACCTTGGCTATTTACCATTGGTTAAGCCTGTACATCAACAAAGATAACGTCTTCAATAAGCTCATCCATCAATCTCGTTCAAACCAAGTGGTGTTCGCGGCTCTCATGGGAGCGCTACCCGGCTGTGGCGGTGCGATAGTGGTGACCACGCAATTTATCTCGGGAAAACTCGGATTTGGTGCGGTAGTTGCGGTGCTCGTCTCAACCATGGGTGACGCGGCGTTCCTACTCATAGCGAGCGAGCCTAAAACAGGTTTAGCCATGATGGCGATGGGCGTGATTGTGGGCACTGCGTCAGGCCGAATCATTAACTTATTTCATGCAGACGACTTCTTACGCCCGAAACAAACAGAGAAAAATGACGCCACTAACAGCTGCACTGCTCAATCTCAAGACAAAGAATCGGTCTCTAAAAAAGCGATAAACCTGCAAGGTTACCTTTGGTCTGTACTGATTGTTCCTGGTGCTGCCGTTGCCCTACTTGGATCTTTTCAAGTCGATGTGAACGAGCTGCTCGCTTTGCCTGAAATGTCGATGGAATGGGCGGGGACAATTTTGCTGATCAGCTCGATGTTTCTGTGGGGGCTGACCCGTGAAATTGAGGATTACAAATCGGCGGTGAGTGAGGACGAAAAGTGTGTGGGCTCTCATCCACTGCAAAAGACCGCTCAAGATACAAACTTTGTCACCGCTTGGGTGGTGGTTGCCTTTCTTTTCTTTGAATTTGGTTCTGTGATAGCAAATGTCGATTTTGCGGCGCTATTCTCAAGCTGGGGCATCATGCTCCCCCTGGCTGGCGTGTTGATGGGTTTGCTACCGGGCTGTGGACCACAATTATTGGTCACTAGCTTATACCTTTCAGGCGCACTACCACTTTCGGCTCAGGTAGGTAACGCAATCTCAAATGATGGTGACGCGCTATTCCCTGCGATTGCGATGGCTCCCAAAGCGGCGCTGGTCGCGACCTTGTACTCTAGTGTGCCCGCACTAATCTGTGCTTATGGATACTGGTTTATGTTTGAGATCTAACTTGAGCACAGTTAACTCCATAGGCTTCTGTAAGGTCGGTACTTTGTATCGGCCTTTTTGTTTCCGTCAGCCTAGCCTTTCCACAGTTTTTTTTGACCTTCCCTTCCTGAACCACTGTTTCTACTACTGCTCTCAAACAGCACGTTACAGCCTGTCTCAAAAACGCCCTCTATTAGCCCTGTATAATGCTTATTTAGAAACACCAACACTGATATCAAAAATACAAAAAGCCCCTGTAAGAGTGCTTACAGGGGCTTTAATTCAAGCTTTAATCTTGGTTCTTAAGACAAGACTTAAGAAACTTCGATTGGACCACCGAATGAAGTTACTGGAGGCAGTTTGCCTTGGAACTTCTCGAAGTCTACCAAACATGTGTTTGCTGACGTTGCTTGAGCAAGTTCAGACGTACCGATATCTTGAGTCAGTGTGTTTGGATCGCCGTATGTATCTAGCGCGCCCACTTTCTCGTTGATCGGACCGTACCAAGCACCTTCTTCGATACGAACAACACCAGGAGCATAGCTATCCATTAGAACAGCACCCGCTAGTAGTTGACCACGGTCGTTGAACACACGTACTACGTCGCCATCTTTGATGCCTTTCTTCTTAGCATCTACTGGGTTGATGTAGATTGGCTCACGACCTTGTACCGCGTAAGTCGCACGCCACTCTTCAGATTCACACATCTGAGAGTGAAGACGCTTGTCTGGGTGACAAGATTGTAGCCAGTACGGGTGTTTGTCAGAACCTGGACCACCGTGTGAACGTTCAGATTTCTCGAACCACATTGGGTGTTCTTGACAGTGCTCGTAACCCATGTTGCCTACAGTACGGCTTGTAATTTCGATGAAACCAGAAGGTGTACCTAGAGCATTGATCTCTGGGTCTTCACGGAATGAAGCGTGACGAGTCCATGGCTTACCTTTACCGAAGTCTAGGAAACCTTTTTCCCAGAACTCAGCAAACTCAGGCATTTCGAAGCTACCTTCGTTTGAAGCGCGACATTCGTCGTACAGAGATTTAACCCACTGCATTTCATCCATACCACGCGTGTAATCGTCGTAACGACCCCAACGCTTAGTTAGGCTAGACATGATCTCGAAGTCAGTCTTAGACTGGAACAGAGGATCAACTAGTTTGTGCATCGCGATCAAACCACGGCCAGAGTATGCACCGTAACCATCGATATCGTTACGCTCCCACTGAGTACAAGCTGGAAGAACAATATCAGAGTGACGACAAGTTGCAGTCCAAGCGAAATCAACAGCCACTACAGTTTGTAGGCTCTTGAATGCTTTACGCATCTTGTTGCGATCTTGGTGGTGGTGCCACGGATTGTTACCACTGAATACCATCATTTTGATATCAGGTAGTGTTACCGTTGAACCGTTCGCTTTGATCTTCTTACCTGGCTCTAGCAGGCTATCTACCCAACGAGCAACAGGGATTACGCGGCTGTAACCGTTGTAATCAGTGTTAGTGTGCTTAGGCGTTTGACCTTGGTCGATGTTCAGCGGGAATGAACCCGGAGCAGCGAAGCCAGTTGAAGATACACCGATACCAGAGTAGTGGTGACCGTAAGAGATACCACCGCCCGGAAGACCAATTTGGCCAACCATTGCTGCGATAACTGCACACATCCAGTAAGGCTGTTCACCATGCTCTTGACGTTGGATACTCCAACCAACAAGAATCTGTGTACGACCGTTAACCAGCATCTTAGCGAAGTCACGAATAGAGTCCGCGCTTGCGCCACAGATAGCAGAAGCCCATTCTGGCGTCTTCTCAACTCTGTCTTTCGTTTCACCTTGAACGTACTTGATGAAATCTTCAAAACCTAGACAGTAAGTTTCGATGAACTTCTTGTCGTATAGGCCTTCGTTGTAAAGAACGTGAGCAACACCAAGCATGAACGCCACATCAGTTTGTGGGTTGATGTACATTTGCTCGTTTTCTAGGTAACGACCTGTTTTGTTTTTAACAGGGTCAACAGAAACAACGTTGATCTCTTTCTTAGCAACTTTTTCTTTCAGCTGTTCTAGGTATGCGAACGACTCGTGAGTCTCACATGTCCAACCTACTTGCAGGTTTTTAACTGGATCGTTACCCCAAAGAACAATGTTGTCACTGTTTTCTAGGATAAGTTCCCAAGATGTACCTTGCGCGTAAACTTCAGTCGAACCTAGCACGTAAGGCATGATCGTTTGACCAGCACCTGTTGAGTAGTCACCGATTTTCTTCACAGAGTAACCGTGAAGTGCCATTGCACGTTGCATGTGGTTAGTACAGCTGTGGAACTGACCAGTTTGTCTCCAACCAGTTTGACCGGTGTGAAGCGCCCATGGACCGTAATCTTTCTGTACGCGCTCTAGTTCACGGTAAACAAGGTCTAGTGCCTCATCCCAAGTCACACGAATAAAGCGGTTGTTACCACGCGTATCTGCGCTGTATTTATGCTTCTTCAACCAATCTAGGCGAACCATTGGGTAACGCACACGTGATGGGCTGTAGATAATACCTTTAATACCTTTCAACATCTCAGTTGGGTGTTGATCGATTTCTAGAGGTTTAATTTCTTGTACTTTACCCGCATAAACACGAGCTCGGAATGCACCCCAGTGAGAACCAGAGACTTTCCACGCGCCGTCTGTTTCTGCAGCAGACGCTGATGCCGACGCCAATAAGCTTGGACCGATAACCGATGCCGCACTTGTAGTAGCGACACCTTTCAGAAAACTTCTTCTTGTAATTGCCATTGTGTTACTCCAATTGACGTCTTATTAGTGATGGCCTTCAGAAAAATCTGATGAGTGCTTCTGTAGATACTTAAGAACAAGTGCTTCTGTATCTGTATCGAAGTTAACGAACGCAATCATACCATCTAGCATGCCTACCCAACCGTTAGCGCTGAAGTGAGCTTCATCTGGCTGTGAGTGACACGTTGAACAGTTAGATTGGTACGCTTGACCAGCTGCGTTCCAGATTGGATCGAAGTTATCAACCATAGACTCTTTCTTCATCCAAAGTGCTAGGTTAACTTCTTCCCAAGGAAGACCAGTTAGCTCATCTTCTTTCTTCTCACCAACAGTGATTACGTCACTTTGAGATACTTCTTTCGTCAAGATTGCAGTCGAGATGTTCATACCGAAGTCTTCTTGGATTACACGTCCGAAGCCTTTCGCTTTACGCCAACCGTCGATTTGAATCTTAATCATGTCGCCTTTTTCGTCGATCACTGCAACTTTACTTGCAGGGCTTAATAGACCCGCTTCAACTGTTGCTGTCTCATCCGTATACATTGGTAGGTGACGAATAGAGATTACGTCTGAACCATTTGCGTAAGATGTGCTGCTTGCTACATTTTCTAGCTCGCCAACAATACCGCTTGCTGATGCCATATCTAATGGAAGGTTGTGAGCAATACCTTTGTGACAGTCAACACAGCTTTGATCACGCTCTGCCGCGTTTTTCATCTGGATACGCGCTGTTGGGCGCATGTTTTCGAAATCCATTGAATCGTAGTTGTGGCAGTTTTTACACTCTAGAGATTTGTTCGAAGAGAAACGATCCCATTCATGTTTAGCCAATTCGATACGACGAGCTTCGAATTTCTCAGGTGTATCTAGGTCACCAAATACTTGAGCGAATACTTCTTTAGATGCTTGCATCTTACGAGCGATTTTTGCTGTCCATTCATGTGGAACGTGACAGTCAGGACAAGTCGCGCGTACACCAGAAGTGTTTTTCCAGTGAACCGTTTCTTGTAGTTCTACGTACACGTTGTCACGCATGGTGTGACAGCTTACACAGAATTCTTCTGTATTTGTGTGCTCTAGAGCTGTGTTAAAACCGCCCCAGAAAATAACACCGGCGATAAAGCCACCCATAGTTAGTACACCAAGACTGATGTGTACCGCAGGGCGAGTCATTGTGCGCCATAATTTAACTAAAAATGATTTCATGTTTAGCTCTCTTAAATATTGATTTTAAAAAATGTTGTTACTAGAGGGCATTACATGCCGCCGTGAGCACCTGGAGGTCCGAATACAAACACTTGCAGTGCCCAAACTAGGAAGCCGTAGCCGCCTACAAAAGCCACACTTAATATTGGAAAGAGAACCACCGCGATGAAGAGGAAAGACTTCCACTCCAACGAGCGTTTTTCGCCAGTTTCAATTTTATTAACATCACTCATACATTTTGCCTATTTTGTATTTAGTAATTTCGAGTAACCCATTCTATGGGGCTAAAGTTCTTAAGTATCTAACAACAAATTTTAGACCATACTCAAAGTAGGGTTCAATCAAATCTCCTGTTATAACCCTTGCTAATCAATACTTTTTTGAGCTCATCCAAAGTTGTTTTTAGTTAAACAAAGTTATTAAAAAGTATTAACAAATGTGAAAAATTAAGTATATTTCACAAATGTTAAATTCCAACAATCACGCAACCTTATTGTAACCAATTTTAACGTTTTACCTACTAAGTAGTAGCTAAAAATGCCTTAAACAACCAATATTTTGTACTTTGGTTGTTAAATAATTGAGCACTTTTTGAATCGACGGGTTTGAAGCTGAAATGCATCATTTGGCACTTTCAGATATGATGGGGACCTACTTAAAAGGAAGCTCTATGCAAGACGTTATTGATATATCTTGGTGGCAGTTGTTGCTCTTCGGTTCACTTCTCTTTCTGCCCATTGCCATCAACCACAAGCTGAAACTCGGCCTTGGAAAAGAAGCCTCTATTAGCATCATTCGCATGGTTATTCAGCTGTTTCTTGTGGGTCTTTACCTAGAATATTTATTTACTTTGAATAGTTTGTGGGTCAATTTGTTGTGGTTATTTGCCATGATAATTGTCGGTGCGAGCTCGATTGTTGAGAAGTCTAGGCTACCGAGACAGCTATTATTAGCGCCTGTTGCCGTAAGCCTTGCCGTAACCTGTGTACCCATCGTCTTGTTTATCTGCTTTTTCATCATTAAACCGACACCGCTTTTTAACGCGCAGTACCTTATCCCGATCGCAGGAATGTTATTGGGTAATAGCTTAAGCAGTAATATAGTGGCATTGCAGAACCTGTTTGGTGCTTTTGAAACACAGAAATCAGAATATGAAGCAGCAATCGCGTTAGGCGCGTCTCCCTCCTACGCTGCAGCACCGTTTGTACGCAATGCAATACAGAAAGCGATGTCCCCTATCATGGCCTCTATGGCAACCACAGGCTTAGTAACGCTGCCAGGAATGATGACAGGACAAATTCTTGGGGGGGCGTCACCGATGATCGCGATTAAGTATCAACTGATGATCATGCTGGCGATTTTCGTGATGATGAGTTGCTCTTTGGCGCTTGTGCTTCACCTCTCATTGAAGACTTCCCTGACCAAAGAAGGTCGAGTCCTCGCTCAAATACAACCTTCAAAATAACCTCCCCACTCCCTTTAGATCTGGTTACTCACTGAATTTGAGACAGGTTATCCACAGAAATTGTGGATAACCAAATCAAGATAGATCCTTTTTTGTCCACTTTCACCCGAGAAAAGATCATTACCGTTGATCCTTCGGTGTTTTCAAAGACATATACACATATGGTGAGCAGCGCTGTTGAGTGTTCAGATGATCATTAGAGGGGTGAAGAAGTAGGTTTTCCACAAATAAAAAACGGCCTGCAATGCAGACCGTCTTGTAAATGTCATAAGTCAGTTCAGTGTTTCCACTGAGCTTTAGCGCATCTCGTCAACTGAGTTAGGTACGCCACTTTTGTTGATAGAGCCACCTTTATTAGTCACGCAGGTAGATCAACCAATACCACATGCCGACAAAGATACCACCGCCAATGATGTTACCGATAGTAACGGGCAGCAAGTTGTTCATCAAAAAGTCCACCATGTTCAGATCAACATAGTCCGCTGGGTTAGCGCCTGTCATTGTCCAGAATTCAGCAGGAGCAAATGTTTTAATGCCGATAGCTAAAGGGACTTGGAACATATTCGCAATACAGTGCTCGAAACCAGCTGATACGAACATCGCAACAGGTAAAATCATTACCGCGATTTTGTCGGTAAGTGTACGTCCACTAAACGTCATCCATACCGCGATACAAACCAATACATTACACATTATACCAAGCGCGATAGCTTGGATAAAATCATGGTGCATCTTGTGTTGGGAAATCGCCATTGCATTTAAACCAACCTGGCCATGGTCAAACATGTACTGTTTGGTCAGAAGCATACATGCCACCAGCAACAATGCGCCAATCAAGTTACCTACATAAACCGTAGCCCAGTTCTTGACGAGCGTGCGCCAAGTAATTTTGCCACTTGCGCGAGCAACCAGAGTAAGCACCGAACTGGTAAATAACTCACCACCGGTAACAACAACGAGAATTAAGCCCAAGCTAAATGCAAGGCCACCTAATAGGCGAGTAATACCCCAAGGCAAATCACCAGCACCGGTCGTTACGATGGTGTAGAACACAAACGCAATGCCGATATGGATGCCAGCTGAAATCGCTAGGAGAAAAGATTTGATTGGATCTTTAGTTGCTTTACCTACGCCAATATCTGCAGCGCGCTCAGCCATTTGTGGCGGTAATAATGAGTCAAATTGGTTTAGATTCATGATGATTTACATTTTGAAACATGTCGTCGGGAGCGCGATAATCCTCTCTTTCATTTCTGAATTCAAGAGCTATTTTAAGCTCGAATTTCCTTCAACAACTAAGAAAACGCCAAACCTTCAATGATATTGAAATTTCTTACGACTTTAGTAGTAAAAAGAAAACTCTGATGAATGAAAACCTACCAACGATAAAAACAACACATCTATAAATATCAACAAGTTACGTTAAAACCATAAGAATGGTGTACACTATATCCGTGTTTTGAGAGCTTTTCTTTTCAGATTTTGACATAGATCAACAGAACATAAAAAAGCGCCTAGAGGCGCTTTTAAGTCAGTCACAAATAAAGACATTAGTGATGCTAAACCGAAGGTTCAATCACTTCTGCTGATGATAGTTCTAGAGCCGGGTTCTCTAGATTTGTTTCAATACTCGGCGAGATCGCATCAGAATCACTTTCGTTGGCAACTTTACCACCTAAGCTTTTCAAACTATCGACTAGTTCTTCTAAGCTTTTTATGTGAGCATCGCTCTTCGTAATCTGCTCACCGAGCAACTCACTATGCTTGGTTGCTTCAGACAATTGCTGTGCTTGCTTCTGGTTTTCAGATTCCAGGTTAGCCAATTGCTCAGTCAAAGTTTCAATCTCTGACTTTAATAGCCCTGTCATGTCGGAGCTTTTTAACGCTTTAATACTCGCTACAATCTTTTGAGATTGCTGACGTAACCCAACATCACGGTAATCTTCATCATTGACGATTTGTGAAATACTCAGTAGTTGGTTCTCTGCATTCAAAACCGACTGTTCGAACTTGTCGCCTTTTACACTCGCCAGCACTTTGACTTCATGAGCGACACTGCGCACGTGGTTCAATTCAAACTCTGCAGCGTGAACCGCATCTTCAATGATCGACTTTTCACGAGGGCTGGCTTTCACTTGGCTTTCGGCCAACGCAATTTGAGATGCTGCCTTAGCAAAGGTCAGCGGAGCAACATCATCAAAATCTTCATCTTCCAAGAACTCTAATTCGTTCTTCAAAGGTTCGATGTATTTCTTATGCGCCACTTTAACTTCTAGTAAGCGAGCATTGTTAAGAAATTCCACCTGCGCTTCTTGAGCTTCTTCAAGCTCATCGACCAGCACATATTCGAACAACTCGCTGTATTCTGAATACAAACGTTTGTAGCTCGAAGTAAAGATGGTATCTGCGCCAAGAAACTTCAGGTAATCCATTTGGACAATCGAATCAGCGAGTACTCGGTCAGCCTTCTTCTTTAACACTAAGATCGAGTCATAATTTGATTTGATCAACGCTATTTTTTCATCAAAGGCTTCAGCGTAAGTCAGGCTCGAAAAAATGGAGTAGCTCTTGGTTATCCGAGTTTCGTCTTTCAGTAAGTCCGCATAAATGCTTTCAGCATCATCCCATGCGTCTAATAGTTCATTGTAATTCTCTGGTGCATAGAGAGACAATTGAGCATGGTCTTCAAGCTTGACTTCCCATTCGGAGTAAACGCTTTGGACAGACTGAAATGAACGGACCTCTATTGTAGATTCATTATTGTTGTTTGTGGTTTGGTTCGCGTCTGTCTGCTCTGAGGGTGTGCTTTGACAACCTGAGATAGTAAATAGCATACTGATCGTTAATGCTACTTTGTTCGCTCTCACTTATGCATATCCTTTTTATACAATATTCGCTCAATGCAAATTATTTCTAGTCACAATATATTACAACCACTTAGCAATAAACATCATTGATGATTTAAGCGGGTGCAAATCACCCAATATAACCAAAATAAACCCATCACTCGATGATTAATCAATCAATTTGGTATCACTTATCAATTCTCCTTATTTGCTATTGCCTGAGCCGAGAATGCGCACTAAGGTGAAGGTAGAGAACGTTATGAATATATAGGTTAATTATGAAGTACAACGCTGAACATATTGCTGATTTAAACCTCCTTCTTCAATTTGATGTAAGTAGTGCTGCTACTGGAATTAAAGTTCATCAAGAGGCTGCTCAAGAAACTCAAGACGCTGTTAAGCGCCTATTCGAAAAAAACCTTTGTACTCAGCCAGACGGCGGTTACCTAACAGATGAAGGTATCGAGATGGCAGAGCGCGCAGACAAGCTTCTTCGCGTACTAAACTAAAGCTCCATTGTTCTAGTAAAAACTCCACTTGCTTCGGCCGTGGAGTTTTTTCATTTTTGGGCAAAGCTTTGTTAGGCTTATTGTAAATTCGTCATTTCCAGTTGTGAGGAACACATGGCTTCTATATTTATTGTCGGTGCAGGATGGGTAGGTGCACCTTTATCTGAACATTTAGAAAAACATGGTAACCGAGTGGTGGTCACGAAAACGACCCAAGCGGGAGCAGACGCCATTGGTAGCGAACAAATTCCATGTGAAGTGTTTAGCTTTGATTCATCCGATCCACAACAGACTATCGGGCGACTCTATTCGCTGTTACTCGAAAACAACACTGAAATTGTGATTGGCAGCTTCCCTCCTGGCTTTAGAAAAGGAGCAGGACAAGAGTATGCCGACTATTGGCAGCAACTCACCAATGCATGCCAAAAGGCCAACATTAAAAAGCTCATTATGGTCAGTTCAACTACGGTATACCCAACTAAGCCGGGTGTGTTGAACGAGCTGGATGCATCACTCCCTCTTTCGACATCAGATAACGAGCAAGCGTCTTTATTTTCCGATAACGCGCGAATCATGCTGCAAGCTGAACAGTCAGTGATTGATTCAGGTATCGACTACACCATTCTTCGCTTTAGTGGCTTAATAGGCCCAAGCCGTCACCCATCACGCTTCGCAAGCAAATTAAAACAAGTCAGCACACAAGCTCCAGCCAACATGCTGCACCTTGATGATGCAATTGGTGCTGTCGATTTCGCTATCAGTCAACTGCACAACGAAGTGGTTAACGTGACGACGCCAAATACGGTCAGTAAGGCGGAGTTTTATGCCGCAGCACTGAAAAGCGCCAACAGCAGTGAGCCTCTACCCGCTGTTGTTGATACCCCAGACAAATTAATCTCTTCGAAGAAGATTCTCGATTTAGGTTATTCATTTAAATTCGAATCCACATTGGATGCACTTCATGACTGAACAATCTATAGCTAACAAATATCCCAACATAAAACTGCATCGCTCAGTCGATACCCTTTGGAACTTTATGTCGATGGGTCACAAGGTTACGCCTTCCGACTGTATCTTTGTATTGTGTAGCAACGATACTCGCGTCGCGGAATATGCAGCCGAGCTTTATCACCAACAGATCGCACCTTACATCGTTTTTTCTGGTGGTGTGGGACGCTTTACCGAAGGGTGCTTTACAGAAGGGAATTTTGAGCGCTCAGAAGCTGAAACATTCGCTTCTATCGCACGAGATTGTGGTGTGCCTGACTCTGACATTATCATAGAGAAACACGCGACAAACACTGGGGAAAATGTCCGCTTCACTCATGAGTTACTGAAAGAGCAAGGGTTATCACCGAAGAGGCTAACCTTAGTTCAGAAGCCCTTTATGGAAAAACGAACTTACGCGACCTTTAGTAAACAGTGGCCTGACGAAACGTCCGAGATAACCGTGACATCACGTTGGCAAACTTGGGATGATTACTTTAATGAAGAGTTGCCGTTAGACATGGTGTTAGGTGCATTGATTGCTGATTACGAACGAATCAAATCCTACCCAGAGAAAGGCTTTCAGGTTGAGATGCCCATCCCCGATGACGTTGACCACGCCTATCAAGCATTGAAGAAGCTCGGATTCGAATAAGTCTCCAATAAAGTAAAAACTAGGCTTGGCATAAAGTAAAAACATAAGTTCAGTAAACAAAAACGGTGACGCTTGGTCACCGTTTTTTCATTTTTTCCTGTTAGTAACAACAGCAAATAGTTTTGCTTATTTACCTAATGCTTCTTTGTAGTGCAGACGGCAAACAGAAACGTATTTGTCATTGCCACCAATTGCCACTTGATCACCTTCAGCGATCGCCACACCGTGCTCATCGGTACGAATAACCATGTTCGCTTTACGGCCACAATGACAGATGGTTTTCAGCTCCACCAGCTTGTCCGCCCAAGACAGTAAATAGCGGCTACCTTCAAACAGCTCGCCCAAGAAGTCGGTGCGTAAGCCATAACACAGTACAGGAATATGAAGTTTATCCACTACTTCTGTAAGCTGATACACCTGCTCTTTCGACAAGAATTGACACTCATCGATCAACACACAGTGACGCTTCTCTTCGTCGTTCAGCTTTTTGATCGCATCAAACATGTTGGTGTCATTTTTAAAAAGTTGAGCTTCAGATTGCAGACCAATTCTTGAGCTTACTTTACCGATACCATAGCGATCATCCAATGCAGCCGTGAAGATCACTGGCGTCATACCGCGTTCTTGGTAGTTGAATGACGATTGAAGAAGCGTTGTTGATTTACCCGCATTCATTGCCGAGTAGTAAAAATACATCTGAGCCACAGAAATATTCCTGTTAAATAAAATTGAATATGAAAAGGTGAAATTAGAGAATTTTTGCTAGAAAAAAGGGCTGAAAATCAGCCCTTTTTATAAGATTTACTTACGACGCCAAGTCGTACCTTCTGGGCCATCTTCTAGAACAATACCCAACTCGTTTAGCTTATCACGTGCCAGGTCGGCATTTGCCCAATCCTTTGAAGCACGAGAATCGTTACGCAGTTTGATCAACGCTTCGATTTCAGCCACTTCGTCATCGTTACCAGCCGCATCACCTTGTAGGAAGGCTTCTGGTTCTTGGTGAAGAATACCGATGATGTCCGCTAGTTCACGCATCAATGCACCAAGTCCGCTTGCTTTTTCAATGCTCTCAGGCTTGATACGGTTGATTTCACGTGCCATTTCAAACAGCACTGAGTAAGCTTCAGGCGTGTTGAAATCATCGTTCATCGCAGTAGAGAAGCGAGTTACGTACTCTTCGCCACCAGCAGGAGCCGCAGTAAGGTCTAGGCCACGAAGTGACGTGTATAGACGCTCTAGCGATGCGCGAGCTTGGTTTAGGTTGTCTTCACTGTAGTTCAGTTGGCTACGGTAGTGACCAGACATTAGGAAGTAACGCACTGTTTCAGCATCGTAGTGTGCTAGCACATCACGGATAGTGAAGAAGTTACCTAGTGACTTAGACATTTTTTCTCTGTCTACCATCACCATGCCACTGTGCATCCATGTGTTTACATAGTCAGTACCATGTGCACAGCAAGATTGCGCGATTTCATTCTCGTGGTGTGGGAATTGTAGATCTGAGCCGCCACCGTGGATATCGAAGTGATTACCTAGAATAGACGAGTTCATTGCTGAACATTCAATGTGCCAACCTGGACGACCTGGACCCCATGGTGATTCCCATGTTGGTTCACCTGGCTTAGACATCTTCCAAACAACGAAATCTAGCGGGCTACGTTTTGCAGAGTCTATGTCAACACGAGCGCCAGCTTGAAGCTGATCAAGGTCTTGCTTAGAAAGCTTACCGTATTCTTCGAACTTCTTAACTTCGAACATTACGTCGCCGTTACTTGCAACATATGCGTAGCCACGTTCAATCAGCTTTTCAACAAGTTCGATGATTTCAGTGATGAATTCCGTTGCACGAGGTTCAACGTCTGGACGCTTCATGTTCAACGCATCGAAATCAGCGTGCATTTCGCCGATTAGACGCTCAGTCAGAGATTCACAAGACTCGCCGTTTTCGTTAGCGCGCTTGATGATTTTGTCATCAATATCTGTGATGTTACGAACGAAGTTCAAATCGTAACCAAGGTAACGAAGGTAACGAGTTACTACGTCGAAAGAAACGAACGTACGACCATGACCAATGTGACAGAGATCGTATATGGTTACCCCACAGACATACATGCCGACTTTGCCAGCTGTAATTGGTTTGAATTCCTCTTTCTGTCTTGTGAGCGTGTTATATATCTTCAGCATGATCTCTATCTATTTTATGGATTAATCAAAAATAAGCTCGCAGTATAACAAGTCATACCTTAATAGGTAATCCCCAAAAGCAGGAATTATACCAATCACAGTAAGTAGATGGTCATAAATAGCGCAGAAAAAATGCTTGAGAACAAGGAAGAAATTTTCGATAAGTAGTTATTCTACATTCAAAATTTCTAACGACGTTATCAAGTGTTTTAACAAGCTAGGATGACCAGTTATTTGCGACGATTGGTATTATCTCAAACATCCGAGTTAAGTTAATGATTTGGTGATTTGAAAGTCCGCCAACATGCGCTAGAATTCGAACTTCATATTAAAAAGACAGTAAGGTAACAATCATGATCATCCTTCACACAAATTTTGGTGACATCAAAGTTCAACTTAACGAAGAAAAAGCACCAGAAACAAGCGCAAACTTCCTACAGTATTGCCGTGACGGTTTCTACGACAACACACTATTCCACCGTGTTATCGATGGTTTCATGATTCAAGGCGGCGGCATGACTTCTGGCCTTAAAGAAAAAGCGACTCGTGCAACGATCAAGAACGAAGCAAACAACGGTCTTGCGAACAAAGTTGGTACGCTAGCAATGGCTCGTACTATGGAACCGCATTCAGCGAGCTCTCAGTTCTTCATCAACGTTAACGACAACTCTTTCCTAAACTTCCGTAGCGAAAGCCTAGACGGTTGGGGCTACTGTGTATTCGCAGAAGTTGTTGAAGGCATGGACATCGTAAACAAGATCAAAGGTGTTAGCACTGGTTCTATGGGTATGCACCAAGACGTACCTCTAGAAGAAGTGATCATCACTGGTACTACAATCGAAGCTTAATTCATCGCTTTCGGTTAGTATTGATGAGCCGATAAAATCAGGATATAGGGAGCGAATCGCTCCCTTTTTTTAGACCTATGAAAACATATTTTATATCAGATCTGCACCTTGCTCCGTCACGACAAGACATCACCGACTGCTTCCTAACCTTCATGAAGAAAGAAGCGGTAGAAGCAGATGCACTCTACGTATTAGGTGACCTTTTCGAATTCTGGATTGGTGACGACGACAAAAGTGAGTTCGCGACTTCTATCCGCCAAGCATTTATTGATTTGGTAAAGACAGGCGTACCTTGCTACTTCACTCAAGGTAACCGTGATTTCCTTGTTGGCAAAAAATTTGCCAAGCAAACGGGCGTGAAACTGCTAGACGAAGTATCGACTATCGATATTTATGGCCAAAAAGCGGTTGTGTTACATGGTGATACCCTATGTACTGAAGATGTAAAGTACCTCGCCTTTCGCGAAAAAGTGCATCAGCCATGGTTACAATGGGTCTTCAACCGAATCCCATTTTTCATCAAGAAGAAAATTGTTTCGAAGGTTCAATCAGATATCAAAGATGACAAGCAGACCAAGTCTCTCGACATTATGGATGTGACACAGCAAGAAGTCGAAGATGTGATGGAACGAAACAATGTCGATTTGATGATCCACGGCCATACTCATCGCCCAGACATCCATACATTTAATGCTAATAATTGCACTAAAACTCGTATCGTACTTGGCGATTGGTATACGCAAGGCTCTGTGCTGGTGTTCACGCCGCAAAGTTTTGAACTACAGAATCGAGCGTTTAGCAATAGCTTTTAACATCACGCTTAAACTTTCACTTTGATTATTATTGTCGGTCAGACTTTCTTAGAAAGTGTATGGTAATTTCTAGTGAATTAGCTATTATCTCTCTACCAGAAATAAACCGAACACAGTACCAAGTTGAAATATTCATACGTAGCGCGTCAACCAATACTCGACACAGGCAAGAAAACCATAGGTTACGAGTTGCTATTCAGGGATGGTCCTAAGAACACTTTCCCTGAAGTAGAGCCGGAGCTCGCTACTAGCCGTTTGCTTTCCGATCACTTCTTATCGACCCACTATAATACGTTGGGTGATAAGCTTGGGTTCGTGAACTTCCCATACGCAAGCCTAATCAACTTAGTCCCTACTCTGTTCCCCAAAGAAAGCCTCGTTGTTGAAGTTCTTGAAGACTGTGAACCGACAGACGAGTTACTTGAAGCCATCAAAACCATCTTTGACGCGGGTTATACCATTGCGCTAGACGACTTTGTGCCAAGTAAAGCTTGGAAGCGCTTCTTACCCTACGTTTCAATTATCAAGTTCGATATCCGTTTGACGCCAATTGTCAAAGCAGCGATGTTTATGAACTCTCTCAAAGGGCTAGATATCAAGTTCCTTGCTGAGAAAGTAGAAACGTACGAAGAATACCAAGAAGCGAAAAAAGCAGGCTTCACCTACTTTCAAGGTTATTTCTTTAGCAAGCCAGAAATGATCCAAACGCGTGCGCTCAACCCAGCATTCCTGACGACCGTTCAGCTGTTAAAAGAGATTGCGCACGACCCTATCGACTTTGGTGAAGTCGAGCGTTTGATTACGCTCGATGTGACCATGTCATATAAGCTACTTACCTACGTCAACTCCGCTGGCGGTTCACCAACAACAATTCGTTCATTCCGCCAAGCGCTTATTTACCTGGGTGAACAAAAGCTGCGTAAATTCGTCTCACTTGTGGCTATCGCCTCTGCGAAAGAAGATAAGCCGGACTCACTCTATGGTTTAGCGGTCATACGCGCACGCCAATGTGAACTCTTGGTCGAGAAAATGAATGTTAAGGTAGAGCCTGGACAAGCCTTTTTGACAGGTATGTTTTCTCTATTGGATTCACTCTTTGACCAACCATTGAAACAAGTACTCGATTCAGTGCCGATCGACCTAGAGATCAAACAAGCCTTGATTCAACGTAAAGGCGTGTTGGGTGCAGTATTGGCGATGGTGGTTGCGTATGAACAAGCTCGATGGGATGAAGCGACTCGTATTCGCCAGCTTCTCAAACTGAGTGAAGCTCAACTTGGTCAAGCTTATGACGAAGCGACGACTTGGGCGCAAGAGTTATTGTCTCCAGCTTTGAAATAGTAAACTTCGCGCTAACACTTTGATAATTTCAATAACTTCAATAGAAACTAAACTTTGGTGAGCGATCGTTTCTTGGTAAACTCCCACGCATTCATTTATGGCCTCTTAATAGAGGCCATTTTTACAGGATCTGACTATGTCTTTATGCCCATGCGGTAGCAATAATACTTACCAACAGTGCTGTGAATCAGCGCACCTTAACCACAGTTCCGTTGAAACACCTGAGCAGTTGATGCGCTCTCGTTATTCAGCGCACGTGTTGGGTTTGGTTGACTATGTTGTTGCGACTTACCACCCTAGCTGCAATGCCGAAGCACAAAGAGAAGGCATCGCAGAATCTATCGACAGTGATTGGGCAGGGTTAGAAGTCATCGATACTGCGGCAGGCTCGCACCAAGACGAAGGCTTTGTTGAATTTAAAGCTTACTTCAATGAAGACGGCGCACAATACTGCATGCAAGAGCGCTCTCGTTTCGTTCGTGAAAACGGCCTATGGTTCTATATCGACGGTGAGTTCCCAGAGCAAAGCCAACCAGAACCAGAAATCGATCCTCGCTTAAACCAAACGGTTGAAAGCTTCAAGATTGGCCGCAACGACCCATGCATTTGTGGAAGTGGGAAGAAATATAAAAAGTGTTGCGGGTAACTCGCACGGCTAAGAAGTCAGATTAATAGAAGAGATTCCTGATGTCGCTTAGGCTCCTCGGAATGACGTAAAGTCAGAGTTTAGAAAAGTGACGTAGGGCTTAGAAATCTTGAAATCTTGAAATCTTGAAATCTTGAAATCTTGAAAATTCAAAAGCTAAAAAGCCCCGTAAACATATTTGTTTACGGGGCTTTTATCTATCTGTTACGTAGTTCGATTAATCTAAACAGAGCTTACTTATGGCGCTCTTTTAATTTGTTCACCACATCGTTCATCGATAAGCCTTGGTCTTGTAAAAGAACCATCAAGTGATAAATCAAGTCTGCTGACTCACACACTAATTCCGCCTTATCGCCCGACGTCGCCGCAAGCGCGACTTCAACGCCTTCTTCGCCCACTTTTTGCGAAATACGCTTGGTGCCACGGGCATATAGACTGGCAGTATAAGAAGATTCAGGGTCTGCGTCCTTGCGGGCAGCCAGTAGCTGCTCAAGCTGATGAAGCCACACCATCTGAGACTCTTCTTGCTTGTCTCCATCCCAACATGTTGTTGTACCTGTGTGGCACGTTGGGCCAATGGGATTAACTTTAACCAGTAAGGTGTCGCTGTCACAGTCCAAGGCGATGTTTTGCAGTTGCAATACGTTGCCCGACGTTTCACCTTTCGTCCAAAGACGCTCTTTGGTGCGAGAGAAAAACGTCACATTGCCTGTTTCACCGGTTTTCTCAAGTGCTGCTGGGTTCATGTATCCCATCATTAACACTTGGCTCGATTGGTAATCTTGAACAATAGCTGGCACTAAGCCATCGACTTTTTCCCAGTTAATACGCTCTGACAATGCGCCTACTTCTGTTTTTGATAAGCTTGCGGTTTCAAAACTCATAGTCGCACCTCTACATCTTGTTGTTTTAAATATTGTTTAAGTTCACCAATATTGATGACTTGCTTGTGGAATACCGAAGCCGCTAGCGCTCCATCCACGTTGGTCTTCTTATAGGCTTCAGCAAAGTGCTCCATCGCGCCAGCGCCACCAGAGGCAATCAATGGCACATTACACACTTCACGCACCATGTTTAACTGATCGATGTCGTAGCCGTTACGAACGCCATCTTGGTTCATCATGTTTAACACAATCTCACCTGCGCCACGCTTCTGTACTTCCTGCACCCAATCTTTGGTTTCCCATTTGGTTGCTTTAGTACGCGCTTCATCGCCAGTGAATTGGTAAACCTGATATTTACCGGTTTCTTTATCGAAGTATGAATCGATGCCGACAACGATACACTGCACGCCAAACTTATCAGCAAGGTCAGTGATCAGTTCAGGGTTAGCCAGTGCAGGTGAGTTGATCGATACTTTATCTGCACCAAACTCAAGAATGCGCGCTGCATCTTCTGCTGATTTAATACCACCAGCCACACAGAAAGGAATATCGATCACTTCAGCTACGCGTTTTACCCAGCTCTTGTCGACAACACGGCCATCGCTTGATGCGGTGATATCGTAAAATACCAGTTCATCAGCGCCCTCTTCTGCATAGCGTTGTGCTAGCGGAACGATGTCACCAATAATTTCGTGGTTGCGGAACTGAACGCCCTTAACAACCTGTCCATCACGGACATCCAAACAAGGGATTATTCGCTTTGCCAACATGCAAATGCCTCCTCTGCGGTAAACTTACCATCAAGTAGCGCGCGCCCCACAATCACTCCAGCAACACCGCTGCCTTTAAGCGCTTCGATATCAGCTAGGCTGCCAATGCCGCCCGATGATTGGAACTGAACTTGTGGGTACTGCTTACAAAGATCAACGTAAAGCTCTACGTTTGATCCTTCTAGCGTGCCATCACGTGAAATATCAGTACACAGAACGTGTTTAAGGCCAACCGTGAGGTAGTCTTCAATTAGCGCTTCAATGGTCACGCCTGAATCTTCTTGCCAACCTGAAATCGCCACTTTACGTGTACCACTTTCGTCAATGTTGATGTCCAGAGCCAGCACAATTTTTTCCGCGCCGTACTTCTCCATCCAACCTTTCACCAACTCAGGTTGCTTAACGGCTGTAGAACCAACCACAACGCGCTGTGCGCCAGCTTCTAGCAGATCAACGACATCTTGTTCGTTGCGCACGCCACCACCAATCTGGATATTCGCAGGCGTGCTAGCAAGGAGCTTAGCAATCAAGTCTAACTGACGAGCCGTTGTGTCTTTTGCGCCCGTTAAGTCAACAAGGTGCAGCCAGCCAGCGCCAGCTTGTTGATACAGATTAAACTGCTCTGCTGGGTCTACTTTGTATTCTGTTACTTGCCCGTAGTCTCCTTGGAATAAGCGAACTACTTGGCCTTCAATTAAATCTAACGCGGGAATAATCATTTACATTCCTTATATGGCAACATTAGCCGCTGCCTAATCCTTATTACAATTCCAAGAAGTTCTGAATCAGCTTAGAGCCTGCTTTTGAAGAGCGCTCTGGGTGGAATTGAACACCATAATAATTGCCACTTTGAACCGCCGCAGTGAACGGATTACCGTAATCGCATTGTGCGATTGTGTAGTCGCCCACTGGCATTGCGAAGCTATGAACAAAGTAGAAGTATTCGCCTTCTTCAATGTCTTTAAATAGCGGGTGATTAGGCGTTGCTGTTACTGTGTTCCAACCCATGTGTGGTAATGGTAAGTCGCCTGTTTGAAGTAAACGAACTTCACCATCACACAAACCTAGGCATTCAACTAACTCGTCAGCCTTCTGGCCTTTCTCTTGAGACAGTTTGCCTAACAGCTGCATACCCAAGCAGATACCTAGCAGAGGCTTCTCTACTTGCTTCACAAGGGTCACAAGGTCACGCTCTTGCAGGTTCTTCATTGCCTCACTTGCTGTACCTACACCGGGTAGGAATAGCTTGTCGGCAGCAAGAACCACTTCTGGTGCTTTTGAAATTTCAACTGCGTAGCCCAGGCGTTCAATCGCAAACTTCACCGATGAAACGTTGGCACAACCAGTATCAATAATAACGACTTTTTGCTCTTTCATACCGATCCCTTACAGAACGCCTTTGCTGCTTGGCAACTCGTTACCTTCAACTTTGATTGCTTGGCGAAGAGTTCGGCCAAACGCTTTGAACAGGCTCTCAATGATGTGGTGATCATTATTGCCATCAGAAGACAGGTGTAACGTACAAGCCAATGTGTCGGTTAGAGAGCGGAAGAAGTGAACCACCATCTCTGTTGAAAGATCCCCTACTTGCTCACGGCTGAATTTAGCATCGAACTTCAGGTATGGACGGCCAGAAAGGTCTAGCGCACACTGAGCCAAACACTCATCCATTGGTAGGCTGAAACCAAAACGGCCAATACCACGTTTGTCGCCAAGTGCATCTTTCAATGCTTGGCCTAAAGCCAGAGCGGTATCTTCTACTGTGTGGTGATCATCGATGTGCAGGTCGCCCTTCACAGTCAGGTTCATTTGGAAACCACCGTGTGTCGCGATTTGATCAAGCATGTGGTCGAAGAAACCCATGCCGGTATCGATCTTGTTGCCACCAGTTTCATCAAGGTTTACTGCCACCTTGATATCGGTTTCTTTAGTGGTACGAACTACTTCAGCAATACGCGCATTAACCGTCAGATCTTTAACGATTTGCGGCCAGTTAAGCGTGCCTTCAGTTTCCGCATCCGGGCCATATTGAATACCGCGAATAGCCATGTTCTCTGCCAGTTGAAGATCCGTCATTCGGTCGCCAATCACCACAGAGTGTTGGAAGTCGACTTTACCGCCTTGTAGGTACTCTTTAACCATACCCAGTTTAGGCTTGCGGCAAGAGCAGTTATCTTCGTCAAAGTGAGGGCAAATAAGCACGTCGTCAAACTTAACGCCTTGAGACTCGAAGAACTCCATCATCATATTGTGTGGTGCATCGAAATCTTCTTGTGGGTAGCTATCGGTACCTAAACCATCTTGGTTTGTGACCATCACTAAGCGGTAACCAGCATCTTGCAAAGCAAGCAGGCTAGGAATCACTAGAGGTTCGAATTTTAGCTTGTCTAAACGGTCTACTTGAAAGTCAACTGGCGGCTCAACAATTAAGGTGCCGTCACGGTCTATAAAAAGTATTTTCTGTTGTTTACTCACTTGAACTTCCTTTTAATTTTAAATCTGGTGGCCTAGCTAAAATCAAACGCTAACCCAAAATATTGGTTTCACTTGCCAGCCCAATTAATCAACTCAAACTGGCAAATGTTATTACTGGTAAGCCTTTCGTTACTGATAAAAGTTACGAATGAATCCAAGTGTCTTTTCGCACTCTTCGCGGTTACCAATACTAATACGAACACAGTCTTCAATCGGTGAATTACGCAAAATAATGCCCGTATCCCAAGCCGCTTTAAATAACTCATCGCCGTTCGGAAATTTAACCAGTAGGTAGTTACCCCAACCATCAAATACCGTCACTTGAGGCATGCCTAATAGGCCCGCTTGCAAATACGCTCGGTTAGCACTTAAATCCAGAACCTGAAACTTAGCTCGCGCTAGTCCTTGCTCTGAAAGTGCTTGAACGGCAATGTCAGCAACAGGGATTGGCACAGGATAAGGAGCAATCACTTTTAACAATACATCGATAAGCTCTTTATTCGCTAGCGTAAAGCCACAACGTAAGCCCGCCAAAGCAAAGGCCTTCGATAAGGTGCGCAGAATCGCTAGGTTTGGATATTGCTCAAGCAAATCAACGGTTGACGCTTCTGGACAGAAATCGATATACGCTTCATCCATCACCACAATCGCTTTGTCTTGTGTCATTTCAAGCAACTTGATGATGTCTTTGCGATCAACCAAATTACCAGTTGGGTTATTTGGGCTACAAACAAACACCACTTTTACGTTGTCGAGCTGAGCTTCGATAGCTGGAAGATCCAATTGCCATTCAGATGTCAGAGGCACAACCTTACGCTCAACACCAATCGTCTCTGCACTGATTGCGTACATACCGTAAGTGGGTGGGCAGTAAAGAATAGCGTCTTCGTTCGGCTCACAGAAAGCACGAATCAGTAATTCAATGCCTTCGTCAGCACCACGTGTTGTCAGAGTTTGCTCTGATTTCACGCCTGCGTATTGAGCGTAAGCGTCAATCAGTTCTTTTGGCTGACACTCGCTGTAACGGTTAAGACGAGACAAGTTCAGATTGTACTCGTTATCAAACGGAGATTCGTTGGCGTTCAACCATACATCTCCGCTGCCACCAATGCGTCTTGCAGACAAGTAAGGTGTCAGAGCCTGAACTTGTTTTCTTGCTAACTTTTCCATGCCCTACCCTTATTTCGCTTTATTTAACTTTTCAACTCGGATGGTCACAGCGCGTTTGTGTGCATCCAAGCCTTCGGCTTCCGCCATTGTTACTACTGTTGGCGCTAGGCCTTTCAAGCCGTCAGCTGTTAGCTCTTGCACCGTCATTCGCTTAGAGAAATCAGCCAAACCTAGGCTTGAATACGTCTTGGTATAACCGTAAGTCGGAAGAACGTGGTTTGTACCTGATGCGTAGTCACCTGCAGATTCTGGAGACCAGTCACCAAGGAAAATTGAGCCGGCATTGTCTAACAATGGCAGCAATTCACGTGGGTTCTTGGTTTGAACAATTAAGTGCTCAGGACCGTAGAAGTTCGAAATCGCAATAGCTTGAGTGAGCGATTCAGCAATGATGATTAAGCTTGAAGCCAATGCTTGCTGAGCGATGTTCGCACGAGACAGTTCTTTCAGTTGCTTCTGAACCGCTTCTGTTACTTGGTCTGCAACCACTGGAGATGGTGTTACTAGGACAACCTGAGAATCAGGTCCGTGCTCCGCTTGGCTCAACAAATCCGCTGCAATAAAGTCTGCATCGGCAGTTTCATCGGCAATCACTAACACTTCAGACGGGCCCGCAGGCATATCAATCGCCGCGCCGCGGAAGTCATTGCTCACTTGACGCTTAGCTTCCGTTACGTACGCGTTACCTGGGCCAAAGATCTTATCGACCTTAGCCACACTCTCGGTACCGTAAGCCATCGCAGCCACCGCTTGACCACCACCAACGTTGTAAACCTCATCGATCTTACAAAGCTTAGCGACATACAAGATTTCATCAGCGATTGGCGGAGGCGAACAAAGCACAACCTTACGACAACCTGCGATTTGAGCGGGAACACCTAACATAAGAACCGTTGACGGAAGTGGCGCACTGCCACCTGGAATATAAAGGCCAACAGTATTAATAGCGCGCGTCACTTGCTCACACACAACACCAGGCTGTGTCTCAACCTTAATTGGCTGTGGCTTTTGAGCTTCGTGAAACTTCGCAATGTTGCTATAAGCTTGCTCTAACGCTTGCTTCATCTCTGGTGTTAGACGAGCACACGCCTCTTCAATCTCACCTGAACTGACTCGGATAGATTCTGGAGTCACACCATCAAACTTTGCAGTCAGCTCTCTAAGCGCGGCATCGCCTTCATTTCGTACTTTTGCAATAACATCAGAAACAGTCGCTGTGATGTTTGCACCTTCAGTAATAGCTGGACGCTCTAATACCGAGTCTTGCTGTGATTCACTTAAAGATTGCCAAACAACGGTTCTCATCGTCACTACCCCATCATTTTTTCGATTGGTAATACTAGAATCGAGCTTGCACCCAACTCTTTCAGCTGTTCCATTGTTTCCCAGAACAAGTTCTCTGTACTTACTAGGTGAACGGCAACTTTGTCTTTATCTGTTGATAGTGGAAGAACAGTAGGATCTTCAGCACCAGGCAATAGTGCTTTGATTTGCTCTAGTTGAGATGTTGGCGCGTGAAGCATGATGTACTTCGACTCTTTCGCTTGTTGAACACCCTGCATACGAGTCAGTAGTTTTTCAATCAATGCAGTTTTGTCTGCGTCGAACTCACCAACACGTTGAATCAGTGTTGCTTTAGATTGGAAGATAGCTTCTGCTTCTTTTAGGCCATTTGCTTCTAGCGTTGCGCCTGTAGAAACTAAATCTGCGATAGCGTCTGCTAGTCCTGCGCGAGGAGCAACTTCAACCGAGCCTGTTAGCATACAAGTGCTAAATTCAACACCCTGCTCATCCATGTAGGCTTTCAGTAGTTGTGGGTAAGTTGTCGCAATACGTTTGCCCGCAAGATCTTGTGGGCCGTTGTAGACTTCATCTTTGTTGATTGCGATAGAAAGGCGGCAACCACCGAAATCTAAACGACGTAGTGTGCGAAACTCTGATGGCTCTTTTAGAGCAACACGGTCTAGGCGAACTTCTTCCAGTTCATTTTCACCGATGAAACCAAGGTCAACCACACCATCCATGATAAGACCTGGGATGTCATCATCACGAACTAATAACAAGTCGATTGGCATATTTAGTGAATGAACAACTAGGCGCTCACCCATGATGTTAAATTTAACACCACATTTTTTAAGTAGGTCTTGGCACTCTTTACTTAAGCGACCTTTCTTTTGAATTGCGATTCTTAGGCGTTGTGTCTGCATTGCTGTATCCCTGTGCAAATATTTGAATTTATTGATTATTTAAAAGCGCTAAAACTAAAAAACCCTCGGAAGACTTTGTCATCCCGAGGGTTTAAATCTAAATTCTTTGACTTAACCTCCGGGAGAATTCTTGCTCCCGGGTATACGTAAATCTCCCCGAAAGACTAGATAGGGTGATGATGGTGATGAATGTTCATTACTAATTTACGCATACTTATAAGCTCTTCAGTTGTTTGCTTTCTTATCTCCACACTAACTAAGCTGAGATCCTTTTTCAACCATTTATTCGAACTTTTTTCACGAAACTTAAAATTAAATTAACAAGCACAAAAAAGGGAGGCCAATGCCTCCCTGATAGTTTACTGATTAGCTTTCAGTTTTAGCTTTTGCACGTCGCCATTTTGCAGCGAGAGAAGTAAGCCAATGCAAAACATACAGCCACAAACGTTAGAGACGCTGCGCCAAATGCGATGCCAATTGAAGATGTCATACCTAGGGTAATGAAACCAATGCACGATACGAACGCCACAGACAGCGCGTATGGAAGCTGAGTCGATACGTGGTCAATGTGGTTACAACGAGCACCTGTAGAAGACAGAATTGTTGTGTCTGAGATTGGAGAACAGTGGTCACCAAATACAGCACCTGCTAGAACCGCACTTAGCATCGGCAGAATTAGCGCGATGTCAGATGCCGCAGCCATGTCACCTGCGATAGGTAGCATGATACCGAACGTACCCCAAGATGTACCTGTCGAGAAAGCCATAATGCCAGCTAGAAGGAACAAGATAACTGGTAGCCAGTGGTAATCAATGCTGCCCGTTACTAGAGACGATAGGTAAGAACCTGTTTTCATGTCGCCGATTACAGAACCGATAGTCCAAGCGAACACAAGAATTAGGATAGCGCCAAACATAGAGCTTGCACCGATCCACATCGTTCTTGCGATGTCTGCCATAGACAGCTTCTGTTTGAATACAGTTGCTAGAGCTACGATTAAGCCGATAACGCCACCGTAAACAAGTGACTTGCCTACATCCGTGTTTTCAAACGCACCTAGAAGATTAAATGCTTGACCATCAGCAGTAAGCGCTTGGCCACCGGTGTAAAGCATCGCGGCAACCGTTGCTACGATTAGCGATACGATTGGCATAACCAGATCAGACACTGAACCGTTTTCGCTCTCTTCGATGTCTAGCTCTTCGTTTAGATCGTGCGCTTGCTTCTGGTCGTTATCGCCTTCAAAGCCACGGCCTTGAGATGCTTCGATCTCATGCTCACGCATCTTACCAACGTCTAGACCGAACCATGCCACTGCAAACACCATTAATAGTGCGAATACAGCGTAGAAGTTCATTGGGATAAGACGAACGTATGCACCCAGTGCAGAATACTCTGTCACACCGTGTGTCACTAAGATGCCACCAATGATAGTGATGATGTAAGCACCCCAGCTAGAAGCAGGCATGATCACACACATAGGAGCAGCCGTTGAATCTAGGATATAAGCTAGCTTAGCGCGAGACACATAGAAGCGGTCTGTTACAGGACGAGAGATAGCACCAACCGCTAGGCTGTTAAAGTAGTCATCAACAAAGATGAATACACCTAAAAAAGCAGCAAGTAGTTTTGAACCACGTTTGCTCTTAACGCGAGACTGTGCCCACTCCGCGAATGCGCGAGTACCGCCAGACAGTGTTAATAATGCCGTTGTCATTCCAAGAATAATTAGGAATGCAATGATGCTCATGTTCCAAGTGTTGATGCCGCCATCTTCGATGAAAACACCAGATGCTTTGGTAAACACGTAACTAGCTGCGTTACCTACTGAGTAGTCAGCAAGTAGAATCGCACCCATGATGATACCGACACCCAAAGAAACCAATACACGGCGGGTAACAATAGCAAGGCTCAAAGCCACAAGGGGCGGAAGCAAAGATAAAGGTGATGTTGCAAAATCTATTAAATTCATGATCTTCAAAAACCAGTTTTTTATTTGGCTAGAGATCTACTGCAGATAAACTTGATACGGCTGACCAAGCTCATGTTGAACTAAGCGAAAGGGAAGTGAACACTTCACCCAACCCTACAGTAGCGCTCCATAGTTTAAAATTAAGACTATGGCAGTGTTGTACCTATTGAGCACAACCCCAGCAAATTGCTTAGATATACAATTTACTTCGGCAATTACACCTTTCATTCCCGTTCATTGGCATCACCCCAACGGAAGTTACTTTTTATAATTGCACCTCTACGTGCGATAACATTATTAACCGTGCAAACCAGAGTTTAACAACAAATTAACCAATACCTCGCATCAGGTAGCCGCAATTGTACTCATCAAGAGCAACAATGCAACATATCATTCCGAGAAAAATAGCTTTTTGCTAATGAACTAATCAATAAGAGAATAGTCTACATAAGTTAACTACTCCACCAGTCACATATCAGTTTTTAAGATAATCTTAATAATTATTATAAATTCGATAGAAATACGGCTCTGAATTTTCAACTATTCATCTCACTTTTATATTTAAATATGTAATAGAAGAAATACTATTTGTTTTATTCCTAGGCTCTGTTTATTATTAGGAGGATTATTTAGTTTACCTTGATGGAAAATATCATGTCTGAATTAACAAAAACTCTATTAAATATCCGCAGCCTTCGTGCGTTCTCACGTGAATTAACTCTTGAGCAACTTGAAGAAGCGCTAGACAAGCTGACTATTGTTGTACAAGAGCGTCAAGAGTCTGAAGCTGAAGAGCGTGCTGCTAAAGCAGAGCAAGAAGCTAAGCTTTCTGCTATTGCTGAACAAATTGCAAAAGACGGAATTGATGTTGCAGATCTAATTGCAGCACTTTCTGGTGAAGCAAAATCGAAAACAACTAAAGCTAAACGCGCTCCTCGCCCTGCGAAATACAAATATGTAGACGGAAATGGCGATGAGAAGACTTGGACAGGTCAAGGTCGTACGCCTTCAGCTATCCAAGAACAGCTAGATGCTGGTAAATCTCTAGAAGAGTTTGCTATCTAAACATTTAGTTTACTTAGTGAGTAATCAATTACACGCTAAGCAATAGAATTAATATTTAAGTCGACCGAAGTATTATTTACGACTTCAATATATTCAGAAACAAAAAAGGCTCCTTTCGGAGCCTTTTTTATATTTGTACTATCAGTATTAGAAACCAACTGATACTGATAGTACTACTGATTAAAGAAGGTAACTTATCTTTCCCAGTACGCTTCTTCTAGGCTATCTTCTCTTTCAGGAAGGCCACGAGATAAACGTGGAGAGTGTTGAACCAACACTTCATAGCTAGCACGGTTAGAATATTTACAAACTTGTGAGAACGAAGAGTACGTCAAGAATGAATGTTGGTGCTTACTTGAGTTTGGCACGTTTTCTTTGTGGTACTTATTCGCAGCCATATCATGTAATAAAGCTGATAACGCAGCATCACCTGCACCATTGGTATTTTTGATCTTTTCTGGACCACCCATGTATGGCGCAATGTGCGAATACACTTTGGTTGGGTTTTCACATAAATCTTTATGCGCAGGACGGCTAAATTCAAAACGGTTGAATTCAGCAATTGAACCTGGAAGTAAAGGCAATGATGTTTCTCGTTTCGCTGCGTCTTCCGTGTAACCCGCCATAAATAGGCCAACAGGGCCTGCAGTACATAATACTAGGTCTACCCAGTCTAGCGCTTTATCAGAGGCCGCTAACGGATCGCTTTCGCCAGTTAAGGCTTCGGCTTCATCTTCATTCATTGCAACAACAGTTACGTGTTGCTCAAGGAAATCTTTCCAGAATTCTGGATCATCTTGAATAACAAATTTAGTACCAAGGGTTAAAACAACAGGTACATCGTATTTCTTCGCGTATTCGATCGCTTTCATTGTTGCTTCAGGCATAGGGTCACCTGGCTTACAACGAACTAAATAAGCCGTTAAAACTAAAGCAGAAGCACTTTTGAAGATCTTTTCAGGAATGCTTTCTGGTTTTAATTGGTTCATTTGTCCTTCGCTAATTGCGAAAGTACGTTCACCGTCTTCTGTAATTAATGCAAAGCAGCGACCAATTGCGCCATCTACCCCTTGTAAATGGTTCAGATCCATTCTGCTTGATGTATTACATAAATAGCGGTAACCGTAGCTACCAATCTTAATATCTTGGCTCATTACACCCAGTAGAGTAGAACGGTCATCCGCTAGCACTGAATAGTTGTGTAATGTGTTACCAATTGTGCCACCAGCGTATTCATTGGTAATCAGGCACTGTTCTTTTAATTCTTGATATAAAGATTCAGCGGCTGCGTCACCAATAACCAGTGAATGTCCCTTGCTCAAACCATACTTCTCAATAAGTTCAGAACTCACCTTTGCTTCAATATCCACCAATGTTTGGTCAATACCGATAATATGAGTGCGTGACATTCTTTTACTGCTTTGAGCTTGGCTCACTAGAGGATCACGAGCGTGAACCGGAAAGTAGTGCTTTGATTTACGTTGTCCAGGGAATTTCATAGGGCTAGTCTAAGTCAAGGGGAAATAGGTGGCGGATTCTACCGCGCTATATTTAACGCGGCAATCTTTCAAACTATAGCAAACGTTTGCTGAAGGTTTTTTTTATTCGCCTTCCATAAAGCTCAGATCAGGCAGCATACCCAAATGCTCTGCGTAACGTTTTTGGTTAAACTCCGCGCCGTTTTTCATAACGTCAAAGACTTCAATGGCCAGTGCACATGCCATAGCCGCAATTGCCTCTTCACGAGGAGTACCAGTCATCATTAAACGCATCAGCGTCTCTTTAACTTTTACAGGTTCGCCATCTTCAAGCTGGTTTTCGATAATCTCAATCAGCTCTTCTTCTTGCATAAATTCATTTTGTTCAGACATTTTTTTATCTCCGGTCTTGGATTTCGAGCGACTATGCCACATATACTTCTGACATCCTAGCGACTCACCTCGCTCTCATGCGATTCTCTAACAAAGTCAGCGCACTATTTGTGCAAATGAAACTGTGATTCCGGTCTCGGATCTGTCACGGCGTTTCTCTTTCTGTTAGAATCTGCGACCAAGTAATAGTAACGGTGTTTAGACATGTCAGATATCAGCTCTGGAAACAGCGAAAAGAAAGTAATTGTCGGTATGTCCGGCGGTGTAGATTCGTCAGTATCGGCGTATCTTCTTCAGCAACAAGGCTATCAGGTAGAAGGCCTTTTCATGAAAAACTGGGAAGAAGACGATAACGAAGAATACTGCACGGCAGCTGAAGATCTTGCTGATGCTCAAGCGGTATGTGACAAACTAGGTATCCACCTTCACACTATCAACTTTGCTGCAGAATACTGGGACAACGTATTCGAATACTTCCTTGAAGAGTACAAGGCAGGTCGTACACCTAACCCAGATATTCTTTGTAACAAAGAAATCAAATTCAAAGCATTCTTAGAGTTTGCGGATGAAGTGCTAGACGCAGACTACATTGCGATGGGGCACTACGTTCGTCGTACTTTCCCAACTCAAGAAGAGCTTGATGCTAGCGTAAAACCAAAAATGCTACGCGGTCTAGACA
The DNA here is from genome assembly GCF_023161685.1 of Vibrio sp. 1CM8B. NCBI lineage: Bacteria > Pseudomonadati > Pseudomonadota > Gammaproteobacteria > Vibrionales > Vibrionaceae > Vibrio > Vibrio sp. 1CM8B. The sequence continues at coordinate 481,237 of NZ_JALNTU010000005.1, forward strand.
GCAACAAAGACCAAAGCTATTTCCTATACACGCTAAGCTCAGATCAAGTGGCACGCAGCCTATTCCCTGTCGGTGAATTAGAGAAGCCAGAAGTGCGACGCATTGCTGAAGAGCAAGACTTGATCACAGCGAAGAAGAAAGATTCAACAGGCATCTGCTTTATCGGTGAGCGCAAGTTCACTGAGTTCCTAGGCAAATACCTACCAGCACAACCGGGTAACATCGAAACTCCTGAAGGCCAAGTGATTGGTCAACACCAAGGTTTGATGTACCACACACTAGGTCAGCGTAAAGGCCTTCATATTGGCGGCACTAAAGGTGGCGGCGGTAACGAAGAACCATGGTTTGTTGGTGAAAAAGATCTGAAGCGTAATGTTCTGATCGCAGTACAAGGTAAAGATCACCCTCTTCTAAAATCAGAAGGTTTGATCGCTTCTCAGCTTCACTGGGTAAATCGCACACCAATTACTGAAGTTATGACATGCACGGTAAAAACACGTTACCGTCAAACCGATATTCCTTGTACAATCATCCCAATTGATGATGAGAACATTAAGGTTATTTTTGATGAGCCACAGATTGCTGTGACCCCTGGTCAATCGGCAGTGTTCTACCTAGACGACGTTTGTCTTGGTGGCGGTATCATCGAAAAGCGCATCTAATTAAATCGACGAACAACAAACGATAGAAGACAACTAGGAGTTACTACGTGGCTAATACACTTTATGACCGTACTATTGCTTTTGCCGGAATTTGCCAAGCTGTGGCTTTGGTTCAACAAGTAGCGAAAGACGGCCATTGTGATAAAGATGCCTTCGAAGCTTCACTCAATGCTATTTTGAATACCAACCCGGCGAACACCGTGGGCGTATTTGGACGTGAAGCGAACCTAAAACTTGGCCTTGAGTGCTTAGTAAAAGGTATCGATAGTACTCCAGCTGGTAGCGATATTACGCGCTACATCATCAGCTTGATGGCTCTTGAGCGTAAACTATCTTCTCGTAACGACTCTATGTCTCAGCTTGGCGATCGCATTCAAACTGCAGAACGCCAAACTGAACATTTTGATCTGTTTGACGAGCAAATGATCAGCAACCTAGCGAGCATCTATCTCGATGTTGTGAGCCCTATTGGCCCACGTATTCAGGTATCTGGCACACCAGCGGTACTTCAACAGACATCGAGCCAGCACAAAGTTCGTGCACTCCTTCTGTCAGGAATTCGAAGCGCAGTTCTTTGGCGCCAGGTTGGTGGTAAACGCCGCCATCTTATCTTCGGTCGCAAGAAGATGATCGAGCAGGCTCAAATCCTACTAGCTCGAATGTAATTTATTAGCTCGCGCCTCGTCGCGAGCTTGTTTTTTGTATCAACACAACTCTCACGCAAACGATTGCGCAATGTGCGTGACAATTGAGATTGTTACTGGTATAAACCTCTCAAAATTTAGAAAACTCAATTCAGGAGAACACCATGGAACTGTCAGCATTGACTGCTGTTTCACCAGTAGACGGCCGTTACGGAAGTAAGACTATTGCATTACGCAGCATCTTTAGTGAGTTTGGACTACTAAAGTACCGCTCTATCGTTGAAATTCGTTGGTTACAAAAGCTTGCAGCAACTGATGCAATCAAAGAAGTACCAGCGTTCAGTGCAGAAGCTAACCAGTTTCTTGATGAACTAGCCGCTAACTTCAGCGAAGAAGACGCTCTGCGTATCAAAGAGATTGAGCGCACGACAAACCACGACGTTAAAGCGGTTGAATACTTCTTGAAAGAGAAAGTTGCTGGCGTTCCTGAGCTTCACGCAGTTAACGAATTCATTCACTTTGCATGTACTTCTGAAGACATCAACAACACATCTCACGCGCTTATGCTTAAAGAAGCTCGTGACACAGTGATTCTTCCAGAAATTCGCAACGTAATCGATGCTATCAAAGCACTTGCGAACGAGTACCGTGATATTCCTCTTCTTTCTCGTACACACGGCCAGCCAGCTTCTCCTTCTACTATGGGTAAAGAGATGGCTAACGTTGCGTACCGTATGGAACGTCAATTCAAGCAAATCGAAAGCGTTGAGATCCTAGCGAAAATCAACGGTGCTGTAGGTAACTACAACGCTCACCTTTCTGCATACCCTGAAGTTGAATGGCACCAATTCAGCGAAGAGTTCATCACTAAATCTCTTGGCGTAACTTGGAACCCGTACACAACTCAAATCGAACCTCACGATTACATCGCTGAGCTATTCGACGCTGTTGCTCGTTTCAACACGATCCTTCTAGACTTCGACCGTGACGTTTGGGGCTACATCGCTCTTGGTCACTTCAAGCAGAAGACTATTGCTGGCGAAATCGGTTCTTCTACAATGCCGCATAAAGTTAACCCAATTGACTTCGAAAACTCTGAAGGCAACCTTGGTCTAGCTAACGCAGTATTTAGCCACCTTGCACAAAAACTTCCAGTTTCTCGCTGGCAACGTGACCTAACTGACTCTACGGTTCTTCGTAACCTAGGTGTTGGTGTTGGCTACGCAATCATTGCATACACTTCAACTCTGAAAGGTATTAGCAAGCTAGAAGTTAACCGTGAAGCGCTACTTGCTGAACTAGACAAGAACTGGGAAGTACTGGCTGAACCAGTACAAACAGTAATGCGTCGTTACGGTATCGAGAAGCCATACGAGAAGCTAAAAGAGCTAACTCGTGGTAAGCGTGTTGATGGCGAAGGCATGCGTGCATTCATCGACGGTCTTGAAATCCCTGCAGACGAGAAAGTTCGCCTTAAAGAGATGACACCAGCGAACTACATCGGTCAAGCAATCGAGCTGACTGACAAGCTGTAAGATTCGAACAAACGAATAAACAAAGGCTTCCCATGTGGAAGCCTTTTTGTTGCGTAGAACAAATGTTTCGAACAGTAGCCCCTAAGTAAAACAACCGTCGTCAATCTAACCTGACTTCTCCAATTAGCCTACCGCATTCAAATACTGCAAACCGCATTAGACAAACACCCGTTCCTTTTCTTAAGCAGCAAGTACAAAAAAGGCTCCCCGAAGGAAGCCTTTAGAATACATATTACCGCTTAACGAAAGCAGCTTTAGATATTACATGTTACGTAGAGAAGCAATACGCTTATCTAGCGGCGGGTGGCTCATTAGAAGCTCAGTTAGAGACTTCTTACCGTTGATACCAAACGCCATCATAGAACCTTCTAGTTGTGGCTCATGGCTCACTTTTAGACGCTCTAGCGCTGCAATCATCTTCTCTTTACCTACCAAGTGGGCTGCACCTGCATCAGCATGGAACTCACGATGACGGCTGTACCACATCGTAATGAAGCTCGCTAGGAAACCAAATACCAGTTCCAGCACCATAGACACACCGAAGTACACCATCATGTTGCTGCCACCCTCTTCTTCATTGTCATTCGACGCAACAATGTTGGCGATGAAACGAGACAGGAAGATAACAAACGTGTTCACAACACCTTGCATTAGGGTCATGGTCACCATGTCACCATTCGCGATGTGGCTAACTTCGTGAGCTAATACCGCTTCAGCTTCGTCACGCGTCATACTGTGCAGAAGACCCGTTGATACTGCGACCAATGAATCATCACGCTTAGCGCCCGTTGCAAATGCGTTGATGTCTGGCGAATCGTAGATCGCCACTGTTGGCATACCAATACCAACTTGTTGAGATTGACGGCTTACCGTCTCCATCAACCAATGTTCTGTTTCGTTACGTGGGCTCTCAATAACCATGCCGCCTACAGAGCGTAGCGCCATTTTTTTCGACATCATTAATGAAATGAATGAGCCGCCAAAACCAAATACCGCAGCCATCACCAATAAGCCTGAGAGGCTACCGGGTTGCATACCTGTAACTGCGTATACAATATTAAGAACAACACTTAGTACCAATACAACCGCTAGGTTGGTTGCAAGGAACAACATTACTCGCTTCATTACTTATCTCCGCATGAAAGCTGTTTTTATAAAACTTATTGTTATAGACAAGGCAGACAGCAATAGATTCCAACCTTGAAGATTTATACTTACTTATACATATAGTCTTAGATTAAGAAAACAAGGTTAAGCATTAAATTGCAACATTTGATTACGAGACCATATCCGAATTAAACCTAGTCTATTAGACCTAAGTCGTATGGTGTCGATATAACAATCCGTTTACAGTGACTTCAGATGATTTATTGGCTAGTCCATGTACATAAAGGGAAGGATCATGGTTGAAGGTACTAACACTCAAATGGCTATCGATTTACTGTGCTGTCACCTAGGGATTACTGAAGAAGAAGCGAAAAAGCAGATTGGAATCCTAACACCGCAAACGGCACAGACAAAAATCACAGAAACTCAGCAAGCTTTAATGGGACTGACGAAAGAACATTAATTCTAAGCTTGTTTATTAAAAGACCGGTTGTTTATCAACTCGAGGTCTAAAGGCTTAAAATAGCAAAAGGGCTGCAATCGCAGCCCTTTTCTTATTTAGTACATAACGTGATAATTAAAGCGCAAGCAAAGGCTGCACATCAATGTACTTACCAATGTTCTTAGACTTCGCTTTCGGTACGTAAGGGATTTCACCTAACTTTGGTGCACCTAGCTTATCTTCAAGCATCGCAATAATATCTGCGTAGTGCTCAGTACCTGGATTGATACGGTTTGCGACCCAACCTACTAGGTTTAGACCATCAGCACGAATCGCTTCTGCGGTCAGCAGAGCATGGCTCAAACAACCAAGTTTAATACCCACAGTAAGTACTACTGGCAGCTGCTCTTTCTTAACCCAGCTAGACAAATATTCATCATCTGAAACCGGCACACGCCAACCACCAGCACCTTCAACTAATACGATGTCAGAGTTTTGCTTATGCTCTTCCAGCTTTGCAGATAATACGGCTTCATCAATCACCACACCGTCATGCTTTGCAGCGATGTGAGGCGATGACGGTAACAATAGTGCATACGGGTTTACGTCTTCGTAAGCAATATCTTGCGTCGCCGCTTCTTGAAGATGCAGAGCATCACTATTACGTAAACCTTCAGGGTATTTCTCACACCCTGCAGCAACTGGCTTATAACCAATTGTCGATAAATCTTGTGCGGCCAAAGCTTGAAGAATCGCTTTTGAAACCACAGTTTTTCCCACTTCGGTATCCGTACCTGCAATAAATAATGCATCAATCATAATTGAATAACCCCTAAACAAACTTGATATGTTGCTGGCAAGAAACCTTGATGGTTTTTAAACTCTCGATATTCCCGTTCAACAAGCTGCAACATGCTGCGACTTGTTAAACCCTGTGAGCGACCACTTACGTGATTAGCGCCGATGCCTTTAAGGTCGCGCATCAGTTCAAACGCAGTGTCGTACCAAACGGTGATGGTGGGCAAGTCTAGTTGATGAACCGTACAGCTAGATTGCGCTAACGCAATTTTTACCTGATTGATTGTAATAAAATGGTTAACGTGTTGATGTGCGTCAATTTTGGACCATGACTTTTTCAACTCAAACAGTGACCCATCAAGCAAAGTTGAGAAAATAACACGCCCACCAGCCGCTGTAACACGCTTCATCTCTCTCAAAGGCGACGACAAATCGTCACACCATTGCAACGCAAGGCTAGAGAAAACGATGTCAAAACACCCATCTTCAAATGGCAATTGTTCAGCATCGGCTTGTTGATATAAAGAGACAGATGCACCACAACGCTTCTCTGCTGTTGCTAACATTCCAACAGAAAGGTCAGCGCAAACCACTTCGGCGCCTCGTTTTATAAGTTGCTCTGAGAAATAGCCAGTACCACAACCTAGATCCAGCACCTTAAAGCCTGACAGATCGCTGGGTAATTTATCCAGTAATCGGTGGCCAACATCGCGTTGAAATTCAGCGTGTTTGTCATAGGTTGTTGCTGCTTTACCAAAGGCTTCGGCAATCGCACTCTTATCTTGGCCAACGTAATTATGCACTACCGCTTCTTGTGACATTTACTGAGCCTCTTTATTTGATTCAAAGCTTGGATGGGTAGGCGATTTAATGCCTGAGCCGATGTTTCGTTCAATGGCTTGATGCAACGACCTGGTTAACTGGAGAATCTGTTTTTGGCTATGGTTAGCTGTTAACGTGATTCGTAATCGAGCAGTTCCAGCAGGAACGGTTGGCGGCCTTATTGCGGTCACCCAAACTTGGTTTTTCTTTAACTCTTCAGCGATAGATAATGCCGCCTGAGCTTCACCTATCACAAATGGCTTAATCGGAGTCTGAGTATCCACAAAGCCTTTCAAGCCGCTCATCTGCTCTGCATAGAGAGACCCTAACTCAGTCAGCTTTTCTCGGCGCCATTCTTGAGTTTGAATCATCTTACAGGCATGAGACAAAGCTACCGCTTGTGAGGGTGGCATTGCCGTAGAATAAACATGATGACGAGCAAACTGAGTTAGATAGTCACCGACTTCTGACGAACACAAAACTGCAGCGCCAGACAGGCCAAATGCTTTACCAAAAGTGACGACTAGAATATCGGGTGAGATTTGTGCCGCACTGCAACTCCCTGCCCCTTTATCACCTAACACGCCAATACCGTGGGCATCATCAACCGCCAACCAACTGTCGTATTGATTTGTCAGGCTAGAGATACGCTCGAGAGGAGCTTGGTCGCCATCCATGCTAAACACACCTTCAGTCACGACTAACGATTGCGGAGAGCGGCTCAATAGCGACTCTAAATGTTGCGTATCGTTGTGCTTAAAGCGTTTCATGGTTGCAGGACAAAGCATCCCCGCTTCCATCAAAGAGGCGTGATTAAGCTTGTCTTGCAGCAGAGAGTCGTCTTTTTCGAGCAGAGAAAACAACAAGGCTTGGTTGGCGCTGAAACCAGAACTAAAGAGAATGGCACGTTCAAAGCCCAACCATTCACAGAGTTGAGCTTCTAAATTTCGATGAGCAGGACTAAAACCCGTGACCAATGGTGATGCCGCACTGCCAGCACCATACTGAGAAAGCCCCGCTTGCCACGCCTCCACCAATTCAGGGTCGTTCGCCAAGCCTAGGTAATCATTACTCGAAAAATTGATGAAGCGAGAGCCTTCGCAATTAAGCAAAGGACCATTACTGTTTTCGAGCACCTTAAGTTGACGAGTTAGCCCCTGTTCACGGCGTTGAACAAGGGCATCTTTAATACGAGATTTAAACAGTGGCATCGTAGAACATGTCATCTTTCGTTGGACGAGCAGCAACGCGCTCCACCACTTGATCTAACAGTTCGTTTTCTTGAATTTCATCAGGTTTCTGAGCCACTTGCTGGCTGTTGATACCTAACTTCTTAAACAGCTGCATATCCGTGTCTTCATCTGGGTTTGGTGTAGTCAGTAGCTTACAACCGTAGAAGATTGAGTTCGCGCCAGCCATGAAGCACATCGCCTGCATCTGTTCATTCATATTCTCGCGACCTGCAGATAGACGAACCGCAGACATTGGCATCATGATACGAGCAATCGCAATTAACTTAATGAAGTCAAAAGATTCAACATCATCGACGTTTTCCATCGGTGTGCCTTTCACTTTTACGAGCATATTGATCGGCACACTCTCAGGGTGTACAGGAAGGTTCGCTAGCTCTACCAGCAGACCTGCACGGTCATTGGTACTTTCGCCCATACCAATAATGCCACCAGAACAGATCTTCATACCGGCATCGCGCACGTGAGATAACGTATCTAAACGATCTTGGTAAGTACGAGTGGTGATGATGCTGCCGTAAAACTCAGGAGACGTATCAAGGTTATGGTTGTAGTAATCCAAACCTGCATCCGCTAGCTCGCCGGCTTGATCTGGCGTTAACATACCTAGCGTCATACACGTTTCTAGACCCATGCCTTTCACACCTTTGATCATATCAGTCAGGTGAGGCATATCGCGTTCTTTCGGGTTTTTCCATGCCGCGCCCATACAGAAACGAGTCGAGCCTGCGTTCTTGGCTTTTTGCGCTGCATCTAAAACACGCTCTACTTCCATTAGGCGCTCTTTGTCGACATCCGTTCGGTAGTGAGCACTTTGAGGACAGTACTTACAATCTTCAGGACAAGCACCGGTCTTAATCGACAGAAGCGTACTCACCTGCACGTGGTTGTGCTCTTGGTACTGTCTATGAACCACTTGAGCTTCAAACATTAAATCCATAAACGGTTTTTCAAGCAGCGCTGTTACTTCAGCAACTGTCCAGTCATGACGAACTTCCACGTGTCGATCCTTTTTTATTATTTGATGTTTCATCTCTATCAATAGAGATTGCATTTATGCTTGGCTAGTCTACCGACAAGCTTTAGACTGTCAACACATTGATAATATCAAAAGTTTACATCTGGTTATTTTTTAATCACACCAAGAATGGAAGTTACTATGGATCTCGCCTTTGATCGCCAGCATATCTGGCATCCCTACACATCAACGTTAACACCTCTGACCTGCTATCCAGTCACCAACGCAGACGGTGTTTACCTAGAATTAGAAGGCGGAAAACGAATTATTGATGGTATGTCATCTTGGTGGTCAACCATCCACGGCTACAATCACCCTGAGCTAAATGCTGCAGCTCACAGCCAAATCGATAAGGTTTCACACGTTATGTTTGGTGGCATCACCCACCAACCCGCTATCGATTTATGTAAGAAGCTTTTGAATCTCGCGCCAAGTAATCTTGAGCATGTTTTTTTGGCCGATTCAGGTTCAGTAGCCGTAGAAGTTAGCCTAAAAATGGCACTGCAATATTGGCACGCTAAAGGACAACCTCGTTCAAAGTTCCTCACACTAAGAGATGGTTACCACGGTGATACCTTTGCGGCGATGTCAGTGACCGACCCTGACAACTCAATGCACAGCCTCTACAAAGGCTTTTTACCGGAACACATTTTCGCTGATTCGCCAAAAACAGGCTTTTGGGATCAATGGGACACGAACGACATCAACAGCTTTCGAGAAAAGTTGGCAGCACACCATCAAGAAGTCGCAGCCGTGATCTTAGAGCCAATCGTTCAAGGGGCTGGCGGCATGCGCATCTACCACCCTGAGTTCCTAAAACAGGTTCGCTTACTGTGTGATGAATTCAATGTATTGCTGATCTTGGATGAGATTGCGACCGGGTTTGGCCGCACAGGGAAACTGTTCGCTTGTGAGCATGCCGATGTTCAACCGGACATCTTATGCGTAGGCAAGGCTTTAACTGGTGGCTATATGACATTGTCAGCGACGCTGGCGAGTAAAGAAGTCGCCGACACGGTATGTGGCGGTGAAGCGGGCTGCTTTATGCACGGGCCAACCTTTATGGGCAACCCATTGGCTTGCGCAGTCGGTGCGGCAAGTTTATCCATCATAGAGCAAGGCCATTGGAAAAATCAGACTCAACAGATTGAACAGCTCTTTTCTAAGTTACTGCCACCGCTGCGAGAGCATGATCTTGTCAAAGACGTTCGCTGGTTGGGTGCGATTGGCGTTGTTGAAACCCATACGCCTGTCGATATGGAAACCATCCAAGTTCACTTTGTAGAGCAAGGCGTTTGGATCCGTCCGTTTGGTAAATTGATTTATATGATGCCTCCATTTATCAGCGAACCTGCGCACATCGAGAAACTGGTCTCTGCAATTGATAAAGCACTACAACAATCAGCTTGCTTCAAGTCAAATTGATATAAATAAAACCAAATAGAAATTCCGAAAATTTATTAGCATATAAACCGATACGCCGCCTTTAGAGTGCTAAAGGTGGCCTACTCAAAAAGCAAATAATCAGACAGCCAATAAAAACATCTCAAACTGATATTTTATCTATGATTCCCCCCTGAAGAATCTCACAAACAAATTTAATCCTCTCCATAAAAACAATTAGCAAAAGAGTGTTACCTATCGGGTCAATAGCCGCTTAAAATACAAGCCATTTTTTTGTCGGATATTATGATGGGCTTCCTCATTCGATTTCATTCTAGAATCCAATCAGCTAATTCAATTCGACTGTACTTAGATAATAAATATTAACGAAAGCTTGTATCAACTTGGTAGAAACAGAGTTTTCTGTTTTGTCGATCGTGCAAGACAGCAACGCAACCCGTAATCGCTGCGGAATTCACGTCAGTAAATAATTTAAAGTAAACATGAAATTAAACCAACTCAATGCACTTATCGTTGATGACTCATCGATCGTGCTATCAACCATCCGCAATATGTTGATTCATATCGGCTTTTCAGAGCGAATGATTTCAATTGCTAAGTCCCCTCGCATCGCTATGACGATAACAAGCGAGACGACGTTTGATGTGATTATCTGCGACTATAACTTTGGTAATACCATCAATGGCAAGCAGTTGTTTGAAGAGCTTAAACAATCGAATAGATTGAAAGACGATGGAATATTTATTCTAGTTACCGGTGAGAACTCCGCTTTATCGATCCGCCCTATTCTAGAGCTTCGACCAGATAATTATTTATTAAAACCATTCAATCGTGAAACCTTAAAGCAACGAATTACAAGCTCTCTAAAAAAGAAGCTGGTGCTACAAAAAATCTATAAGGCCGAACGAGAAAATGACTATAAAGCCGGTCTTGAGTTCTGCGAAGAGCTACTCGCCTTTAACCCAGAATACTTCGCCACAATTCAGCAATTTCGCGGAAGCTTTTTGTCAAAGCTCAAGCTTTACGAAGAAGCAAAGAACGTATATGAGAAGGCGCTTGATGAAGGCAGTTTTGATTGGGCTCAAGCGGGTCTAGCAAACAGCCTTGCGAATTTAGGTCAGATCAATGAAGCACAACAAATGATCGAAAGCTTGATTGATTCAGCACCCACCAGCACCTTGTATCGAGATCAAGCAGCTCAAGTGAACCTTATCAGTAATAAAGTTCCTGCTGCGATTGCCCATTTTAAATTGGCAAGTGAACTCACACCGGGTAACTCAGAAAGGGAACTGGCAATCGCAAACCTGTGTCTCTCCGTGAATGATACCAAGGCAGCGTTAGCTCACTATCAGAACTATGTGCAGATCAATAGAGATACCTTTCGAGATAACCTCTATATGAAGCTCAACCATATTCGATTTTTGCTCTATTGCGCATCTGGTGAGAGCAACAATAAAGCGACACTCGATCAAGTAAACTATCTGATTTCGAAGATCCCTACAGACGCAAGAGCAGGTCTTCAAACGGATTTGGCGCTTATCGCAGCACACATTGCAATGGAATCAAAACAGTACCAAAAAGCGGTGACTATTTTGACTGCGCTGCATGACAGAAATAGCTTTAATGCATTCCCGGTTATCTATCACCACACCTGGTTGCTGGACAGAATGAGTTGTGAGAATGAGTTTAAAGTCGCAGAGAGCCGCTGTGGCATCTTGATCATCCAAACGGCGAACGAAACCGTTGTTTCTAGCCAAATGACCATGTGTAGTGAGATGAAACGCCGTAACGCAGAAAAGATGGAATGGCTCAAACAGAGCAACATCAGCATTAAGAAGGCTTCGTCGGATTATAAGCAGGTATTGCTCGCTTATTTAGAGATTCACAAGCGATGCCCGATGATCAAAAACGTATGCATGAACATCGTCAAACTGCTCTCTGTTATTTGGCCTGACGCAATGGGCGCGAAACAGGTTTTAACGATTATTCACAAGTGTGATGGCGTGGTCACTCAACTTTATACGCTTGATGAACTGACCCAAAACAATTATCAAAATTACTATCGAAAGGCGTTGCTAGCTTGTAAGCAAGCAGACGAAGCAACCAAAGCGAGTTTCTCTTTTATGTAGCTTCTCGTTATACAGCTTCTACTTGGGTAGTTCCAGATACAAAAAAGGCTTTGCCATTACAGCAAAGCCTTTTAAATATTTTGGCAAGTCAGGTTAATCTAAATTTGATTAACCTAAATTGGCATTAACCGATGTGCGTTACGCCGCCCATGTATGGTTGAAGTACTGTTGGGATAGCAATACGGCCATCTGCTTCTTGGTTGTTCTCAAGAATAGCAACCATAGTACGACCAACAGCAAGACCGGAACCGTTTAGTGTATGTACAAGTTCAGGTTTCTTCTCGCCTTTACGACGGAAACGAGCTTGCATACGACGCGCTTGGAAATCCCACATGTTTGAACAAGAAGAAATCTCACGGTAAGTCTCTTGTGCTGGAACCCATACTTCTAAGTCGTAAGTTTTCGCAGAACCGAAGCCCATGTCACCTGTACATAGAATCACTTTACGGTAAGGAAGCTCTAGAAGTTGAAGTACTTTCTCAGCGTGACCTGTTAGCTCTTCAAGCGCTGCCATTGAGTCTTCTGGCTTAGTGATTTGTACTAATTCAACTTTGTCGAATTGGTGCATACGGATAAGACCACGAGTGTCACGACCGTAAGAACCCGCTTCAGAACGGAAACATGGCGTGTGAGCTGTCATCTTAAGTGGCAGTTCAGCTTCATCAGTAATCGTGTCACGAACCATGTTCGTTACCGGTACTTCCGCAGTAGGGATAAGCGATAGCGTCTTAAGAGGCACGTCACTTACTTGCTCAGTTAGCGGGCTTGTGTGGAACAAGTCTTCGCCGAACTTAGGAAGTTGACCAGTACCGTAAAGGCTATCGTGGTTCACTAGGTACGGTACGTACATTTCTGTGTAGCCGTGCTCATCAGTGTGAAGATCCAGCATGAACTGAGCAATCGCACGGTGTAGACGTGCAAATTTGCCTTTCATCACGATGAAACGAGAACCCGAGATTTTTACTGCGCTAGCAAAATCAAGACCGCCAGACATTTCGCCTAGGTCAACGTGATCTTTTACTTCGAAGTCGTAAGTCTTAGGTTGGCCCCAACGAGAAACTTCTACGTTGTCATCTTCATCTTTACCATCTGGCACTTCTGCATCAGGTAGGTTAGGAATCGACATTGTGATCGTTTCTAGCTCAGATTGAAGGTCAGCCAATGCTACTTTAGCTTGGTCTAGTTCTGCACCTAAGTTGCCTACTTCTGCAAGGATACGCTCAGCTTCTTCATGGTCGCCTTTTGCTTTCGCTTGACCAATGGACTTCGATCGAGAGTTACGTAACGCTTGTAGCTCTTCAGTTTTCATCTGAAGGGACTTACGTTTTTCTTCAAGTTCACGAATTGTCTCTACATCAAGGGCGAAGCCTCGACGTGCTAATTTTGCCGCTGTTTCATCCAGCTCAGCTCGAAGTAATTTAGAATCCAGCATTGCTAATCCTATGCTTTAGTTATTTGAATATTCAGTAGTTTGCTACTGAATCACTGCTAAACCCCTAAAACTGGTGTTATTTCGACCAATTTATAACGATTTAATTGAAATTTTATGACTAGGTAACGATATCCAAAAAAGACTACTTTTCATAGCGTTTTTGTGGGCTTTTTGCGTCCAAATCCGCCAGATAATCTAGCTTCTCGCCAATTTTGGTCTCTAAGCCTCGTTTTGTTGGGAAATAGTATTGCTTCTCTCCCATTTCAGGAGGCAGGTACTTTTCACCCGCCGCGTAGGCTCCTGGTTCATCATGAGCATAACGGTATTCTTGCCCGTAGCCCATGTCCTTCATCAAAGTTGTCGGTGCATTTCGCAAATGATGGGGGACTTCATATTCAGGAAGATTGTGAGCATCCGTTAACGCTTGTTTCCACGCGGTGTAAACAGCATTACTCTTTGGTGCACACGCAAGATAAACTACCGCCTGCGCAATCGCACGCTCCCCTTCAGCAGGGCCAATGCGCGTGAAGCAATCCCAAGCCGACATCGCCACCTGCATGGCACGAGGGTCAGCGTTGCCAATATCTTCAGAAGCAATCGCTAGCAAACGTCTTACGATATACAAAGGGTCACAACCCGCCGCAATCATTCGCGCCGACCAATACAACGCCGCATCAGGGTTTGAGCCACGAATTGATTTATGAACCGCAGATATTAGGTCGTACCAAATATCGCCCTTGTTATCGAAACGTGCGACTTTCTCACCAGCCACTTCAGCCAACAACTGCAAGGTTATCGCTTTCTCGCCTCGATCGTTATCTTCTGCCATGTCATACAGCAGTTCAAGATAGTTAAGCGACATACGTGCGTCACCGTTAACCAGTTCTGCAAGGCGATCTAAAACATTATCAGCAAAATCTGCAGGTACATCACCTAGCCCACGTTGCTTGTCTTCAATCGCTTGGCGAATAACGAGAGAAATATCATCTGTATTCAAGGACGTCAGTTTGTAGACACGCGCACGTGACAACAAAGCGTTGTTCAATTCAAAAGAAGGGTTTTCTGTAGTCGCACCAATAAAGGTCACGGTGCCATCTTCGATATGAGGCAGAAAAGCATCTTGCTGACTTTTGTTAAAGCGATGGACTTCGTCCACAAACAGGATGGTTCTGCGCCCTGCTTGCTTGTTCTCGCGCGCTTTTTCAATTGCAATACGAATGTCTTTTACGCCCGAGGTTACCGCCGATACGCGTTCCACTTCAGCATTCGCATAGTTTGCTGCTACTTCGGCTAACGTCGTTTTACCGGTGCCCGGTGGCCCCCACAAAATCATCGAGTGGATATGGCCCGCTTCCAACGCTCTGCGAAGTGGTTTACCTGGGCCTAATATATGCTGCTGACCGATGTACTGTTCGACAGTTTCCGGTCTCATACGAGCAGCAAGGGGACGAAAATCTTCGTCCCCCGCAAAATCTAAGCTGTAATTACTCAATTGCAATCTCTTGATTCGTTGATGGCATTAATGCCTATCGACGTACTACCAAACGATCTGCTTGTTTAGATCAGTTTCTTTGGTCGTCGACCTCGACACCTTCCGGTGCCACAAAAGTAAAGCGGTCTGCTGCAGGTTTACCCAAGTCAACATTGCTAAAGGTAAACTCACCTTTTTGACCGTCTTGTTCAATCACATTAAAGCCCTGAACAATGCCCTTTTCGGTGATATTAATCTGGAAGTCGCCCTGATTAGAATCGACAGCAGTTGGCGTTAGCGTGAATTGGTTACCCGTTTGCGCCACATTATAGTTATCCCAATCACTTTCTTGGTTACGTGTAAGCAGGACAAAAGGTGTTTGTGATGTCGCTTGCTCTTGCCAGTAAATGCTCACTTGCTCAATGAACGGGCTGTAGTACCACAAGCTTTGGCCGTCAGATACCAACAAGTTTTCATCAGGAAACGTGGTCTCCCAGCGGAACAAGCTTGGGCGTGCAATCTCTACCGTGCCCTCACCTTCCATAACAACATCACCATCAGGGCTGGTCACGACTTGTTTAAAGTCAGCGCTAAAGCCTGCATTTAATGCTAAACGGCTACTCAACTCTTCTTTCGGAGAAGCAAACACTGAGAAGCTCATAAATAAAAGTGCGAATACTTTTTTCATCAATAATCCTGTTAGAACATAAGTCGGTCATATTTTCGATTTGACCGACTTAATGGGTATGAGTTCCTAGTGGAACTAATCTTTTGGTGGAGCTGGTGCTAAGACTTCTCGGTTACCGTTATGGCCTGGAGCACTTACGATACCTTGAGCTTCAAGTTGCTCGACAATACGTGCAGCACGGTTGTAGCCAATCTTGAATCGACGTTGCACGCCTGAAACTGAGCCACGACGCGAATGAACAACGTGTTCTACCACTTGATCAAACAGAGGATCCACCTCTTCGTCACCTTCCATCTTCTCACCCGGAAGCAAGGTTTCTGGAGTTTGTTCGCCGTTGGTGATCTCATCAATATAGTTTGGCTTACCACGCGCTTTCCAGTTATTCACGACTGCGTGTACATCATCATCAGATGCAAAGGCACCGTGAACACGAGTTGTATGGCTAGAACCCGGTGGCAAGTAAAGCATATCACCCATGCCCAATAGTGATTCTGCACCACCTTGGTCAAGGATAGTTCGTGAATCCGTTTTGGTTGATACCGTAAAGGCAACACGGGTTGGAATGTTCGCTTTGATAAGGCCAGTAATAACATCCACTGATGGACGCTGCGTCGCTAGAATCAAGTGAACACCCGCCGCACGTGCTTTTTGTGCCAAACGTGCAATCAGTTCTTCAACCTTCTTACCAACCACCATGATTAGGTCGGCAAATTCATCAACGATAACCACAATGTAAGGCAGCTTCTCAAGTAATGGCGCTTCTGGGTCCATGCTGTCGCCCGGCTTCCACAGTGGATCGTGAATTGGGTGACCAGCTTCCGCTGCCATCTTAAGCTTATCGTTATAACCTTTAATGTTACGAACGCCTAATGCTGACATCAGCTTATAACGTCGTTCCATCTCGCCAACACACCAACGAAGGGCGTTCGACGCATCTTTCATGTCGGTTACCACTTCAGACAATAGATGAGGGATGCCTTCATAAACCGATAGCTCAAGCATTTTCGGGTCGATCATGATGAAGCGAACATCTTCCGGTGATGCTTTGTAAAGCATACTCAGAATCATTACGTTCACACCTACCGACTTACCAGAACCGGTTGTACCTGCAACCAGAACGTGAGGCATTTTCGATAGGTCAGCAATAACGGCTTCACCTGCGATGTCTTGTCCTAGGACCACTGTCGTTGGCGATTTTGCTTCTTGGAACTGAGGGCTAGCAACCACATCTGAGAAGAATACCGTTTGGCGGCTCATGTTCGGCAGTTCCAAGCCAACATAAGGTTTACCCGGAATCACTTCTACGACACGTACTGCCAATGCAGAGAGTGAACGCGCTAAGTCCATAGAAAGGCCTGAGATACGGCTTACTTTCACACCTGGAGCCAAATCTAATTCAAACCGAGTTATCACTGGACCTGGGAAAATGTCGACAACGTCTGCTTTGATCTTGTAGTCCGCTAGCTTAGATTCAACAAGACGAGCAATTGCCTCTAATGCGTCACGGTCAATAAAGGTTTCACGCTTTTCAGGGTGGAATAACAATTCAAGCGTGGGTAATGGCTCAGCAGGCTTCGGTAAATTAACATCTTGTTGAACCAAGAACGGGTTCTGCGCCGCTGCCATATTCGCTTGTGCTTCAGAAACAATGCTTTGGAATGCGGCGACATCCTGATCTTGATGGGAAGGCTCTTCTTCCGTAACTTCTTCCCAAGGAAGATCAACAGCTGGCTCTTGGTTTTGTGCTGTTGACTGTTCAGGCTCTGAACGTTCTTCTTGATAAGAGAAAGGTTCAAATTGCTCATCCGCTAACTCTGCATCAGCCTGCTCGGTTTCAGTCTGCTGAGCTTCAGGAGCGAAAGTCTGTTCGTCAGCACGCTCTTCCGTTACATCAAATGGTGAAGCTTGTGCAGAGAAATCGTCTTCCACAGTTGCTTCTGGCTCACCCATTGGTGAAGTGTATAGAGATTCTGGCTGAACATCTTCAACATCGAATTCATTCGTTACTTCTGGCGAGCTATTGACCTCTGGTTCTGCACTTTCAAGAGCCGTATCAGTAGAGGTAACGTCTTGTTGCTCATTCTGCATGTATTGCTGATACGCGATTTGAGATTCATGCGCATCAACCTGTTCTTGCTCCGCAAGGTCATCTTCATACATAGCGGCGTTTTCTAGCTGCTCGATAGTGGCATTAAGCTGCTTCGAGCGCTCAATACCTTCTTCTAACGGTTCTTCTGGCGCTTGGTAAACAGGTGCTACAGGGATCGACTCAGGTGCAACTTGAGGTTGGCGCTGAACCTGAGGTTCTTCTTGTTCTGAAGCTTCTTGCTTCGCTGGCGCCTCAACAGGCATGTGAATATTGTAATGACGCTTCGGCGATGCTGCATTATCTCGCGCATTTATCGCTACGTCTGACGAATCATTGGTCGCAGAAAAGCTCATTGCAGGATCTAGTGGATCATGCTCTGTTGATTCCTTGTTGTCTTCTATAGCAGGAACATCGCGGTAAGTTGGCTCTTGATGCTGGTGATGACGTTCTTCGATTAAATCGCGGTCTGCTGATTCCCTTAATTGAGGCTCAAGCAGCTCTTGGTCTTGGCCACGAGCCTTATTAACAGCAGACGTGAAGAATTTGATGGCACATTCACCCAACCATTCCACAATGCTTAGCCAAGAGATACCGGTTAATAGAGTGAAGCCAGCACCCCATAAGAAAAGAAGAACCAGCGTACTACCAAGAACATTCAACGTTGGAAGAGCAAGGCTTGTTAAAACGTCACCTACCACGCCACCGGATGAAAAGTACCAGATGTCATCAAAGTTGATATCCGCGAGACCACAACTAGTCAGAATAAGGATAGTCAGGCCAAGCAAGCGAGTGCCCCACAGCATGAAGTCGATCTGCTCGTCTTCATTACGTTTGCGGAATAAAACCCACGCAGCGACCGTCACTAAGATAGGCAGAGGGTAAGCCAAAGAACCAAATACGAAGAAAAGCGTATCCGCCAACCAAGCACCTAGGTAGCCACCCGCATTTTGAATGTCACCACCCCACGCCGTTTGTGACCATGATGGGTCTGCAGGACTAAAAGTTAATAACGCAACGGCAAGTAGAATAGAGAAGAGAACACCGAGAATCAGACTGCACTCTTTGAGACGTTGAGAACCACTCAAACGAGGAGACTGAGGCTCTTCACTCGTTTTAATGATTGTTTCTACTTTATTACTGCTCTGCTTGAACATAAACCAACTTAATAATTAAACGGGATAAAAACATCTCGAGCGGCCAAAGCCGCTCGTTTCAATGAAACTACTGTTGATTTAACCATATCAAACAGAAAAACCCAATTCCAGAAAGCAAGAAAGCGGAACAAATGTCCGCTTTCTTTCATTTCACCAATTGTGACTAACGAGTTTTAATCACAAGTTGATTAGTTTGTTTCACTTCTTCCATTACTACGTAAGTTCGAGTGTCGTTTACGCCCGGTAGACGAAGTAACGTATCACCCAGTAGCTTACGGTAAGCACCCATATCAGATACACGTGTTTTTAGAAGATAGTCAAAATCACCCGACACTAAATGACACTCTTGGATGTCATCCAGTTTCTGCACAGCGGTGTTGAATTGTTCGAACACATCTGGCGCACCACGGTTCAACGTAATTTCAACAAACACTAACAGTGAAGCATCAAGGTACTGTGGGTTCAGCAACGCTGTGTACCCAGTAATGTAACCTTGACGTTCTAAACGACGAACACGTTCAAGACATGGAGTTGGAGAAAGTCCTACTCGTTTTGAGAGTTCAACGTTTGAGATACGACCGTCTTTTTGCAACTCATTAAGAATGTTGCGGTCAATACGATCTAGTTCCTTGGACGGCTTCTTATAATTGTCTGCCATTTTTTATTCCACCTTATTACTTCCTTGCAAAAAAATATACTACAACTTTTTAATATTCAGTATCAAATTTTATCTGAACCTATCTATACTAGATATTAATTCGACAGAATTACCCTACACATAGATAAAACAACCAAAATAAAATGAGGAGTCAGGATGATCATTGGCGTACCTAAGGAAATCAAGAACCACGAATACCGCGTTGGTATGACCCCAGCTAGCGTGAGAGAACTAATCTCACACGGCCACCAAGTTTTTGTAGAAACCAATGCCGGTACTGGTATCGGTTTTTCAGACGATGATTACATCGCTGTAGGCGCATCCATTCTTCCTACTGCTGCTGACGTTTTCGCGAAAGCAGAGATGATTGTAAAGGTTAAAGAACCTCAAGCTGTCGAGCGAGCTATGCTTCGCGAAGGGCAAATATTATTTACCTATTTACACCTTGCACCAGATTTTCCACAAACTGAAGAGCTTATCAAGAGCAAAGCTGTCTGCGTAGCCTATGAGACTGTAACAGATAATATGGGTCGCTTGCCACTATTAGCACCAATGTCTGAAGTAGCTGGTCGTATGTCTATTCAAGCAGGTGCACAAACATTAGAGAAATCTAACGGTGGTTGTGGTCTTCTTCTTGGTGGCGTTCCAGGTGTTGAACCAGCAAAAGTTGTTGTTGTTGGTGGCGGTGTTGTAGGTGCTAACGCAGCACGTATGGCTGTAGGCCTTCGCGCTGATGTTACAATTCTTGACCGTAACGTAGATACACTGCGTCGTCTTGATGAAGAATTCCAAGGTCGCGCAAAAGTGGTTTATTCTACTGAAGACGCTATTGAGAAGCATGTTCTAGAAGCAGACCTAGTAATTGGTGCAGTACTAATCCCTGGCGCAGCCGCTCCTAAACTGGTTACAAAAGAGCACATCGCTAAGATGAAGCCAGGTTCAGCAGTTGTTGATGTTGCAATCGACCAAGGCGGTTGTTTCGAGACTTCTCACGCAACCACTCACGCAGACCCAACTTACATTGTTGATGACGTAGTTCACTACTGTGTTGCAAACATGCCTGGCGCTGTTGCTCGCACTTCAACTTACGCACTAAACAATGCAACACTTCCTTACATTGTTAAGCTAGCGAACAAGGGCTACCGCGAAGCACTTCTATCTGATGAAGGCTTCCTAGAAGGTCTAAACGTTATTCACGGTAAAGTAACTTGTAAAGAAGTTGCAGAGAGCTTTGACCTTGAATACGTAGACCCAGCAGAAGCAATCGCAATGTTTAACTAATAATGTAATGACTAACTGAACGCAATAATCTTCTCGTTGAAGCGTTCAGTTAACTCATACACTGTCTCGTCCTAAAATACGTTGACAGTATTTCTACTAAGCCAACAGCGTCAGCTGTTGGCTTTTTTCATGCACCTC
>NZ_JALNTU010000006.1:0-303826 GCF_023161685.1 Vibrio sp. 1CM8B
TGGTAATGAATTGACTGTGCCGAATAACTACAAGTAGTTAAACGTATTGGTCACTCAGTTCATTGAAATCAATTTTGATTCCGAAGAATCTGTTTTATCTAACGATAAAACGTTTTGATATTCATCAACGAGTGCCCACACAGATTGATAGGTTTAAATTGTTAAAGAGCTTTACTTGTTGAGCGTTCCTTTTAGTAAGGAGCCTCTCGAAGTGGACGGCCATTCTAGCGGATTGGATTCCAGTGTCAAACACTTTTTCCAGCTAATTTTTCAAAGCATCTTAAATGCTTATCACCGTCTTGTTACTCAGTTCAAACCGCTTGGTTATCCTTGGCAACGGAGGCGCATTATAGAGAGAATAATCCTTTGCACAAGGCTAAAAACGAAAAAAAGCCGCCACCGGCGACCGTTCGAACACTATTCACACAAAGCGTTCAAAATAGGTACGATTAAGCCTTAATTTCGGCCAATCGTACCTACAATTCTTACTTCAACTATTGGTGAGCAATAATGCGGTCGTTGTTTACTAATAGCTGTACTTTCTTATCTGGATTAATTTTTCCTGCCAATATAGCTTTCGCTAACGGGTTCTCGACACTTTGTTGAATCGCTCTTTTCAAAGGTCTCGCGCCATATACTGGATCAAAACCAACTTGAGAAATCAACTTGAGTGCTTTATCCGAGACTTCAAGCTCATAACCATTGTCTTCCATGCGCTTCTTAAGGTGCTCAAGCTGAATAGCGGCTATCGACTGAATGTGCTCTTGACCCAATGGATGGAACACCACGCTTTCATCAACTCGGTTCAAAAACTCAGGACGGAAATGTTTACCTACCACTTCCATCACTTCATTCTTTATTCCTTGATAATCGAGCGTATTGAAGTTCTCTTGAATTCTCGAAGAGCCAAGGTTGGATGTCATGATCACTACCGTGTTTCTAAAATCGACTGTGCGACCTTGTCCATCAGTTAAGCGTCCATCATCAAGAACCTGTAACAGAATATTGAAGACATCAGGATGCGCTTTCTCTACTTCATCTAGCAAAATCACTGAATAAGGCTTGCGACGTACCGCTTCTGTTAAGTAGCCACCTTCTTCATATCCTACGTAACCCGGGGGAGCACCAACCAAACGAGCAACAGAGTGTTTCTCCATAAATTCAGACATGTCGATACGCACCATTGCATCGTCACTATCAAACATGAAGTTCGCAAGTGTTTTACACAACTCCGTTTTACCAACGCCAGTTGGACCAAGGAATAAGAAAGAGCCAATCGGCTTGTTTGGATCAGATAAACCTGCACGGCTACGACGAATCGCATTCGATACCACTTCAACGGCTTCCGCTTGGCCAATCACGCGGTTATGTAGAACACCTTCCATTTTAAGAAGCTTCTCTTTCTCTGCTTCTAGCATTTTAGAAACAGGGATGCCTGTTTGCTTCGATAGCACGTCTGCAATTTCGGCATCGGTGACCTTATTACGTAGTAGCGTCATTTCTTGCATTTCGGCTTGAGTCGCAAGATCTAACTGCTTCTCTAATTCCGGGATTCGACCGTATTGCAATTCAGACATTCGGTTAAGATCACCTGCACGTCTCGCAAAATCCATATCCATACGAGCTTGTTCTAGCTCTGACTTGATGTGTTGCGTGCCAGAAAGCGCGGCTTTCTCTGCATTCCACACTTCTTCAAGCTCTGCGAAATCGCGTTCTTTGTCAGAAAGCTCTTCTTGTAATGTTCGAAGACGTTTTTCACTGGCTTCATCATTCTCATTGGTAAGAGCTTGCTGCTCGATCTTCAATTGAATGATCTTACGCTCGAGCTTATCTAGCGACTCAGGTTTTGAGTCGATCTGCATACGGATACTCGAAGCCGCTTCATCAATCAGATCAATAGCCTTATCTGGCAACTGACGATCTGAAACGTATCGATGAGATAATGTTGCAGCCGCAACAATCGCAGGGTCGGTAATTTCTACATGATGGTGAAGTTCATAGCGCTCTTTCAAACCACGAAGAATTGCGACCGTGTCTTCCACGGTTGGCTCATCGACTATCACTTTTTGGAATCGACGCTCTAACGCAGGATCTTTCTCTATATACTGGCGATATTCATCGAGTGTGGTTGCGCCTACACAGTGAAGTTCACCACGAGCCAATGCTGGTTTTAGCATATTACCCGCATCCATAGAGCCTTCGCCTTTACCCGCACCTACCATGGTGTGAATTTCATCGATGAAGAGAATGATGTTGCCCTCTTCTTTCGACAATTCGTTAAGAACTGATTTTAAACGTTCTTCAAATTCACCACGATATTTAGCGCCGGCAATCAAAGAGCCCATATCTAACGAAAGGACACGTCGGCCTCTCAAACCTTCAGGAACTTCATTGTTGATAATACGCTGAGCTAAACCTTCAACTATCGCTGTTTTACCGACACCTGGTTCACCGATAATGACAGGGTTGTTCTTGGTACGGCGTTGAAGTACTTGGATAGTGCGACGGATTTCGTCGTCTCGGCCGATAACAGGATCCAGCTTGCCTTGCTCTGCTCTTTCAGTCAGATCAATGGTGAACTTCTCGAGTGCTTGGCGTCTATCTTCCGCATTCGGGTCATCGACCTTCTGGCCACCACGGACTTGTTCAATAGCTTGAGATAATTTTTGCTCGGTAAGGCCTAGCTCTTTAAGTAGGTTTCCTAAAGGACCTTTGTCTTCAATCGCAGCAAGTAGGAATACTTCTGAAGATATGTAACTGTCTTGACGCTTTTGCGCGACCTTGTCACACAGGTTAAACAGCGTTCCCATCGCATTCGATAGCTGAACGTCACCACCGATGCCACTTACTTTAGGCACTCGATCTAATATTTCGCTCAATTTAGAACGCAATTGAACCACATCAATATTCAGCATGGTGAGCAATGGACGAATTGCACTACCATCTTGATTAAGCAAAGACACCATTAGGTGCACAGGTTCTATATATTGGTGATCACGACCTAATGCGAGCGACTGAGCATCAGATATCGCAATTTGGAATTTACTAGTGAATCGATCGAGACGCATGCCAACCTTCCTACTCTTAGATATGTTTATCTTATGGTTAGAAGATGGATACGGTAACGCGGATTTTCAAGGGATAAGAATGAAGAATAGAGCTGATATAAAAATATAAATGAACTGGATGACTAGTTGCACTAGCTAAAGGTTACTCTAACCAAATAAAAGTAGCTTGGCGCCCAGTAATACCATCACGACGATAAGAATAGAACGCATCCGCATCAGCGAAGGTACATAGATTGGAGTCTGTAACAGAAGTGACACCAACTTTGTTCAGTCGTTGCGTTGCAAGCTGAGACATATTCGCTAGCCATTTGCCCGGTTCAGCTTTGGCTTCAAATGCTAATTTCGCTTGAGGGTCAAAACGAACAAAAGCTTCCAGCACATCATCGCCTACTTCAAAGGCTTGTTTGCCTATTGCAGGACCAAGCCAAGCAATGAGCTTATTCTCTGAATCTAGGTTTGAAAACTTTGCGACGGCATTTTCAAGAATTCCACCAGCAAGACCACGCCAACCAGCATGAACTGCAGCAACTTGAGTGCCTTTGGTATCAGTAAGGATTACAGGTAAGCAATCGGCTGTCATCGCAGAACAGACAACACCTTTAGCTGTGGTAAATGCACCGTCAGCATCAAGAATATCTGCCGTAGGGTGTAAAACCGTAACGACATCTGTTGAGTGAGTTTGATTTAGCCATACCGGAGCTGCAGGCATATTAGCGTGTTGCTTGAGCCAAGCTCTGTTGTTTTCAACAAGCGAAGCATCATCCCCAACATGCGTACCTAGGTTTAATCCTTGATACGCACCAGTAGAAAAACCATCAAAACGTGTCGAAGCAAATGCTTTCACGTTTTTTGGTGCATTCCAGTTAGGGATGATCATCGACATAATTAAATGTCGTCTTCCAAGTTTTCGCGCGCATCAACACGTAACGCTTCAGCCATCACAACCATGTCATTTGGCACAGGAGCGTGGAACTCAACTTCTTCACCTGTAATTGGGTGAACAAATTTAAGCATAACTGCGTGTAGTGCTTGGCGATCAAAAGAACGAATCATTGTTGTTAGTTCTTCAGATGCACCTTTTGGAATACGAGCACGACCACCGTATGCAACGTCACCTAGCAACGGGTGCTGAAGGTATGACATGTGAACACGAATTTGGTGAGTACGACCCGTTTCTAGGCGTAGACGAATACGAGTATGCTCGCGGAAGTGCTCAGCAACACGGTAGTGAGTTACCGCTGGCTTTCCTAATTCATTTACATCCATCAAGGTACGCTTAGTTGCATGACGGCTAATGCCTTTCTCTACCACACCACCAGCGGTCATTTTGCCAATTGCAATTGCTTCATATTCACGAGTAATACGACGCTTAGCAAGAGCACGCACAAGACGAGTTTGAGCTGGAACCGTTTTAGCCACAACCATAAGACCTGTTGTGTCTTTATCAAGACGGTGCACAATACCTGCACGAGGCACTTCTGCAATCTGTGGGTAATGGAAAAGCAATGCGTTTAGTATGGTTCCATCCGGTGTGCCTGCGCCTGGGTGTACAACCAGATCGCGAGGCTTATTGATAACCAATAAGTCATCATCTTCGTAGACAATGTCTAGAGGAATATCTTGTGCTTCCCAGCGCTCTTCATCTGCAAGTTCAGCTTGCAAGATGATCTCTTCACCGCCCAAAACCTTAACGCGTGGCTTAGTAATAACTTCGCCATCCACTTGGATTTTGCCGTCAAGAAGCCACTCTTTAATGCGAGAGCGAGAAAAATCGGTAAATAGTTCAGCGACAGCTTGGTCTAAACGTTGACCTAACTGGCTGCTTTTTACTGTGTCTGTTAATGTGATCTGCTGAGCCATATCGAACTTTTTTAAAAACCGTGAGACTAATACCCATTAGTATGGATAAAATAGAATAATTGCATCATTGTATCTGTTACTGGTTAGAAAGTAACGGAAGCTTACGAAATATTTAATTCAAGGAATCGACGCCTGACATGAAACACCTTACTTTATCGGGTCTATTAGCCGTATCACTCTTGGTTGGTTGTTCAAGTAGTGAAGAGATAGTGCCAGATGTACCACCATCGGTTCTCTACTCTGACGCTCAAGAATCACTGCAGAGCGGTAGCTGGCTTTCAGCAATAGAAAAGCTAGAAGCCCTAGACTCACGTTACCCATTCGGCGCCTATTCTGAGCAAGTACAGCTCGATCTGATTTACGCTTACTACAAAAATGATGACTTGGCACTTGGCCTCGCTACCATTTCACGTTTCCTACGTTTGAACCCAACGCATGAGAAACAAGACTGGGTTCTTTACATGCGCGGCTTAACGCACATGGCGCAAGACCGAAACTTCATGCACGATATTTTTAATATCGACCGTAGTGACCGAGACCCAGAACCAGTAAAACTCGCTTTTGCTGACTTCAAGCGACTACTCGAACGTTTCCCTAGCAGCCCCTATGCTGAAGATGCACAAAAACGCATGTTCGCACTTAAGAATCGCCTAGCCGACTATGATTTAGCAACCGCTGATTTCTACCTACGTCGCGAAGCGTGGATTGCTGCTATTAACAGAACACAAGAGTTGCAAAAGACTTACCCAGATACCATTGCAGCGCGTAAATCTTTAAAGATTCAGCTAGAAGCTTATAAACAACTAGGCCTAGATGACGCTGTGTTAAGAACAGAAAAGTTGATTGAGTTAAACCCACTACCTTAATCAACTTCTTACATCTCAATCCCAAAAGCGCGCGAATTTACTAGCGCGCTTTTTTTATCCACATATCGCAAACTTGATGAATCGCATATTACACGGTATCTTCAAAAGATAACTTTTAACAAAACATCAACATGGAGTGTGGATGTGAGTAGGTTGTTATTATTTATCTGGATATCGCTATTTAGCCACTTATCCTACGCATTAGAACTGTCCCCATTAAGCAATAAGCCTTACATGGGTGACTTGGATGTGCTCAAAACCAAAGGAACGGTTAGAGTGCTCGTATCTGCCGATCTTGGTTTCTATTACATCGAGGATGGCAAGCCAAAAGGCATCGTGGCAGAAATGCTCTACCACTTTGAGAAGAGCCTTCGTAAGAAACATCCCTATCTCAATGTTCAAATCATCCCCGTGCAACGAGATGATCTACTTCCCTCTCTAGAGTCTGGCTATGGTGATGTCGCTGTCGCTAACCTAACGATCACCGACAAACGACTACGAACCATCGATTTTTCAGATCCGATGATTAAAGATGGTAAAGAACTCATTATCACAGGGAAAAAAGCCGAACCTATCACCGAAATCAAGCAATTGAGCGGCAAAGAGGTGTGGATACGAGCAAGCTCGAGTTACTTCGAGAGTGTACAAAGAGTCAATAAGGAGCTTAACGAACTAGGTTTACCACCACTGCATGTCCACTTTATCGAGGAGTCATTACAAGACTACGAGCTGATAGAGTTGGTTAACCAAGGTTATATACAAGGTACAATTCTAGATAACCATAAAGCCAAGCTCTGGATCGATGTAATGGATAACATTCAAGTCCATAACGACTTACCTTTGCGAGAAAATGGTCGTATTGCTTGGGCTTTGAGAAAAGACAGCCCTCAACTGAAGCAAGAGATAAACAAATACGTCAAGACCGCACGAACAGGCACCCTGCTTGGAAACGTCATCTACCAGAAATACATCGACAATACTCGCTGGTTAGGCCGAGCACTCAACCCAAATAAAGTAGACCGAGTTGCTAAACTCTCAGATGTCTTTGAAAAGTATTCAAGCAAGTATGAATTTGATCCTTTGATGATGTCGGCTCAAGGTTTCCAAGAATCAGGACTGGATCAGAGCCGGGTTTCTCATCGCGGGGCTATTGGTGTGATGCAGGTATTACCGAGTACCGCCAAAGATAAAAACGTCAACATCAAGAACATCCATAAGGTGGATAACAACATCCATGCGGGTGTGAAGTATATGCGCTTTATCAAAGACCGATATTTTGACGACCCGGCAATATCACCCGACAATCAAATCTACTTTACCTTGGCTTCTTACAACGCTGGTCCTGCTAAGATCAGAAAGATGAGGCGCATTGCCAAGCAGAAAGGTTACAACCCAAATATCTGGTTTAAAAACGTAGAAATCATCACTCGCAAATACGTGAGCAAAGAACCGGTGACCTATGTCGCCAACATCAACCGTTACTTTGTAATCTATAAGCAGTTACAAGCTATCAATGCTATCCGAGAAAATGGGACAGCCAGACTACTAAAAACCAACGATTAGTTTGTCTTCAACCCTAAGAGCCAGGGGAGCTAAGGCACTAAGGCACTAAGGCACTAAGGCACTAAGGCACTAAGGCACTAAGGCACTAAGGCACTAAGGCAAATTAAAAACACAAAAGCCGCATAAGAAAACTTATGCGGCTTTTGTGTTTTTAATTCAGAGAAAGCTTATATATCACGAGATCTACATCACAAAACACTATTGAGTAAATTTCAATCAAACACTTTCAATAAGCTGTAAGACGCCCCTAAAAACTGGTTTAATTTTTAGCGAAGCCTTGCCTCCAAGTTATCGTTTTTCATAGAGATAACAAGCATTTTTCGCCAAAAAGATACTAAGACTTGCGTGAGATCACATTTGATTTTAATGCTTATCCCACCCAATCAAAACAAGATCTAGATCACATTCTTTATTCCTAAAAGTCGTAATCTGAAGTTAACCCATGAGGGATACAACAGAGGAAAACTTCTATGAAAATGAACATCACTGGTAAAAACATCGACATTACCTCTGCAATCCGTGATCACATAGAAAGCAAATTTAAAAAGCTGGATAAATGGCAAGTAGACATCATTGGCTGCCAAGCGAGCTTTAGCGAAGAACCAAACAAGAAGAAAAAATTTGAAGCGGTTCTAACCGTACCAAAAGGCCAACTTGTTGCTTCATCAATCCATGACGACCTCTACGTAGCTATCAACGAAGTAGAACAAAAACTAGAGCGTCAACTCAACAAGCTACGCCATAAACCTGAAGCGCGCCGCGCTGAAAAGCCTGAAATCGAAGAGCTAGAAGCTGAAGTAGAATAAGGAAAGAGAACAGATTAAAAAATAGCGCCTCAGGGCGCTATTTTTTTGCTTGACGCTCGTAGCTCGCTTGCTTATTGTGTTTAAACATTCATAAAACAAACACTTTTTATGCACACTCAATCTTTGTTTATTTTTGACTTCTTTTTTCTTCCGTAAATCGGAGGCTAAGTCGTTTTAGAAAAACAAGTCAAAAACGAACAAGAAGCCTCCCACACTAGGGAGGCTTTTTTATAAGGACACATTTATGACTGACCGCTCAATTTCACTGGATGATATCCGCCTTCGTCTTAATGATTTAGACGACGAACTCCTGAAGTTACTTTCGGAGCGTCGCAAGCTAAGTATCGAAGTCGCTAAAAGCAAAGTAGAGACATCAAAACCAGTTCGTGATGCAGTACGAGAGCAACAACTATTAGTTAAGCTGATCAACAATGGCAAAGATAAATACGAACTTGATGCGCAGTACATTACCAAGCTGTTTCACACCATCATCGAAGATTCCGTTTTACTACAGCAGTCATATTTACAAAACCTAGCGAACCCGCAAAGCCGCAAACCATTGGCTCGCGTTGCATTCTTAGGTTCTAAGGGATCATACTCTCACCTTGCGAGTCGCGAATACTTCAGCCGTAAGAATATGGAGTTAATTGAGTTAAACTGTAATCACTTCAAAGAAGTAGCCTCTACGGTAGAATCTGGCCATGCCGACTACGGTGTACTACCTATTGAGAACACCAGCTCAGGTTCGATTAACGAAGTGTATGACCTACTTCAACACACAACGCTTTACATCGTTGGTGAGCTTTCTCAACCAATCGAACACTGCCTAGTAGCGAAAAGTGATATCCGATTAGAAGACATCAAAACGCTCTATTCCCATCCACAACCTCATCAGCAATGCAGTGAGTTCTTGAGCCGCCTTAAGGGCGTCAGCCTTGAGTCTTGCGCAAGCACCGCTGATGCAATGAAAAAGGTTAAAGAACTGGGTGGTAATGACGTAGCTGCTATTGGTAATGCATCGAGCGGTAAGCTTTATGGGCTTCAGCCAATTCAGGGCAACATTGCAAACCAAACAGAGAACCACACACGTTTCATCGTGGTAGCTCGTAAGCCTGTTGAAGTGTCAACTCAAATACCTGCGAAAACGACGCTCATCATGTCGACTTCTCAAGAGGCGGGCTCTTTGGTAGAGACACTACTGATCCTGCAACGCTTAGGCATCAACATGACCAAGCTGGAATCTCGTCCTATCATGGGTAACCCTTGGGAAGAGATGTTCTATGTCGATTTAGAGGCGCATCTGGATTCAGATAATATGCAACAAGCGATAACGGAACTAACAGCCATTACTCGCCACCTTAAGGTGTTGGGTTGCTACCCAAGTGAGAACATCAAAGCGACTCAAGTTAAGTTGTCATAGCTGAAAGTGAGTATCAGCTTTTAGCTAACATAAGTATTTGGCCTACAGCAGGCCAAATACTTAAATCACCCTCTAGTCGAGTACCATTCGAACTAAGAAAACTCACCCTACCATGCCTGAAACACAATTCACTTGTTTCGCACATTCGGCACGCTTACTCTCTCCACTACTTGAGCCTTTCTAACAAAAACTCATTAGTGGCTTTTTTATCAATAAAGACAAAACCTTACCCCCTTCACAGGAAATCATCGAACTACGTATAATTAATAGCGAGTAAGCATTAAGTAACATAAACTTATGCGCTTAATTTATAAATAGTGTTGTCATTAACTATGAAGCTAAGTACTAAAATCTTACTACTGATAGCCCCTGTGATACTGATCAGTACCGCGGCTTCTAGCTATATTATTTATTCGACGCAAAAAAGCAGCTTCATCAAACGCGAAGATAATGCACTACAGCTGAACATGGAAAAACTAGCCGGATACTTTCGCCAATCTCGTTCGTTCCTCAATAGCTACTCTTACACCTTGACCCAGAGTGATATGGTGAAGCGTTATTTTCTAACTGATCAAAATCTATCTCGCGATCTTGAACTGGTCAGTAATCTTCGAGAAGCCATTCATTTCCTGCAAGATGACGATGAAAGCTATACAGGTTTAGCACTTCTTAATGGTGATCGAAAACTGCGTTATTACGCGGATAATAGCAATGACTCACGCACTCAGATTGACAGTAAGATATTGGAGTATGTTGACCAGCACTATCAAGACACCTTAGCAACATCGAGTACCAACTATATTCAAAACTCCCAAGGCGAAGGGATGTTGGTTCACTATGACAAGGTAGATAGAAAAGCGATTTTCCCAACCGTTAACAATCAACCCGACGATGTGTTCTTTGTTGTTGTCTCTGTCTCTCTCGACAAATTTAATGCGCTGAGAAAACAGATAGAGTTCGACTACCAAACCAGCTTGTTCTTCACATCCATAGCGGTTTCTTTGGAAAATGATGTTACTCACTCAGTCAAGCTTGCACCAGAACTGTACGCCACGGTCGATCCGGCGCAATTCCTGTTGGAAAACAAGCTCGATTCAATTTGGAACAAGCTGAGTTTGTCGTTTGCACTGTCTGCGTTTGTAACTGTCGCTCTGCTACTCATGCTTCTGTCTCGCACTGTGATTACTCCAATAACACGGCTCGATCGACAGCTACAGCAAGTCGAAAAAAAACAACGTAAGAACATTGAACGCTTAGGCACTCGTGACGAGCTTGGCCGCCTATCACAGCGTTTTTATGACATGTATCAAGAGCTAGACAACACCTACCAGCAAACCAAGCTCTTGGCCGAAAATGATCAGTTAACTCAAATAGCCAATAGGCATCAGTTTCAAACCTTCGTTCAGCAATCGTTGCCAAAACCAAGTTCGAATACCGAAACCTGGGTTCTCTATTTTGACTTAGATAACTTCAAGTTTGTGAATGACAAATACGGGCATCAAATCGGCGACTCGATTCTGGTCTCTTTTGCTCAGCGTATTTCAGACATTTGTCGCCACTACAAAGCGGAGTTCGACGCTCACTGCATGCCAGCCCGACTTTCTGGAGACGAGTTCGTTGTTTACATTAACGCTCCTGGTCACCGAGGAAATGTCGCGCATCGATTCTCGACTGATTTACTGACTCCACTGCAAAAAGGCTTTGTCACCGAATCAGGCAGCTTTCCAATCACGGTCAGTATTGGTATTGCGACCTACCCTAATGATGGTGACTCAATCGAGAAGCTACTGTCCAACGCGGATACTGCGATGTACCAAGCCAAGCGTGCCGGTAAAAACCAATTTGCTGACTATTCACGGGATTTAGACAAAGCCATTCAGCGCCAAGCAGACATTGAACGTGCGCTTAGAGGTCAGAATTTTGATGATGAATTCAGGCTCGTTTACATGCCCTACATGGATTCTACCGGGACTGATGTTATTGGCGTTGAGGTGTTATTACGTTGGAATTCAAAGCAACTTGGTTTGGTTCCACCGGATGAGTTCATTCCAATAGCCGAACAAACCGGGCTGTTCGAACATGTTGACCGCTGGGTAATACAGAATGCGTTTGCTTCATTCCATCGACTTCAGGCTCAATTTGATCACTCAATTCAATTGTCGATCAACCTATCTTCTGCTGGCATTGAAACCACTCACCTTGCCGGTTTCATTAAAGAACACGCGGAGTTAAATCGAATTCCACCAAGCCTAATCGATTTTGAAATCACTGAAACCTTTTACTCAAATTCAGAAGGTTTTCCATTGCTGAACGAACTGGCATGCATGGGCTATCGACTTGCGATTGATGATTTTGGTTCCGGTTATACCTCTATCACTCAACTGGTGCAGTATCCAACTCAGAAAATTAAATTGGATAAAGCGTTTTTGGATACCTTGATTGAGACCAATAACCAGAACATCGTAAAACCGGTTATCGGGTTGTGTCATGCTCAAGGGAAAAAGGTCACCGCCGAAGGGATTGAAACTCAAGGCATGCACCAGTGGTTACAGGATGCGCAGTGCGATATGCTGCAAGGCTATTACTTTGGTAAACCTATGCCATTAGAAGAGTTGAGTGACTGGTACCAACAACATCAACTCAATCTACTCGACAACAAAAAGAATCCGACACATGAAATCTGTAATCATCGCATCGCTGAACCCAGCTAAAATTAACGCCGTTAAAAGTGCGTTCTTATCTGCTTTTCCTGATACTGAATTTGATTTCAAAGGCATCAGCGTCCCTAGTGGCGTTGCCGATCAACCGATGAGTAATGATGAAACCTATCAAGGGGCGGTGAACCGCGTGCACAACGCAACGCAAGCGCAGCCCTATGCTGACTTTTATGTTGGTTTAGAAGCAGGAATAGAAAAAAACGTCACCTTTGCTTGGATGGTTATCGAAGCGAATGGTCAACGTGGAGAGTCTCGTTCAGCTAGCCTTATGTTGCCACCAGCCGTGCTTGATAAGTTAGAGCATGCAAACGAGCTCGGAGATGTAATGGATGAAGTGTTTGGTACCGATAATATCAAACAGAAAGGTGGAGCAATTGGCCTACTGACACATAATCAACTGTCTCGCAGTTCAGTGTATCATCAGGCTTTAATTTTAGCGCTGATCCCATTTGTGAACCCTGAGCACTTTCCTGTTTAGTGCTTCGTTAAACTTAGAAAGGTTCTGAAAACAATCTTCAGAAACAAAAAACGCTAACAGTTAGTTAGCGTTTTTTATCGAACTCTTACTTTAACAACTTAGTGACTATTTGAGTAGTAGATCCGCAATCACGGCTTTCTCTTGTTCCGATTTTGCCTTTAGCTCATTCGAACCTCTGGTTATCGTCGCTACGCCTACTCCCAGCATTTGACTCACCTGTCGTTGAGACAGATCGCCTTTCATCAACTCACAGAAGATATTAATTCGAGCAACCAGAGCATCTCGCTCGTCTGGTGTCATCATCATGGTCAACAACAGTTCGTGCTGATCTTTTTCGACAGCCGTCTTTACCAAGTCCATCAGTTGTTGCCAATTATCATATTCAGGTTGTGATGCCATATCTCTACACTTACTTTTAAATTCTGACTTTAAAGAGTCGCTTAACAATTGAAAGCGTTTAACACTTTATACCGAAACACTTGATGCGATCCAATGTAAAAAGGCAGTAAGTGGAAATGGTTCGCACTCACTGCCTTTATTCTTACTCAGTTTCGGGCCAAATGCCGAAGCCTTAGTATTTCATTTTTGCTTCATGGGGAGCTAAAAATGTCCCTTTCTCACCCAAAATATCTCGATAGTAGGTCTCAAACATCAAGATATTCTGAACGTAGCCCCGAGTCTCTTTGAATGGGATCATTTCGATAAATGCAAAAGCATCGAGTTTTTCATCGCTGCGTGAACGCCACTGTTTAACACGGCTAGGACCTGCATTATAAGCGGCAAAAGCAAAAATACGGTTGTCATCATATTGAGCTAATAAGCTATCTAAGTAGTGGCTACCAATCTCAATGTTCTTGCCGACATCATAAAGATCATCGCTGCCCTGATACTTAATTTTATGTTTGTTAGCCGTGTATTGCGCCGTCTTCGGCATAATTTGCATGATTCCACGCGCGCCAACAGGAGAGCGAGCCTCTGAATCCATCGCACTCTCTTGTCTTGCTAAAGACATTAAAGTGATTGGGTCGATATCATGTTTTTCTGCATAGAAGTTAAACCACCACTTATGAGCAACTGGGAAACGTAATGCAATGTTGTCCCACATCTTCGCTGAGATACTCGCCGTCACGGTAAAGTGATTCCAACGCTGCGTCGCAGCATGAGCCGCAAGCATCGCTTTTTGGTCTTTGTCTACGTTGCTTAGTAACCAACGCCACTCACTCTTCGCTGCCGCAATTTTATCTCGGTCAATCAGCTCACCAATACGCACCAAAGAGGTGTCGAATGGCTTAACTGTTTCAGCATTGTATTTAAGTGTCGATGTTGGGTATTCGACAGGCTTACCTAACTGCTTAGCCGCAGCTACACTGTAGAAATTACGCTGACCCAAGATATCTGACAATCGCTTATTTCCTTTGTCAGTATCGCCCGTCGCGATTTCAGCTCTGCCCTGCCAATATTGCCAACGAAGCGAAGCCTGATGCTTGTCATCCAAGCGCGCTATCCACTCTTTCAAACCCGTCCAATCGGCATGTTGAATCGCTAAGCGAGCACGTCGTTCGAGCAGAACTTGCTTTGATGAACTCGCGAGCATCTGGTCTCGCCACGCCATCAACTCTTCAGAATCGGTGTTAATCAAACGAAACGTTAGGTAATCAGCAAGCTCTTGAGACTTCTCTTTCGAGAACTTTTGAGCCTTGATGACGTCATCAAACACCTCTTGAGCGCTGCTTGATGACTTCCTTGCTAACTTCTCGAAAGCAAACTCGGTTTGCGCTTGGTAGAATTCATTTGCTGGGTGCTTGTTAGCAAATTCGAGCACGTTTTCAGGCTTGTTGTACAACGCCTTCATCTGCTTAGCTTGAGCAATTGAATCATCATGATCCAATTGCTTGATCAGGTAGCTCATCAGCTTGCCGTTACGGCCTTCAAACGCTAACAACATTCTATCTAGGATGAGTTCATCCGTTCTTAAACCGGCTTGATCCCAACTTTTAAATAAAGGGTCACAGGCATCATCAACACCACTGCCACTCAACCAAAGCTGTTTCGCCCCTTTAAAGGCGAGCTCTTTGTTACCTTGCTCGTAATGCGCTCGATAATAGATGCATTGATATTTTTCACCGACAGGCTCTTTAGTTTGAAATTCAAGGATGGTCTTCCACTGTTTTTGAGAAGCCAATGAATCCAGGTAAGGTGCGCGCATTCGATTAGAAAATGGCAGTGCCTTGTTCTCTTCAATGAAAGCATCCACCTCAGCAGGTGTGCGATCACCTAAGCCAATCAGAAAGGCTCGATAATCGGTGTAAGGTGTTAAAGGGTATGTTTGAATTTTGTTGCGCAGCGCGGAGTAAGCTTTTAGATCACGGTTGTCTAAAACCTCTTGCGCTCTATCATAAACATCACGCTGCATTTCAAGCTCAGAGGCGTTGCTAGCCATAGCCATCGGAGCCAGTGAAAATGAAGACAAAATTGCTGATGCAGCCACAGCAATTTTCGTATTACCAATGCGGAAAAACATTCGCTCTTTCCTTAGTGCGTGTATGAATACGTGAAGTCTATTTACGCCCGACATCACATCAAATGTAAAGGATTTGAGTGTAAATATTATTAATATTTAACACTTCGCCTCAGAAGCTTATTAAATATAGTTTTAATGACCAATGTGACAATAATAGGTAAGGATTAGTTCAAGAATGGCTTTTCTGACCTAGGAGTAACATCTTTAGGGATATTGGTATAAAATAGCAGACAATTTTGAACAATAATTAGGATCGATCGGCAATGGCTGAATACGTATATACCATGTCTCGGGTGAGCAAAACTGTTCCACCTAAGCGTCAAATTCTTAAAGACATTTCTCTTAGCTTTTTTCCTGGCGCTAAAATCGGTGTTTTGGGTCTAAATGGTTCAGGTAAATCTACCCTACTACGTATCATGGCTGGTATTGATACTGATATTGATGGTGAAGCTCGTGCACAGCAAGGCCTTAAAGTAGGTTACCTACCGCAAGAACCTGTACTAGACGAATCAAAAACCGTTCGTGAGATCGTAGAAGAAGCGGTTTCTGACGTTGCTGACGCACTTAAGCGTATCGATGCAGTCTACGCAGCTTACGCAGAACCGGATGCAGACTTCGATGCACTAGCAAAAGAGCAAGGCGAACTAGAAGCACTGATTCAAGCAAAAGACGGCCACAACCTAGAAACAGCTCTAGAGCGTGCTGCTGACGCACTTCGTCTTCCTGAGTGGGATGCGAAAATTGAATTCCTATCAGGTGGTGAGCGTCGTCGTGTTGCTATCTGTCGTCTACTTCTTGAAAAGCCAGACATGCTGCTTCTTGATGAACCAACCAACCACTTGGATGCCGAATCAGTAGCATGGCTTGAGCACTTCCTAGTCGATTACAGCGGTACTGTTGTGGCGATTACCCACGACCGTTACTTCCTAGACAACGCTGCAGGCTGGATTCTAGAACTTGACCGTGGTGAAGGTATCCCATGGGAAGGTAACTACACGTCTTGGCTAGAGCAAAAAGACGAGCGTCTTAAGCAAGAAAAAGCGGGCGAAAGCGCACGTCAAAAGACAATCGAAAAAGAACTTGAATGGGTTCGTCAAAACCCTAAAGGCCGTCAAGCTAAGTCTAAAGCTCGTATGGCTCGTTTTGAAGAACTAACGACTGGCCAATACCAGAAGCGTAACGAAACTAACGAACTGTTCATCCCACCAGGTGAGCGTCTAGGTGACAAAGTTCTTGAAGTGAACAACCTGACTAAATCGTTTGGTGATCGCGTTCTTATCGACGACCTATCGTTCAGCATGCCTAAGGGTGCTATCGTCGGTATCGTTGGTGCCAACGGTGCAGGTAAATCAACACTATTCAAGATGTTAAGCGGCGCAGAACAGCCAGATTCAGGTACAGTTGAACTAGGCGAAACCGTTAAACTTGCTTCTGTTGATCAGTTCCGTGACAGCATGGACGACACTAAGACAGTATTCCAAGAGATCTCTGAAGGCGCTGATATCATTAAGATCAACAACTTCGAAATCCCTGCGCGTGCTTACTGTTCTCGTTTCAACTTTAAAGGCAACGACCAACAGAAGATCATCGGTGAGCTTTCTGGTGGTGAACGTAACCGTGTCCACTTAGCGAAACTGCTAAAAGCGGGCGGTAACGTACTGCTACTCGATGAGCCTACCAACGACCTTGACGTTGAAACGCTACGTGCTCTTGAAGAAGCGCTGCTTGAATTCCCTGGCTGTGCAATGGTTATCTCGCATGACCGTTGGTTCCTTGACCGTATTGCGACCCATATCTTAGACTACCGTGATGAAGGTCAAGTTAACTTCTACGAAGGTAACTATACTGAGTACACTGAGTGGCTTAAGCAGACTCTAGGCGCACAAGCAGCAGAACCGCACCGTATCAAGTACAAGCGTATAGCTAAGTAAATAAGCTTGTATTTTGAACAAAGGCCGCGATAATAGCGGCCTTTGATATATCTGGCTTACGTGTAATGCATCGATATAGAGAGATTACTTATGGTTGAAAGACGTCAATTTTCACGAGTTATTTATCAAGTTCCGACTGAGATCTCACAAGGACACGTAAATGTATCAGGCTCAGTGCAAGACTTATCACTCCATGGTTTACTCATTCAATGCAATGAATCAAAACAACTTAGCGATGATGTCCCTGTTCTAGTGAGCTTTAAGCTCGAAAACAGTGATATCAATATTCAATTAGAAGCAACGATAGTCTCTACCATCAATACCTCAATGCGTTTACGCATAGAGCATTTAGATATTGATAGTATCAGCCACCTTAAGCGTCTTGTAGAGCTTAATGTTGGCGACGATGAACTGCTTTATAGAGAGATTGAACACCTTACCGATTTAGGTAGTGAGTGACATCTCCATTACCCTTTTTCTATTAGAAGCATTTAGTTAATACAGAACCATGTCTAAAAAACTATCCATTACTATTCCCTCTAGTCAGGGGGAACAGACGTTTTACTTCGGCCGTAAGGCTGTGCTCATTTGCACTACTGCCATTTTTTCAGTACCGCTATTAATTGGCGGAGCGGCGTACATGCACTTCGAGAGTAAACAAGAACTCGCGCTACAAGCGGGTGATGCCCAACAGTTGATTGAAACGCTGATTGTTGAAAAAGAACAAACTGAGTTTCTTTATGCTGAGCAAGTTGAAACCAACCATTCGCTATCGCAAACACTGACCGAGAAAGAAGGCACGATTCAGCTGCTTGGTAAGCGTGTATTCGATGTTGAATCAGTACTGGGTCTTGCTGATGAAGAACTGCTTACCGATGATATTTCTTTGGAAGATCGCATTGATGCGGCTGCAGTCGATTCAGCAGTAAGAGCCACGATGTTCCGTTTGATTCCAAACGACAGCCCAATGGCTTATCAACGTATCTCTTCTTCTTATGGTAGCCGCACTAACCCTATTTCAGGGAAACGCCATGTACATACTGGTATCGATTTAACGTGTAAGCGTGGTGAAGATATTGTCGCGCCCGCAGATGGAGTCATTGAAACGGTACGCCCAAGTAAAAAAGGCTTCGGCAACTTTATTACTATGCGTCACTCGTTTGGTTTCATGAGTTCTTATGCGCACCTACAGAAGTTCAAGGTACGTAGCGGTCAGTTTGTGAGTAAAGGCGATGTCATCGCGAGCTGTGGTAATTCAGGTAACTCAACCGGCCCACACTTGCATTATGAAGTACGCTTCCTTGGTCGTTCACTGAACCCTCAATACTTAATGGATTGGACACCGGAAAACTTCAACTACGTGTTCGAGAAAGAGAAAAAGGTTAAGTGGGGCCCACTGGTTCAACTGATTGATAATGTGGTTCGCTTGCAGATCAACCTGACTAACGTGCCTTACATTAGCTCGACCATCGACACTGTATCGAGTGAAGAGAGCAAAAAACCTATCACGACTAACTAGTTGTTAATGGCTAACTAGTTGTTATTAGATAAGACCTGTTGGTTTAGCCTATGATGATCTAATTGCTTTTAGCCTACTGTAGGCCAAATGCTTTCATAGCGTTCAGCACAAACAAAAAGAGCGACCAGATGGTCGCTCTTTTTTATGATTTCAAATCAGTATTAACCACGATGAATCGAGTCATGTGCTTGTTTTAGAAGACTTTGGCTCTCTTGCAAGAATTGTTGTGAGTAGTCACCAAACCAATCACTCACTTGGTTGAAGCTCTCAACAAACTTAGCCTTATCTTTGCCATCTAGGATTTCTAACGCTTCTCCGAAACAACTATGGAAGCGTCGAATCATCTCAATATTCTCATCTGAAGAAAGAATG
Source organism: Vibrio sp. 1CM8B (assembly GCF_023161685.1). Classification (NCBI taxonomy): domain Bacteria; kingdom Pseudomonadati; phylum Pseudomonadota; class Gammaproteobacteria; order Vibrionales; family Vibrionaceae; genus Vibrio; species Vibrio sp. 1CM8B. Next base: position 19,122 of record NZ_JALNTU010000006.1, read on the forward strand.
ATATCACCGTACAAGTTCGGGTCTTGAGCAAACAGACGACCAACCATCGCAATCTCAAGTCGGTAGATTGGTGAACTTAACTTCAGAAGCTGATCGATATTCGGGTTCTCTTTACTCAAGTGTAAGCCGTAAGCAAAAGAGGTGAAGTGACGAAGTGCTTGAATCAATGTCATGCCGTGATCGTGTTCAGCTGCATCCATCTGGCAAAGACTCGCGCCCCAAATACCAAATTGATTCAGTAGCCATTGGTAACTTTCAGAACCACGACCATCACTGTAAACAATCACCTGCTTAGCAAGGCTTGGAACATCAGGACCAAACATTGGGTGTAATCCAACCACTGGACCTTGGTGCATGTTCACCATTGCTTGTAGAGGCTTTGATTTAATTGACGTCAAATCACATAGAATACAATCGCTTGGTAGATTACCTAGCTTCGCAATCACACCTTCCGTTAGGTGAATTGGAACCGTAACAACCACAAGCCCAGCATTATCTAAGATTTCGTCGGCCTTATCCCAATCTTGGCTGCCAAGGATTTTCACTTCGTAGCCAGACAGTTTGAACATACGACCAAACAAGCCACCAAGTTGACCATTACCACCAACGATAACCACTGAACGTAACTCTGGGTTAAGACACTTAAAACCAGAATCTTTCTCACTGGCATAAGATTCACGCATCGTACGACGCAAAATATCTTCGATTAACTGTGGTGGAACCCCTATTTTCTCGGCTTCTTGACGACGAGATGCCAGCATCGCAGCTTCACGTTCTGGTACATAAATAGGTAAACCATGTTCACTTTTTACTTCGCCTACTTTCTCTACTAGAGCAAGGCGTTGAGCCAGTAAATCCAACATTTGTTTATCGACAGCATCGATTTGGTCGCGTAATTCGTTCAGTTCAACGGCCATTTTATTCCTTACTAATCTATAAGCCCGTGCCAATCTATCAGCCCACAATCACGTAGGTTCGCTAGCAACAGATCTTAAAATGCCCCATTAGATGAGGCACTTAAATTTAAAACTCTGACTAACCTTTCAAGCGGTTCTCTAAGAACGGGACTAATTCCGTATGTGCATGTTTCAATAGTGCCTCAGTTGAATCCCAATTGATACACGCGTCGGTAATAGAAACGCCGTATTTCATCTCATTGAGAGGTATATCTGAAGATTGGTTTCCTTCGTTAATATGGCTCTCAATCATCAGGCCGATAATCGACTTATTACCTTCACGAATCTGATGGATTACATCTTCAGCCACCAGCGGTTGGCGACGGAAATCTTTACGAGAGTTCGCGTGGCTACAGTCGACCATTAGCGCTGCCTCTAAACCAGATTTACCCAGCTCTTGCTCACATTCGTGTACCGATACTGAATCGTAGTTCGTCTGCTTACCGCCACGTAAAATCACGTGACCATTTGGGTTACCTTGCGTTGTTAGTAGTGCAACTTGACCTTCGCGGCTGATACCCATGAAACGGTGGCTAGAAGAAGCCGCCTGCATTGCATTGATTGCAGTGCCTAGGTTGCCATCGGTACCGTTTTTAAAACCGATTGGCATTGAAAGACCACTTGCCATCTCACGGTGAGTTTGAGATTCAGTCGTACGAGCGCCAATCGCCGCCCAGCTGAAGGTATCTGCTAGGTATTGCGGGCTAATTGGATCTAATGCTTCAGTCGCTAGTGGGATTTCCATCTCAGCGAGTTCAACAAGTAGCTCACGGCCAACATGCAGACCATGCTCAATATCGAAAGTGCCGTCTAGATGTGGGTCATTGATCAAACCTTTCCAACCGACAGTGGTACGAGGTTTCTCAAAGTAAACACGCATAACAATATACAGTTGATCGCTAAGTTGCTCAGATAAGGCTTTTAGGCGTTTTGCGTACTCTTTGGCGGCTTCAATGTCATGGATAGAACATGGGCCACATACAACAAGCATGCGATGATCTTTCTTATGAATGATGTTTGCGATAGTTTGACGAGACTCTTGAATGAAACGACGAGCATTATCACTCAAAGGCAGTTTTGCTTTTAACTCCTCAGGAGTAATCAGTACCTGTTCGTCGATGATATTGACATTGCTTAATTCACTTTTCTGCATAACTCAACCTGTATATTTATTTTTACACCCAACATTTCCATTTGGGCTAACAATCTTTAAAAACACAATAACAGCTACAAAAACGATTGCAAGTGTAAACAATAAAAAACATTAACTGTAAATATAATTTTACACCCCATATTTAACTCACTCTAAGAGATAAATAGGTTTAAACCACGGATCACACATACAAAAAAGGCGATATTTATCATATCGCCTTGTCTAAAATTATTATGTGTTTATTTATCACTCACGGCCTAGCATTCGCTTAATCGTCTCTGAGGTCTCTTTCCACCTAGCATCCGAGTGAAGCGTTGATAAATCAAAGCTGTGTTTTTTAAGCAATGAGTTGGCTAAAGACACCTCTTGAATCGCTAAGTGATCCAGAGCTTCAATTTGTGCATCTCGTTTATTACACATCAACACCATGTCACAACCTGCATTCAAGGCCGCTTTCGCTCTGTCTGCTGGTCCACCCATTATCGCAGCGCCTTCCATCGTTAAATCGTCAGAGAATACCAAGCCTTTAAACCCAAGCTGCTGCTTCAATACTTTCTGTAGCCAATACTGTGAACCGCTCGCAGGTTGATCATCATAGTGAGAGAAAACCACGTGCGCAGGCATCATGGCATCCAATATTCCAGCTTCAATTTGCGCCTTGAAGATTGCCATGTCGGTTTCAAAGATGTCGTCTCTAGGGTCATATGGCGTCTCTAAGTGTGAGTCAGCAATCACGCCACCATGTCCAGGGAAGTGTTTACCTGTCGTCGCCATGCCAACCGACTTCATGCCTTTGATGAAAGCGCTGCTATGACGAACAATGGTATCAATATCTTCACCAAACGCTCGGCTACCAATCGCTTTACAGTCGTGGCCTTTGTCTAATACTGGCGCAAAGCTCAGATCGATATCATGGGCAATCAATTCTGCCGCCATCAGCCAGCCAGCCTGTTCTGCTAACTGTTCACCGTTGTTCTTGGTCGCAAATTCCTGAGCAGCTGGGATAATTGAAAAGCCGTCACGAAAACGCTGAACTCGACCACCTTCTTGGTCAACACCAATCAAAATAGGACGTTTTGCTACCTTGCGAATTTCTTTGTTTAACGCCGATAACTGTTTGCTATCGTGGTAGTTTCGAGCAAACAAGATGAGACCACCAACAGTTGGGTGCTCTAAAATTTCTCTGTCTTCAGCTGTCAGCTCGTAGCCTGCAACATCAACCCACAACGGTCCCATAAAATTTCCTTCTATTGCTTAAATTCCGCTACTGCAGATTTACTTTGTTCAATTAATTGGTCGGCCTGCTCTTCCTGCTGAGTTAACGCAATGAACAACAAGTCAGTAATAAAAAGTTGGCTATCACGCGCGGTGATAGATGAGCTTCGAATATGATTTTCGTCTGCCGCCGAGATGAGTTTGATATCAGCGTATTTATCTAAAGCAGAAGGGGATAGCTGGCTTACCACAATCACCTTGGCCTTTTTCGATCTAGCCAACTGGGCAACCTTCACCACTTCTCTAGTGTTTCCTGAATAGGAAATTGCAACCAACACATCATTTTCAGAAAGAGAAGCGGCATTAGCAATCTGAATGTGAGCATCCTGTTCTGCGTTAACAGCATGACCTATTTTCATCAGCTTATAAGCGAAATCTTTCGCAACCAGAGACGATGCTCCCACCCCAGAAATCTGTACTTTATTAGCAAGGTGCAGCAAGTCAGCAGCATTGCTTAACTGTTCACCTTCATTTAATAACACTGTACGCTCAAGCGATTGTGTTTTACTTGCAAGAAGTTTGTCCATCACCGTATCTGGCGGATCTTTTCTTGTGATGGTGCCGTGTATTCCACGTTGGGATACTGGCTGATAAGTCATATCGCTTTGATAAAGCTTGACCTTCATTTCAGAGAACCCTTTGTAACCGAGCTTCTGACTAAACTTGACGATTGTCGATTGGCTCACACCCACCGCTTTAGCCAACTCAGGAGAGGAAAGCTGCTTCACCTGTTGTGGGTGGTCAAGAACATATCGCGCCACCTGAGCATCAGATGGAGACAGCTTTGGTAATAACGCTTTAACTTTCGCAATGCCTTTCATTAGACGCCCTTCCCTCTGCCTGCGCCTCGCTATCATAACGAGTTTTGTATTTTCATTGGAATAATTATTCCTTCGTATTCTGGTGTTTGGAATAGCTAGCACAACCTTCTGGGATCATTGTCAAAGAAAACCGTTGGTCACTATTCCACCAAGGAATAGATTTTGAAACTCATTATTCAAACTGACATTCTGAAAAAATAATAATAAACACCCTCTATCCTATTCATGCTACGGAGCTGCTATGAATTCACTATTTACTTCGCTGGACTGGGCGGTATTTGCGGTTTACTTCGCTGTTATCGCTTTTACAGGCTGGCACTTCAGCCGAACCAAGATCACGAGCACCAAAGATTATTTCTTAGGCGGTAACTCGATGCCAATGTGGGTCGTTGCCATCTCAGTATTGGCGACCTCGCAATCTGCAGCGACGTTCTTAGGAGGACCAGAATCTAGCTACCGTGGCGATCTCACTTATCTAGCTACCAATATTGGTGGAATTATTGGGGCTGTCTTTGTCGCATTAGTACTGATACCTCGCTTCTACAAAAACAAAGTATCTACCGTTTACGAACTGCTGAAAGTTCGTTTTGGCGAGAAAACAAAACAGCGCGCAGGCGTGATGTACTTGGTCGGTCGCGTATTTGCTTCTGGTGCTCGCCTGTACATGGCCGCTATCGCTGTCTCCATGATTCTATTTACCAACATTGACCCAAGCAGCGTAGTGACTTCAGTGGTCATTCTGGTTGCCGTTGGCCTTGCTTATACTTACATGGGTGGCATTCGTTCCGTTATCTGGAGCGACCTAATTCAGCTTGTGGTTTATGTCGGTGCAGCCATTGCTGTGATCATCTATTTATTGGGACAAATTCCAGCTGATTTCAACCAAATAGCGCAAGTACTGGCTAACCCTGGTGAAGGCCAAGCTTCGAAACTGACCTTATTAGATTTTAACCTCGACTTTAGCCCTGCTGGCACCTTCAGCTTTTGGGCATGTATTACGGGATTCGTGCTGTTAAACATTGGTGCGTTTGGCCTTGATCAAGACATGACTCAACGTGTTTTGACTTGTAAAGATGCTAAGCAAGGTTCAAAGGCGATGATTAACTCAATCATTTTCTCAATTCCAGTTGTGCTTGTATTCATGTCAATTGGCCTACTTTTGTATGTCTTCTACCAAAGACCTGAACTGATGGGCGTTGAAGGTAAAGAAGTTGTTCAAAATTTTAATGGCGAGAACGTCACTATTTTCATGTATTACGTGCTGAATGAAATGCCAGCAGGTCTTAGAGGCTTGGTTACTGTTGGGGTTGTTGCAGCGGCACTTTCAACACTAAATTCTGGATTAAACTCAATGTCATCAGTGGCTATTCAGGATATCTATAAGCCTTGGCTAGAAGCTCGTAAAGGAGTGCAGGATGATTTCCATTACGTGAAAGCTGGCCGATTTGGTATGGCGGCGGCAGCTGTGGCCTTAGGTAGTATGGGAATCCTGTGTTACTACTGGCAGCAGTACACTGACATGCCACTGTTGTCGTTTGCTTTGAGTGTAATGGTCTTTGCCTACACAGGGTTATTGGGCGTCTACTTCACCGCGATATTCACCGAGCGCGGTAACGAAACTTCGGTCGCTTTAGCTCTAATGGCAGGCTTCTTCACCACTCTGCTGATGCAAGCTTATGTTTGGGATAGCGTGATGGGCGTGATTAACGATGATTGGGTAGGAGTTCGTTTAGCGTTCCCTTATCAACTTTGTGTTGGCACATTTGTATCGTTAATCGTGTGCCTTTCAGGAAAGAAGCAAACTCAAGAAGTTAATAAACTACAAACGGTTTAGCCAATGATTACCCATACTTTGGCAGTCGATGGCGGTGGAACTAAAACCGCCATTAGACTGAAGCGAATATTACCAACACTAAGTAACATCGAAGAGTGTATTTTACCTGCCACGTCATTGACCTTATATGGTGAAGCTGCGTTCACTCAACTGACTAATTATATTGATGAAATGTTGAGTGTTAATCAGATAAAATCACAACAGTGCTATATTGTGGTTGGTGTTGCTGGCGTAGGAAACTTAGATTTAAAAGCCAAACTGCAATCGGCGTTAACCCATTGCCCGCACCTGTATGTAACGACTGATGCAGAAGCGTCAGTATTTGGTGCTAATTCAGGACAAGGAGTTAACTGTATTGCGATTGGGACGGGATCTGTTGCGATTCAATTGGACGTACAACAAAAGACTCAACAAGTTGGTGGCTGGGGTTTCCCAATTGGTGACCAAGGTGGTGGCGCTTGGCTTGGGTTTCAAGCTGTTCAACAAACTCTCGTTGAATTAGATAACAAGCGTACTTCTTTAACGAGTCAGCTTGTAATGCGAAAGACAGGCAACGAACGCAGCCAAATTCTACAGTGGATTGGCGAAGCTAACGCGACCGATTACGCCAAATTTGCACGAGAGCTCGTTGATATGGAACAGCGCTGCTCAACGGCAAGTACCATCTTAAAACAAGGTATTGAAGAAATAGAAAAGCTCACACGAACATGCTCAGACTATAACTCATTACCGATTATGTTCTTAGGCAGTTTAGGACAGTTCTATCGCCCTAGGCTTTCCAAAGAACTCCAAGTTCGTACCTTAAACATTCAAGGTAATGCTCTGGATGGCGCAGATGTCATCGCTAGCCAAAAGATCCAGCTGCTTAATTTAGGAAGTGAACAATGAAATCAGAGTTATATATCGGTGTGATGTCAGGGACGAGCATGGACGGCGTTGATACAGCCTTAGTGTCGATTGAAGATACGCGCATCACATTGCTTGCTCATGATGAGTTTCCAATGCCTGATGACCTCAAAGCGCATCTGCTTGAAGTTTGTATTGGTCAGAAAACCGATTTAATTGCCATTGGAGAACTCGACCACCAGCTTGGTCATCTATTTGCTGATGCAGTTCTGCAACTTCTCGACAAATCAGGTACACCTGCATCCTCTGTGACTGCGATAGGTAATCATGGCCAAACGGTATTCCACCAACCAACGGGTGATTCACCATTTACCATGCAGTTGGGTGACGCCAATATCATTGCCGCTAAAACACAGATTCAAACGGTTGCCGATTTCAGGCGTAAAGACATGGCATTAGGCGGGCAAGGTGCGCCACTCGTCCCAGCCTTCCACCACACGATTTTCCACCCGCAAGACAGCTCGGTTGTGGTGTTAAATATTGGTGGTATCTCGAATATTTCAGTACTGCGCCCTAATCAGCCAACGCTTGGTTATGATACAGGCCCGGGCAATATGTTGATGGACGCTTGGGTTGATAAACACACGGGTGAGAAGTTTGACCGTGATGCGCAATTTGCGCTTAAAGGTCAACTCAATCAAGCTTTACTCGAACAGTTGTTAAATGAATCTTATCTATCTCAAATGCCACCGAAAAGTACAGGTAGAGAACTATTCAACCTACCTTGGCTAGAGCAACAATTAACAGAATTTAAAGATCTTGCAGCAGAAGATGTTCAGCGCACGCTTTGTGAATACACCGCATTGACGATAGCCAATGAAGTGGAGACTTATCGCTTGGGTAACCAGCCTGCACTGTATGTGTGTGGCGGTGGTACACGAAATCCATTGTTGATGAAGAGACTGTCTGAACTGCTTCCAAGTTGGGATGTTGATTCAACCACCAGTAAAGGCGTGGATGCCGATTACATGGAAGCGATGGCTTTTGCGTGGCTTGCTCAACGTCACATTCATCAACTGCCAAGCAATTTACCAGAAGTGACTGGCGCAAGCAGAGCGGCCTCTCTAGGCGTTCTCTACCGTGCTGACTAAACAACTTTAGAACCATCATTTTAGAATCACCATTTAAGGATCATTATGAGTAACGACGCTCTCATATCAGCACTCTCGCACCTCGTTTCGGAGGGGAGAAACCCTGACACTATGGATATTGATCTGCTCACCTCTCTCGAAGTGGTTGAAAAGATTAACCAACAAGACAAACAAGTCCCACTGGCGATTGAAGCGGAACTGCCACAGATCGCGAAAGCGGTCGATAAAATTGCTCATGCCTTTCAAAACGGTGGTCGACTGATTTATATGGGCGCAGGCACCAGTGGTCGATTAGGTGTGTTAGACGCATCAGAGTGCCCACCGACTTTCGGTGTTTCAGACAAGATGGTTATCGGCCTAATTGCAGGTGGACCAGAGGCGATTTTAAAAGCCAAAGAAGGCGCTGAAGACTCGCTGACTCTCGGTATTGAAGATCTGAAAGCGATTCAGTTTTCAGAAAATGATGTCGTGGTAGGTATTGCAGCGAGCGGTCGCACACCTTACGTGATTGGTGCACTCAACTATGCCAATCAGCTTGGCGCAGTAACGGTTGCTCTGTCTTGTAACCCTGATTCTCCAATTGCTGAAATCGCTCAAATCGCAATTAGCCCGGTGGTTGGCCCAGAAGCATTAACAGGTTCAACACGACTCAAATCAGGTACGGCACAAAAGCTGGTGCTTAATATGCTGACCACTGCAAGCATGATTCGTATCGGCAAAAGCTACCAAAATCTGATGGTCGACGTAAAAGCGACTAATGAAAAATTGGTTGCCCGCGCTGCTCGTATCGTTATCCAAGCAACGGAGTGTGACAAAGCACTGGCGGTATCAACACTTAAAGCGACTGATTACGATGTGAAGTTATCTATTTTGATGATTCTAACAGGGCTAGATTTAGAGTTAGCCAAGGCACAACTTGATAAGCAAAATGGCTTCTTGAGAAAAGCTGTCGAGAATAATCAATAGTCTAGACTTTGTCGTTAAGTGTTACGCCCGCTGCATACAAAAAGACCAGTTCACACGCGGTACTGGTCTTTTTTAGTTTTAATTTGTTTTCGCTAGCTTGGGCTTAATAGTCGTTTGAGAACTCGTCCCAGCCGCGTTGCCATTCCATGCGGAAACGTTGAGCGTCTTCCGTACCAGAACACACGCCTTCATACACCTGACCAGATAAACCAATCTGATAAGCATGGTTCGGATTACAATATTCAGTCACACCTAGGTGATAACCTTCTGTGTAACTCGCTTGATCGACTGCACCAAGCTCAGTCATCTCTGAATACGAACGCTGAGTGTGGCCTTTGATACCATCGCGATAGCCAATCTCTTGCCAATTGCCTTCAGCTGCTAAATCTTGAACATTGGCGCTGCATCCTGCAAGGCTAAATGCCACGGCGATTAGTGCGATTATTTTTTTCATTTCAGTCCTTTATATTTACCTAGCCACTTCCTGACGAAGCGTTGCCTTTGTGGTGATTCTCCGCTGAACACTGGCTGATGTCCACTTATGTCTGTTATCTGCCACTGATATCTATTGGTTACCGCTTAAAGCTGATAAGCCGCCACTTGCCAGAAGCAAGACACTTCTCAACACGAATAACCAACCGCTCTACAAACGTAGCAAACCACTCAATCAGTTATAACACCACTTAATTGACTATTCGACCACTCACTCTCATAGCGGAAGTTTCTTCTCATACTCTTCTTTAATATACACCCTGACTTAATTAATACATTCAGGGATAACAAATTATGATGTGGTTTCTTACCTGTGTTGCAGCACTCATTGGTGGCTACTTTATTTACGGTGCCTTTATCGAGAAGATCTTCGGTATCAATGAAAAGCGTCAAACACCCGCTCACACCAAGCAAGATGGCGTGGACTACGTTCCAATGTCGACGCCAAAGGTTTACCTAGTTCAGCTGCTTAACATTGCAGGTGTAGGTCCAATCTTCGGCCCTATCATGGGTGCCCTTTACGGCCCAGCAGCGATGCTTTGGATCGTGCTAGGTTGTATCTTCGCAGGTGCAGTACACGACTACTTCTCAGGTATGTTATCTATCCGTAATGGTGGTGCTTCAGTTCCAACCATCACTGGACGTTACCTAGGCAATGGCGCAAAACACTTTATGAACATCTTTGCCATTGTTCTACTGCTTCTAGTTGGTGTGGTATTCGTATCTGCTCCTGCAGGCATGATCACTAACCTAGTGAACGACCAAACTGATTTCGCGATGTCCGCAACAACCATGGTTGTTATCATCTTTGCTTACTACATCATCGCAACGATTGTCCCTGTCGATAAAATCATTGGTCGCTTCTACCCACTGTTCGGCGCACTACTTATCTTCATGTCTGTAGGCCTAATCACTGCGATTGGTCTATCTGACGAGCACCAAATCATGGGTGGCTTCGAGATGAAGGACATGTTCACCAACATGAACCCGAATGATCTACCACTTTGGCCTGCTCTATTCATCACTATTGCTTGTGGTGCAATCTCTGGCTTCCACGCAACTCAGTCTCCTTTGATGGCGCGTTGTATGGAAAACGAGAAGAACGGTCGCTTCGTATTCTACGGTGCAATGATTGGTGAAGGCATCATCGCTCTAATCTGGTGTGCACTTGCTCTGTCATTCTTCGGTTCAGTTGAGTCTCTATCTGATGCAATTGCAAACGGTGGCCCTGGTAACGTGGTATACAGCGCTTCATTTGGTCTACTGGGTGTATTCGGCGGTATCCTTGCTTTCCTTGGCGTGGTTATCCTACCAATCACTTCTGGTGACACAGCATTCCGTTCAAGCCGTCTTATCCTTGCTGAATACTTCAACATGGAACAGAAAACACTGCGTAACCGCCTACTGATGGCTTTACCACTGTTCGTTATCGGCGGCATCCTGACTCAAGTTGATTTCGGTATCATCTGGCGCTACTTCGGTTTTGCTAACCAATCAACAGCAGTAATGATGCTATGGACAGCTTCGGCTTACCTACTTCGTCACAATAAACTGCACTGGGTAACCACGGTTCCAGCAGTGTTCATGACGTCTGTGTGTATCACATTCATCCTGAACAACAGCCAACTAGGCTTCGGTCTACCAATGCAAATCTCGACCATCATTGGTGTGGTGAGTGCTCTTGGTGTTGCGGCTTACGTTATCAAGATTTCAAAAGGTAAAGGTGATATCGACCTTGCTGATGAAGAAGAGAAAGAAGCAAAAGGCGTCACCAAAACTGCCTAGTTCTTTCAGACTCTTAATATAAAGAGACACGTCTTCATAGAGAGACAAAAGAACAGCCAAACACACTTCGCTTGCTCACGTAATCACCCAGTGATTCGTGGAAATTAAGACTAAAGCCCGTCCTCTGTGATGGGCTTTACTGTATCTCAGCATTAGTACATCAATATTGAACTTAGCCTGACAAGCAATCGTCGCTCGATATAACCAACGAAAACACAAGCAAAGCTACCGTTACCACGCAATGAGCTTTACACTTAACAAGCGTCTCAATAGGTGAAAATATGGAACTCATTCTCTCTCTGCTGCAACAAACCTGTGTCTACTTAGTGATTGCTTACATGCTAAGTAAAACGCCATTGATTCTCCCTTTGTTGAGCATCTCTTCACGCTTAAGTCATAAAGTCAGCTGTTATGTTCTGTTTTCTCTGTTCTGTATTATGGGCACCTATTTTGGACTGCAGATCAATGACGCGATAGCCAACACGCGCGCGATGGGGGCGGTAATGGGTGGTCTGTTTGGCGGCCCCGTGGTTGGCTTTGCCGTCGGCTTTACTGGCGGTATTCACCGCTACTCATTAGGTGGCTTTACGGACTTAGCTTGCGCTATTTCCACCACAGCAGAAGGCTTGATTGGCGGCCTATTACACGTTTACTTAGTCAGAAAGAACAAAGCCAGCCAACTGTTTAATCCGTTAGTGGTTTTCTCGGTAACCCTGTTTGCAGAGATCATTCAAATGCTGATTCTACTGGCGGTCGCAAAACCATTTGAGCAGTCCTATGCTCTGGTTTCCGACATTGCTGCGCCAATGATCATCGCTAACTCGGTCGGTGCTGCGTTGTTCATGAGTATCATCCAAGATAGAAAAACCATCTTCGAAAAGTACTCGGCTACCTTCTCACGCCGCGCATTAACCATCGCCGAGCGTTCAGTAGGTATCCTACATGGCGGCTTCAATTCTGATAACGCACAAAAAATCGTACGTATCGTTTATGAAGAGACCAATGTTGGGGCGGTAGCGATTACCGACCGAGAAAAAATCCTCGCGTTCGTCGGCATTGGTGATGAACACCATATTCCGAATACCCCGATTTCATCGCAAAGCACGCTCACTTCGATGGAACAGAACGACATCATCTATCTTGATGGCAAAGAGAACCCATACCAATGCTCCCTATCGCAGGATTGTAAATTGGGCTCTGCGCTAATTATTCCATTGCGCGCGGGTAATGAAGTAGTCGGTACCATCAAGCTCTATGAGCCAAAGCTGAAACTATTCTCGACCATCAACATGTCGATGGGGGAAGGTATCGCTCAGCTATTGTCGAGCCAGATCCTCTTTAGCAACTATCAGCAACAGCAAACGCTACTGACACAAGCAGAAATCAAACTGCTGCACGCTCAAGTGAATCCGCACTTCTTGTTTAATGCGCTTAACACCATTAGCGCAGTAACACGTCGTGACCCAGATAAAGCTCGAGAGTTGATTCAGCACCTGTCTCACTTCTTTAGAAGCAACCTAAAGCAGAACATCAACACCGTGAAGCTCAAAGACGAACTGGCACACGTCAACGCTTACCTGACCATAGAGAAAGCACGCTTTACCGATCGACTAGAAGTGGAATGGGATATCGACCCGCAGTTATACGAGTCACAACTACCAAGCTTTACCCTGCAACCATTGGTTGAGAACGCCATCAAGCATGGCATTTCGAACATGCTAGAAGGTGGCACAGTGAAGATCTATAGCGAGGCTTTCGAGGGTGGATTCAAGTTAACCGTTGAAGACAATGCAGGTAATTATCAGAAGCCATCTCAAGATCATGTAGGATTAGGGATGGAAATTGTTGATAAACGACTCACTAATTTCTTTGGACAAGATTCAGCACTAAAAATAGAATCTCAACCACAGCAATTTACTCGAATGAGCTTTATCATACCTATACTCAAATAATGGTATTTTCGGAGACAAATCGCTCCGAGTTGAAATAAATAGAAGTAGACATTTAAAAGATAAGCGTGAATCAAGCAGGGATAGAACCAAGATGAAGATTGTAGGATGTTAAAGGCATTAGTTGTCGATGATGAGCTTTTTGCTCGCGAAGAGCTGATTGAGCTACTGACCGAAACCGGAGAAGTAGAAATCATCGGCCAAGCGAGTAACGCGATCGAAGGACTGAAACAGATCAACCTACTCAAGCCTGATGTCGTGTATTTGGATATCCAAATGCCGCAGGTTACCGGGATTGAACTGTTAAGCATGCTTGACCCAGACACCATGCCTTACGTGGTATTCGTTACCGCCTACGACCAATATGCGATTCAAGCCTTTGAAGATAACGCTTTTGATTACCTACTTAAGCCAGTCGAACCTTGTCGATTAAACAAGAGCGTTTGTCGCCTGAATAAGGTCATCAAGCAAAACCAGAAAGCACCAGAACAGAACATCTCAGCGATTGCTCCCTGTCACTTAGAGCAAATCCCGTGTATCGGTCATAACCGCATTGTGATCATGGCAAGCCAAACGGTCGAGTGCGCCTATTCCGATATCAGTGGTGTGCATGTTCGTAGCTCATCGCAAACCGCGACTTCACAGTTAACGCTAAAGATCTTGGAAGAAAAAACCGATTTGATCCGCTGTCATCGCCAATATTTGATCAACATAAAATCGATCCAAGAGATCAAACTATTAGAGAATGGATTAGCGGAGATCATTACACTGACCGGCTTTGAAGTCCCTGTTAGCCGTCGTTACTTAAAGACTTTAAAAGAGCAACTCGGTCTCCAGTAACGAGTTAGAAGTTAGACGACTTGTTCCAAAGCACGATCAAAAAAGCCAACGTATCAACGTTGGCTTCCTGCTGTTTACAAATCAATAGTGTTTACGAATCGCTAGTATCACGAATCGATCTTGTCACCAATCAATAGAGATTAGTCGACTTGCTTAATCTGCAGCTCTTTTGGTACTTCAAAGAACATGTTCTCTTCACGACCTTGAATCTCTTCAACGTCAGTCGCACCCAATTCACGAATACGATCTAAGATTTGGTTTACTAGCTCTTCAGGCGCTGAAGCACCCGCTGTCACACCGATTTTCTTTTTCCCTTCAACCCACTCTGTTTGAATGTCTTCAGGGCAATCGGTTAGGTAGCCTGGTGTGCCTAGTTTCTCAGCTAGCTCTTTTAGACGAGTTGAGTTAGATGAGTTCTTAGAACCAACAACAATCACTACATCAACGTCATTCGCCATCTCACGAATTGCGTCTTGACGGTTTTGAGTCGCGTAACAGATATCGTCTTTGCGTGGGCCTTGAATCTCAGGGAATACTCGACGTAGCTCTTCAATCACATCAGCTGTTTCATCAACTGATAGCGTGGTTTGGCTAACGTAGTGCAGGTTACTCGGATCGTTCACTACTAAATTCTGTACGTCCTCTGGTCTTTCAACCAAGTACATACCACCCGTTTGGCTCGCGTACTGACCCATGGTGCCTTCCACTTCCGGGTGACCTGCGTGACCAATCAGTACTACTTCCATATGTTTGCGGCTCGCACGAGCAACCTCCATATGAACTTTAGTCACCAAAGGACACGTTGCATCAAATACAGTCAGTTCGCGCTCTTTCGCTTCTTTACGAACCGCTTGAGAAACACCGTGAGCCGAGAAGATCACGATGTTGTCGTCTGGCACTTCACTCAGTTCTTCGACAAAAATAGCACCACGCTGCTTGAGCCCCTCAACAACAAAGCGGTTGTGTACCACTTCATGGCGAACATAGATCGGTGGCTGATACATTTCGAGTGCACGCTCTACGATGCTGATCGCACGATCGACACCAGCACAAAAGCCACGAGGGTTAGCTAACATTATTTTCATTTCATTGCTCATCATTTACCGCGGTACTAAGGTTGTTTCTATAGAGTTCGCCGTCAGCGAGGTTCGCATTCTACAGTGAAGCGTCTAGACAGTGAAGCTCTGGGTGACATCACAGCTGTAAGGCGATGTTATTCTACTGTTAAGGTAGTGATTAACAGCTAAGATAGTTAGTCCACCGCTAAGATATTGACGTCAAAGGTAACGTCTTGACCAGCGAGCGGGTGATTAAAATCAACCGTCACTGAATCACCTGCGATCTCAGTAATAATACCTGGAATTTCCATACCGTCAGGACCAGAGAATGCCATGATAGTGCCCACTTCAACTTCAGAGTCGCCAACAAACTTAGCACGATCCATATAGTGAATATGATCTGGGTTTGGCATACCAAACGCGTCTTCCGCCTTCAGTTCGATAGACTTTTCAGTGCCGGCTTCAAGTCCAAGTAAGCACGCTTCAAAGTTCTCACTTAGGCTGCCATCGCCCATGACGAACTTCGCTGGCTTGCCCATATTTTCCGTACTATCGGCAACTGAACCATCCTTCATTTTAATCGTAAAATGTAGAGTTACTGCTGAATCATTTTTAATTGCTGCCACGTTACTTTCCTTAGATTTCTTTATTATTTGAGGATGCGCTGTGCTTTGCTTCCTTGTTGACTGAAGCATAAAAAAAAGCGCCGTCGGAATCAACCGACAGCGCTTAGGGCTATTCTATTCTGTGAGTCATAGACTGACTTTGAGGCAAGCTATTTACTTTCGTCTTTCTTACGAAAACCATCTAAGATGATCATCGCAGCACCGATACAGATTCCCATATCCGCTAAGTTAAATGCAGGCCAGTGGTAAGTGCCCCAGTAGAAGTCTAAGTAATCGACAACAAAGCCATGTACGACTCGGTCAAACACGTTACCTACTGCACCACCAATGATGATCGCATAAGCAATGTTATTCCACTTCTCTGCTGCTGGTAGTTTGCTCATCCAGTACGTCAGCATGCCAGTTACCGCAAATGCGATACCCGTAAATAACCAACGCTGCCAACCACTTTGATCACTCAAGAAGCTAAACGCTGCACCGTAGTTATGCACGTACAAAAAGTTAAAGAATGGCAACACCTCAATACGGTTTGCCCAGCCATAACCCATGTTGTCCATGACAAAGAGTTTAATGCCGATATCAGCCAAGAAGACCAATAGAGCCAGCCATAACCAACGTACACCAGATTGTTTTAACGAAACTTCACTCATTTCTATTCCTAGTATTTACGAAGTTGGTATTCATTGTTGTCACCTTAAGTGACCTTGATTACCAACTTGGTTAAACACATTTCCTATAACTAAAAATAACCCCAGTTGATACTGGGGCTATGATTTTTACAAAAAGTTCAGTCTTTCTCTGAGTCGTTATGCGAACTTACGCACTTCGCCTTCACCGTCGATGTTCGACACACAACGACCACAAACTTTCTCGTGACCTTCGATAGTGCCTACATCTGGAGTGTGGTGCCAGCAACGGTCACACTTCTCAGCTTCAGTAGCCGCAACTTCAACGAATAGACCAGCAACGTCTGTCGCTTGCGCTGCATCAGACTTCTCGTTCAGTGGCTTAACAACAGCTGCAGAAGTGATAAGTACGAAACGTAGCTCATCTTCTAGCTTGTTGATTTTAGCCGCTAGTGCATCGTCAGCGTATAGAGTAACTTCAGCTTGCAGTGCACCACCGATCGTTTTCTCTTTACGAGCATCTTCAAGAAGCTTATTCACTGCGCCACGAACAGACTGGATTTCAGTCCAGAATTCATTGCTTAGCTCTTCGCCTTCTGCAAGACCAAATAGACCTTCGAACCACTCACCTGTGAATACGAACGTGTCGCGCTCACCTGGCATTTCATTCCAGATTTCATCTGCAGTGAACGACATGATAGGAGCCATCCAACGAACTAGAGCTTCTACGATGTAGTAAAGCGCCGTTTGACAGCTACGTTGAGCATGGCTGCCCTGCTTCGCTGTGTACTGACGGTCTTTAATTACGTCTAGGTAGAAAGAGCCCATTTCGATAGAACAGAACTGCATTAGACGTTGAGTCACACCGTGAGTGTTGTACTCGCCGTATGCTTTAACAATTTCTTCTTGTGCAGCTTGAGCACGGCCAACAGCCCAGCGATCAAGTGCAACCATCTCTTCAGCAGGTACTAGGTCAGTTTCAGGGTTGAAACCGTTCAAGTTCGCTAGGAAGAAACGAGCCGTGTTACGAATACGACGGTAAGCATCCGCTGAACGCTTCAGGATTTCATCAGAAACCGCAACTTCACCCGTGTAGTCTGTAGAAGCAACCCATAGACGCAGGATATCTGCACCTAGCTTGTTGGTTACATCTTTAGGAGCAACAACGTTACCGATAGATTTAGACATCTTACGGCCGTTACCATCCACCACGAAACCGTGTGTTAGTACTTGCTTGTACGGTGCTTCGTCTTTCATCGCGATAGATGAAATTAGAGAAGACTGGAACCAGCCACGGTGTTGGTCTGAACCTTCAAGGTAAAGATCAGCACTGTGAGTACGCTCTTCGTTCGGGAAGTTGTACTCTTCACGAGAATCAACAACAGAGAAGTGCGTCACACCTGAGTCGAACCATACGTCTAGCGTATCCATTACTTTTTCGTACTTATCAGCGTCTTCTGCGCCCATAAGTTCAGCAGCGTCTACATCCCACCAAGCTTGAATGCCTTTCTCTTCAACTAGCTTCGCTACTTTTTCAATAAGCGCTGGGCTTTCTGGGTGAAGTTCTGCTGTTTCTTTATGAACGAACAGAGCAATTGGCACACCCCAAGTACGTTGACGAGAGATACACCACTCAGGGCGACCTTCAACCATGCCTTCGATACGGCTTTGACCCCATTCAGGCAACCACTCAACACTCTTGATTGACTCTAGAGCTTTAGCACGTAGGCCAGCTTGATCCATAGAGATGAACCATTGTGGTGTTGCGCGGAAGATGATTGGAGTTTTGTGTCTCCAACAGTGTGGGTAGCTGTGCTCGTAAGCGTGGTGATGCAGAAGTGCACCTTTTTCTTTTAGAACTTCTAAAACAGAGTCGTTCGCTTTAAATACGTGCTGACCAGCAAATAGCTCAGTATCTGGCAGGTAAACGCCGTTTGAACCAACTGGGTTAGCGATTTCTAGGTTGTACTTTTTACCAACCACGAAATCCTCTTGACCGTGGCCAGGCGCAGTGTGAACCACACCAGTACCTGAATCTGTTGTAACGTGGTCGCCAAGAACTGCAGGAACAGTAAAGTCGTAGAACGGGTGGTTGAACTGAGAAAGCTCAAGATCAGCACCTGTAGCAAAACCAAGGTTATGGAAATGCTCGATACCTGCACGGTCCATTACGTCTTTTGCTAGATCAGAAGCAACAACGATACGTTGAGCAGGCTGGTCGCCATTCGCTTCAACTTGGATAAGCACGTATTCAAGATCATCACGTAGACATACTGCGCGGTTAGCAGGCAGAGTCCATGGTGTTGTCGTCCAGATAACGATAGAAATTTCGCCCTGACCTGCGTGGCCTTCAGCTAGAGTAAATTTCTCTAGAAGAGCCGCTTCGTCAGCTGCTGTAAATTTCACATCGATAGATGGAGAAACTTTATCTTTGTATTCAACTTCAGCTTCAGCCAGAGCAGAACCACAGTCAGTACACCAGTGAACTGGTTTAAAACCTTTAAGAAGGTGACCTTTATCTGCGATTTTGCCTAGAGAACGAATGATGTTCGCTTCTGTTCCGAAATCCATAGTGCGGTAAGGTTTGTCCCACTCGCCCATGATGCCAAGACGTTTGAAGCTCTCTTTCTGACCTTCAACTTGACCCGCAGCGTACTTACGACACTCTTCGCGGAATTCAGCAGCCGAAATCTTCTGACCAGGCTTACCTTTCTTCTTCTCAACCATTAGCTCGATTGGAAGACCGTGACAGTCCCAACCAGGGATGTACGGTGCATCAAAACCAGAAAGGGTCTTAGATTTGATAATAATGTCTTTAAGAATCTTATTCAGCGCGTGGCCAATGTGAATGTCGCCGTTCGCGTATGGAGGGCCATCATGCAGTACGAAAGATTTTTTACCTTTCTTTGCCTTACGGATTTCGCCGTAAAGATCTTCTTTGTACCAACGCTTCAGCATTTCTGGCTCACGATTTGCCAGATTGCCGCGCATTGGGAACCCTGTTTCTGGTAAGTTCAGGGTATCTTTATAATCACTCATCGATTCTTAATTCCGTTATATTGGGCGAAGTTAGACATTATGTTAACCGGTGGAATCATCCGATTAATTCTTTAGCTGAAGCAGCCACACCCTTGCGGCTTCAGCATCCAATTCTATTTGATTCTTTAGTGCGTCGAACGATTCAAATTTTATCTCGTCGCGTAGTTTGTGCAAAAGTCGTACTTCTAACTGTTTACCATATAAATTGGCTTTAAAGTCAAAAAAATGCACTTCTAATTGCTGCCTGACCCCATTAACTGTTGGTCGTTGTCCAATATTAGCCACGCCACCGACAGGAACACCGTCGATATCCAAAGCTTCAACAACATACACTCCCGATACAGGAGAAACACAACGCTTTAATGGAATATTAGCGGTAGGGAAACCGATAGTTCTCCCTAGTTTTCGACCATGGGACACTCGACCACTAATACTGTAATCACGTCCTAACATGGTAGCACTTGCAGCCAAGTCATCGACCGCTAATGCATTTCGTATCTCAGTACTGCTTACTCGTAATTGGTTTAAGCAATAGCTTTGGGTGCTGACCACCTCAAAACCGTACTTCTCGCCCGCCTCTTTGAGCATAGCGAAATTGCCAGTGCGACCTTTACCAAAGCAAAAATCGTCACCAACCACCAAGAACTTCACACCAAGCTTATCAACCAAAAGATCCTTAATGAACGCTTCCGCGGATAAACTTGCAAAATACTGATTAAAATTAACACACAATAAGCGACTGATATCTAGCTTGCTCAATTGCACATATTTATCTCGTAAGCGAGTTAAACGTGCTGGCGCTCTATCTCGGGCAAACAGCTCCATAGGCTGCGGCTCAAACGTCATAACAACAGAAGGTAGCCCTAATGCTGCAGCTTGTTTAGAAACCTGACTCAGAACCTCTTGATGTCCTAAATGAACACCATCGAAGTTACCTATGGTTAATACACAGCCATGATGCTGCGCTTTAATATTGTGTATACCTCGGATCAGTTCCATTATGATCAGCTAAAACCTGTTATTTGCATCATTTATTGTGTGAAACCGACGGATTATATACTAATCAGTATTAATCTGTCGCTGCTTTTAAATGTTTTACTCGGATACCTAAAATCAGTACCGAAACAATATAAACAAAGCCACCAAGTCCAATCAAGCCTGTTAATGTCAGCGCTCTCTGGCTAAAGCTCCATTCAAGCCAATGTTGCATATTATCCAGCTGCCATAAAATAGCCGCTACCATCACCACACCTGAGATAATTAACTTGGCACTGAACAACAAGGTTGTCTTAGTTAATTGATACACACCCGCAAGGTGTAATCCTCGATATAACAACGCCATATTCACAAAGGCAGACAGTGCCGTCGCAATCGCCAAACCCACATAACCATAGAAATAAGCAAAGATCGCGTTAAACACCATATTGGTCACCATAGCGATAATGCCGTACTTAACCGGTGTTTTGGTATCTTGGCGAGAGTAGTAACCCGGAGCTAAAACTTTAATCAACATGAAGTTAAGCAAGCCTGATGCGTAAGCTACCAATGACATCGATGCCTGCTGTACATCGTGTGGAGAGAACTCACCGCGCATGAATAGCACCATCAGCATTGGTTTAGCTAAAACGATAAGACCTAACATCGCAGGAATACCAAGCAGCAAAACCATGCGCACGCCCCAGTCCATGGTATGCGCGAATCCTTCCCCTTGAGCATCTACGTGTTTACGAGATAAAGCAGGAAGAATCACAGTCGCAATCGCGATACCGAATAAACCGAGAGGAAATTCAAGCAGTCGGTCTGAGTAGTACAACCAACTGATAGAGCCTGTTGCGAGGAAGCTGGCAATAAAGGTATCAAACAATAAGTTGATTTGACTGACCGATACACCGAACAAAGCAGGGATCATTAATGTGCGGATCTTAACCACGCCCGGATCTCGCCAACCCCACTTCGGCTTAACCAACACACCCGCTTTGATCAAGAAAGGCATTTGGAAAAGGAATTGGACTAAGCCACCAAGAAACACACCAATGGCCAAGCCAATTTCTGGTTGTTCTAAATTAGGAGAAATAAACCACGCAGCGCCTATGATCATCACGTTCAAGAACACAGGGGTAAAAGAAGAGACCGCAAACTTACCTAATGTATTAAGAATGGCACCAGATAAAGCAACAAAGGTGATAAACCATAAATAAGGAAAGGTAATCTTGAGCATAAAGCTCGCTAGCTCAAATTTTGGCGCTGATGGGCCATCATTTAGCCAGTCGATAAACCAACCCGCACCAAACATCGCGGTGATCACGCCAGAGCCCAAGACCCCGATAACGGTGACAATAGAAACTAAAACCCCGAGCGTACCCGACACCTTAGCAATTAAATCTCGTGTCTTATCTTTATCACCAGCGGCGTGATATTCCGTTAATACAGGAACAAACGCTTGAGAAAACGCACCTTCTGCAAAAAGTCGACGTAAGAAATTAGGAATTTTATTAGCGAAGAAAAATACGTCGGCACTCGCTCCTGCCCCCATCAAATTTGCTACTACTACATCACGTACTAGCCCCAATACACGGGAAACAAAAGTCATTGCGCTGACAATCAGGCCTGACTTTAATAGTCGTTTACTCACAGAAACCTCTGACACTGGTTGATTACTTTCAAGCGAGGATAAATACTATCCTGTCCTAAGAAGCATATTTATTAGCATTGGTCTAAAAATGCTGTTAGAATCCCCGCCATCTTAACCGCGATGACCTTTCCATACCAAAGTTTGTTTGGCTACGATTGGTTTTTGCACAAATCATTTGACAATTAAGCGCTAATGAGGGATAGTCCTCGCCCTTAAATTGTCACCGAACTAAGTTTTTGGGAGTTAGACCCTTGGCAAACAGTAAATCTGCTAAGAAGCGCGCTATCCAAGCTGAGAAACGTCGCCAGCACAATGCTAGCCGTCGTTCTATGATGCGCACTTACATGAAAAAGACTATCGCAGCTATCGCAGCTGGTGATAAAGAAGCTGCAACTGCTGCTCTTGTAGAAGTTACACCACTTCTTGACCGTATGGCGACTAAAGGCCTTATTCATAAGAATAAAGCTGCACGTCATAAGTCTCGTTTCGCTGCTGCAATCAAAGCTCTTTAATAGAAATTTGATTACAACGCAAAACGAAAAAAACCGGCCTAGGCCGGTTTTTTTATATCTAAATTTTGAGTAACGCTTTTATTTTACGTGCTAACAGCCGTTTTTCTGACCGATAAACAATTTAAGCAGATAGATAAAACAAACAATCAGAAAAATAAATAGAGAAGCAAATTGGTACGTAGATAGATAGGTAGATAGGTAGATAGGTAGATAGGTAGATAGGTAGATAGGTAGATAGGTAGATAGGTAGATAGGTAAACACTAACGTTCAATGTGAAATACTAACACTTCCTTGTGTCATTCTATCGCTGATAAGAAATCTCCCTCCCACCAGCAATAAGCTACTTGCAGTAAATACCATGCAGTAGGTTAATCATCGCTTTTACTTCTTCACTACTCAATGTGTAATACACAGTTTGAGCTTCTTTGCGAGTTTCGACCAAACCATCTCTTCTCAACCAAGCAAGATGTTGAGATAAAGCAGACTGACTCAGTTCCAACTTGCCACACAACTCCCCAACCGACAGTTCAGTACCATGTAATAGGCACAAAATCTGTAAGCGACGCTCGTTAGCCATGGCTTTAAGTAGAATCACAGCTTGTGCTGAGTTCTTCTCCATCTCTTTTAAGTTCATAGTTTGGCTCCCTACAACCTTTACGCCAACTACGGGCTATCAGTATTTCCGGCATATGGTGGAACTATGATAATCGATATCAATTCATTAACAAACTAACTCATTCGAACAATTTGCTAAAATCTGCGTCACATACGTTTTTTACTGCTGGATGTTGGATCATCCTCTCAGCAAATATGACGTAGTACTCCTCTTTTAATTCTTCAATACCACCTAATAGTTGCAGTGATGTGTCTTCTTCCACTTCAGACATATAAAGCGTCGGTGCTAAGAATATCGCGTCATGATGGTAACGAGCAAAAGCCTTCATCAATGCGGCATCATCAAACTCACCTAAAATATCTGGCTTAAGTCCTTGTCTATCAAACCATTGCAGCACTTTACGCCCCATTGAGGTTCGGCTACCAGGGATCAAAAGCTTTCTTTGCTCCAATACAGCAGGGAAATTAACACCTTCAACCTGACCTGAACTAAAAAAGCTCATTCCACTCTCACCCAACTTTTTACTGAACAGGCCCGGGCTTTGACTAGAGTCCACCGGACAGTCAGACAAAATCATATCGAGCTTATGTTGAGATAGTTGCTCAAGTAGCATTTCATGGGTCGATTCAAAACAGCGTAAATGAATGCTGTTATCTGGAGGGATGGTCGACATCAATATCTTACTGACGAGCCTTTTAGAGAGCGCATCCGCGACGCCAACATCAAACAGAATATTAGAGTGCTGGCTGTAATTCACGATATCCAGCATCTCGTAACTCAAGCCAAACATACGATCGGCATATTTAAAGACCAGTTGCCCAAGCTCTGTAGGCTCCACACTTCGGCCATTACGCTTGGTCAACTTGCCATCCATGCGCTCTTCCAAGGCTTTTATCTGCCCCGTTACCGTTTGTGGTGTTAGAAATAGGGCTTCTGCAGCTTTAGTAACAGAGCCTTGCTTGCAAACCATCCAGAAGTAATACAGATGGTTGTAGTTGAGATGCGACATAGATGTGCCGTAATAAAAGAGTAGATACCCTTTTATATCAAATATGACACCGCCACTCAACAAACTCGGAAAAACCTAAACAAACATAGATTTACCACTTATTTTCTCGAAGTGTCTGATTTCATAATGTAATATTTCAGCGATTATTTTCAATTTTTATCTAACTTTTAAGATCTATATCACCTATAGAATTACTGTTAAAAATTAAATTAAAACAACAACTTAAAATAACCACATTAGCTATGGGAATATTTAAAGAGTAAATCATCACAAAAAAGTCGCACCTAAACCAAAATGTAATATTACTGAAATATTTCCCCTCTAACATCACGCTCAGATTAAACAAACAGACCAAACACAGACTTAAACGGTCCAATGGAGAAAACATTATGAACCAAGCTACTACTGCAGCAGCGCCTATCTCGAGCACTACTCGTTGGCTACGCTGGGCTAACTTGGCATTCATGCTTTACCTACTATTACTTTCAGTTTCAATGGTTGGTACAGGCTTCAAATGGGCAACAGGCGAGCAAGCAAAGGTTCTTTTCGAATTTGCTTCACACCCAGTTGCAGGCTTAATGATTGGTTTAGTAGCAACAGCGCTTATTCAATCATCAAGTACAGTTACTTCAATTATCGTTGGCCTTGTGGCAGGTGGTTTACCTGTTGAGCTAGCAATTCCTATGATCATGGGTGCTAACATTGGTACTACGGTAACCAATACGCTAGTTAGCCTTGGTCACGTTCGTTGTAAAGAAGAGTTCAAACGTGCATTCGCAAGTGCGACAATCCACGACTTCTTTAACCTATTAGCCGTTGCTATCTTCCTACCACTAGAGATGGCGTTTGGTATTCTAGAGAAGATTTCTCACTGGTTGGTATCTCCGATGTTAGCAACAGGTGATATGAGCATGGGTGGTCTTAACTTCATCAAGCCAATCACTAAACCAGTAGTAAGTGCGATTAAAGAGCCTCTATCAACATTTGGCGACACTGTTGGCGGCATCATGCTTATCGTTCTTGGTATCGCAACTATCTTCGTAGCTATCACTGTAATGGGTAAGCTGATGAAGAGCCTAATGGTTGGTCGTGCTCGTGAGATTCTAAAGAACGCAATCGGTCGTGGTCCAATCCACGGTATCGCTTCTGGCTCTATCGTGACTATCCTTGTTCAGTCTTCTTCTACGACAACAAGCTTGATGGTTCCACTAGTAGGTTCAGGTGTTCTTAAAGTACGTGACGTTTACCCATTCACTCTGGGTGCAAACATCGGTACATGTATTACGGCTCTACTTGCAGCTACAGCAGTGTCTGGTGAGTTCGCAGTATTCGCACTACAAATTGCTCTAGTACACTTGGTGTTCAACATCATGGCAACGGTATTCATCTTCGGTATTCCGTTCCTACGTGAACTACCTGTTAAAGCCGCTGACTTGATTTCAGACATGGCTGTGAAGAACAAAGCTGTAGTGGCTGGTTACCTTGTTGCGGTATTCCTTGTACTGCCTGGTAGCGTGTTAGCTCTTACCGCTTAATAGCAAAATAAACATCGCTTATAGCAAAGCCCGCAACCTCCTAGGTTGCGGGCTTTTTCTTTTAAGGAACAGATACGAGTGAACGAGTAACAAAGAGCAAAAGCAGATACGGGATTCGGGTAGCGAGTAACGAAAAGCGACTGCCTCTCATTATCTGCGTTTGATATTCAGTATCTCACTGACTCAAATCTAAACACGCTCTTCGTATCCCGCATCTCGTTTACTCGTATCTAAACATCCGTCATTCCCTACTGCGAGGTACGAGCGTGATAGGGAATCTGCCTAACACATAACATCCCGAGATTCCCTACTCCTTCCTTCGTCAGTCTAGGGAATGACGCGTTAAAAGCAGATACGAGATTCGGGTAAACGAGTAACGAAAAGTAACTGCCTCTAATTATCTGCGTTTGATACTCAGTATCTCACTGACTCAAATCTAAACACGCTCTTCATATCCCGCATCTCGTGTACTCGCATCTAGCTACCCTACTTACCTTGCTCATTACGCAGATACATAATGGCAACCATGCCAAAGCCGATAAGTTGCCATAGATACTGCCCGTCGCTTGCGCCTGTGATGGTTTGAGTGAAAGCCATACAAGTCGTCACAAACAGAGAAGCAAAGGCAGCATAGAGTAACCACGGACGCTCTTTGCCCACCATGAACTCACCGGCAAGTACCGAGCGAATAACCAATAAAAATGGCACGCATTGCAATGCAATCAGAATCGGGAACATAAAATCGAACGTTGGGCTCAGCAGAGCATGACCGATTTGGCTCTTATCCCAAGTGCCAACAATGTAGCCTTTCCAGCCAGTCCAAGTGTCTCCCGCATAAGCAGTATCGGGTGTAACGAAGCCAAGTAGCACGCCCATCACTTTATCGATAAAGCCATTTTTGAACCAAAAGACGAATAAGAAGATCTGAATTGGAATGATCTGAAAAGCAAACTTCTTCAACATGTGTGTACCCCAAATAATGAATGATTTGGTGATCAGTATGTGGAAGTCGGTGTTTTTACGCTTGATGCAAGGCAATCGAGCCTGAGTCCAAACAATAATCAAACATGTTGAGAAGCCTGTTGGCACAAGGGCACCTTGCGGCAAGTGCCGTTGCCATCAGCTCTCACGAAACACTTTCGCTTAAAAACGAATTTCGTGGTTTAGGAAAGGTTTGTTTTTTATAAAGATTCAATAAGATCAAACAGTTGACCGTCATGCTCCTTTTGCACTTCGGTATAGCGTTGATAGTTGTATTGCGAACCTTTTGGGTTGTCCGACAGCTTGTCAGTCACACTGAGCAGATAAAAACTGATTGGGCTCGGTGTACTTTCGGCCGCATAAAAAAGGTAAGGGAAAGCTTGATTGGCGTGTTGGTTGATTAACAATGCAAGACCCAAGGTAAGATTAGCGATGTCACAACGTGGGTTCATCTCGAAGGCTTGCCTTGCCAGTTGCAGTGCGTGTTCGCGATCTTCTTGCTCATGATTTTGCAAATAAGCCAAAGATTCCGAATACGACAGTAACGCATTGACCAGATAATTATCTCGCCCTTGTTGTTGAATCGTATCCAACTGAAGTGCTATTTCCTCAAATGGCTGACCACCTTTTCCTTGGTAGAACAACGATATCCCCTCAGAGATAACACTCCAATCATCGTAGTTATCAATAGAGGTCACTCGATGACTTGCCACACCGTATTCTGAGCTGATTGGAGCAATAATGGCTTTGATCTCGAGAATCACATCCCCAATGGCATCGAAGAAATTATCTTGGCTAAAGCGCTTTTCCACTTTCTGACTTTGATTGGGTTGGCGGTTATTTTGTACAAGCACGCTCAGTACATACTCTCCACCCTTTTGCTTGAGCCAACCTTTGAGCTCAACACCATTATTGGCAAGTGATTGCTTACCCTGCTTCGATAGCTGAGAAAAGTGGTAACCCGATAAGTTTTTTGCCGAGTTCAGCCCGTAGAAAAGATAGTTATAAACGCTTTCTGACATCTCATAATCGTTCGCAGAATCGAGTGTTATGTCATGGATATAAACAGGAATCACATCACTTTGATTAGCAGAAATAACAGCTGTGTCATTGGTTGGGAGATCGGGTTGCCACGCCCAAGTTGCTATTAAGCCAACTGAGAATACTGCGGTTGTAATCAGGGCGATGATTTTCTTTTTGGATTTAGCAACAAAAGGTTCAGATTCAGATTCAGATTCAGATTCAGGCAGAGAGACGTCCTCAACGGGAGTTGGTTCTACGCTCGGCTGAAACACCTCAACATCGAACAGGTAACCTTGCTTAGGAATAGTCTGAATAATCCGATACGGGCGTGACTTATCCTGAAGCTGACTGCGCAGCAAGCTGATGACCTGTCTGACCAAGTTGTCAGACACTTGAGTTCTTTGCCACACATCCGCGGCTATCTGTTGAGTGCTAACCACTTGCCCGCGATTTTCGATGAAATAGCTGAGCAACTTTGCCTGCAATGGCTCTAAATGAATCGCTTCACTATCCACCACTAACTGATTTTTATCAGGGTAGAAAGTAATAGGAAAGTCGTGTTGCAATACAAAGCAATGCGAGCGAGTCATAGTAGTTCTGTAGTTAGAAAAGACCACTCAAGATTATTGGTTTTACAAATAGTAAGCAAGCCAAGCATAACAAATAAAAAGGCTGCACAGAGGCAGCCTTTCAATCAAACAAAGCGAGTGAGATTAAACCGAGAATGGGTACTTAATCGCTTCGTGGCATTCGTAACCTTCAACCCAGAAGTCATCCATCGTTACCCACGTTTCCAAATCTTCTAGAGACTTAATCTCAGGATTGATATGGAATGTTGGGCCAGCTAACGGCTCACGCTTTAACTGGATATCACGCATGGGTGCAAGTTGATCTTCGTAGATATGAGCATTCACAAGCTTATGGTAAGCCACGCCAGCTTTCTTGCCCGTGATTTGCGCCATGATCGCTAGGAAGACATACACTTGAACCATGTTGAAGTTCAGGCCTAGGGGCACATCACAAGAGCGTTGAGTACTGTTTAGGTACAGAGTGTCACCAAGTAGAGAAAAGTGATGGCTGTACATACACGGACGTAAGCACCCCATGTGGAACTCGCCTGGGTTATAGAAGTTTAAGATCTCGCCACGGTCATCAATGCCGTTCGTTAGAGCATCAACAATCTTCTTCAGTTGGTCGATATGACCGCCATCAGGTTTTGCCCATGCACGTCCTTGAACGCCATAAACACGGCCCATGTCATCTTCACCCTTGCGGTAAGGATTATTTAGCCATGCTTCGTTCAGGTTCGAGTTCGCATCCCAAGTTTTAGTCCCTAGCTTACGAAAATCTTCAGCATTATCGTAACCACGGATATAGCCAAGCAGTTCAGCAACTGCGGCTTTCCAAAAGCTTTTACGCGTTGTTACCAGTGGGAATTGGTTATTACCAACATCATATTCAAGGTCAGCATTGATCACGGTTAGGCAGCGCTTGCCCGTGCGTTCATTTTCAATCCAAGTACCGTCATCAACGATACGCTGACAGAGATCTAAATACTGTTTCACACCAATTCCTTACTTCGTTTGTTGTGGTAATTCGTCTTTGTAGTGACCACGTTTGTATGCCCACACCATCATCAGCACACCGATGATAACCATTGGCAGTGACAAAATTTGTCCCATAGAGATAAATCCACCGAACAAACCTAGGTGAGCATCAGGTTCACGTACGTATTCTACTAAGAAGCGGAATGTACCATATCCTGCTAGGAATAACCCTGATACAGAACCAAGAGGACGCGGCTTTTTGATAAACCAGTTCAAGATGAAGAACAGTACAATACCTTCAAGCGCCATCTCGTAAAGTTGAGATGGGTGACGAGGAAGTGGACCACCGTTAGGGAACACAATCGCCCATGGCACATCAGTCACACGGCCCCAAAGCTCGCTGTTCATGAAGTTACCTAAGCGTCCCATACCTAAACCAAATGGCACCAATGGTGCAATCATGTCTGCCACACCAAAGAAGGTTCGACCGTTCTTTTTGGCATACCAAAACATGGCAGTAATAACACCAAGCAAGCCACCGTGGAAAGACATACCGCCAGTCCATACCTTAAATAGATACAGTGGGTCTGCTAGGAAAAGATCAAAGTTGTAGAAAAGTACGTAGCCAATACGACCACCCAGCACCACACCTAGAAAGCCAGCAAACAGTAAGTCTGATACTTGCTCTCGAGTCCAACCGCTACCTGGTTGGTCAGCTCGGCGATTTGCTAACCAAAGAGCAAACATAAAACCGACAAGGTACATTAGGCCGTACCAACGAACTGAGATTGGTCCTAGTTCAATAAGAACAGGATCGATATTTGGGAATTCGATAAAACCCTGAGACATACTTGGCTCTCTATCTAAATTGATTAACGGTTAGCTCAATGGCTAACAGAAAAGACACTACAGCAGCATTGTGGCTGCTATAAACATTAAAAATACCGCAAAGAATTTCTTCAGCACTGGGGTTGGCAATTGAGTGGCCAGTTTCGCACCTACTCGAGTGGTCAAAACTGAGGTACAAGATATCGCGATCAAAGCCGGCAGATAAACATAACCTAAGCTATATGCAGGAAGATCATCGACAGAAGATCCATGCCAAATGAAACCTAGCATTCCCGAAATCGCGATAACACAACCGCATACCGAAGATGAACCGACGGCTTTACGCATTTCCACACCGTGATGGTTAAGGAAAGGTACTGATAAAGACCCACCGCCAATGCCCGCTAAGCTTGATACCAAACCAATCCCGCCACCACACAACACGGTTTTAGCTGAACCTGGCATCGATTTTTGGCTCTTAGAGCGAATCGACAACAGCATTTGCAACGCCAATACCAACACAATCACACCAAAGACTTTTGGTAGGTATTGAGCTGGAATTACATCGGCCACGAAAGAACCGAGGAAGCCACCTATCACTACACCTGGCATCAACCATTTAACGACAAATATCTCTACGTTACCCAACTTTAGATGGTTAATCGCAGACGATCCTGACGTAACGATGATGGTTGATAACGAGGTAGCCAATGCCATTTGCATCGCAAACTCTTGGGGGATACCCGCTTTAGGAAGCAAAAACAGTAAGGCAGGAACCACCAGCAAACCACCACCAATGCCTAGCAAGCCAGCTAAAACACCAACAATAGCACCAAGGCCTGCTAACAAGCCTATCAGTTCATATGACACGTTAAATCCTATTTTTTACCTGCTCGAATGAAGCCTGTAAATTCACGCTCTTCGAAATAGTTCAGCATCATACTATAGATGTCACTACCATACGGTTTTGAAAGTGCCTTATTTGCCAAATCCTGTAATTCAGCCAAGTTCGATTGACGAATCAAATATTTGGTTCTTGCGACATTCGAGGTATTCATACTTAACGTCTCATACCCCAACCCAATCAATAGCAGCGCGCCCATCGGGTCACCGGCTAACTCGCCACAAATACACACAGGTAATTGATATTGCTTACAAGTATCATGAATTTGTTTTAATGCCATGATCACTGCAGGGTGCATTGATTCATAGACATCGGATACTCGTGAATTGTTCCGATCAACCGCTAATAAATATTGGGTTAAGTCGTTGGTACCGACTGAAACGAAGTCGACCTTATGCGCAATCAGCGGCAGTATGTACAGCATGGATGGCACTTCAATCATGATACCAACGCGAGGCATACGCACTCGGTTATCAAGATCATGCACTTCATCATACGCTTGTTCAATCAGCTGTAGCGCGTCATCCAATTCCTGAGCACCTGAGATCATCGGCAGCAAAATACTCAAGTTATGGCTTTCACAACTCGCACGTAGCATGGCACGTAACTGAATAATAAAGATGTCTGGATGATCGAGCGTAAAACGAATACCACGCCAACCAAGGAATGGATTGTCCTCTTCGATAGGAAAATACGGTAAGGCCTTATCACCACCGATATCGAGTGTACGCATCACCACTTGTTTCTCTGGGTAGCTTGCCAGCACAGAGCGATACTGCTTGAATTGTTCGTCCTCTGACGGGAATCTTTGCTGCAACAAGAAAGAGATTTCAGTTCGATACAGCCCTACGCCATCAACGCCTTGGTTGATAGCGATGTTAGTGTCTGCACTCAAGCCCGCATTAAGCAGGATCTCGACTTGCTTGTCGTCTTGGGTTTTTGCCGGAAGGTACAGTTCACGATTGACCATAGAGGAGAGCTCACTCTCTTCTAGAATCAGCCCTCGATACTCTTTGAGCAGGCTTTTAGTCGGCTCGATAAAGATCTCACCGCTATACCCATCAACAATCGCTCGCTTACCATTAGCTTGAGCTAAGTTAAGGTTTACCCCCATGACTGAAGGTATGCCAAGCGCTCGAGATAAAATCGCTGCGTGCGAGTTCGCCGCCCCTTCCAAAGAAATAACCGCCAAGAGCTTTTCTTTTGGAATAGACGCTAATACCGAAGCGGTTAACTCACGAACCACTAGAATAATCGGCTTATCTAACGTGCGAAGTTCATGTTCAGAGTTGTGGAGGAAATAGAGCAGCCTTTGTCCGAGCTCTCGGATGTCTTGTGCTCTCTCACGAAGATACACATCGGACATACGAGCAAAGCGATTCGAATAGCTTTCAACAACCTGTCTTAATGCCCAATCGGCTTTATCGCCTTTCTGAATTTGGCTTTTTAGATCCTTACGCAACATTGGATCGTTGAGTAAGTGAGTAAACAGGTCAAAGATCGCCAGCGCGTCTTTATTGATTTCGCTATCTAAGCGCTTTCGCATGCGCTTAAAGTCATTGAGGGCGTTTTCAACCGCTACCGCCAACAACTCATGCTCTCTCTCTACATTGAGCGTCGAAGCAGGATAAACATCGGTGAGTTCAGGCTGAGTGTTATCCCACCATAAGTCACCAATCGCCACGCCCGATGAAGCGGCAATACCTTTAGTCGCAGGTAGCTTCTGTTGCTCTAACAGCCAATGGCCTTGAGTTTGGGCGTGCGCCACAATAACGGCAAGTTGTGCAGAGAGCGTGACAAGGAAGGATTCTTCCATCTCACTAAATAAACGCGGGGTCTTCTGTTGAATGACCAATACACCGAGCACTTGCTTGCGGTGGATAATCGGAGTACCGAGAAAAGAGTGATAGACGTTTTCTCCAAGCTCTGGAAAAAACTTATAAGCAGGGTGAGCAGAGGCTTGTGCAAGGTTGATAGGTTCAGCACTTCTTTTAACAAGACCAACCAGACCTTCGTCAAAACCAATGTGAATGCTATTGCCTTTGAAGATCAGGCCTTGAGTTGCCATCAACTCAAGGCGCTGCATATCATTATTTGCCAAATACACGGTGCAACATTCCGTCTGCATCGCACTGCATGTCTCTTTAACCAAAATATCAAGAGCCGTCGACACATCTTCAACTCTTGATACGTGTTCAACTATTTCCCTTAGTTGACTGAGCATGCTTAACCTCTACGCAATTTGCGCTTTCCTTTTATTTTTCGCTCTTTAAACGGCATTGCTAAAGATGCGAACTCTTTCATCGCTCGACGGTAAACATCTCGCTTGAAAGAAACAACTTGTCGAACTGGGTACCAGTAACTCACCCAACGCCAACCATCAAACTCAGGTGTACTTCCACGCTGCATATTGATATGCGATTCATCGCAATCTAAGCGCAAAAGGAACCACTTCTGTTTTTGTCCAATACAGACAGGTTTAGAATCCCACCGAACCAGTCGTTTGGGTAGCTTGTAGCGTAACCAATGACGACTTGTCGCGACGATCTTTACATCCTTTTTAGTAAGGCCAACCTCTTCATACAACTCGCGGTACATTGCCTGTTCCGGAGTCTCACCTTCATCTATTCCCCCTTGAGGGAATTGCCATGAATGTTGCCCGTATCGTTTAGCCCAGAAGACCTGACCATGGTTGTTACAGATTACAATACCAACATTTAATCGGTAACCATCGCCATCTATCACTGGCCAACCTCTATCTAAATTTTTAATTACTCTGATTTTTCCACATATCCCCAATCGGAGCAAACTTAGTGACGTGATAAGCGCTATATTTATGAATAATAACTAGGAATATGGATAAGTTTTGCTCAAATTCTAGTTACCCACACAATAGTGAGACATAGACCACATTTATTCACCTTTTCTGTGAATAACTATGTGAAGAATTACCCGCAATCGTTTTTTTTAATCCATAGATTCATCAACACCAAAAACGACAAATCAATAAAACCTAATTTATTTTTATATAAATCATATAATTAAAATAATATTTTGGTTTAAAAAAACATTAGAAATGTAAAAGATCTTTCAGAAACCTGACATGGTTAAAGATCAACCACTCCGATGTTTATCCACACTACTAAGTGAAAGATTCATTTTGAACCCCATTTGGCAAGCATTTTATCCACCATAAACCCCTGTTTATTTATCCACTAAATTAATATTTCAATTAATTACCTTTATGTCCTGTGGATAACCCTGAGTTTGATCCCTTCTATCGCAAGGAGATCATTTCTTAACCAGTCGGCATTTGGTGATAACTTCTGATAAAATCGTTTTTTTGATCATGCCTTTTATTATGAAACCAGAACCACAAACACAACAAGAGCTGTTAGAGCGCGCGTATGCCATCGCCGGAATGACCTTTAAAGAGCTCGCCGACGAAGCCGAGATGATGATGCCAAACGACCTTAAGCGTGATAAAGGCTGGGTTGGGCAGCTATTGGAATGGCACTTGGGTGCGCCTGCAGGCAGTAAGCCAGAACAAGATTTTGCCAAGCTCGGGATAGAACTAAAAAGCATTCCGATTGGCTATTCTGGCAAGCCACTCGAAACCACCTTTGTGTGCGTTGCGCCTTTGATGGGCGTGCAAGGCATAACTTGGGAAACCAGCCACGTTCGAAACAAGCTGTCTAAGGTGTTGTGGATCCCTGTCGAGGGAGAAAGAGAGATCCCGCTAGCGGAGAGGCATGTAGGATCCCCATTATTATGGACACCTAGCCAAGCTGAAGACGAACTCTTGAAAAGAGATTGGGAAGAACTGATGGAGTTGATCGTTTTAGGCAATGTTGAACAGATAACAGCAAGACACGGTGAAGCACTGCATTTACGTCCAAAAGCAGCCAACAGTCGCGTGTTAACTGAAGCTTACGGTGCAAGTGGAAAACCTATCAAAACTAAACCACGTGGTTTCTATCTGCGAACTCAATTCACCCATAAATTACTGACAACACATTACGCATAGATCGTTTAATCTAGACTCGATAGCCTAAACTATCAGTGCGTTACAAAACAGTCTGGAATTAGAATCAATATCTCGCTACAAACGCCTCTTAATGAGGTTTGAGCGCCAGTTCAATATCACAGTAGCTTTGGCTTGGCTCATTACCAAACTCATCAT
The DNA here is from genome assembly GCF_023161685.1 of Vibrio sp. 1CM8B. NCBI lineage: Bacteria > Pseudomonadati > Pseudomonadota > Gammaproteobacteria > Vibrionales > Vibrionaceae > Vibrio > Vibrio sp. 1CM8B. The sequence goes on from NZ_JALNTU010000006.1 coordinate 54,310, forward strand.
AGGCGTTGTGTAAGCGAAGATACGCCTTTTCAAAGCCGAGCCGGAGTAACTCCTCTTTCACTTGATCCAAGGATCCGAAGTGAAGCGGCTCGCCGTCTTGCTTTACCGGTTCTAGCTTGTGTTTGTACTCCACCGCGAGTAGATATTCTGAGATATCAGAACAGCCAATAACGTACACTTTCGGTGTTTGATATGAGTCTTTGTGCTCTCCATGTAACCACATGTCTAATTGATGCTTTTGCATAGCCGACCTCCCTTGCTCTATAAAGCTTAGTAGAACTCTTTTCCTTTACTAGATAACGACTTAAAAAAGCACAGATCTCGGCTTAAAAAAGCAAAAAAGAGAAGCAAGCGCTTCTCTTTTTTGGCCAGTTCTAGTTCAAAAGTTTGCCCTTTCGACGCCATAACTATCACTGTGAATTATCTTAGGGGTTGAAAGGTGCTATCAACCCCGCAGATTACGTCGGTATTCGTGCACTTAAGACACGACGAAGGTGACGTACTCGACGTTCAATAGTGACGACTTCTGGTTCAGAAAAACCAATCGGTCGACCGTCAGCTTCAAGACCAATATCTCTTAATAAGTGAGTATTGTTCCATGGCAGATCATATGAACTACGACGAACTTTTCGTTGCCATTCACGCTCTTCACGACGAAGATCGGCACGGATAAGGACTGTTGCTAATTTTAAATATACTGAGTGACGCATAATAACTCTCCAGTTGTTGAATCAACTGAGGAAAAATAGCGTGTTAGATAGTATGAGGGCTTCTCACTTAGCTGCTATTTTTCCGCAGCCAAATAAGGGTACGGATCTATTAGTTAGGTTTATCTTGGGTGTTTCGATCGGCCATGGCTGATGTATGTGACATTTCAGTCACCATGTCAGTACACGGATCAAACGACGCGCAAACATGCTGTATAAAATCGAAATGTTTCATTTGCGCCTCCAAGCTAACTAAAAAATCCAAAAAGAAATGGGGTAGTAAAAGCAGACAAGTCTTTGTTAAAACGTTGCTTTCACGGTTAAAGTCTAACCAAGTGAGTATATTATTCAACCGATAATTGGTTAACATTTTTAAAACAATGCATTCGCCTGAAATATCAGTTGCATATTCATCTACATATAACATATTCACTATGATTATATAAAATCGCAGCATATCTCTCTTAGGGATGAGCTAGAAAACAACGGACTACCCTTCAGAAACAAAAAAACCACGTAGATACGTGGCCTTTAATTTACGGTGACTGAATAAAGTCATGTAGAAAAGAGTCTAAACAACCCCTTCAGAGATTAGGCTGTGTTTATTCAGCAAGCGGTACATCGTCGCTCGTGATACACCGAGCTCCTTAGCTGCCAACGAAACCTGACCACCGTAAGATTCCAAAACAATTAACAACGCATCGCGCTCTGAGCGCTCTCGAATACTCTTCAAGCTTCGGCGTTCATCATTCTGTTTTGGTAAATCCAGTTGGTGATCCTCAATGATCACAGCATCAGACATCAACACAACACGCTTAATCTGATTCATCAGCTCACGCACATTTCCAGGCCAATGGTATCGATTCATCGAACGGATAGCATCGTCTGAGAAGCTCTTCGCTTGAGCATTAAACTCTTTCGAGTACTCACGTAGAAAATGATTCGCCAGTACTGAAATATCGCTCACACGTTCTTTTAAGCTCGGAACATGAATACGCAGAACATTGATATAATGATAAAGCTCTTCATTGAAATCGCCCTCGATCAACGCCTTCTCGATATCAGAGGAGTTCGCGGCCAGAATACGCACATCAACGGATTTCGGTCCATTCGCGGTTTCAATCTTACCTTCTTGCAGAAAGCGCAGCAGATTCAGTTGTTGATTGCGTGGCATCGCCAAAACATCATTGAGCAAGATGGTTCCGCCATCGGCTTCTTCCAACATACAAGGCGCAGTCGCTGGCTGTGCTGATATGCCAAACACCTCGGCTTCTATTCTCATCTCAGACAAGGCACGACAGTTAACCGTTAAAAATGGTTTCTGTGCTCGCGACGAATTTTGATGAATCGAGCGTGCAATCGTCTCTTTACCAGCCCCACTCTCGCCATAAATCAAGATACTGACATCCGTCGGCCCAATACGCTTTACTTGGTCTCTCAAGCGCTTCACGGCCACAGAATCGCCTAGAAGCCCCATGTTGTTATTGATGCCGTAGTTTGGCCATACCTTCTGCTCAAGCTTAAGCATACCCAGTTGGTGACCAATGGTACTCAGCAATTGAGCATCTGGGATTGGTGCCGTGAAAAAGTCGATACAGAAGTTGACGATAAACTGGCAGATCGTATCAGAGCTTAATTGAGATTCACGGATAAAGGCGAGCCATCTCACCTGCTTGTTATTGCTCACAAGGTTAGCAATACCATTGAGACTGAACTCATCATGACTAAGATCGACAATGCCAATACATGGGCCAATATCAGCAATCAAGGCATCGGCTTTTCGTAAATCTGCACACTGGGTACACTGCCAACCCACTTGTTCTAACACTGATAACCAGGGTTCGTACGCACCACCAACGACGATAAGAGAACCTGGTAAGGAATCCATCTTAAATTGAGTTCCCATCCTTCTTCCTTATTCTATTTTTATTTAAATCAGACTAATACGAGTCACTGCTTCATCATTCGACAAAATGCCGCGAGATCGTATTCATCGCAGAGACGTATAGTAGTGAGACTATCTTAGATTTTATGTCTCAATAGTAAGACTATGTCAGAAATAACGATTTTTCGAATCAAGAGTGCGGTACAGACTAGGTTTTGAAGCCCAAAAACAGAAAAAGCCACCCGAAGGTGGCTTTTTTATTACATAGGCTGTTACGCCCTAAAAGCGAGAATTACGCTTGTGGACGCATTGCCGGGAACAAGATCACGTCACGGATTGTGTGCGTGTTTGTAAATAGCATTGCTAGACGGTCGATACCGATACCTTGACCCGCTGTTGGCGGTAGGCCGTGCTCTAGTGCAGTAATGTAGTCTGCATCGTAGTACATCGCTTCGTCATCACCCGCGTCTTTCGCGTTAACTTGCGCTTTGAAACGCTCGTCTTGGTCTTGTGCATCGTTAAGCTCAGAGAAACCATTCGCTACTTCACGGCCACCGATGAAGAACTCAAAACGGTCTGTGAAGAATGGGTTGTCATCGCTACGACGTGCTAGAGGAGAAATGTCCGCTGGGTAGCCAGTGATGAACGTTGGTTGAATTAGCTGAGGCTCAGCCGTTTCACCAAAGATCTCTTCTAGAAGCTGACCACATGTCCAGAACGTTTCTACGTCTACGTGTACAGATTTTGCGATAGCAACCATCTTCTCGCGGTCTTGTAGGTCTGCTTCTGTTAGCGCTTGAATCTCAGCGTGCTCAGGGTTGTAGTGTTTGATTGCATCGAACATGCTCATGCGAGCGTAAGTGCCACCGAACTCAACCGTTTCGTCACCGTAAGGCATAGAAGTAGAACCAAGAACGTCCATTGCTGCCGTGCTTAGCATCTCTTCTGTCAGATCCATAAGGTCTTTGTAGTCAGAGTACGCTTGGTAGAATTCCATCATTGTGAATTCTGGGTTGTGACGTGGAGATAGACCTTCGTTACGGAAGTTACGGTTGATCTCGAATACACGATCAAAACCACCAACCACTAGACGCTTAAGGTAAAGCTCAGGTGCAACACGTAGGTACATGTCGATGTCTAGTGCATTGTGATGAGTGATGAATGGACGTGCAGTTGCGCCACCCGGGATCACGTGCATCATTGGCGTTTCAACTTCTAGGTAGCCTTTAGCGCTCATGAAGTTGCGGATTGAAGATACAAGCTTAGAACGCACGATGAATGCATTGCGAGAGTCTTCGTTCACGATTAGGTCAACGTAACGCTGACGGTAACGCATCTCTTGGTCAGTTAGACCATGGAACTTCTCTGGTAGAGGACGAAGTGCTTTAGTCAGCAATTCAAACTCTTCCATGTTCACGTAAAGGTCGCCTTTACCTGATTTGTGAAGCGCACCTTTAACACCGATGATGTCACCGATATCTAGGCCTTGGTACTTCTCTTTCAGTACTTTTTGTACGTCTTTCGCTGCGTATGCTTGGATACGACCAGAAGTTTCTTGAATCGCAAGGAATGGACCACGCTTCGCCATAACACGACCAGCGATCGCAACGATGTGGTTAAGCTCTTCTAGCTCTTCCTTAGTCTTCTCACCGAATTCCGCTTGAAGATCGCCAGCTAGGTGCTCACGACGGAAGTCATTTGGGTGACCGTTAGCTTTGCAGTTTTGGCGGATGTGATCCAGCTTGCTGCGGCGCTCAGCGATTAGTTTGTTCTCTTCAGGTGAAGAAGCTTCTTGTGCGTTTTCGTTTTGAACAGCATCAGTCATTAGAGATGTACCCTGCTTTTAAAATTTGGACCGCTATATTTTTGCAAATATAGGCATTTTTACCAATATTATTGGTAAAGCTTAATAGTTGATAAAGCTTACAGACCTGATTTCAGGCTAGCTTCAATAAACTTGTCTAAGTCACCGTCAAGAACCGCTTGAGTATTACGGTTTTCGATGCCGGTGCGTAAATCTTTGATACGAGAATCATCCAGTACGTAAGAGCGGATTTGACTGCCCCAACCGATGTCTGATTTCGTCTCTTCGCTCGCTTGTTTTTCAGCATTTTGTTTTTGAATCTCAAGTTCAAAAAGCTTAGCACGTAGCTGCTTCATCGCTTGATCTTTGTTCTTATGCTGCGAACGGTCATTCTGACACTGAACCACGGTGTTAGTCGGAACGTGAGTAATACGTACCGCCGATTCCGTGGTGTTTACGTGCTGACCACCAGCGCCAGAGGCACGGTATACGTCAATACGTAAGTCAGAAGGATTAATGTCGATCGTAATGTTGTCATCAATCTCAGGATAGATAAACGCAGATGCAAATGAAGTATGACGACGACCACTTGAATCAAATGGTGACTTACGAACTAGACGGTGAACACCAGTCTCTGTGCGTAACCAACCGTAAGCATACTCACCAGAGATACGTACCGTTGCGCCTTTAAGGCCAGCAACATCGCCATCAGACACTTCGATAACTTCAGTCTTGAAGCCTTTCGAATCTGCCCAACGTAAGTACATACGCAACATCATTGAAGTCCAGTCTTGAGCTTCTGTACCGCCCGAACCTGACTGTAAATCGATGTAGCAATCTGATGCATCGTGATCACCAGAGAACATACGACGGAATTCCAGTTTCTCTAGCTTAGCTTCAAGCTCGGCCAGTTCTGGTTCAATTTCATCGAACGTTTCTTGATCTTCTTCTTCAACCGCAAGCTCTAATAGGCCATCAACATCCTCAACACCTTGGTCAAGTTGGTCGATCGTTTCTACTACCGCTTCCAATGCAGAACGTTCTTTACCTAACGCTTGAGCACGCTCAGGTTCGTTCCATACATCCGGTTGTTCTAATTCTGCGTTTACTTCTTCTAGACGCTCTTTCTTAGCGTCATAGTCAAAGATACCCCCTCAGGATATTTGTGCGCTTAGACACATCCTGCAGACGGTTTTTTATAGGATTGATTTCAAACATTTTAGCTCATCATTTATGAGTAGAATTTAACCGAAGAATTGTACTCAAAAGTGTGACGGAGATACAGAATTTTTTAGAGTGGTGAACCAAGATTCAACAACTTAATGGGATATAAAATTGACAGGCAGAAAAAACACGTAAAATTTGTAAGGTCAGGAAGGAAAACAAGCCCTGTTTTTGAACAGAGCTTGTTGAATTTGGCGCTATATGATGAGCATTATTGAGCCCAAAATAACTATTTGGCTTCGATATGATCAATCATTAGCTGCAACGATTGGTTGCCGCGAAATTCGTTGATATCGAGCTTAAATGCAAGGTGAACGGTTTTCACCGAGGCATCAGGCCAGCGACGTAGGTCGACGTTAAAGGCAATACCGTCAATCATCACATTGGTAGGGTGACCTTTGTAGAGCGGCTCGAGCATCAACTTAAGGTGTTTTTCACCCACCAGCTTTTGGTGCAGAACTTTAAACTCACCATCGAAGATTGGCTCAGGGAAAGCTTGTCCCCACGGGCCACCTGAACGCAGCGTTTCAGCGGTGTGCATCGAGAACTCTTCTGGTAACAGCTCACCATCAGACAAGATAATGCCCTTCAGTGCGGTTTCTCCAAGTTCATTCTTCACAACATCATTAAACAGCTTGCTGAAGCGTTCAAAGTCCTTTTCCATGATGGTTAAGCCGGCCGCCATTGCGTGGCCACCAAACTTAAGAATCAAGCCTGGATTTTGTGTATCAATTCGGTCCAATGCATCACGCATGTGCAGACCCGGAATTGAACGACATGAACCTTTGATACTGCCTTCGCCGCCATCTGCAAACGCAATCACTGGGCGGTGGTATTTGTCTTTGATACGCGAAGCCAAGATACCAATCACACCTTGGTGCCAATCACGTTGGAACAGGGCTAAGCCAAAAGGTAGGTCGTCTTTACCAAATTCCAGGCGCTCACAAAAAGCCATCGCTTCTTGCTTCATGCCCTCTTCGATCTCTTTACGTGTTTGGTTCAAGCCATCGAGTTCACTCGCCATGCGACGCGCCGCATGGATGTTGTTACTCATTAGCAGCTCAACACCAAAAGACATGTCGTCCAGTCGGCCAGCTGCATTAATGCGAGGACCAAGAGCAAAGCCAAAGTCAGACGCCACCAAACGCTTAGCGTCTCGTTTAGCGATTTCGATCAAGGCTTGAATGCCCGGACGAGCTTTACCCGCACGAATACGTTGCAAACCTTGATGCACTAAAATTCGGTTGTTTTCGTCGAGTGGAACCACGTCGGCAACCGTACCCAGCGCCACAAGGTCAATCAATTCCATCAACTTAGGTTCTGTCATGCCGCGCTCTGCAAACCAATTCAGTTTACGCATGTGAACACACAGTGCCATCATCAGATAGAAAGCCACACCTACACCCGCTAGGGCTTTCGAAGGAAAAGCACAACTCTCAAGGTTTGGGTTAACCATCGCATCGACCATTGGCAGTTCATTGCCCGGCAAGTGATGATCGGTAACCAGAACCTCTAGCCCCTTCTCTTTAGCAAAGCGAACACCTTCAATTGAAGAGACACCGTTGTCGACCGTCATGATCACTTCAGCACCAAGCTCGATTGCCTGTTCGACAACCTCAGGGCTCAAGCCATAGCCATCTTCAAAACGGTTTGGTACCAGATAGTCGACGTTAGAGCTGCCGAGCATACGTAACGCTAAAACAGACAGCGCCGAACTGGTCGCGCCATCGGCATCAAAATCACCAACAATAATGATGCGTTTTTGCTGCTGAATCGCTTTGAACAGCAGCTCAACCGCAGCATCAATGCCGCCCAGTTTTTGATAAGAGTGCAGACCTTTCGCTGCTGTCTCTAGTTGGTCGGCACTGTCGATTCCGCGGCTCACATAAATGCGCTTTAACAAGTCAGGTAAGTGGGCAGGTAAGACTGAAATGTCGACCTCAGGACGGCGTTGGATCTCTATCATATAAAAATGGGCCCGATATCAATCAGGCCACTCCTTAAATCAAAAACATGGGGGGGACAAATTGGCAATACAGAAAACGAGATTATTGCTCTAAACGTTGAAGAAGTTGTGCTGGCGGTAAGTAACCACTCACCAACTCACCACTTGCTAGCACGATAGCCGGTGTGCCATTGATGCCAAGTTCACGACCCAATTGGTACTGTTTAGCAATGATCTGCTTTTGCTCTGCTAGGTCTTTACCAGAGGCTGGCATTTGACGGTTTACTTTAGCGTCATGCATCGCTGTTTTTGGATCATCTGAAGCCCAGATTGCTGCCATTTGATCGGCAACTTGCCCTGTCGCACCTTGGCGTGGGTAAGCCATGTAACGAACAGTGATACCCAGATCATTGTAGCCTTGCATTTGGCTGTGCAGACGAACACAGTAGCCACACGTAATGTCAGTAAATACCGTCACAACATACTTTTCGTTATCGGCTTTGTATTCGATAACCGTATCCGACATCGCTGCGACTTTTTCAGCATTCAGCGGAGCTTGACGCTCAGCTAAAACATCACTGAACTTACCGTTTTCATCCAAAGAGTAAAGTGTACCGGCTAGAAAGTGATCGCCCTCTGGAGAAGAAAAGATAATGCCGCTGTTGGTTTGAACTTCTAACAGACCATCGATATCCGAAGGAACAATCTTATCGACCTTAATACCGATTTTTTCAAAACGCTTAGTTAACGCAGCTGTATCAATAGCTTGAGCTGGAGCAGCTTCTACGGCTGTTGATGTTGTTTCTACTTTCGCTTCTGATGCATTACATGCAGTAATCATAAGAGGAAGCGCTAGTAGAGGAAGACGGCGTAATACGCTCATTAAGTTCACCTTAAAAATAAATGGATTTAAGCACGTGGGTGATGCTGCGCGTGAATTTGCTTCAGCCTTTCAGTCGCCACGTGAGTATAAATTTGGGTTGTCGATAAGTCACTATGCCCAAGTAACATCTGTACGACCCTGAGATCTGCGCCATAGTTCAGTAAATGCGTCGCAAAAGCGTGTCTCAATACGTGGGGTGACAACAATTCTGTGTCGATTCCAGCGACGACCGAGTAGTGCTTGATACGATACCAGAACGTCTGACGGGTCATTTGCTTGGCGCGTTTACTCGGAAAAACCACATCAGAACTGTTTTCGCCAAGTAGATGTGGACGACCTTGTTCAATAAAAGTCTCTATCCAATCCACCGCATTTTCGCCCATTGGGACCAAGCGCTCTTTGCCACCCTTACCAATAACACGCACCACACCTTGTCTTAGGCTGATGTTTTCCATCGTCAAGCTAACCAGCTCTGTCACACGCAAACCGGTTGCATAGAGTAACTCAAGCATCGCCTTATCGCGAAGCTCAATCGGATCGTTCGGATCTGGCGCATCGAGCAAAGCATCAACCTGTTCTTCGCTCAAATCTTTCGGCAAGCGTTGCGGCAGCTTCGGGCTGATCAACAAGGCACTTGGATCATCGCCTCTGATTTTCTCGCGGTGCAAATATTGGAACAAGCGACGAATCGCCGACAACATACGGGCACGAGAGGTCTGCTTAAAATCGGCGTCGGCTAACCAGCCTTGATAATCCTGTAAACCTGAAAGGCTAATGAAGTCGAGGCGGTAATTGTTCTTTTCCATCCACGCTAATAACTTGGATAAATCGGTACGGTACGAGACAAGCGTATTCTCCGATAATCCTCGCTCCATCCACATAGCATCTAAAAACTGCTCAACGAGACCGTGGTCTGCGCTCTGCCCTTGAGGCGACTGCATAGTGTTACTCACAATATTGGAAACTGTTTTGAGAGTATGCCAGAGCAAATATGAATGCCATAAAAATTACGACTTGAGCGGATAATCGCTGCAATCGAAGTCGATTTATGGTTAGAATTCGCCATCTGAAATTAAAATCGAACGTTTGCTATGAAAATTGGATTATTTTACGGCTCAACCACCTGCTACACAGAAATGGCAGCAGAGAAAATTCGCGGCATTATTGGTGAAGACCTAGTTGATATCCATAACGTGAAAGAAACCCCTCTTTCATTGATGGCGGACTACGACCTTTTATTGCTGGGCATCTCGACTTGGGACTTCGGTGAAATCCAAGAAGATTGGAATGAACTGTGGGAAGACATCGCAACCACGCCAATGAAAGGCAAGGTTGTGGCTCTGTTTGGTTTAGGTGACCAAGAAGGCTACGGCGAATGGTTCCTAGATGCGATGGGTCTATTGCATGATGAACTGAAAACCGCGGGTGCAGAGTTTGTTGGCTTCTGGCCAAACGATGACAGCTACGAGTTCGAAGCGTCTAAAGCGTTAACGGAAGACAAATCTCAATTCGTTGGTTTGGCGCTTGATGAAGATTCACAATACGAGCTTAGCGACGACCGTATCGCAAGTTGGGTTGAGCAAGTACTGGTTGAGTACAGCGAAAAGCTATAACCAAACAGAAGTGCTCCCGGCTAAGTAGCTAACCAAGTAACTAGCTGGATATAAAAAGACCACAGAATACAAAAAGGCCTCATTACTGCAAAGTAATGAGGCCTTTTCTATTTCATCTCGAAGGACAATCTAATCTCAACGGAAGATTAAACAGTCTCTTCAGCCATCTCTTGTTCTGTTGATTTACCAACAAAGAACATACAGATGATTGCAGCCGTTGTTGGAAGCAACCAACCCATACCGATCTCAAACAGTGGCAGCATCTTAAGTGCAGACACGTCTACACCCGCTACTTTAGCGCCATCAATAAGAGCAAACAGCAGTGACACTAATACCACTACGCGGTAAGCCGCTTTTGGATTAGGGAAACGGCTACGCAAGAATGTCAGAGCAACCAACGCGATAGCGACTGGGTACAGTGCAAACAGTACTGGAACAGACAGAGAAATCAGTTGAGAAAGGCCAACGTTTGCAACGGTTGCACAAGCGACACCGTTGATGATTACCCAAGTCTTGTAAGACAGAGGCGTTAGCGAGCTGAAGTAATCAGAACACGCTGACACAAGGCCAATCGCCGTTGTTAGACACGCTAATAGTACGATCACAGAAAGCACTAGCTGACCAGAAGGGCCAAACAACGATTGAACGTATAGACTTAAGATAGCGCCGCCATTGTCGGCACCAGCTGCGACTGTTGCACTTGTTGCGCCTAGGTAGAATAGAGAGATGTAAACAAACGCTAGACCCGCTGCGGCAATACAACCCGCGCTAATTAGGTACTTAGTCGTCGCTGCACGGTCAGTAATGCCCTTGCTACGAATCGCATCAACAATCAGCATACCAAACATCAAAGAAGCAAAAGTATCCATGGTGTTGTAGCCTTCAAGGAAACCTTTGGTCAGTGGCTGAGTGATGTACTCACCGTGAGCCGCAAGAATATCACCTTGAGGGTTAACGAACACAGCAATCGCCAGTACAACCAAACCAACGAACAATGCAGGTGTTAGTACCTTACCAATGATGTCAATAAGCTTACCTTGCGACCATGAGAAGAACATCGCTACTACAAAAAATGCAATCGAAAAGAGAGTTAAGTGAGCTTGAGAGGCATCGATGAAGAACGGTTTCACCGCCATCTCATAGGCAACAAGGCCAGTACGCGGTGCAGCAAATGCAGGACCGATAATGATAAAGATCAGCACAGCCATGATGGTTGCAGCTTTCTTAGGAAGATCTTTAGTTAAGTGACCCCAAGAGCCACCAGCCACTGCGACCGCGACGATAGTGATTAACGGCAGACCAACGGCAGTCAGCAGAAAACCAGACATCGCTGGCAGGAAGTGATCACCGGCTAATTGGCCAGCTAGAGGTGGGAAGATGATGTTACCTGCACCCAAGAAAAACGCAAAAAGCATAAAGCCCAATGCCATTATATCTGTTAGTTTTAGACTCTGTTTCACAGATAATCCTTAATTATATTTATGAATTTATGTTGTGCTTACATGAATGTTACAGCTTAAAGCTGCCAATCAATCTATAAAATAGTCGCGCATAATGACGAAACAACTGGCTAGCTGCAAGTCACCACACAAAAACACCATATAAATTTGCATATGAGAACAAAAAGCAGTGGATTCCACTAGCTATAGAAAAATAGCCACAATTATAAACTAACCATAATTCACAACAATAGTTTCTCAAGCAGAACATTGATTCATACAAGCGGTTAACATTAGAGCTAATCACTTAAAATATCTCGATACTCAGAACATTAATGAAAGACAAGACAGTGCAAACTAAAAGCTTCAATTTTAAGCAATTCTCAATTTACGGCGGACAAAGCGGTATGCCAGTCAGTACCGATGGCGTATTACTTGGCGCATGGGTAAGCCTGCCACAAAGATCATGTGTACTCGATATTGGAACCGGAACAGGTCTGCTGGCCTTAATGGCTGCGCAGCGTTTTGAGGATGCTTCAATCTCTGCGATAGATATTGATCAACACGCCATTGATGCTGCCACAGTCAATATTGAGCAGTCGCCTTGGCAAGATCGTATCTCTCTTCATCACGGCAGCGTGTTAACGACCGACTTTCCACAAAAGTTTGATGCGGTCATCTGTAACCCGCCCTACTTCAACTCTGGAGAACAGGCGCAGCAAAGCCAAAGAGCCACCGCCAGGCACACCGACAGCTTGGATCATTTAGCGCTTGCCCAGCGTTGTTTCGAGATAACCACTGAAACCGCGACTGCCAGTTTCATCCTACCGACGCCTGAGGGGGAAGGTTTTATCAAGCTTGCCGAGCAATGTGGTTGGTATCTAGCAAAACGCCTTGATGTGAAAACAACAGATAAAAAGCCGGCTAGCCGAATTCTATTTGAGTTATCTAAAGATCCTGCTTGCGAGCAAGATTTGCAGCGCGAATCGCTTACAATTCATCACCAAGGTGGTTATAGCGAAGCATTTATTGCGCTCACTAAAGATTTTTATCTCAAGATGTAGCAAATACCATGTGATCCTAATCACTAATGCTTCTATAATGTCCGACTACTCTTTTTTATCGTCTGCTTTTTGAGGCAGAAACATTTATTGCTTGTGGAGAAACAACAGTGATCAGAACCTTTGCAGAACTCGATCTAAACCAAGAGCTGCTTAAAGCAATTGACGAAATGGGCTACGAACGTCCAACACAGATACAAGCTGAAGCAATCCCACAAGCGTTAGATGGAAGAGACGTTTTGGCTTCTGCGCCAACAGGTACTGGTAAAACAGCATCATTTGTATTGCCAGCACTGCAATACCTACTGGATTTCCCACGTAAGAAATCTGGTCCTGCACGTATGCTTATCCTGACGCCAACGCGTGAGCTAGCAATGCAGATCACCGAACAAGCACGTGAGCTTGCTAAATACACCAGCCTAAACATCTTCACGATCACAGGCGGTGTGATGTACCAAGAGCACGCAGATATCTTAAGTACGACTCAAGATATCGTAGTAGCAACACCTGGCCGTTTGATGGAATACATTGAAGGCGAGCGTTTTGACTGTCGTGCGATTGAATGGCTGGTTCTAGATGAAGCCGACCGTATGCTAGACATGGGCTTTGGCCCTGTTGTTGACCGTCTGTCTGCAGAATGTCGCTGGCGTAAACAAACTTTACTGTTCTCAGCAACGCTAGAAGGTAAAGGCATTGAAGGCTTCACTGAAGACCTACTTAAAAACCCAGCGGAGATCGATGCGAAATCATCACTTCGTGAGCGTAAGAAGATCACTCAGTGGTACCACCGTGCAGACACAGCAGAGCACAAGCTGAATATCCTAAAGCACGTCATCACAGAGCAAGCTGAGCGCAGCATCGTATTCTTGAAGACGCGTGATCGCCTAGGAGATCTACGAGCTCAACTTGAAAGCGCGCAAATCCCATGTGCATGGATCCAAGGTGAAATGCCTCAAGATCGTCGTAACAACGCGATTGCTCGTTTCCGTGACGGTTCTGTAAACGTACTGCTAGCGACTGATGTTGCAGCTCGTGGTATCGACCTTCCAGACGTAAGCCACGTAATCAACTACGACATGCCACGTACGGCTGACGTATACCTACACCGCATTGGCCGTACTGCTCGTGCTGGTAAAAAAGGTAACGCGGTTTCTATCATTGAAGCGCACGATCAACTAATGATTGAGCGTGTGGCTCGTTACACAGACGAACCAATCAAAGAACGCTTCATCGAAGGCATGCGCCCTACGCATAAGAAAGCGGCGGTGACTAAGAAGAAGAAACCAAAGAAAGAAGATAAGAAAGCGGTAGAGAAACAAAAAATCGCGAAGAAGAAAAAAATCGCGAAGAAAAAGAAAGCAGCAAAGAAGAAATAATCTAACTGCTTCAACGATTCAATAAAAAGCCCCATGCAGTTCGCTGCATGGGGCTTTTCTCTATCTGGTTGGCATCTTCGCCATAGAGCGTGACAACCATTAATCAATAACGTCTAGTTTTGCTCTTCACGCTTAAAGACAAGCTCTTTCGCGTTCGACTCTTCTTCAACGAAGTAGTAGCCCGCCGTATCAAACTGGGTCAGCGCCTCAACCGAGTCGATCTTGTTCTCGATAATGTAGCGAGCCATCATGCCACGCGCTTTCTTCGCGTAGAAACTGATCACCTTGTACTGACCGTTCTTACAGTCTTTGAATACCGGGGTAATCACTTGGCCATCCAAGTTCTTCGGCTTCACGGCTTTAAAGTATTCGTTTGATGCTAGGTTAATCAACACATTGTCGCCTTGAGCATTCAGCGCTTCATTCAGCTTGTCTGTGATGATGTTACCCCAGAACTGGTACAAGTTAGTACCACGAGCATTGGCTAAGCGTGTACCCATCTCTAGGCGGTATGGCTGCATCAAATCCAACGGCTTAAGCAAGCCATATAACCCAGAAAGCATACGTAGGTGGTTTTGTGCGTAGTCAAAATCTTCATCCGATAGCGTTTCAGCGTCTAGGCCAGTGTATACATCGCCCTTAAAGGCTAGGATTGCTTGGCGTGCGTTGTCTTGGGTAAAGGTCTCGCTCCACTGCTCAAAGCGCGCTACGTTCAACCCTGCGATTTTATCGCTGACTTTCATCAGTGCAGAAATATCTACTGGCGTCAGCTTGCGGCACTCTTCAATCAGCTCAGCAGAGTGTTCAACAAACTCAGGCTGACTAAAGCGTTCCGTCGCTAATGGTGATTCGTAATCAAGTGTTTTGGCTGGAGAAACGACAACTAACATAACTTTACCCTAATCGGTTATCTAACTGGATGCTGCTAGAGTATAGAAAAAACATCAACTTGTCTTTATGACTCTTCCTATTACTTCGATAGGGAAAATGAGCTTCGATAGATAGAATGAGACAAATGACAGGCAAAGAAAAAGGCTAAGGTCGAAACCTTAGCCTTTCTAATCACTTTAGGATGAGCCGTTTATCGCTCCAACAAGATTACTTCTTGTTGTTGTCCCAAATACCGTCTTCCAGCTGAGACTTAAGCTCTGGGAAGTCATTCGAATCGAATGTTGGTACTTTACCCGCGTCTAGTTGGCGGTTGTAGTCTTTCGCTAGCTTAATCACGATGCCTGATAGCAGGATAATCGCCACCAAGTTAACAATCGCCATTAGGCCCATCGATACGTCAGCCAGTGCCCATACCGTTGGTAACGTCGCTAGAGAACCGAACATAACCATACCCAGAACAACGATACGGAATAGCACTAGGCCTTTCTTGTTGTTGTGCTCAAGGAAGATAAGGTTCGTTTCGGCGTACGAGTAGTTTGCAATGATTGAAGTGAAAGCGAAGAAGAAAATCGCTACCGCGACAAAGATGCCGCCCCATTCGCCCACTTGTGCTGTTAGTGCACGTTGCGTTAGTTCGATACCCGTTACTTCACCGTGTGGTACATACTCACCAGACATCAGGATGATTGCTACTGTTGCTGAACAGATAACAATGGTATCCATGAACACGCCTAGCATTTGCACGTAACCTTGTGATGCTGGGTGCGGTGGGTAAGGCGTAGCAGAAGCTGCTGCGTTTGGCGCAGAACCCATACCCGCTTCGTTCGAGAACAAACCACGTTTGATGCCGTTAATCATCGCTTGTGCGATTGCGTAACCTAGGCCACCCGCTGCTGCTTCTTGCAGACCGAATGCACTCTTGAAGATAAGCGCCAGTACTTCAGGCACTTTCTCGATGTTCGCGAACATCACGTACATAGCGATCGCTAGGTAAGCCAATGCCATGATTGGAACGATGATTTCTGCTGTACGTGCAATCTTACGGATACCACCGAAGATAACGAATGCAGAGATGATTACGATACCAACACCAACGTAGCTACGCTCAAGGTCGAATGCTGTGTTCATTGCGCTTGCAATCGCGTTCGCTTGAACCGCGTTAAATACAAGACCAAATGCAATGATTAGGAAGATAGAGAATAGAACCCCCATCCAACGCATGCCTAGGCCTTTCTCCATGTAGTATGCAGGACCGCCGCGGTAGTTACCGTCGTTATCACGCGTTTTGTATAGCTGTGCCAGTGTGCTTTCTGCAAACGATGTTGCCATACCTAGCATTGCGATTAGCCACATCCAGAAGATAGCACCAGGGCCACCAGCGGTTAGTGCTACAGCAACACCTGCCATGTTACCCGTACCTACACGAGCAGCGAGACTAGTACAAAGAGCTTGGAAAGAAGAGATACCAGCACTGTCTGCTTTACGGCTGTTTCTAAGAACAGAGAACATGTGGCCGAAATGGCGGAATTGAATGAAGCCTAGTCGTACAGTGAAGTAGATACCCACACCAACCAGTAAGTAAACTAAGATAGATCCCCAAAGGAGATCGTTCATCAAATTGATTAAGTCTGTCACGTGAACCTCGTAATTGAGTTTAAGCACCGATCATGCTTCCTAGCCTTCCTCTTAATCGCCTATGCCTCTGTCAATGTTGTGTCGGCACTCTTGTTATATTCTTGCGGCGATTGAGACTGTAAATGTCGCTTCATGCATCCATTTTACGTATCAGTGTATTTTTTGACGGGCGGATAATGCAGCGAGACGGCCTAAAAATCAATATGCAAATGCACTTATATTAAAATGACATTTCACTAATAACACACCTTTTGTTAACACAACTTTCAACAATGCAGCCCAATAAAAGTCACATTATCGGGACATAATATCAACAACAGCCACGGCACTACCCCAACAAGAACACCATCCTATAAAAATGACGTCAGCCTAGGTTTTACAAGGTATAGTGAAGATCTTCGTTTTTTTCTAGGCCAATGAGATCGCTATACCGCACGGCACCATGTGCACTTCAATGCATTGTAGTCAAAACGCTATTCCATTCGCACAATGAATTAACATTCAATAACCCCCAATTTAATCGTTTACTTAGGTTTGTTTGCCTGTTTTTTATACATAATAATTCTCACAATGTGTGAGCATGCATAAGAAAATAGAACAAAAGCTTCATGGATTTGAAACAAATGAGAAACAAATCAAAGTTATTGTGAACCTAAATATGATATTTATTGGTTCGTAAGAACTAGTCCCACGGAAGGAGATATGGCTTATGGATAGCTTTCAATTCGATGAAGTATCAGAACTAGAAATGCCTCGTGTAACTCAAAAATCACGCTCGAAACCACTCAAGCGTAAGTGGCGTGAAATCGAAGCCATCAACGATCGTAGGCAGCTTGAGAAAGAGCTGAGAGAGATGAACCTAGGTCTTGATTTTAGCCTTGACGATATAAAGCTTTAATCAGCACGATAAGAAATCAGATAGCAAAAGGCACCTATATAGGTGCCTTTTTATTTTTCGAGGTAGTTAATCCGCTCAAAGCGCCATTTGGAAACCAACCCTCTAATATAGAGGACACCTAAAAATAGGGGCGTTTCAACATTAAAACAGGCTAAACGCACTCTTGTTCATTTTGTCGAACCCGAGCCGCGAGTTGGCGATATTGATCGGCGATGGTCTCCCCAAAGACAGGGTCATCTTCCGGTTGAAGCCATTGAGACTCCACTTCTTGCCAATCTTTGACCGTGAACGCCTCAACAATCATGGGTAGCACATGCTTCTCTTCATACTCCATGTGCTTTCGCTGAGCCTTAACAAACGCTTCAAGTTGCTCAATAAAAACTTGTTGAGGAACCACCGCATCTTGGAGAATCATATCGAGCAAACCTAAAAAGTCTGCCGTTTTCTCAGAAAGCAATTGATGCTCTAATTCCAAGTCTTCAATCGCTTGCTCGCTGCCATATTGCTTAAGATAGTAGCGATAAATGACGTCTTCTTTAGGGTGATGCACTTTGTCTGAATGGTTCATCAAGTAATGAACCACCTCTGCGATCAGGCTATAGTTTATTTCTCGCTCCTGTTTCAGAAACTCTAACTTACTGTTGAGTATCGCGAGTAAACGAGCCATATAGCCATGCTCTCGTCTTATCCTTTCAATCATCATAGTATTGCACTCCATTACACCTACTATTTATAAGTGTATACGAATATGCTGATTTATGATTTGACCCTGCTCAGAAAACCACCAACCTACACTTCTGTTGGTAAACGCCAGTCAATAGGTTGTTGATCCATAGAAGAAAGCAGCTTGTTGGTTGTAGAGAAGTGCTGACAACCGAAGAAACCACGGCGTGCCGATAATGGCGATGGGTGAGGTGCAACCAACACATGATGCTTGTCGTCATCAATCGCTTGGCCTTTCTTCTGAGCGTGTGCGCCCCACAACAAAAAGATGATCGGTTCAGAGCGCTGATTGAGCTCAGCAATAATGGCATCGGTAAAGGTTTCCCAGCCACACTTAGCATGTGAGTGTGCTTTTGCCTCTTCTACAGTAAGGACTGTGTTCAACATCAACACCCCTTGCGATGCCCAAGAATCGAGATAACCATGACTAGGAATCTCAAAGCCCTCTATATCTTGTGCAAGCTCTTTGTACATATTGCGTAAAGAAGGTGGGATTTTCACGCCAGGAAGCACTGAGAATGCTAAGCCGTGAGCTTGGTTAGCACCGTGATAAGGATCTTGCCCTAAGATAACCACTCGCACGGATTCGAAAGGCGTCATATCAAAGGCACTGAACACCTGATCTTGTGGAGGGTAGACGGTTTTACCACTATTACGTTGCTGTTCAACAAACGCGAGCACACTCTGAAAGTACTCTTTATCACGTTCATCATTAATAATGGATTCCCAAGTCTTTGGTGCGCTCATCGTTTTACTTCCCAATCATCAAGGTTTCTAGCGGCTTTCGCCAGACAAAAAAATAGCTGTATCGGCTAACTGTCCTAAATAAGGCTCTAGTTATACCTCATACAGCTATCAATAAACATGATGTGTAGGGTTCACTTGTTGATGAATCATAATAATCAGTTCAAGTTGTGTTTATCTCGATTAACCACTTTTCTGCTGTGTACGATGGTGGCCGTGGTTATGCACGTGACGGTTTGGTGTAGGTAAACGGCGTGCGGCAGCAATAGTTGAAGTTTGGGTGATTGAATACATAAAGGCACCTCCTCTAAGACATCGTGAACTACATATTCACTTTAATACTATGAAAGAAAGGTGCCAATTATTAGAAAGAGACTGAAATAAATTTCCCCCTCTATTATTACGCTTGTTCGCTCGCTAGCGTTGCTGATCGATGAAACATTCTAAGTTGTTGAATTTCCTCTTTCCAGATCGTCGAATCGATGGTTTCCAAGATAAGAGGGATACCATTAAAGCGAGAATCAGAGGCAATATACTCAAAACAATCCCAGCCAATTTCGCCTTTTCCTAAAGAATGGTGTCGATCGACTCGGCTCGCGAACTCAGCTTTTGAATCATTGATGTGCATTGCTCTTAGATAGTGCATACCCACGATGCGGTCGAACTCAGCAAAAGTATGCTCACACGCCTCTTTTGTACGTAAGTCATAGCCAGCAGTAAACGTATGGCAGGTGTCTAAGCACACACCAACACGCGACTTATCTTCTACCTGCTCGATAATCTCGGCTAGATGTTCAAACTTCCAACCCAGATTAGTGCCCTGCCCAGACGTATTCTCGATCACTGCGATTACGTCAGGTACCGCTTGATGAGCTAGGTTGATCGATTCAGCGATCTTCGCCAAACATTCGCTTTCTGAGATTTTCTTTAAATGACTCCCAGGATGAAAATTCAAGAGCGTTAATCCAAGTTGATTACAACGCTCCATTTCATCAATAAAAGCCGCGCGTGATTTCTCTAGCTTCTCTTCTTCTGGCGCTCCTAGGTTAATAAGGTAGGAGTCATGAGGAAGAATGTGCTCAGCACCGAAGCCCAACATTTTGCAATTGGCTTTAAAGGCACTAATGATTTTCGCTTCTAGCGGTTTTGCCGCCCACTGTCTCTGGTTCTTGGTAAACAGTGCAAACGCATTGGCGCCAATTTCACGTGCACGCATAGGCGCCTGATCAACACCACCAGCAGCCGACACATGAGCGCCAATAAACTTAATATTTGTTTCCGGTTTTGAGGATGAATTATTGTTTGTCATTAAATCACTTTACACTTTCAGAATGCTTAATAAATAAAGGGTCGTATCGGTTGCAGTTCAATAAAAACACAACAAATGTAGTAAACTTACAACAAATATGACTGTTAAATATTTTTTATACTTTAAAATATTTTGTAATTACTTTGTTTTCAAAGGTTTTATTGATTTACCTCAACATAATCACCTTTGTAAAAATATGGTTTTTGGTTGTTTTTTGACTTAAATCAATGTTAACCTTACTAATATTAGGTATATATTACCCAGCTCAATAAAAATCGAAAGTTAACACCATAATCAAACCACATTCAGTGGACTAGGAGATAGTTATGATCCAAGGTATTCAAATTACTAAAGCAGCAAACGATGACCTACTAAACTCAATCTGGCTACTAGATAGCGAGAAGAATGAAGCTCGTTGTGTTGTTGCTACTGCAGGTTTCGAAGCTGACCAAGTTATCTCAGCTGCAGACCTAGGCGAGTACGAGAGCCGTGAAGTTGCAATCGAAGCAGCACCACGCATCGAAGGTGGCCAACACCTAAACGTTAACGTTCTTAAGCGTGAAACGCTAGAAGACGCAGTTGCTCACCCAGAGAACTACCCACAGCTAACTATCCGTGTATCGGGTTACGCTGTACGTTTCAACTCTCTAACAACTGAACAGCAACGTGACGTTATCGCACGTACGTTCACTGAGTCTCTATAATCTCAGTAAACTAGAGTGTTAAAGATTTAAAAAGCTTGGTCAGGAATGGCCAAGCTTTTTTAGTTTTTGTCCTAACAACTTCTTATCGTTTATTGTTCCAACTCAGAACCCGCTCACCTAAAATCAAACAAGCACAGTCACCAATCAAATTTGGTTATGGCGCATTTCGTTGAGAAGGATCTTTAGTAAACGCTTTCGCCAGAGCCGTTGGATCCACCTTGTCTCTTTGCAATGCAGCACCTTGTGCCCACCACATCAACTGATGGAATGTTCGATTCATGTATTCATCCCATTGTGCTTGATCAGACTCTTGAACAACACCGCCCTCTTCATCAAACACTTCTTGCGCTTTCGGCAGATGAATCATCGCAGAAACAGGTAAACAACCTAGCTCAGACAAGAAGGTGCGCATTGAAACGGATGCTCTTGCCCCGCCCCACTGACCGGCAGAATAGGTCACAATCGCACTCGGTTTATATGAAAATAGCGAGCTACCAAAGTGATTGAGAATATTAGCTAGCGCTGGGCTCATCGAATGATTGTATTCCGGGCTAACCATCACATAGCCATCAGCTTTAGCGATCTTGTCGGCTAACTCTGCTAAGTGCGCAGGTACTTTTGAGCGATGATACGAAAACTCAGGCTTAAACACATCGCCAAAGTCATAATTCAATGGGTCGATAATCTCGACCGTATGCTCTGAGTGTTGATTCGCAAGCAGTTTTTCACACGCCTTGCTGGCTCTCATCCCTAATCGCGCAGGTCTTGGCGGTGTGCTCTCACGTACAGAGCCAAGAAAAATCAAAAAATTCATACTATCCCTTTCCGTTTTGATCGGGTTAAAGCAATACACTTACTTAAAGCCATTTAAGCGTAAGAAAACCCTTAAATAAAGCTTACTTTAAAAACACTCAGACAATAAAAAAGGTGAATGATTGCTCATTCACCTTTCTCTTAACCATCTAAGTTCTATACATAACGTTTGTAAAAAACTACGCTGGTTGAACTCGACGAAGTACCGCTTTTAGCGCTTCGAAATCGTTATCAAGATCTTCAGACAACAACTCCATCGCCGCGTGTTTTGCTAGCGGACCAGGCAGTTCAATATCAGAACCTAGGATGTCATCAACCACTTCTTTGAACTTCGCTGGGTGCGCTGTACACAGGAACAAGCCAGTTTCGTTCTCTTGCAGTTGCTCTTCCAATAGACGGTAAGCAATCGCACCATGTGGTTCACATAGGTAACCTTGTGCTTTTAGGTCGCGTACTGATTCAGCGCTCTGCTCGTCAGATACTTTACCCTTGCCTAATGTATCTAAGCCCCAACCTTTCAGTTGGCAAAGCTCTTCGATACGAGGCCAGTTGTTCGGTTGGCTTACGTCCATCGCGTTCGATGTTGTTGCAACGGTCGGTTTTGGATCCCACTCGCCTGTTTCTAGGTAACGAGGAACCGTGTCATTTTCGTTGGTTGCTGCGATGAAACGCTTAACAGGTAGACCTAGCGCTTTAGCCAGTAGACCAGCTGTTAGGTTACCAAAGTTACCACTTGGTACAGAGATAACCAGGTTTTCACGTTGCTCTTTAGTCAGCTGAGAAGCCGCTTCAAAGTAGTAACAGATCTGAGCCATTAAACGGCTGATGTTGATCGAGTTTGCTGAGTTCAAGCCAATCTCTTTACGCAGTTCAGCGTCATCAAATGAGTCTTTAACTAGAGCCTGACACGCATCAAAGTCGCCATCAATCGCCACAGTGTGGATGTTCTTACCAAGCGTACAGAACAGCTTCTCTTGCAGTGGGCTGATCTTGCCTTTCGGGTAAAGAATCACAACATTGATGTCTTCCATGCCGTAGAAAGCATGCGCAACCGCCGCACCAGTATCACCTGATGTTGCCGTTAAGATAGTGATTTGACCACCATCAGAAACAGCTGCTAAAGATTGAGCCATAAAGCGGCCGCCGAAATCTTTAAATGCCAGTGTTGGACCGTGGAAAAGCTCAAGCGCGTAAACGCCGTCTTTTACTTGGTTGATTGGTGCAGGGAATTGGAACGCTGCATCCACCATTTGGTCGATCTGTTCTTTTGGTAATTCATCACCAATCAATGCTGACAGAATCTTTGAACTACGAGGGACAAAGTCCTCTGCTAGCAGCGCATCGATATCATCAAACTTTGGCAGTTCAGATGGGAAAAATAGACCTTGATTACGGCCTAAGCCTTGACGAACGGCTTGGCCAAAAGAGACTTGTTCATCATTTTCTTTGATGTTGTACAGTTTCATAACTCACTTCCTGTAACGATCGAACCTTGCTTATCTAGGCGACAAACGTGAACGAATCCTTCTTCATTTTGTACGTAATTTTGTTCTAACCAGCGTGCAACACGCTCGGCGACATCTTGTTCTTTGCAAATGCTAAATAGAGTTGGACCACTACCAGAAATACCAGTAGCCAGTGCCCCAGCCGACAGCGCGTATTTACGAGCATCAGCAAACCCTGGAAGCAGTTTCTCACGATATGGTTCAGCGATCACGTCTTTGATCATCTTCGCAGCCAGTTCAGGTTGACCTGAATGACACGCGTGGATAAAGCCCGCTAAGTGGCGACCATGAGCAATGATATCCTGACGACGATATTGAGATGGTAGGATCTCTCTCGCTTCAGCCGTTGAAACCTTAATACCCGGATAAGCCATTACCCAGTACCAGTCGTCAAAACACGGCACTTCTTGGCTAATGATGCCTAGCTCTTCAAGCATGAGCTGCACACCACCAAGGTAACATGGCGCAACGTTATCGTAGTGGATACCGCCTGAAATCTTGCCTTCCATTTCGCCCATCAGAGCAAGCAGTTCAGTTTCATTCAGTGGCTGACCGTGAAAACGGTTTAGCGCATCCAGTGCCGCGACGATTGAACATGCACTAGAGCCCAAACCTGAACCGATAGGCATGTTCTTTTCTAGCGTCATTTCCAAAGGCTTTAGCGTAACGCCTTTTTTATCAAGCTCTCTCGAAAACACCACCCAGCAGTCGTAGACGATGTTTTCTTTTGCTTCAGTTGGCAGCTTAGAAACAAAGCTGCCTGCTGTTTTAAGTGAGAATGGTTCATCACCGGCTTTAACCATAACTCGGTCACCCAGCAGTGTGCCATCCACTGGAGACACAGCGGCCCCCAGCACATCAAACCCTACACTGACATTACCGATTGATGCAGGAGCATAAACGACAACATCCATATCACTTGAACTCATTCCTAAACTCCTAATTTCCAACCAAGAGTACGCATCACATCAGAGAATACGCCAGCTGCTGTTACTTCAGTACCCGCGCCGTAGCCACGCAGTACTAGAGGGATTGGTTGGTAGTAACGGCTGTAGAATGCTAATGCGTTCTCGCCATCTTTAATCTTGAACATTGGGTCGTCGCCATCAACAGCAGCGATACGAACCTTACACTTGCCTTCAGCGATTTCGCCAACATAACGAAGTACTTTGCCTTCTTCAGCTGCGATAGCTGACTGCTCTTTGAAGTAAGCATCCGCTTCTGGCAAGCGAGCCATGAACTCTTCAACCGTACCTGAATCATCAAAACCCGGTGGCAGAGCTTGGTCTACTTCAACATCTTCAAGTTCAAGCGCCATACCTGCTTCACGAGCAAGAATAAGCAGCTTACGCGCCACATCCATACCAGATAGATCATCACGAGGATCCGGTTCTGTGAAGCCGTTATCTTTTGCAATGTTGGTGGCTTGGCTCAGTGTCATACCTTCATCAAGCTTGCCGAAGATGTAAGACAGTGAACCTGAAAGAATACCGTTGAATTTCTCAAGTTCATCACCTGCAGAGATTAGGTTCTGTAGGTTTTCGATTACCGGTAGGCCAGCACCTACGGTTGTTTCGTACATCAGCTTACGACGTGAGTTACGTGCAACTTCACGAAGCTGATGGTAGTAAGCCATGCTTGCTGTGTTTGCTTTCTTGTTTGGTGTTACCACGTGGAAACCAGCCGCTAGGAAATCAGCGTACTGCGCCGCAATACCTTCGCTAGACGTACAATCAACCAATACAGGGTTGATGATGTGGTTACGTTGAACCAAAGCCGCTAAGCGAGCTAAGCTGAACTCTTCAGTCGCACTCGACATACGGTCACGCCACTGCTCTAGCGGTAGACCATCGCTGTCTAGCAACAAACCTTTGCTGTTTGCTAAACCACATACGCGAATCACGATGCCTTTTTCAGCCAGTTTGCCTTGCTGACGTTGGATCTGGTCAACAAGCTCGCCACCAACACCGCCGACACCAACAACGAATACGTCGAGGAAGTGCTTAGAATTGAATAGGTTCTCGTGACACGCTTTGATTGCTTCAGAGATTTTGTCTTCAGGGATAACCGCTGAAATAGCGCGCTCTGAAGAACCTTGAGCAATCGCAACAATGTTGACGTTCACTTCAGCTAAAGAAGAGAAGAACTGAGATGCCACGCCACGTGAAGTGCGCATACCGTCACCCACCAGCGTTACAATCGCAACGTCATCCATGAACTCAACCGGCTCTAACAGGCCATCTTTAAGTTCAAGTTCAAACGCGTCTGACAACACTTGTTTCGCTTTCACTTTGTCAGCAGATTCAATACAGAAGCTGATGCTGTACTCAGAAGAAGATTGAGTAATAAGGACAATAGAAACGCCAGCAGAAGACATCGCGCCGAATACACGACTCGCCATGCCTACCATGCCCTTCATGCCTGGGCCTGATACGTTAACCATTGTTAGGTCACTTAGCGTGGTGATGCCTTTGATTGCTAGGTTGTCTTCGCCAGTGTCTTGGCCAATCAAAGTACCCGCACCCTGTGGGTTAAAGCTGTTTTTGATCAGACAAGGAATATGGAATTGTGCGATAGGCGCGATAGTTTTCGGGTGTAGAACCGAAGCGCCAAAGTAAGAAAGCTCCATCGCTTCTTGGTAGCTTAATGACTTAAGAAGACGAGCATCATCCACTAAACGCGGGTCACAGTTGTAAACGCCGTCTACATCTGTCCAGATCTCACAGCAATCAGCACGTAGACACGCTGCTAGCACTGCAGCTGAATAATCAGAGCCGTTACGGCCAAGTGTGACTAGCTCACCTTTATCGTTACCAGCCGTAAAGCCCGGCATGATATTTACGTGACCTTTAGGCAGTGGCGACTGACGGAAGTTCTGAGTTGAAACGTCCACATCGACCATAGCTTCAAGGTGATCACCTTTAGCGTATAGGTATTGAACTGGGTCAATCAGGCTTGCTGGTTGGCCTTTCGCTTCAAGTACCGCTTTCATCAACTGGATTGAGATTCGCTCACCTTTACTGATGATGCGAGCATTAACATGATTCGGGCACATACCCAGTAGGTTAATGCCGTTTACGAACTGTTTTAGCTGAGCAAGAGAAGTATCAACCTGCTCTTGGAACGCAGAACCATCAATAGAAGGAACAACGGCTTGAATATCTGCAAACAGTGCAGCGAATGAGGATTCGATCTCTGTAATCTGTGCGTCTGCTTCACCATTTTTAAGTGCAGCTTCAATTACAGCGACCAACTTATTGGTTGTTTTTCCTGGAGCCGATAGTACAACGGCTAGCTCTTCTTGCTGGGCATTATTAGCGATGATATCAGCCGCTCGTAAAAAACGATCTGCATCAGCTAATGATGAACCTCCAAACTTTAAAACGCGCATCCCTTTCTCCATAAGTCATAAAAATGGTACAAAAAAAGGCCTGTATCTTGTTGGATACAGGCCTTTTTTTTAAAATCCGTTACTTAGCAGCCTGCCCCAACAATGTTAATGTCGGTAATAATAATGGTTGTGGTCATTACTAGGTGGCTTACGTGCTGCATATCAAATTCTCTGCTTGTGCTTTACTCTACGTGTATCAATTTTTACCACTGGACGTCAATGAAAAGTTGCGTTTTTTTTACATTCGCACCGTTTTTCAGAGCAAACCGTCATTTAAGGGATAAAACACCCTGTATAAACCTTCACTTAAGATACTGGATTTACTCATTGAACAGGCAAGAGTGATCAATTGCATATATAGTCATAACAAAATGCTATATCGATTGTGCAGCGAACGTACAAGTTCTGTGCTTTAATTGAACGATAACGTTCGAAGAACAATAATAATGACATCAGGAGTGGGAAATGAAGAGATTACTTATTCTTTTGGCTTTTGCTATGCCTGTTGTTTGTTCAGCGAATAGCTTGCCTCTACTACCCAGCCAGATCGATCGTTCTTCTCATAAATTCTTTATCTCCACACAAAACGCGTCGAGTGAAAGCTTCGATACTTGGAAGATAGACAGTGGCTACTCTTATAGCTTATTTTCAGATGTGGATCTCTACGTCGGTACACGTATCAATAGTGCGGCACTGAAACAGGAAAGTGGATTCTTAAGCGGTGTCAGTTATCAGTTCTCAGAAAGAGTCTCTTTCAACAGTTCTCTGCACACCTATAAAGACGAAACCGAAGACAATGAGAAATCGGTAGCCGCAGAGGTTTCCAGCCGAGTACAACTGACAGATAACCTAGATTTGCATGCCACCCTTGATTATGAAGAGTGGCAGCAAGGTGTTGAAGTGGGATTAGGTTTTCGCTTTTAATCTCTTTGGCTTGTTCTTTATTTACTAACTAGCTCGGATTGAGCTTTCAGCACATCACAAACCATTTCCCGATCTAATCTATCAACGGCATTAAATTTGAGTCAGTTACGATTCAATTAACAACTCAGATGAAATTAACACGCCATTCCAATCGGCATAAATATAGTCACCAGGCTGAATCAGTTGATTATGTATAGAGAGCGTCACATTCACTTGGCCGACACCGCGTTTCTCTGTTTTGAATGGCGATGCACCTAACGCCTGAACGCCAAGGTCCATTTGCGACATCATGCCTACATCACGCACCGCACCGTTTACAATCACGCCTTCCCAACCGTTTTCTATCGCGAGAATAGCGAGTTGATCGCCTAGCAGCGCCTTTTGGCATGAGCCATTTCCGTCAACGACAAGCACTTTGCCACAGCCGTCGGTCTCTAAAACCTCGCGAACCTTGGAATTATCGTGATAACAACGAACTGTTACAATTTTTCCAAAGAACGCACCACGTTGGCCGAAGTTCTGCAATGGCATGTTCAGTAGGGTGACTTCGCTTTCAAACTCATCACACAAGTCGGGTGTTATATCGTGCATATATCCTCCGTGAGTAAGGCGTTACCGGTTATGTCAGGCTAGCCTCTATGCTTTTATATGTTATTAAAATTAATCCTTTGTTTTCATTGTTCTATGCTCAATTTATTACTCAATAAAAGTTGATTGAGCATATTTATCTACTAGACTCTTAAGACAGCTTTCAGCTTCCTTGGTTCATAATCCGGTCTTTAGCAGGCAAGATGTGCGAAGCATCTCGAATAATCATTCTTGTTTTGGTGCTAAATAGTCACCATAACATTGGTTAAGTTGTAGCCATACTATTAAAGTTTGTTGCGATACGGCAATTGATGTAAATCAACAAAGTGAATGGAATTAACATTCTCGCGTTGTTAGCATGCTGTTAACATTATAGAATCCACTCCAATCACTAAAAGAATGATTGAAAGGCGTACTGGATCTACGTTATTGGGCAATACTTCAAGGAAGGCAGATAGCTGGAAGTAAGTGTTTTTTTGAAAACTTTAAGTTATCATCAAAAATACATTACCTGTATGTTATGTTTTTGCCTAGAATTTATTCTATTAGCACAGTTTCGTCACAAATTTAGGTACCGCCAAATGCAAACCCCGCAGATTCTTATCGTTGAAGATGAGCAAGTAACTCGTAACACTCTAAAGAGTATTTTTGAAGCAGAGGGATATGCTGTTTTTGAGGCTAGCGACGGTGAAGAGATGCACCAAGTGCTATCTGACAACCAAGTTAACCTTGTAATTATGGACATCAACCTTCCAGGTAAGAATGGCCTACTACTTGCGCGTGAACTACGTGAGCAAGCAAACGTAGCGCTTATGTTCTTAACTGGTCGTGATAATGAAGTTGATAAGATCCTTGGCCTAGAGATCGGCGCTGATGACTACATCACTAAGCCTTTCAACCCTCGTGAATTGACTATCCGTGCACGCAACCTTCTGAACCGTTCAATGAGCACAAGCTCTGTTCAAGAAGAAAAGCGTAGCGTTGAGAAGTACGAGTTCAACGGTTGGGTACTAGATATCAACAGTCGTTCTCTGGTTAGCCCAGATGGCGAAGGCTACAAGCTACCTCGTTCAGAGTTCCGTGCTCTACTTCACTTCTGTGAGAACCCAGGTAAGATCCAAACACGTGCTGACCTTCTTAAGAAGATGACTGGCCGTGAGCTTAAGCCACACGATCGTACTGTAGACGTAACAATCCGTCGTATTCGTAAGCACTTTGAATCTGTTTCTGGCACACCAGAAATCATCGCAACGATTCACGGTGAAGGCTACCGCTTTTGTGGTGACCTAGAAGACTAATTCGATTCGCGCTTCTGGCCATTTAGCACTGCTCACCAGTAAGTGTTTTGAATATTAGAAGCGTCATGAATAGTTATTAAAAAGGGAGAATGCCAACGCATTCTCCCTTTTTTATTATTCTTAATTGAATATGGTTTTAGTAAACCGTATCCACCTTAACGTCTTTCTCTACTAGCCACTTCACGGTTTCGCCATCTTTAAGTTCAACCGCTACATCAACAGGCTTGTCGCTGTCGATCTCTAGCTGCCATACAAACGCGACTTCCCATTGAGTTTCACTGTGTGTTCTTAAATCAAGATCGTCAGCCGTTACCAACAAGGTGTCTGCACCCTGTTTAACCGTAACACTCTCAACCGCAAGCGTTGCTGGCAGTTGTGAATCTGACTCTAGGTAGATAGCACCATGTAGGGTCTTATCTTGAGTCTCGCCAATCGTTGGCATCTTGTTGTGCCAAAGGTTGCTTTTCATGGTAACTGTTGCTGCAGATACTTCGACTTGATTATCTTGCTGCCATTCTACTTGTGGCGCAGAACAACCCGCTAATGCCACTACACATGCGGCGAATGCTAATTTTTTCATTATTCTTCTACCTTTGATTTAACCAACTCTTTAAGACTTCAATGTCATTCTGGTATTCGTTATTTATCTCATCAACCCAATCTGAAATGTTCTCCCACCACGCAGGCAAATCTGGAGATTGAGCTTTCTGGGCAACTTGTTGGATGCGTTTCAGGCCAATAGAACCTGCTGCACCTTTAATCTTATGTGCTTCAGAAACGATACTGGCTTTATCTTTCGCGACCATGTTGGAGTTCAATATTTCCATATACTCCGGCATCATATCTTCGAACATCGCGATGCTATCCAAAACCGGTTTCGGTCCAACAATATCAACATAAGACTCTAGCATATCAATATCAAGCAAAGTGGTATCAATTGCTGAAAGAACAGGCTTACTCGCATCGACTTTATCAATGCTCTCAACCTTATCCGTGTCCGCTACTTTTTCAATAACCTCTGGTGCATCTTCGATAAGTTCGCTTATGACATCTTGGATAGCTCGAACCGACAAAGGTTTACTGATCGCTTCGTCCATGCCTTTCTGGAAGTACTCTTGCTTGTTGTTTAACACGTTCGCAGTTAATGCTACCAAAGGCGGTAGCTGGCTGTATTTCTCGCGGTAGTATTGAGCAATATCGAAACCGGTCATGTCTGGCAATTGGATATCCAGTAGTACCAAGTCATAGTCTTCAGGGTTGAAAGCGATTTGCGCCTCTTTACCCGTCATCACGACTGTCACTTCATGGCCAAGGCTTTCAAGTAGAGAGCGAGCCACAGTAATATTGAGTTCAATATCTTCAACCATAAAGATCTTAAGATTCGACTGCTTTCTTGGCGTTTTGATCAGTGCCTGAGTATCGTGATTCACTGGAACTCGAATCGAAACCGTAAAGGTACTGCCAAAGCCCTCTTCACTGGTGACTTCAATGTGGCCATCCATCATATTGATCAGTTGTTGAGAGACCGCAAGACCAATTCCGGTGCCGACAGCGTGCAAGTTGTCCGTGCCCGATTTCACCTGATAGTACATCGCGAAGATCTTCTCGATTTCACTTTCAGGGATACCAATACCGGTATCTTCCACTTCCATCGTAATGTTGGCAAAGTCACCATCAATGTCGGCGCTGACTGTCATCACCACTCCACCATCTTTGGTGAACTTCATCGCGTTACTCACAAGGTTCCACAGTACCTGTCTAAGACGAGTACCATCCACCTCAACAGCAGCCGGAAGATCAGACAACCTTTCTAGATCGAATCTCAATCCTTTCTGCTCGGCCATCAATGCCGAGATACTTTCGATCTCGACAACGAAATCTTCAAAGTTAATAGGCGTAGGGAAGAGTTCAAGCTTACGGCGGTCGAACTTATCCATATCGATAATATCGTTGAAAATATTACCCAATGTCACCGCGCTCACCTTGATGGTTTGCATCTGTTTACGCTGCTCGGTGGTCAGTTGGCTATCAAGCAGCATGCGGCTCAAGCCAATGATACCGTTCAGCGGCGTTCTCAACTCATGACTAATGGTTGAGATAAAGGTGGTCTTATCGCGACTGGCCTTTTCTAACGACTCTTGATGCTCTTTACGCTCAGTGATATCGCGGCCGAAACCGACTAAACCTAAGTGACGGCCATCTTTGCTGTAGAAAGGGACTTTACGCAGTTCGAAATAGCTCTTACGGCCATCCGGATATTCAAGCCATTGGTCATAAGTCAGAGCTTGGTTGTCCGCAAATACTTTCTTATCGGTTTCAACAACTTGCTGAGCGACCTCTTTGCTGTAAACATCCCAAGGCGTTAAACCAACTAGCTCTTTTTCTGTTTTACCAGTGAGCTCTTCAACCGCACGGTTACAACCAGAGAAGACACCATCTTCATTACGGTAGTAAATAAGGTCTGGCGAGGCATCGATAAACGAGCGTAACAGTGCAGTACGTTCTGCGAGTTCAAGCTGAGTACGCTCGCGCTGGAACACCTCGTTTTCGAGATCTTGCATTGCTTCTGCGCGCGCTTCTTCCGCTTTTTCACGCTCTTCAATTTCTTGATTAAGCTTCTCGATATTGAGCTGCATTTTATTGTTGAGTTCTTGGTCTCGCTCACGCATGTCGCCAAGCTTAGAGACCAATTTCGCCAACCTTTGACGAGACTCTTCCAGCTGGTCCACGACCACTGACAGGAAATAAACCGCCCAAGGCGTGATCACTAAACCGAAGAAAACTGAACGGACAATGTCGATGTCATCAACATTGCCTTTGAGTGCGAGGGTGATACCGACTTGCACAACAACAGCGAGGGCAACAAGCGCTAGGGCAAGTAAGATAGAAAAGCGGACAATCCCCAGTTTTACGAGTAGATCCACGTAATACTGGGCAAGATTTTTCATGGGTTTCATTTAGCGCTCCATGCGATAAGACTAGCAACATTCTACCCTGTTTGAAGATAGGAGGTAAGCTAGCTACATCACACGCAGCAAGTGTTCAGCGGTAATTTCGAAGGTTAATTAACCAATACAAATACTAACTAAGCAAAAATAGCCGGGGATAATCAAATTGCCAATTTTATAGCGTTAGCGAATTGAGTATGGATGCACCATTGAACGGTTGCGACCGTCTGATTTCGCTTGATACAGCGCACTGTCAGCCAAGGCAACAGCCGATTCCATTTCATCATCAGGTGTAGGAATGTAAGAGATAATACCAATACTCACCGTGATGAATTCAGAGACCGTCGACTTCTCATGATCCAACTCCAATTTAAGAACTTCGTCATGAATACGCTGTGCCACCAGCTGAGCACCTTCAGTTGTCGTGTTTGGCAGAATAAAGCCGAACTCTTCACCACCATAACGAGCCACACAATCAGATGAACGATTCAACACCTGCTTAAATGCCTGAGAAACCTGAATCAAAGCATCATCGCCTTGTTGGTGTCCGTAAAAGTCGTTGTAGCCTTTAAAGAAGTCGATATCACACAACATGATCGTCAATGGCAACTTCTCACGCACATGATAATGCCACAATGTAGAGAGCTGTTCGTCGAAACGGCGTCGGTTAGAAACCTGGGTCAGGCTATCCATAAAGCTGAGACGTTCAAGCTCAAGGTTTGCTTCTTCAAGCTTCTGCTCTGCAAGGTAACGCTCGGTGATATCACGCGCCATGATCAACACACCATTAGTACTGGATGCTGGATCTCTAAACGGTGATTTGACTACATCATACCAAGTAAATGCTCCATCACTTGAGACCACTTTGTCGATATAACGCAGCGATTTACTTTGATGAAGCACTTGATGATCGGTTTCTGATATTCGCGTATAGATGCTATGTGGCACCACATCTTGTAAACGTTTACCGATCAAGTCACTCACTTCAGAGATACCTAGCGCAGCCACAAATGGCTTATTACACGCTTGATAAACCATGTTTTCGTTGAAGATACCAATCGAGTCTGGGCTCGCTTCCAAGATGTTTTGCAAGATAGTGTCACGCTGAGCAAGTGCCACTTCGGTATCTTTACGCTTCTCCATTTCGCCACGCAGCTTCTGCTGCATGTCATGCCAATCGGTCACATCATGGCTAATAGAGAGCGTACCTATGGTTGATCCATCTTGTGAGAGCAAGACACTTTGGTAGGTTTCAAGCAAGCAGCTTTTTCCATCTTGATCTGTAGTCCAAGAGCGTTCACTTACACGACCTTTTAATACTCCACCAGAAACACTCAGGGTGCCCTCTTCAGCACGACCATGCCAAAACTTTTTAAACGAGCGATTACTCGTCACTAACTGATCTTTCTGATCTTTCACGTAGATCAACTCAGACAAAGAATCCAAAGCGGTACGAGCAACATTCAACTCTCGAACTTCTTGGGACATTTCTTCGTTAGTATTCTTATAAGGTGAAGCATGAATCATCCAAGCCTGCTTATTTCTAAAATGAACCTTACGACCGACTAAGTTGATCTTAAACGACTCAAATTCAGAAAGCGCCCACAGGGAGACCTGCTCGAAGGCTCGAGAGTTGATGTGATTGGTTAAGTAGTGGCGAAAGCTATTCTCGCTTTCAACGGTAGGGAATCGAAAGTTAACACCAATTTGTCGAATACCAAGCAACTGCATTGCTTGGCGATTGGCATAGAGTATTTCGCCACTTCGAACATCAACAAAGTAAAGTGGCGATGGAGTAGCAAGTAGAAGCGTTTCGATATGCGATTGATAACGAGAATAGAGATGCCAGCAGATGAGAGCAATCAGCAATACAACAACGATATAAATACCGTAGCCATACGCCCTGTCCCACAACCAAGTCATTACCAGTTCCATTTACTCTCAATCTATACCATAAAATCTGTGAGGGAAATGTTACCACTATTTGTTGGTTTTATCTGCTGTTACCTACAGTCACCCATTTCTATTAATTGGCCGCGTTTAAAACAGGCAGAGTGTATTCAAATGCAGAGCCAGTTTTGATGCCCTGAGCACCGGTTTTATCGAGCGAACGACCTATTTCAGTCATCGCTAACCAGCGGTTCTCACACCATAAAGGAGAGAGTAACGTTGGGCGTCTCGCAGCAGAAGAAACACGGTGATAAACCACGTCCGCAGGCGTGCGTTGGATGATCTCACTCGCGATATCAATGTACTCTTCAAGGCTTGGCGCTTCTAGCTTGCCGGCTTTCCACGCCTTAGCCATAGTACTGCCCTCTACTATATGAAGGCCATGTAGCTTAATACCATCGGTGCCAACCGCTAATACCTTGTCTAAGGTTTCAAGGTTATCCGGCTTAGTCTCTTTTGGTAGACCAACAATCAGGTGGGTACACACCTTGATGCCTAAAGCGCGAGCACGCTGGGTGATCGTTTCATACACCGCAAAGTCGTGTCCGCGGTTAATTCGCTTGAGAGTTTTATCATTGGCGGTTTGTAGGCCAAGCTCGAGCCAAATCTCATAGCCTTGTTTAACATAGCCCGCTAACAACTCTAATACCGCATCAGGCACGCAGTCTGGTCTTGTGCCAACACAAAGACCTACGATCTCTGCACCAGGTGCTTTTAGCGCCTCTTCATACATATTCTTAAGCACTTGTACCTCAGCATAAGTGCTGGTGTACGCCTGAAAGTAAGCCAGATACTTCTTGGCACGAGCAATCTCACCCGCGCGATCTTTTAACTGGTCAGCAATACTTTGAATTTGAGTTTGTTCATCGGCAAAGGAAGCCACGTTACAAAACGTACAACCTCCACGACCAATGGTCCCGTCTCGGTTTGGGCAGCTGAAACCACCGTGAAGCGTCAGCTTGTGGACTTTCTCGCCATAACGGCGTTGAAGGTCTTGGCCGATAGTATTGACCAACTCGTGTAATTGCATATTTTCAAAGCACTCAAGTAAATAAGAATGAATATCAGTCTTTTTTTGAAAAAAAATTACATCCCTGCAAAATTCGACCAATTAGTTTACTCAAGGCTTTTTGCGAGCAACCTAACAAATATCAATAAACATGCAAAAAATCGGCTCTATTTGCCTAATGTTGCACATTTGTTAGGCATTAAATTCAAAATAAAACGAAAAAAATGGTCTACATGGGTCAACTTTCATTGCAATTCGCCTAGACAAAATTGTAGGATACTTACACATATTGGCTATTTTTGAGTATTTACTTACAACGAAAACTTGCTAATAAGTCGGTGATATCTAACTCCCACCTATATAAACCACTAGTTTGTGGTTAAAAATAAACAGGTATCACTAAGGATTGTTTTTCTCGCAATACTTTTCCTGCGAGATACGGAAAGGATTCAAACCGCCAGCATAGGCAGGTTTAGACCCATAAATATAAAAGGACAAGGCTGACTTTATACAAATAAGTTGCGCCTAGATTTAACTGGAAGGATGTATCTATGGTAGATCAAGAGCAGAACTCACAGGGTCTGTATACTCCTGAATTGGAGCATGACGCTTGTGGTATCGGTTTTGTTGCGCATCTAAAGAATCGCAAATCTCATGATGTAGTAACTCAAGCACTCGATATGCTTGCACGTATGGAACACCGTGGCGGCCAAGGCTGCGATCCGTGTTCTGGTGATGGTGCAGGTATCCTGCTACAGAAGCCGCACGAATTCTTACTAGAAGAAGCCGTAAAGCTTGGAATTAAGCTGCCATCTTTTGAAAAATATGGTGTTGGTGTTGTACTTTTCCCTAAAGATGAACACAAACGTGCACAGTGTCGTGACATTCTAGAACGCAATGCACAACGCCTTGAGTTAGAAGTGATCGGTTACCGTGAACTTCCAACTGACAATTCAATGATTGGTGCTGACCCACTAAGCACTGAACCTCAATTTGAACACGTATTTATTTCTGGCGGCCCTGGTATCACACCAGAAGAGCTTGAGCGTAAACTGTATGTTCTACGTAACTACACGGTTCGTGTATGCCTAGAAAGCGTTTCAAATATCGGTGATGACTTCTACATCAACTCTATGTCTTACAAGACATTGGTGTACAAAGGTCAGCTAACAACTGAACAAGTTCCTCAGTACTTCCTAGACCTGCAAAACCCAACCATGGTGACAGCTCTAGCACTGGTACACTCTCGCTTCTCTACCAATACATTCCCACGTTGGCGTCTAGCTCAGCCTTTCCGTTACATCGCGCATAATGGCGAAATCAATACGGTTCGCGGCAACCTGAACTGGATGAAAGCGCGTGAAGCAATCCTAGAATCGGATCTGTTTACACAAGCTGAAATCGACATGCTACTGCCTATCTGTCAGGAAGGTAGTTCGGATTCATCAAACTTCGATATGGCACTTGAGCTACTTGTTCTTTCAGGTCGTACTCTGCCACATGCGTTGATGATGATGATCCCGGAAGCATGGCAAGAAAACAAAAACATGGACCCAACTCGTCGTGCGTTCTACCAGTACCACGCGAACGTAATGGAACCATGGGATGGCCCAGCATCTGTATGTTTCACCGATGGTGTTCAAGTAGGTGCAACGCTAGACCGTAACGGTCTTCGTCCTTCTCGCTACACAGTAACAAAAGACGATTTCCTAGTAATGGCGTCTGAGTCTGGTGTTGTTGAGATTGCACCTGAAAACGTTGAGTACCGTGGTCGTCTACAGCCTGGTCGTATTTTTGTTGCTGACCTTGAGCAAGGCCGCATCATTTCTGATGAAGAAGTGAAAGACAGCATTGCTAAAGCACAACCCTACGAAAAGTGGGTTGAAGAGAACCTTCTGAGCTTGAAAAAGCTACCAGATGCGAGCAACGAATTTAGCCAACCTTCTCCAGAGAAACTTCTCCACAAACAACAATCGTTTGGTGTGAGCTCTGAAGAAGTGAACGAAATCATTCTACCTCTTGCGAAAACAGGCTACGAGCCACTTTCTGCAATGGGTGCTGACTGGCCGCTAGCGATTCTTTCTCATCAATCTCAGCACCTTTCAAACTACTTCAAACAGTTGTTTGCACAAGTAACCAACCCACCGATCGACCCGATTCGTGAGCGTATGGTTATGTCTCTGAACACTTACCTAGGTAAAGATCAGAACTTACTTGCTGAAACACCTGAACACTGTCAAAAAGTAGAGCTTGAGTCTCCAGTACTGTCTAACTCTGAGTTAGAAAAACTGCGTGCAATCGATAACGAGCACCTTCAAGCGAAGACACTGGATATCGTATTCCAAGCAAATGGCGACCAAGGTAAATTAGAGCGCGCACTTAAGCGTATCTGCCAATACGCAGAAGACGCAGTGATTGATGGCTACTCTATCATCCTACTAACTGACCGTGCGGTTAACTCTAACCATGCCGCTATTCCAGCAATGCTGGCTGTTGGCGCGGTTCATCACCACCTAATCCGTAAAGGTCTACGTGCTAAGTGTGACATCGTGGTTGAAACGGGCGACGCTCGTGAGACACACCACTTTGCAACGCTTATCGGTTACGGTGCGAACGCAGTTAACCCATACCTAGTTATTGAAACGATTGTTGAACTGCAACGTACGAAGAAGCTAGATCCAAACGTACACCCACGTGAGTTATTCGATAACTACCGTAAAGGTGTTAACGGCGGTCTACTTAAGATCTTCTCTAAGATGGGGATCTCTACGCTGCAGTCTTACCACGGTGCACAAATCTTTGAAGCACTTGGTGTTAGCAAATCAGTAGTTGAAAAATACTTCACAGGTACTGTTTCTCGTATCCAAGGTCTAACGATCGACGATATCGCGCGAGAAGTATTGGTTCGTCACCGTGTTGGTTACCCAGCTCGTGAAATCCCAGCTCAGATCCTTGATGTTGGTGGTGTTTACCAGTGGAAACAACGTGGTGAGAAGCATCTATTCAACCCTGAAACGATTTCTCTACTTCAAGAATCGACGCGTAACAAAGATTACGGTCAGTTCAAGAAGTACGCAAAAGCAGTTGATGACCAAGGCGACAACGCAGCAACGCTACGTAGCCAACTGGACTTCATCAAGAACCCTGCAGGCTCTATTCCTCTAGCAGAAGTAGAACCAATCGAGAACATCCTTAAGCGTTTCGCAACCGGCGCAATGAGCTTTGGTTCAATCTCGCATGAGGCTCACTCAACACTGGCTGTTGCGATGAACCGCATTGGCGCGAAATCAAACTCAGGTGAAGGTGGTGAAGATCCAGCACGTTTCGAACGTAAAGAAAACGGCGACTGGGAACGTTCAGCAATCAAACAGGTGGCTTCTGGTCGCTTTGGTGTAACGTCTTACTACCTATCTAACGCTGATGAGCTACAAATCAAGATGGCTCAAGGTGCGAAACCGGGCGAAGGTGGTCAACTACCTGGTGATAAGGTTGATGATTGGATCGGTGCAACGCGTCACTCGACTCCGGGCGTAGGTCTTATCTCTCCACCGCCACACCACGATATCTACTCAATCGAAGATTTGGCTCAGCTGATCTACGATCTGAAAAACGCCAACCGTAACGGCCGTGTCAACGTGAAGCTAGTATCGGAAGCTGGCGTAGGTACGATTGCATCTGGTGTAGCGAAAGCGAAAGCTGACGTAGTACTTATCGCAGGTTTTGATGGTGGTACGGGTGCATCTCCGATGTCTTCTATCCGTCACACAGGTCTGCCTTGGGAGCTGGGTCTAGCGGAAACGCACCAAACACTACTGAAAAACGGTCTACGTAACCGTATCGTTGTTCAGTCTGATGGTCAGATGAAAACACCACGTGACCTTGCAGTCGCAACGTTACTTGGTGCTGAAGAATGGGGCGTAGCAACAGCAGCTCTAGTGGTTGAAGGCTGTATCATGATGCGTAAGTGTCACAAGAATACATGTCCTGTTGGTATCGCTACACAGAACAAAACTCTGCGTGAACGTTTCGACGGCCGCGTAGAAGACGTAGTCACTTTCTTCCAATACATGGCTGAAGGTCTGCGTGAAGTAATGGCTGAACTTGGCTTCCGCTCTATCGATGAGATGGTTGGTCAATCGCACAAACTTAAAGTTCGTGATGACATCGGTCACTGGAAGTACAAGAACCTAGATCTAACACCTGTACTGCACATCGAGCAGGCGCGTGAAGAAGATGGTATCTACAACCAGACACAACAAAACCACAATCTAGAAGACGTTCTAGACCGCAAGTTGATTCAAGCTGCGATTCCAGCGCTTGAGAAAGGCGAAGCCGTGAATGCGAGCTTCCCTATCATCAACACGGACCGCTCTGCAGGTACCATGCTGTCGAACGAAATCTCGAAGGTTTACAAAGATCAAGGTTTACCACAACCAATGAACGTTAAGTTCCACGGTAGTGCTGGCCAATCTTTCGGTGCGTTCCTTGCGAAAGGCGTTAAGTTCGAAGTAGAAGGCGACGCGAACGATTACTGGGGTAAAGGTTTGTCTGGCGGTACGTTGGTACTGTACCCAGATGCGAAATCGACTATCGTTGCTGAAGACAACATCGTAGTAGGTAACGTATGTTTCTACGGTGCGACTTCAGGTGAATCTTTCATTCGCGGTATGGCTGGCGAACGTTTCTGTGTTCGTAACTCTGGCGCGAAAGTTGTTGTTGAAGGCGTTGGTGACCACGGTTGTGAATACATGACTGGCGGTGTCGCGATTATCCTTGGCTCAACAGGTCGTAACTTTGCTGCTGGTATGAGTGGCGGTGTGGCTTATGTATGGGATAAAGCGGGTGACTTCGAAACCAAGCTTAACTCTGAACTTGTAGACCTAGATCCAATTGAACAAGAAGATAAAGTTCTTCTACTAGATATGCTAACTAAGCATGTTGAATTCACAGGAAGTGAAGTTGCTCAGTCTTTCCTAGACAACTTTGAAGCAAGTGTTGCATCGCTAGTTAAAGTAATGCCACGCGACTACAAAGCGGTTCTTGAAAAGCGTAAAGCTGAAGCACAACAGGCACAAACGGAAGAAGTGGAGGCAGTATAATGGGTAAGCCTACTGGATTTTTAGAACACGGTCGTGAGCTTCCAAAGAAGCTTGACCCGTCAGTTCGAATTGAAGACAACAAAGAGTTCGTACTCAACGAAGAGTTTGGTGAAAAGATCAATACTCAAGCCTCTCGTTGTATGGACTGTGGCGTACCTTTCTGTCACAACGGCTGTCCGATTGGTAACATCATCCCAGAATTCAATGATGCGGTTTACCGTGACAGCTGGGAAGAGGCTTGGAACATTC
The DNA here is from genome assembly GCF_023161685.1 of Vibrio sp. 1CM8B. Lineage (NCBI taxonomy): Bacteria > Pseudomonadati > Pseudomonadota > Gammaproteobacteria > Vibrionales > Vibrionaceae > Vibrio > Vibrio sp. 1CM8B. Next base: position 94,925 of record NZ_JALNTU010000006.1, read on the forward strand.
TAAGCTCTACCAATAACTTCCCTGAGTTTACAGGTCGTGTTTGTCCTGCTCCTTGTGAAAGTGCCTGTGTTCTTGGCATCAACCAAGACCCAATCACTATCTGTAATATCGAGAAAACGATTGTGGAAACTGCGTACCGTGAAGGGTACGCAAAACCTAAAACACCACGCTCTCGCACAGGTAAAACAGTTGCCATTATCGGTTCAGGCCCTGCTGGTCTAGCCGCTGCTGAACAACTAAACAGTGCAGGTCACTCTGTGACGGTATTTGAGCGTGACGAGAAAGTGGGTGGCCTACTGCGTTTCGGTATCCCAGATTTCAAACTGGGTATGGACGTGATTGATCGTAAGATCAACCTAATGGCTGAAGCTGGCGTTGAGTTTAAAGTAAACCAACACATCGGTGTTGATGTTAATGCTCAACAGCTACGCCAAGAATTTGATGTGGTATTGCTAACAGGTGGTTCTACGGTTCCACGTGATTTACCAATCCCAGGTCGTGAGCTGAAAGGCGTTCACTTTGCCATGGAATTCCTTGGTCAAAACAACCGCCGTGCTAACGACTTAGACCTTAAAACAGAAGAGCTTCACGCTAAAGATAAACACATTGTGGTTATCGGTGGTGGTGATACGGGTTCTGACTGTGTGGGCACATCAAACCGTCATAAAGCAGCAAGCATTACTCAGGTTGAGATCATGCCGATCCCACCAGAGAAGCGCCCTGCAAACATGCCTTGGCCTCAATACCCAATGATCATGAAAACCACTACTTCTCACGAAGAAGGTTGTGAGCGTCACTGGAACATCTTAACCAAAGAGTTCATCGGTAACGAGCAAGGTCAAGTGACGGGTCTACGTATTGCTGACATCGTTTGGCAAGATGCGAAACCAGGTGAGCGTCCAGGCTTTGATGAAGTAGCGAACTCTGAACGTGTTATTCCTTGTGACATGGCATTCCTAGCAATGGGCTTCTTACACCCGGAGCCAACTGGCGTGCTTGCTCAACTAGACATTAAATTGGACGAGCGCGGTAACGTCGCTTCTGAAGGTTTTGCAACGAACCAGAAAGGCGTTTTCGCTGCTGGTGATATGCGTACTGGTCAATCTCTAGTTGTACGTTGTATTAATGAAGGTCGTGAATGTGCAATTGCCATTGATGACTTCTTAATGGGTAACTCAAACTTAGAAGCGAAAGCTGATTCACTCATGCTTTCCGCATAATATTTCTCGGGCTAACGTCGATGACGTTAGCCTAGAGGAAAAGCAACACCCTTCCTAACTTTTATATTTGGCTAGCACTCGATGCTAGCCTTTTTTCTATCTGGCATTTGTCATTTTCAAAATCATCCTGTTGTATATGTTAAATCTCATTAACATACACCTTATATATCTCATTGATATCCATCGACTATTTTAGATTATTAAGTGGCTAATCGCGTTTATGCATGATAATTAACCATGAACTTGACCTTAAACACAATTAGCTATACGTTGTAAAGCTGGTGAAAATAAAACCAATAGGTTTTGTTAACACAACAAATAACGTTTTAACTGGCTAAAGCAAACTATCAGTTTATAAAAAACAACAAGTATATGAATAGTTAGTCATTTACTGTCTGGATGACAGAGAAGCAAAAGGGAGAATTGCAATGGCTCTATATGATCCTAGTCTTGAAAAAGACAACTGTGGATTTGGTTTAATAGCGCAAATGGAAGGCCAACCTAGTCATAAGTTGGTAAGAACTGCTATTTCAGCCCTAGATCGCATGACACACCGTGGTGGTATCGCTGCGGATGGTAAAACCGGGGATGGCTGTGGCTTATTGCTACAGAAACCAGACTCTTATCTCAGAATTATTGCAGAAGAGAATAACTTCAAGCTAGGCAAGCAGTACGCTGTCGGCATGATTTTCTTCAGCCAAGATCCAATCAAAGCGCAATCCGCGCAAGACATCGTCAATAAAGAGCTCGCTCAAGAGACCTTAACGGTTGCAGGTTGGCGCGTAGTACCGACCAACACCGACGTATTAGGTCCGATTGCCAAAGATTCAGTTCCCAATATTCAGCAAGTGTTTATCTCGGCACCCGCGGGTTGGCGTGAACGCGATATTGAACGACGCCTTTATATCGCTCGTCGCAGAATTGAAAAACAGATCACCGAAGACAAAGATTTTTATATTTGTAGCCTTTCGACACAAGTCATGGTTTACAAAGGTCTGTGTATGCCGGCCGATCTTCCGCGATTTTACCTCGATCTTGCAGACTTACGTATGGAATCGGCGATATGTCTGTTCCACCAGCGCTTTTCAACCAATACTCAGCCACGTTGGCCACTGGCTCAACCATTCCGCTATTTAGCGCACAATGGTGAGATCAATACCATTGAAGGTAACCGACAATGGGCTAAGGCTCGTGCCTATAAATTCTCTTCGCCGTTGCTGCCAGACTTACAAACCGTAGCACCCTTTGTGAATGAGACAGGCTCGGATTCATCAAGCCTAGATAACATGCTCGACTTGTTCCTTGCCGGTGGTATGGATGTGTTCCGAGCGATGCGCATGCTTGTTCCGCCTGCTTGGCAAAATCACCCAGACATGGACCCAGATCTGCGTGCCTTTTACGACTTCAATTCCAAGCACATGGAACCGTGGGATGGTCCTGCTGGTATCGTACTTTCAGATGGTCGTTACGCTGCGTGTAACCTAGATAGAAACGGCCTGCGTCCTGCGCGTTATGTGATTACCAAAGACAACCTAATCACGCTAGCATCTGAGGTCGGTATCTGGAATTACGCACCGGATGAAGTTGCAGAAAAAGGTCGTGTCGGCCCAGGTGAATTGCTCGTCATAGATACGCGCCGCGGTAAATTGTGGCAATCTAACGAGATCGACAATGACCTTAAAGGTCGCCACCCTTATAAAGAGTGGATGGAAAAGAACGTTCACAAACTCACACCGTTTTCCGATCTGCCCGATGAGCAAGTCGGTAAGCGCAGCTTTGATGATGAAACGCTCAAGACCTACCAAAAACAGTTTGCGATGAGCAACGAAGAATCAGACCAAGTATTACGTGTGCTCGGTGATATGGGACAAGAAGCGGTTGGATCGATGGGCGATGATACGCCAATGGCCGTACTCTCTTCTAAAGAGCGTCTCATCACTGATTATTTCCGTCAGAAATTTGCACAGGTCACCAACCCGCCGATCGACCCATTGCGTGAAAAACACGTGATGTCTTTAGCGACCAGTATCGGTAAAGAGATGAATGTGTTCTGCGAAACAGATGGTCACGCCTACCGTGTGACATTTAATTCACCCGTTCTTCTCTACTCTGACATGCAGCAACTTCTACAGTTAAATCAAAAACACTATGGTCACGCGATTCTAAGCCTACACTACGATCCGGCTCAGAAGGGTCTCGAACAAGCCATCAATGACTTGTGTGATAGTGCGGTACAAGAAGTGCGTGACGGTGCTGTGCTGATTGTGCTTTCAGACAAAGGTTTAGAGAAAGGTAAACTTCCAGTTCCAGCAGCGATGGCTGTCGGTGCGGTGCAAACCAGACTTGCTGACAACAACCTACGTTGTGATGCCAACATAGTGGTTGAAACCGCAACTGCGCGCGACCCACACCAATTTGCTGTGCTGCTTGGCTTCGGTGCAACCGCGGTTTATCCATACCTTGCTTATGAAGCGTTAGGTAAAATGTTGGATGATGGCTCTTTAGATAAAGACTATCGTGCCGCAATGCAAAATTACCAAAACGGCATCAATAAAGGTCTGTACAAGATCATGTCGAAGATGGGCATTTCAACTATTGCCTCTTATCGCTGTTCACAGCTGTTCGAAGCTGTTGGCCTACATTCGGATATAGTTGAGCTCTGTTTCCGCGGAGTTACCACTCGAATCCAAGGTGCTAGCTTTAGCGATTTCCAACAAGATATCTATAACCTATCGCGTAAAGCATGGACTAAGCGCAAGCCGATCGAACACGGTGGTTTACTCAAATACGTACACGGCGGCGAATATCACGCCTATAACCCTGATGTGGTTGGCACTCTGCAAACTGCAGTAAAAACAGGTGAAACATCGGATTATCTCTCTTTTGCTAAGCAAGTGAATGCCCGACCAGCTGCGATGTTACGCGACTTAATGAGCCTCAAAAAAGCCGAACAGCCTCTACCACTCGAGCAAGTGGAGCCTAACAGCGATCTGTTTAAACGCTTCGACTCTGCGGCAATGTCGATCGGTGCTTTGAGCCCAGAAGCTCATGAAGCATTGGCCATGGCGATGAACCGCTTGGGTGGTTACTCCAACTCTGGTGAAGGTGGTGAAGATCCACGACGCTTTGGTACTGATCGTAACTCCCGTATCAAGCAAATAGCCTCGGGGCGTTTTGGCGTGACGCCGCATTACTTAACCAATGCAGATGTCCTACAAATCAAAGTCGCACAAGGTGCTAAGCCCGGAGAAGGTGGTCAACTGCCCGGTCATAAAGTTACCGCAGAAATCGCTAAGCTTAGATATTCAGTTCAAGGGGTGACACTGATCTCCCCTCCTCCACATCACGATATTTATTCTATCGAAGATCTAGCGCAGCTGATTTTCGACCTTAAACAAGTGAACCCTAAAGCCTTGGTTTCAGTGAAGTTAGTATCGGAACCGGGTGTAGGCACGATTGCAACTGGTGTAGCGAAAGCCTATGCCGATCTGATCACCATTTCAGGCTATGACGGTGGTACTGCGGCAAGCCCACTGACCTCTGTGAAATACGCTGGTTGCCCTTGGGAACTAGGGCTAGCAGAAACCCAGCAAGCATTGGTTGCTAACGGGCTTCGTCATAAGATCCGTCTGCAAGTCGATGGTGGTCTGAAAACTGGTCTCGATGTGATTAAAGGCGCGATTTTAGGTGCTGAAAGCTTTGGTTTTGGTACCGCGCCGATGGTGGCGATGGGTTGTAAGTTCTTAAGAATTTGTCACCTAAATAACTGTGCAACGGGTGTGGCGACTCAAGATGAAACGCTGCGCCGCGAATACTTCAAAGGTCTGCCGGATATGGTGGTGAACTACTTTACTGGCCTAGCCGATGAAGTTCGCCAATACCTTGCAGAGCTTGGTGTAGAAAAACTTACAGACCTGATTGGTCGTACTGATTTGCTTGAAGCCGTTCAAGGCCTCACTGCGAAACAGAGCAAACTCGATCTATCTTCAATACTCGAAGCTCCAGTTTCTCCAGAGGGTCACCCACTATTTTGGACCGAGCCAAACGCACCATTTGATAAGGCGCAACTCAACCAACAGATCCTTGATGATGCACTCGATGCAATTGAGAAACGTCAATCCACCAGCCTTTACTACAACGTGATCAACACAGACCGCTCGATTGGCGCTCGTATCTCTGGTGAAATTGCTAAGCGATACGGCAACCAAGGGATGGCAGGTTCACCAATCAAGTTATATCTCGACGGTACCGCAGGTCAGTCTTTTGCGGTTTGGAACGCAGGCGGCGTTGAGCTTTACCTAACGGGTGATGCCAATGACTATGTAGGCAAAGGCATGGCTGGCGGCAAGGTGGTTATCAAGCCTCACCAAGGCACCGCCTTTACTTGTAACGAAGCGACCATCATAGGCAACACTTGTCTGTATGGCGCAACCGGAGGCAAGCTATTTGCTGCCGGTACTGCAGGCGAACGATTTGGTGTACGTAACTCAGGTACGGTTGCGGTGATTGAGGGTGCGGGTGACAACGCCTGTGAATACATGACGGGCGGTATTGTTGCCATTCTTGGCGCAACCGGAGTGAACTTCGGTGCCGGTATGACGGGTGGTTTTGCTTATGTGATGGATAAGAACGAAGACTTCCAAGGCCGAGTGAACAACGAATCGGTTGAGGCACTTTCTCTGTCTGACCTATACATCCACCAAGAACACCTGCGCGGCTTGATTGCTGAGCACTTAGAAGAGACAGGTTCAGTACACGCTGAAGCGATTCTGGCGAACTTTGATGAATGGATTCCGAAGTTCTACCTAGTGAAGCCAAAGACGGCGGATCTGAACACCCTGCTCGGTCACCAAAGCCGAAGCTCTGCTGAACTTCGTGTTCAAGCGCAATAATTGGAAGGAGCCAATAATGAGCCAGAATGTATACCAATTTATTGATGTGAATCGCGTAGATCCAGCGAAGAAACCAATCAAAATTCGTAAGATTGAGTTTGTAGAGATCTACGAACCTTTCACTAAACAACAAGCCAAGGCGCAAGCTGACCGCTGTTTAGACTGTGGTAACCCTTACTGTGAATGGAAGTGCCCAGTCCACAACTACATCCCTCAATGGCTCAAGCTTGCCAATGAAGGGCGCATTATCGAAGCGGCTGAACTGTCTCACCAAACCAACAGCTTGCCTGAGGTTTGCGGACGAGTTTGTCCTCAAGACCGTTTGTGTGAGGGCTCTTGTACCCTCAACGACGATTTCGGCGCAGTAACCATCGGCAACATTGAAAAATACATCAATGACAAAGCGTTTGAGATGGGCTGGAAGCCAGACATGTCGCATGTCGAATGGACCGACAAAAAGGTCGCAATAATTGGCGCAGGCCCTGCCGGTCTTGCTGCTGCTGACATCTTAGTTCGAAACGGTGTGAAGGCCGTAGTATTTGACCGCTATCCGGAGATCGGTGGCCTGCTCACGTTTGGTATCCCATCGTTCAAACTAGAGAAAGGCATCATGGAAAACCGTCGCCGTATCTTTAGCGGAATGGGTGTCGAATTTAGGATGAATACCGAAGTCGGTAAAGACGTTCAACTACAACAACTGGTCGATGACTACGATGCTGTCTTCTTAGGTGTCGGCACCTACAAAAACATGCGTGCTGGCTTAGACAACGAAGACGCACCGGGCGTTTATGATGCCCTACCATTCCTTGTTTCCAATACCTACAAGGTCATGGAACTGGATAACCCAACGCCGTTTATCGACATGAAGGGTAAAAAAGTGGTCGTGCTTGGTGGTGGTGATACCGCGATGGACTGTGTAAGAACCTCGATTCGCCAACATGCATCTAATGTTGTGTGTGCTTACCGTCGAGATGAAGCCAATATGCCGGGCTCTCGCCGTGAGGTGAAGAATGCACGTGAAGAGGGTGTGAAGTTCAAGTTCAACCTCCAACCTATTGGCTTAGAGCTTAACAGCGCTGGTCATGTGGTTGGCGTTAAATTCGTGAAAACCGCTTTGGGTGAACCTGATGAAGCAGGTCGTCGTCGCCCGGAACCTGTAGAAGGCAGTGAGCATGTTCTTGAAGCAGATGCCGTTATCATGGCATTTGGTTTCCAACCTCATGCGATGGAATGGCTAGAACCTTTCGGTGTGGAACTCGATCAGTGGGGTCGCATCAAGGCTCCTGGCAAACAAGAGTTTCAATACCAAACCACCAACAGCAAGATCTTTGCAGGTGGTGATGCGGTTCGAGGATCTGACTTGGTGGTGACCGCTATCGATGAAGGTCGTAAAGCCGCGGAAGGGATATTGGATTACCTAGAAGTGTGACTAATCTAAAGTTTCCACTATTAATCAATCCGTTACTATAAAAAGAGGATCCGCATATGGATCCTTTTTTAAGTTCGATACGTTTTACTAACGGCATAACAAAGAATACGTAAAACAATCGCAAATTAACGAATACCGAGAACTACAATTAAAATTAAAACAACGCCATAGGAAACACTATGAAAAAAGCCGCTCTCCTCTCGCTATCACTTTTAACGTTAACCGCTTGCAGCCAAGGAATCACGGACATGAAAGACAGAACTTCATCACCTTGTGGAGACAAACCAAACTGCGTATCAACTCAAGATGACCGTGAGCAACATGCATTGGCCGCGTTTGAGTTGTCAGATTCAGCGAACTTAGATGCGATTGAGCAGGTTGCGCTAACCTTATCGGGATCGAAAACCGCTAGTAAAACAGAAGATTATCTGCGTGTTGAATGTACTTCGCGCATCATGCGCTTTGTCGATGACTTAGAACTTAAAATCACCGATGGCAAACTGATCGTGCGTTCAGAGTCTCGTACTGGCCATTCTGATTTTGGCGTAAACCGAAAACGTGCTGAACAACTTCGTGCTAGCTTGAAAAGCGAAGGCCTAATCAAATAGATAAAAGAATACGCAGATAAATCGCTGCTATTCGGATGAGAAGTGCCTCTGGGCAGTCGCTCGACACTTCTTATCCATGCTACAATTTCGCTCTACTGTTTAAATATTTTTTATAAGAGACTACACATGAAAATCGGCATCATTGGCGCAATGGAGCAAGAAGTTGCGATCCTAAAAGCAGCAATTTCAGACATTACTGAAGTTAATAAAGGCGGTTGTACCTTTTTCTCTGGTCAGCTAAATGGTGTTGACGTTGTTTTGCTTCAATCTGGCATTGGTAAAGTAGCAGCGGCTGTTGGTACTTCAATCCTACTAAGCGAATACCAACCAGATGTCGTTCTTAACACGGGCTCTGCTGGCGGTTTTGATTCAACACTGAACCTTGGCGATGTGGTTATCTCTACTGAAGTTCGTCACCACGATGCAGACGTTACAGCTTTCGGTTACGAAATCGGCCAAATGGCAGGTCAACCTGCAGCGTTCAAAGCTGACGACAAACTGATGGCTGTTGCTGAACAAGCTCTAGCACAAATGGAAGATAAGCATGCCGTTCGCGGTCTTATCTGTACTGGCGACGCATTTGTTTGCACAGCTGAACGCCAAGAGTTCATCCGCAAGCACTTCCCATCTGTTGTTGCTGTAGAGATGGAAGCATCGGCTATCGCTCAAGCTTGTCACCAATTCCAAGTACCATTCGTGGTTGTTCGTGCAATCTCTGATGTTGCAGACAAAGAATCACCAATGAGCTTCGAAGAGTTCCTGCCACTAGCAGCGCAAAGCTCTTCTGAAATGGTTATCAAGATGGTTGCCCTACTAAAGTAAGCGACTAGACATGCAAACACTGTTTGATCAGGTATTTGCAAATGGCGTGCTCCTTGTGATGTGGGGAGCACTGCTTTTTCATTTGGTTTTACCTATCCCCCATGCCGCACACCCCACAACCTTATGGCATAAGTTTGCTGAGCTTTTAGCAAGCAAGGTTAATAACAACCACAACTATTCCCAAAGCTTAATCTCAGGCACATTAGCCTGGGGGTTAATGGTACTGCCAACTCTGGTTATTCTCTTGGCACTGCAACCATTGGTTTGGCAATCTCAACTGTTTGAATTGGCACTGTTATTACTCGCGATTGATTGGCGCAATAATGAAAAGCTGGCTAACCAACTGATCAAAGCACTTGGCCGAGAAGATAAAGCGGCCGCTCGTCAGTTACTGGCTCCGATTGTCAATCGTCAAACCGAATCACTTTCGTCACTTGGCCTAGGCAAAGCCGCCACAGAAACCATCATCATGGGTTACGCTCGTAACGTAGTTTGCGTGTTGTTCTGGTACGCCATTGGTGGTGGAATCGCTGCGTTAATGTATCGCCTTGTGGTCGAGTTAGCTCGAGCTTGGTCGCCAAGTCGCAAGCAATTTTCTCCGTTCGGCTCAACGGCGATCAAGATAGTCGCGATTCTAGAATTTATACCGATGCGTTTGTTTGCTTTGATGATCGTATGTGGTGATAAAGCAACGTACACATTTAAAATGATGCTAGTCCAAAGTCGCTCTTGGCCCCTACCCGGCCCAGCCTGGTTGATCACGGCTGTTGGCAACAAGCTTGAACTATCATTGGGTGGCCCTGCGATTTACGACAACACCAAAGCCATTCGCGCAAAATTAGGCGGAAGAATCGCACCGTCAGCTCTGCATCTATCTCAGGTTCAGAAACTACTCTTTGGTCGCATCGCTATCTGGATCTTTTTACAAAGCCTAGCCTTACTATTTATTCACCAAGGGATTTAGAGTGAAACCTTCAGTACTTGTTACAAGCCTTACTATTTTGTCTTCCAGCTTATGGCTGCCTTTATCATTTGCAGAAGAAGCACCACTGACTCAAGAACAAGTACAGCCGGCTCAACGCGTGGTCAGCCTTGCTCCTCATGCCACTGAACTCGCGTACAGCGCAGGTTTAGGTAACAGCCTTGTCGCCGTAAGTGAACGAAGTGATTACCCACCACAAGCCGATAAGCTTGAAAAAGTGGCAAACTATCAAGGCATCAAGGTTGAGAAGATCATCGCACTGCAGCCTGATTTGATTCTTGCGTGGCCTGCAGGTAACCCGCCCAGAGAACTCGCGAAGCTAGAGCAATTTGGTTTTAATATTTACTACTCCAAGACCAAAAGCCTAGACAGTATCGCAACCAATATTGAACAACTGAGCCAATACGCTAGCGATCCAAGTATTGGCGAAAATAACGCTCAGCAATACAGAGAGCAGCTCAACGCGTTGAGACTAAAATACAAAAATGCCGAGCCAGTAAACTACTTCTACCAACTCAGTGAGAAGCCGATCATCACTGTTGCTCAAGGGCACTGGCCAAGTGAGGTGTTTGAGTTTTGTGGTGGACACAATATTTTTGAAGACAGCGCCTCCCCATACCCGCAAGTTGGTATTGAACAAGTTGTATTAAGAAAACCGCAAGTGATCTTCACTTCTCAGCACGCGATTGAGAATGGAACCATGTGGCAAACATGGGAAGATGAGATCCCAGCAGTCGCTCAAAATCAGATTTGGTCCCTCAATTCTGACTGGATTAATCGCCCGACAACGAGAACTTTGAAAGCGATCCAACAAGTGTGCGATTTCTTCGATAGAGCTAGGCAAAATCACTAACTATTTGCTGCGTTTTTTCGTACAATTCGCCACCGACCTGTCCCTACAATTTTAACTATAAGAGCACCAGTATCATGGACTCCATGCTGCTTTATATTATCGATTTATTTGGCACTGCCATCTTTGCCGTCTCAGGCGTATTTGTCGCTGGCCGTCTTAAGATGGATCCCTTTGGCGTCGCCGTTCTAGGTAGTGTTACCGCAATTGGTGGCGGTACAATTCGAGACATGGCTCTGGGCGCGACTCCCGTATTTTGGATCACCGATACCACCTACCTTTGGGTCATCATCATCACCTGTTTGCTGACCATGATTATTGTAAGACGCCCAAAACGTCTGGCTTGGTGGATATTGCCGGTATGTGATGCGATTGGCTTAGCGGTGTTTGTAGGCATTGGTGTAGAAAAAGCGCTTATCTATCAAGATTCAGCACTAGTGGCCATCATTATGGGTGTCATAACCGGCTGCGGTGGCGGTATTATCCGTGACGTGCTTGCCCGTGAAGTGCCAATGATTCTAAGAAGTGAAGTCTACGCGACCGCTTGTATCATTGGTGGCGCTTTCCATACCATGGCGATCAGCATGGGGCACGATTCAGAAACTGCATTTCTGGCCGGCGTGTTCTCAACACTATTGATCAGGCTTGGCGCTATTCGTTGGCATTTATCATTGCCGACCTTCGCCATCAAATAAGCTATCGTTACAAAGTGAAAGGCTCCGCAAAGGGGCCTTTTTTAATCACGTTTAAAATCACTGATACCCTCTATTTCCATTCTTCAAAGCTCCCCCCTCTTTTCCTAACACTCAATTTAGTTAGGTCGTTAGCCAACAAGTTAGTAATGTTTTTTGTTTACTTATATAACCCACAGGCTATATTAATAAACAAATAGCTTTATAAATAAATATATTTACTAACATTGGCAAAAGGGAGTTCAAGATGAGTATTGGTAAAGTGGGCATTGTTTTCTTCTCTAAGAATGGAGCAACTAAGCAAGTTGCTGAGACAATCGCTGAAGGCATTAACACTCAACAACCTAACTCAGTACTCCTTGTCGAAGTGCTATCTTCTGAAGTGGTCGAAGGAAGATATGACAATGATGATAAGCTCAAGTCATTAGACAACTGTGACGCCATTATCTTTGGCTCCCCGACTTACATGGGTTCACCAGCCGCTCAGTTTAAGAGTTTTATGGATGCAAGCAGTGATAGCTACTGTAAGAAAGCATGGCGAAATAAACTCGCAGCGGGTTTTACCACAGGCGGCAGCCTTAACGGCGAGCAGCAACAAACCTTGTTGAGCTTTTTCACTCTGGCTTGTCAGCATGGCATGATTTGGGCAGGGCTTGATATCTCAAAGCACATTGATGACTTAGGTTTGAATCGCACAGGATCAAGCATTGGTTTGGTTGCCAGTGAAGATGAGACGACAGATAGCACCAATAGTCACATCAACAGTAACGATCTTCAGACTGCTTTCTATTTTGGTCAGCGCATCGCGAGTCTAGTTAAGAGAACCTAAACTAACTAGTTAGCTGACGGGCTAGCTTCAAAACTCCTAGCTTGATTGATATCTATGAGCCCAAGACTAGAGAATGAATGTTATTTGAGGTAAGTTGAAACAATCATTCCCAACTTTCATGAATATAACCCAATGCTACTCGAAGGAATCGAAACTCTACTGGTATTGAGTAAAGCCAAGACCATGAGCCGCACAGGCAGTTTGCTTTATATCAGCCAATCAGCGGTCAGCAAACGGATTGCGAATTTAGAAAAGAAGCTAGGTAAAAAGCTCATTGAACCGAGTGGCCGACAGATAAAACTCACGCCAGATGCGATAGCATTGATCGAGAGTATTGGCCCTACATTCAATGAACTTCGCGGGCTTATTTATGAACAGCAAGAGTTGGAAGATACCACTCTCATCACCCTAGACAGCTCTAAGTCTCTGATAGCCGGTTATTTAGGTGAGATGATGGGCCAATTTATCCTGCAAGATAAGTACATCACCATTACCACCAACCACACGCCGAGAATCATAGAGCGAGTGCAATCTGGTAAGGCGACCTTGGGGTTGTGTGCTGGCTTACTGCCACCGCATCATGGGTTGATGACCTTCCATCTATTTGATGAGCCGTTTTACATAGTGAGTAAGTCACCGCTAACGGAGCTTCCTCCACTGGTGATTACCAACGATATGACCAACCCCGCCAATTCTTATCAACTTTCTGTATTAGAGAAGTTTGGTATCAAGCCCTTAATGGAGATGGATGCCTACACCGCAGCGGCGCAACTTGCATTGGGCGGGACTGGGCCAGCATTGATCCCGCTCTCTATCGTAAAAACACTCAATATTGAGTCTCAATATCTGTATAGCTTCACCGAATTAGCAGGCTTAATTCGACCGATTCATATCTGTGTCAGACCAAATAGCTATCAGTCTCCACGAGTTAAAACACTGATAGAATCCATTGTTGATGCTGTTCCCAAAGCAGTTTAGACGCCATTAGCATCGACATCACGATCACAAGAGGGCGAATCCATTTTTGCCCTTTTGTCACCACCACTTTCGCGCCAAGCTGAGCGCCCATAAAACCGCCGACCGCCATCACTAATCCCAACTCCCAAATAGGTAAACCAGCCAAAATAAAGAAAATCAAGGCAGCGATATTCGAGGTGAAGTTAAGTACCTTAGTGCGCGCCGTAGCATCGACTAACGAGAAGTGACCAATCGCAACAAAGCAGACGGTGAAGATAGAGCCTGTTCCTGGGCCAAAAAAGCCATCATAGAAACCCACACCGCCACCCACACACAGAGCAAACATCGCCTCAGAGATCTTCTGTTTTCCTTCAGACGCTCTAGTTTGCGGTGCCAACAGGAAATAGAGAGAGATAGCGATAAGCAGCAGTGGGATAACACTAGTCAGTAGGCTCGCATCAATGTGCTGGACTAACTCAGCGCCAATTGCAGAGCCAATAAAGGTACAAAAGATCGCGAGGCGCATCTCTTTGATGCTGACAATACCGTTGCGCACGAAATACCAACTCGCAGAGAAGCTGCCAAATGAGCTTTGGAGTTTGTTGGTTGCCAATGCCTGCGTCGGTGGAACTCCAGCCGCTAGCAATGCAGGTAGAGTCAGTAACCCACCGCCGCCAGCCATTGCATCAATAAAGCCTGCTGCCGTTGCAACAACAAACAAGATAGCCAATATTTCTAGAGTGATTTCCATATACCCAACGCCTTAAAGTCCTGTGTAGCGACAAGTTACCACTCACGGCAGACGAGCAATAACGAAACACAAGATTCTAACCTATTCCAAATATTCATCATTAAGTTACCGCGGAATAACAGACATAAAAAAGCCCACTCCGAAGAGTGGGCTTTGAGCATTTATATCCGCTTAACAGCGATACACTTTAGGCAATTAAGCTTGAGAAGCTTTAACCTGAGCGTGTAGCTCTTGAACTGAAGTTACTGACGTTTTCGCGTCTGCAGTGTGCGCCATACAAGTCGCGAATGCAGCGTTTAGCGTAGTCGTGTAGTTAACTTTCTCAGCAAGTGCACCACGACGAAGAACTTTAGAATCTTCAATCGCTTGACGGCCAGCTGCAGTGTTCACGATGTACGTGTACTCGTTGTTCTTGATACGGTCAAGAATGTGAGGACGACCTTCGTGTACCTTGTTTACTAGACGTGGGTTGATGCCCGCTTCGCCAAGGATAACCGCAGTACCGTGAGTTGCGTCTAGCTGGTAACCAAGCTTAGATAGCTTAGATGCTAGGTCAACAACACGCTCTTTGTCGCCTTCGCGAACAGAAAGAAGTGCACGACCGCCTTCTGGGTAGATGTTGCCACAACCCAATTCAGCTTTAGAGTATGCTTCTGCGAACGTCGCACCAACACCCATAACTTCACCAGTAGAGCGCATTTCTGGGCCTAACAGTGGGTCAACACCAGGGAACTTGTTGAATGGAAGTACAACTTCTTTCACTGAGTAGTAAGGTGGGATGATTTCTTTCGTAAAGCCTTGAGACTCTAGAGATTGACCCGCCATTACACGAGCGGCAATCTTAGCGATTGGCGCGCCAGTTGCTTTAGATACGAATGGAACCGTACGTGCTGCACGAGGGTTAACCTCGATTAGGTACACTTCATTGTTCTTAACAGCAAACTGCGTGTTCATCAGACCACGAACACCCAACTCGAACGCTAGCTTTTCAACTTGCTCGCGCATTACGTCTTGGATTTCTTGGCTTAGCGTGTATGCAGGAAGAGAACATGCTGAGTCACCTGAGTGAACACCCGCTTGCTCGATGTGCTCCATGATACCGCCGATTACAACGCGCTCACCGTCACAAATCGCATCTACGTCTACTTCAACAGCGTCATCTAGGAAGCTATCAAGTAGTACTGGAGATTCGTTTGATACGCTAACTGCCTCGTTGAAGTAGCGACGTAGGTCTTGCTCGTCGTATACGATTTCCATCGCACGACCACCAAGTACGTAAGAAGGACGTACAACCAGTGGGAAGCCGATTTCACGAGATTTCTCTACCGCTTGCTCCATTGTTGTTACTGTTGCGTTTTCTGGCTGAAGTAGGCCTAGACGGTCTACAGCAACTTGGAAACGCTCACGGTCTTCTGCACGGTCGATTGCGTCAGGGCTAGTACCGATGATTGGTACGCCAGCTGCTTCAAGAGCACGTGCCAGTTTGAGTGGCGTTTGACCACCGTACTGAACGATAACGCCTTTTGGCTTCTCAACGCGAGCGATTGCTAGTACGTCTTCCAGAGTTACTGGTTCGAAGTACAGACGATCAGACGTATCGTAGTCTGTAGAAACAGTCTCAGGGTTACAGTTAACCATGATAGTTTCGTAGCCATCTTCACGTAGCGCTAGTGATGCGTGTACACAACAGTAGTCAAATTCAATACCTTGGCCGATACGGTTTGGACCGCCGCCTAGAATCATGATTTTTTCTTTGTCTGTTGGGTTTGCTTCACACTCGTCATCGTAAGATGAGTACATGTAAGCCGTGTCTGAAGAGAACTCAGCTGCACACGTATCTACACGCTTGTATACCGGGTGGATATCGTATTGGTCACGTAGACGACGGATTTCGCTTTCTGCTACACCTAGAATCTTAGATAGGCGCGCATCAGCAAAACCTTTACGCTTAAGCTTGTTTAGCTCGTCTTTATTTAGACCAGCAAAGCCTTTCGCTTTAAGTTCTTGCTCTAGCTTAACGATGTCTTCGATTTGAACTAGGAACCAACGGTCGATTTGCGTTAGGTTGAATACACCGTCTACCGACATACCAGCACGGAATGCGTCAGCGATGTACCAAATACGCTCTGCGCCAGCTTCTTTAAGTTCGTGACGGATAGTCGTTAGAGCATCTGGTGCGTCTAGGTCTACCATTTCGTCAAAACCAGTCGCACCAACTTCTAGGCCGCGAAGTGCTTTTTGTAGAGATTCTTGTTGGTTACGGCCGATAGCCATAACTTCACCAACAGACTTCATTTGCGTCGTTAGACGGTCGTTAGCACCTGCAAATTTCTCGAAGTTAAAACGAGGAATCTTAGTTACTACGTAGTCGATTGTTGGTTCGAATGATGCTGGCGTTGCGCCGCCAGTGATGTCATTCATTAGCTCGTCTAGCGTGAAGCCAACAGCCAGTTTCGCAGCAATCTTAGCGATTGGGAAACCTGTTGCTTTAGATGCTAGTGCTGAAGAGCGAGATACACGTGGGTTCATCTCGATGATAACCATACGGCCATCTTTCGGGTTGATACCAAACTGTACGTTTGAACCACCTGTTTCAACACCAATCTCACGCAGTACTGCTAGAGATGCGTTACGCATTAGTTGGTATTCTTTGTCTGTCAGCGTTTGAGCTGGAGCCACAGTGATTGAATCACCTGTGTGAATACCCATTGGGTCGAAGTTTTCAATCGCACATACGATGATGCAGTTGTCGTTTTTGTCACGAACCACTTCCATCTCGTACTCTTTCCAACCGATAAGTGATTCATCGATAAGAAGTTCGTTTGTTGGAGATAAGTCCAAACCACGACGACAGATTTCTTCAAATTCTTCTTTGTTGTAAGCGATACCGCCACCCGTACCACCCATCGTGAACGATGGACGAATGATACAAGGGAAGCCAACCATGTCTAAAACTTTGTAAGCTTCTTCCATCGTTTTCGCTGTATCAGCAGTTGGACACTCAAGGCCAATTGCTTTCATTGCTTTATCGAAGCGTGAACGGTCTTCTGCTTTATCGATAGCGTCAGCCGTTGCACCAATCATTTCAACACCGAACTCTTCAAGAACGCCGTGCTTTTCTAGGTCTAGAGCACAGTTCAATGCAGTTTGGCCACCCATGGTAGGTAGAACTGCATCAGGCTTCTCTTTAGCGATGATGTTACGCACAACTTCCCATTGGATAGGCTCGATGTAAGTTGCATCGGCCATATCTGGGTCAGTCATGATTGTCGCTGGGTTCGAGTTTACAAGAATAACTCGGTAACCTTCTTCGCGAAGCGCTTTACAAGCTTGAGCACCAGAGTAATCGAACTCACATGCTTGGCCGATAACGATCGGGCCAGCACCTAGAATAAGAATACTTTTAATGTCAGTACGTTTTGGCATTGTCTACTACTCCGAATTACGCTGTGTGCTGTTTGATTAGTTCAATAAAGTGGTCGAATAACGGCGCTGCGTCTTCTGGACCTGGGCTCGCTTCAGGGTGACCTTGGAAGCTGAATGCTGGTTTGTCTGTACGGTGAATACCTTGTAGAGAACCATCAAATAGTGATTTGTGCGTTGCACGTAGTGTCTCTGGAAGGGTCTCTTCGTCAGCAGCAAAGCCGTGGTTTTGCGAAGTAATCATCACAACATCACGATCTAAATCTTTCACTGGGTGGTTTGCACCGTGGTGACCAAACTTCATCTTCACTGTCTTAGCGCCTGACGCAAGAGCAAGAATCTGGTGACCTAGACAGATACCGAAGATTGGTAAGCCTTTTTCTAGGAACACTTTTGTCGCTTCAATTGCGTAAGTACATGGTTCTGGGTCACCAGGGCCATTTGAAAGGAAAACACCGTCTGGGTTCAGAGCAAGTACTTCTTCAGCTGAAGTCTCAGCAGGAACAACCGTTAGGCGGCAGCCGCGGTCAACAAGCATTCGTAGGATGTTTCGTTTGGCACCGAAGTCATAAGCAACAACGTGGTATGGCAATTCTGAGTCTGCTTTCGCTTCAGGAAGTCCACCCGTAAGCGTCCACGAACCTTGTTTCCATTGATACGCTTCTTTTGTTGTAACTTCTTTCGCAAGATCCATACCTTTCAGGCCAGGGAATTCTTTTGCTTTAGCTAGAGCCAAAGCTTCGTCTAGGTTGTTACCCGCTACGATACAACCGTTCTGTGCGCCTTTTTCACGAAGAATACGCGTCAGCTTACGAGTATCGATATCAGCGATACCAACAACGTTTTGCGACTTAAGGTAATCAGAAAGGGATTGTTCATTACGGAAGTTAGAAGCGATTAGAGGGAGATCGCGAATCACAAGGCCTTGAGCGTGGATTGAAGAAGATTCTTCGTCTTCGGAATTGGTTCCGGTATTGCCAATGTGAGGGTAAGTAAGGGTAACGATTTGTTGAGAATAGGAAGGATCAGTGAGGATTTCTTGGTACCCCGTCATCGAGGTATTAAAAACGACTTCACCAACTGCAGAACCTACAGCGCCAATGGCTTCACCGTGAAATACTGTCCCATCTTCTAGGACGAGTAGTGCTGACTTCTTCAAGACAACCTCCAGAAATAAAAATGCATTAAAATTGATTTAATTTGCAAATCTACCTTCCTGCAACACCAAAAACTGCGTGTTTATGGAAATTAGACAAATTGGCGGTATTTTAGTGATCTGCGTGATACGTGTCAACATTTAACTCAAAAGAAATTAAACATTTGTAAGGACTAATTCAATTTACCCCCTCAAAGCTCCAAAAGTTCAACTTTCATACGCATTTAGCTCGAATATTACGATTTTCTAATTTTCACCCCTCATTTTAGCCAACCATAGAGTGATAAAAATATCAGCAACAAAACGCAATCGATAAATACCAAGAGAAAACATGACAATTTAAAGATCTAAAACAAAAAACACACTAAAGACCACATAAACAGCACAAAAATAGAGGAAAAATGACGATAAGAAGAAAGTAGAAGGAAGATCGTAGAAGGGAGATTACGAAGGAAAAGGTACCAAATAAAGAAAGCGCCGGCAATTGCCAGCGCATAAATATCTATTTACAGGTCATTCAAACCAAGCACATCCGTCATGGTATAAAAGCCTGCTGGTTTATCATTTAACCAAACCGCGGCCTTGATTGCGCCATTAGCAAAGGTCATTCTATCAGTGGCTTTATGGGTAATTTCCACTCGTTCACCGATATCAGCAAACATAGCGGTGTGTTCACCAATAATGTCACCGGCACGAATCGTCGCGAAACCAATCTCATCTTTAGTACGCTCACCAGTAATACCTTCGCGTGACCATACGGCTACATCGTTCAGCTCGTTGCCCATCGCACCCGCAATAGCTTCGCCCATACCAATCGCAGTACCTGACGGTGCATCGACTTTATGACGGTGATGAGCCTCAACGATCTCGACATCACAATAGTCGCCCATTACTTTAGCGGCCTTCTCTAGCAGCTTAAAGACCAGGTTCACACCAACGCTGTAGTTAGGTGCCATTACGATCGCCATCTCTTTTGAAGCAGCATCAATCACCTGCTTCTCTTCTTCAGAGAAACCCGTCGTACCGATAATCAGTTTTTTACCGTGACGTTTACAAAGTTCAATATTCGCTAATGTGCTAACAGGGGCAGTAAAATCGACAATCACATCAAACTCTTCGATGGCTTTAGACAAATCATCGACTAAAGCAACATCAAAACGACCTTCACCGCATAACTCGCCGACATCTACGCCGACCAAAGATGACTCTGGACGCTCTGAACCAGCTCCAACACTTGCTTCTGAATTATGATGAGCGGCTTTCACCAAGTTGCGACCCATGCGGCCCGCTGCTCCTGCAATTGCAATTCTTACCACTGCGAATATCTCCATTGTTTTGGTTACCGTTGCCACTGATCTCTTGCAGCAACGTTCAATCGATTAATCTCTTTAAACTAACAACAATCTCAAACTCAGGCTAGCAATTACGAAAACTCTTTTATTACTCGCTCTAAAATTGGCACATTTGCCTCTGGGAAGGCGTATTGATTCAATGATTCTAGGCTCACCCATTCACCTTGTTGACCTTCTTTGCCATAAGGCTGCTCTTCAAAGTCGGTCACAAGGATGAAGTCGAACTTAAGCGACTTATCGGTGTAATCAAATTCAAGGTGCTCAAACAGAGACTGTTCTGTCACCTTGATGCCAATCTCTTCGTCAAGCTCACGAGTCATCGCTTGCTCAATGGTTTCACCCTCTTCAACCTTGCCACCAGGGAACTCCCAAAAACCGCCCTTGTGTTTGTCGTCCGGACGTTTAGTGATAAATACCTGTGACTTATCTTGGTTAAAGATAATGCCAGCTACAATATGGATTCTTTTCATGTGTTGGTGTTCCTTCTATGTCCCTAGCGTCATTCCCTACAATGAGGAACGAATTAGATAGGGAATCTGCTCTTTTGTTAGTTCGAAAGATCCCCGACTCGCTCGTCCCTCACTCTCGAGGATGACGCTATCGAAACCTTATTATTTTCACATACAAAAAGAGCCGCCTAAGCGACTCTTTTTATCAATAAGTTTGTGTGAAGCTAAGCTGTGACGTGGTGAGTGCAAGGAGGAGGCACAGAGCTTACGTTAGTAAGTGAGTACCTCCGACACTGCAATCATCCGTTACAGCAACGATTCACCAGACTTAGTCTATTTTACCGTGACACTGTTTGTACTTCTTGCCACTTCCACATGGGCATGGTTCGTTACGACCCACTTTACGCTCATCACGTACTACCGTTTGTGGAGATGCCGCTTCAGCTTCATCGTCAGCTAGCTGGTTTTCAGCCGTTGCATGTTGTGCTTGTGCACGACGCGCCGCTTCTTCAGCTTGAGCTTGACGTTGAGCTTCCATCTTTTCAACTTCTTCTTGTTGCTGAACGCGAACTTTAGAAAGGATGGTAACAACGTCTGTTTTTAGTACATCTAGTAGGCCTTCAAACAGTTCAAACGACTCGCGCTTGTACTCTTGTTTCGGGTTCTTCTGAGCGTAACCACGTAAGTGGATACCTTGACGAAGGTGATCCATCGCAGCCAAGTGCTCTTTCCAAAGACCGTCTAGCGTTTGTAGCATCACAGATTTCTCGAAGTTACGCAGTACTTGAGCACCAACCACTTCTTCTTTCTGTTTGTACGAATCAACCGCCATACCAAGAATACGCTCACGCAATGCTTCTTCATAAAGCTTGTCGTCTTCGTCTAACCAACCTTGAATATCAAAGTCTAGATCGAAGTCATTCTTCAGACGATCTTGTAGACCCGCGATATCCCACATGTCTTCAAGAGACTGAGGTGCGATGTATTCATCAATCACTGATGCTAGTACATCTTCACGGTTGTGTTCGATCATTTCGCTGATGTCGTCAGAACTCATCAGTTCATCACGAAGCTCATAAACCACTTTACGTTGGTCATTGGCTACATCATCGTACTCAAGAAGCTGCTTACGAATATCGAAGTTACGACCTTCAACTTTACGTTGTGCTTTTTCAATTGAGCGAGAAAGCATCTTAGATTCGATAGCTTCGCCCTCGTCCATACCACTTTGGATAAGACCAGCCATACGATCCGATGTGAAGATACGTAGCAGAGAATCTTCCATTGATAGGTAGAAACGAGAAGAACCCGCATCACCTTGACGACCAGAACGACCACGTAGCTGGTTATCGATACGGCGAGATTCATGACGCTCAGTACCAATGATGTGCAGACCACCTGACTCAAGCACTTTATCGTGGATTACCCTCCAGTCAGCTTTGATCTTCTCGATCTGCTCTTTGGTTGGATTCTCTAGCTTCTCAACTTGTGCCTGCCAGCTACCACCTAACACGATATCGGTACCACGACCAGCCATGTTAGTTGCGATAGTTACCGCGCTCGGCATACCAGCTTGTGCAACGATCTCTGCTTCCATTTCGTGGAATTTAGCATTTAGAACGCTGTGCTTAATTTTTGCTTTTTTCAGTGCGTTAGACAGTAGCTCAGACTTCTCGATAGAAACCGTACCAACCAATGATGGCTGACCAGCTGCTACACGGTCTTTGATGTCTTCAATGATCGCATTGAACTTGTCTTCTTCAGTACGATAAACCACATCTGGCATATCGTTACGAACCATAGGTTTGTTGGTTGGGATAACCACCGTTTCTAGGCCGTAGATAGACTGGAATTCGAAAGCTTCTGTATCGGCTGTACCTGTCATACCTGACAACTTTTCGTATAGACGGAAGAAGTTCTGGAATGTAATCGATGCTAGCGTCTGGTTTTCATTCTGAATCTTCACACCTTCTTTAGCTTCAACAGCTTGGTGTAAACCTTCAGACCAACGACGACCTGGCATAGTACGACCAGTATGTTCATCAACGATAACCACTTCGCCTTCTTCAGTAACGATGTAGTCGACGTCTTTCTCAAACAGTACGTGTGCACGCAGCGCTGCATTAACATGGTGCAATAGGCTGATGTTTGTCGGAGAGTAAAGCGTATCACCCTCTTCCATCAGGCCGTTTTTGACCATTAGCTCTTCTACAAATTCTTGACCGTTTTCAGTCAGGTGAACTTGTTTCGATTTCTCGTCCATGGTGTAGTGACCTTCACCACGGTACTCTTCAGAATCTTCTTTATCTTGGCGCTCAAGGTTAGGGATCAACGTGTTAATACGCGTGTAAAGATCTGAACTATCTTCAGCTGGGCCAGAGATAATAAGTGGAGTACGAGCTTCATCGATTAAGATTGAGTCAACCTCATCGACAACAGCAAAGAAGCGCTCACGTTGAACACGATCTTCAGCACGGAAAGCCATGTTGTCACGTAGGTAATCGAAGCCAAACTCGTTGTTTGTTCCGTATAGGATATCCGCTTGGTACGCTTCTTTCTTCTCTGGTGGAGCCATGTTTGGCACGTTCACGCCAACAGTCATACCAAGGAATTCAAATAATGGGCGGTTTGTTTCCGCATCACGCTTCGCTAGGTAGTCGTTCACCGTTACTACGTGAACACCTTTGCTAGGTAGGGCGTTAAGATAAGCTGGTAGGGTTGCTGTAAGAGTCTTACCTTCACCAGTACGCATTTCTGCAATTTGGCCAGCATTTAGAACCATGCCACCAATCATTTGCACGTCAAAGTGACGCATGCCGTAAACACGCTTAGACGCTTCACGTACCGTAGCAAATGCTTCAGGTAGAAGTTGGTCTAGCGATTCACCTTTATCTAAGCGCTCACGAAACTCAACCGTTTTTGCTTTTAGTTCTTCGTCTGAAAGAGCTTCAAACGTTGGTTCGAAGTTATTAATTTCTTTTACAATTTTTCTAAGGCGGCGCAGTGTTCTGTCATTGCGACTGCCAATTACCTTTGTCAGCAGCTTAGTAATCATGTGCTTGGAATCTCTTCGTTCTCAGATCGTCCGCGATCTATTTTAAATGCCGTCAGTGTCTCTACTAGCTATGAACTAGTCTTCAGTTACTAACCAAGGATACTGAGATAAATCTAGTATCTTTGATATTGTACTTGAGAGTAGAGTTTTCAAGGCTTGAGTTAAAATTAATGCCCTTTAGTGTAAGTAATTTTCACACCAACAACCATTTATAACCCCATTTGTTTGATGTGCTTGGAACTTTTCTTTCTAATTGCTGATGGATTAGCCAGACTGCAGCTCATTGGGAGACAACTTTCGGATGTTGACGACACTGTATCTGGAAAATAGATACAAAAAAACCAGGTCAATGACCTGGTTTTCGAAATCTTATATTGTTGTAAACAACAATTACGCTAGAACCATTCCTGGCTCAGCAAATGCAACAGGAGAGCCTACCTCTTCTTCGAATGTTGCCCATTCCCAAGCTTCTGCGTCAGCAAGTACTGCACGTAGTAGTTGGTTGTTTAGGCCGTGACCTGATTTGTATGCTCGGAACTCACCAATAATAGCGTGTCCACACATGTACAAGTCACCAATCGCATCTAGTACTTTATGAGTTACGAACTCATTGTCAAAACGTAGACCTTCTTCATTAAGAATTCGGTACTCGTCAAGTACGATAGCATTATCAAAGCTACCACCAAGTACTAGGTTTTGAGATTGTAGATACTCAATGTCGCGCATGAAGCCGAAAGTACGAGCGCGAGAAATTTCTTTCACAAAACCTTGTGAAGAGAAATCAAACAACAAACGTTGCTCATCAGATTCAATTGCTGGGTGGTTAAAGTCGATCTCAAAGTCCATACGGAAGCCGTTAAATGGAACAAATTCTGCCCACTTATCGCCATCTTCAAAACGGATAGGCTTTTTGATACGAATAAAACGCTTCGCTGCATTCAGTGTTTCTACACCCGCTTGCTGTAGCAAGTATACGAATGGGCTTGCGCTACCATCCATAATTGGGATCTCAGGAGCATCTACTTCAACAATAATGTTGTCGATGCCCATACCCGCTAAAGCTGCGTTAAGGTGTTCCACTGTAGAGATACGTACGCCTTCGTCATTAACAAGAGCTGTACATAGCATAGTGTCACGAACTGACGCTGGATCAGCTGGGAAATCTACAGGTGGATTTACATCTGTACGACGATAAACAATACCTGTATTTGCAGCTGCCGGGCGAAGAGTAAGTGTGACTTTACGACCAGAGTGGAGACCCACACCAGTTGTTTTCACAATTTCTTTCAGAGTACGTTGTCTGATCATCTGCTTGCCTCGTTATCAGTGCTACAAATCACGGTCAGTATTTACCGACCGCGAATTTTACCATTAATTCGACGATAGTCAAATTTTGGGTATTTGTTAATCAGCCTGACGTCGTAAGAATGCTGGAATATCTAAGTATCCACTCTCTTTCTCAGCCTTAGGTGCTGCACTTTGGCTAGCGCCTGTACCTGAAGAAACAGGTGACGTTGTTGGCTGCGGCTTAACTTGAGGTTTAACCTCAGTTTTTTCTTGCAATGGTTGTGCCACTTTCTCTTCCACTTTTGGTGCAGTTTGAGCCGCTACCTGTGGTTGAGGAGTTGGTGCCACCTTAGCTTTACCACCAGCAACTAATGTAATGTCTGGTTTTTTCTCTGTGCCGATACCAGTTGCTACAACAGTTACACGGATTTCATCCGTCATATCAGGGTCTAGAGAAGTACCAATCACAACTGTTGCGTTATCAGATGCGAATGCCTTAACTGTATTACCTACTGTTTCGAACTCATCTAGACGCATATCTAGGCCTGCTGTGATGTTCACAAGAACGCCACGTGCGCCAGCTAGGTCGATGTCTTCTAGTAGTGGGCTAGAAATTGCCGTTTCAGCAGCTTCTTCAGCACGGTCTTCACCTTTTGCGATACCGCTACCCATCATTGCATGACCCATCTCAGACATTACGGTGCGAACATCCGCGAAATCGACGTTAATCATACCAGGGCGAGTAATTAGCTCAGCGATACCTTGTACAGCGTTTTTAAGTACATCATTGGCACTTGCGAAAGCTTCTAGCAGAGTTACGCCGCGGCCAAGTACTTTAAGTAGCTTCTCATTTGGAATCGTAATTAAAGAATCCACATGTTTAGAAAGCTCTTCAATACCTTGCTCAGCAAACGCTAAACGCTTTTTGCCTTCAAAGCTAAATGGCTTAGTTACAACAGCAACCGTTAGCACACCCAACTCTTTCGCAACTTCAGCAATAACTGGAGCAGCACCTGTACCAGTACCACCGCCCATACCAGCTGCGATAAATACCATATCGGCGCCAGTTAGAACTTCTTTAATTCTTTCTCGATCTTCGAGAGCTGCATCACGGCCTACTTGTGGGTTTGCACCAGCGCCCAAACCTTTAGTGATATCACCACCAATTTGGATCACGCTGCTCACGCTTGTTTTACGAAGTGCTTGTGCATCAGTGTTAACACTGATGAATTCTACGCCTTCGATTGATTCACGTACCATGTGCTCAACAGCGTTACCGCCACCGCCACCAACTCCAACGACTTTAATTACTGCATCGTCAGACATTTCCATCATCGGTTCAAACATGTGTTATCTCCGTTTTTTCCTGCAACTCAGGTTAAAACTCTTTTTGTATCCAATTACGCAATTTGCCAAATAAACCAGACATAGAAGGTGCTGAACGCTTAGGTTCGCTGTAATCACCTTCATCACTGATCTGACAATCTCTTGCGTAATGAAGTAAACCAACCGCCGTAGAATGATACGGCTCTTTAACATAGTCAGTTAAGCCACTAACTTCTAATGGCTTACCAACTCGAACTTGATTGCGGAAAACACGTTCCGCACACTCTACCAACCCGTCAATTTGTGCCGCTCCACCAGTGAGAACGACGCCAGCTGCAAGGTGGTGTTTAATACCTTCATCTCGTAGCTGTAATTGAACCGTATCAATAGTTTGGTTAACGAGACCCATAAGTTCAGTGTAACGTGGTTCAATCACTTCCGACAAAGTTTGTCGTTGCAAACTTCTCGATGGGCGACCACCAACACTTGGGACGTTAACAGAATCATCCTTGCTTACGAGTTCACTCAGAGCGCAACCATGGTTTACTTTTATCTCTTCAGCATCGCTCACTGGCGTGCCGAAAGCGAAGGCAATATCACTGGTTACTGCATTTCCTGCGTAGGAAAAGACTTCTGTGTGTCGAAGTGCGCCGCCAGTCCAAATGGAAATATCCATTGTACCCGCACCGATATCTACCACACACACTCCAAGCTCTCTCTCGTCCTCAGTAATTACCGCATTGCTTGAGGCAAGTCCTGAAAACACGATTTGTTCTACAGTGAGACCACATCGTTCAACAGCTTTAATAATGTTTCTCGCCATGTCGCTATGGCAAGAAATTAGGTGAACACTGACTTCCATTCGAACACCAGATAAACCAAGTGGGTTCTTAATCCCTTCTTGATAATCAATGGTAAATTCTTGTGGGATCACGTGCAGAATTCTCTGCTCATCACCTATTTTAATTGATTTCGCGGTATGGATCGCTCGATCCATATCGTCTTGAGACACCTCTTCATCAGAGATAGTGCCCATGCCTTTTTCAATTCGGCTTGCGATATGTTTACCCGATAGCGAGATAAATACATTGCTGATTTGGCATTCCGCCATCAACTCTGCTTGATCAATAGCTCGCTGAACCGACTTAACTACCGACTCTAGGTCGTTTACACCACCTTTATCCATACCTCTGGATGGGCTTTGCCCAGAACCAATGATATTGATTTGACCATCAGGCAATATTTCACCAACCAGAGCTGATATGGTCGCAGTGCCTATATCAAGACCAACGATTATGTTGTCATCTGCGGTCTTAGTCATCTGTGCTCTCTTCTAACTCTTGCTCTGGAAACCAGCCTACAGCGGCTCCCGTATCATACCTGAGGTCGATGTAGCTCACTTGATTCGCTTTACTACCAAGTTCGTTGTAAAGCGAAATGAAGCGTTCAACACGCTCATCTAAAGAATCTTTACCTAGTTCTAAACGGATACCGTTATCTAGGATTATTTGCCAAGCGCGACGCTCATTGAGAACGAGTGAGGTAACGGTTAACCCTAGACTGTTAATCAAAGGGGTTATCTGTCGCCACTTTTCTATCACTTCTTGGCTGGTGCCGTCTGGGCCGTAAAGCTTAACTCTATCGCCCTTCAACAGGCCGATATCACCATTAAACACCTGACCATCATCATTCAGCAGCATGTTACCGTTCCAGATTGCTGCTGCATGGTACTCAGTCAAAAATACTTTTATTGTGTCTGGCCACTGCTTACGAATGGAGACCACTGAGACCCAAGGTAACGCTTCTAAACTGTCTTGCAACACACCGATGTCTTGCGACATGAAGGTTCCAATATGCTCTAGCTCGCTAAAGGCATGTTGAACATCACCAGCGGTTACGTAAGTTAAGTCGCCTTGAAGTACTATTTTGGAGAGAGGCAATCGCTGATCGTCCCACATCCAAGTCAGTGTGGTATAGAAAAGAAACCCAATGAATAGCAATACCATGACAAAAAAAGACCCACCTAAGGCGTGTTTCTTGAGCGACGGTAAACTGAATAGGTGGCGGTTTTCGCTAAAAGTACTTTCTACCAAAGCCCGCATTCCCTGTCGTTGGTTCGCAATTCTATTCCCTATCTTCGTAATAGAGGTAAAAGCACTTACTTTAACCTATGAATTATACTGAGCAAAATCAAACTATCAAACGTTGATAATAAGATTTTTGGTCAATTTTAGGTCAATCGCAAGAAGTGAGCGATTGACCACAGTCTGTAGACAGTATTCTGTTACGCGTTCTGCATTTTATTAATGTCTAACTGTAACGATTCCAACTGCTTCGCTACTCGACCAACATCGCCCGCACCCTGCGTTAAAACAAGGTCACCACCTTGAATTACGTTAGCTAAAGCCGATGGCAGTGCGTTGATATCGGCAACAAAGATTGGATCTATCTTACCACGCCCGCGAATAGTTCGACTTAATGAACGTCCGTCAGCCCCTGCAATAGGTTTCTCACCCGCAGAATAAACATCTAACAGAATTAGGACATCAACCTGCTCAAGAACGTTCGCAAAATCATCATACAGATCGCGAGTACGGCTATAACGGTGCGGTTGGAAGATCATTACAAGACGTTTATCAGTCCAGCCACTTCGTGCTGCTTGAATCGTCACATCAACTTCGGTTGGGTGATGACCGTAATCATCGACCAACATTGCAACGCCTTTACCTGTTTCGTACTCACCTAGGTGATCGAAACGACGCCCCGTGCCTTCAGTTCCCGCCATCGCTTTGAGAATCGCTTCATCGCTGATGTCATCTTCTGTTGCAACAGCAATCGCCGCGGATGCATTCAATGCATTGTGACGACCTGGAATGTTTAACGTGATATCAAGGTTTGCTTTACCTTCACGTACTACCGTGAACTTACCTTGTTGACCTTCTTGTACGTAGTTCTCAATACGAATATCCGCATCTTCAGAGAAACCATAAGTAATCACCTGGCGACTTACCTGAGGGATAAGCTCACGCACTACTGGATCATCAACACACATCACAGCCTGACCGTAGAATGGTAGGTTGTGTAAGAAATCGATAAACGTCTGCTTTAGCGTTTCAAAATCGCCGCCGTAGGTATCCATATGATCCGCTTCAATGTTAGTTACGATACTAACCATTGGTTGCAGATGTAAGAATGACGCATCACTCTCATCGGCTTCAGCGATAAGAATACGGCTTGAACCTAAACGTGCGTTAGTGCCAGCACTTTTCACCAAACCACCGTTTACGAAGGTTGGATCTAGACCTGCTTCCGAGTAAATCTGTGTCACTAGCGCAGTCGTGGTTGTTTTACCGTGCGTACCTGCCACAGCAATGCCGTGACGAAAACGCATCAGCTCAGCCAGCATTTCTGCACGACGAACGATCGGTGTGCGCGCTTCACGAGCTGCAATAATTTCTGGGTTTTCTTCGTTGATAGCGGTTGAAACCACCACCACACTTGCGTCGGCAACGTTGCTTGCTTGGTGACCGATATAAACGGTCGCACCCTTGCTAACTAAACGATCAGTCACTGGGTTTTGAGCAATATCAGAACCCGTGATCTGGTAGCCTTCATTTAGCAAGACTTCAGCAATCCCGCTCATTCCGGCACCACCAATACCAATGAAGTGGATAGATTTAACACGGCGCATCTCTGGCACCATTGCACGGATTTGCGCTAAGTCTTGGGTATGTTCAATCGTCATCAATTCAATCTCATTATTTTGCTAAAGCTTTAATCGCTTCAGCGACGGTCACATCAGCATCAAGCTTGGCGGCTTGACGAGCTTTTGTAGCCATCATTTTTAATTCATTTCTATCAAGCTGCGCGATAGTGTTCGCCAGCTTATCAGCCGTTAGTTGAGGCTGTTCAATCATTAACGCTGCGCCACATTCAACTAAATGGTCGGCATTCAACGCTTGTTGTCTGTCTTTGTGCATAAACGGAACGAAGATAGATCCGACACCTGCCGCAGACACTTCTGATACGGTTAATGCACCTGAGCGACACACTAATAGATCTGCCCACTCATAAGCTTGCGCCACATCATCAATAAATTCAGTCACTTGAACATTATCAACAGAATGTGATTTGTATTGCTCAATAACTTGTTGTTGATTGTTCTTACCCGCTTGGTGCATCACAGTGAAGCCTTCACCAAGCTGCGCCATCGTTACTGGCATGGTATCGTTTAGGATTTTGGCGCCCTGACTGCCGCCCATAACCAATATGCGGATGTCACCATCTCGCTCAGCCATGCGTTGCTCGGGTTCAGCTAAGGCAACCACATCTTCGCGTACTGGGTTACCCACCACTTCTGCGGTAGGGAAAGCACCAGGGAAAGCTTGGAAAACCTTTTTAGCAATCTTAGACAGCCATTGGTTGGTTAAACCTGCCACTGCATTTTGTTCATGCAGAACCACTGGAATGCCAGACAACCATGCCGCGATACCACCCGGGCCACTCACGTAACCACCCATGCCAAGCACCACATCAGGTTGCCATGCTTTAATGTGTTGTCTTGCTTGAAGTATGGCATTAATAATCTGAAACGGCGCTTTAATTAACTTGCTAATGCCTTGACCACGCAGGCCTTTCACCTTGATGAAGTCGATCTCAATACCATGCTTTGGTACCAAATCCGCTTCCATTCTGTCTGCCGTTCCTAACCAGCGAATTTCCCAGCCTTGTTGCTGAAGCTTTTTAGCTACCGCTAACCCTGGGAAAACGTGACCGCCAGTACCACCAGCCATCACTAAAAGTTTTTTGTTTTGTTTCATCACGTTAGATTCTTATTCTACTAATTCGTTTTGATTATCGGCTTGTTCTTTTTGTTGCATTCGACATTCGTGATCGATACGCAGCAGCATAGACACCGCCACCGACATCACGATAAGGCTTGAACCACCATAACTGATCAGCGGCAAGGTTAGACCTTTGGTTGGGACAATGCCTGAAGCTGCACCCACGTTAACAAGCGTCTGAAATGCAAACCAAATACCGATACCAAATGCTAGATAACCACTGAATACTTGGTCATTTTCAAAGGCCTTTTTACCAATAAAAATGGCTTTAAAAACCAAGCTAAAGATCAGTATCAACACCAAGGTCACGCCAACAAAACCCAATTCTTCTGCCAACACAGCAAATACAAAATCGGTGTGCGCTTCGGGTAGGTATTCGAGTTTCTGAATTGAGTTACCGAGCCCTTGTCCCATCCAATCACCACGGCCGAAAGCCATCAATGACTGAGTTAACTGGTAACCACTGCCGAACGGGTCGTTCCAAGGTTCCCAGAATGAGGTAACACGTCGAACACGATAAGGTTCTATAACAATCAAACCGACGACCGCAGCAATACCTGCCACCATCAAGGCGATAAACTGTGAAAGCTTAGCACCAGCAATGAATAGCATGCCGAACAGGGTCACTAGCATTACGACCACAGTACCTAAATCGGGCTGGCCCAGTAGCAACACGGCAAAGGCGCCGAACACCATGATCGGTTTACCAAAACCACCGAAGAAGGTTTTTCTCACTTCGTCCTGTTTACGGACCAAGTAGCCCGCCATAAAGATAAACAGCGATAACTTGGCGACTTCAGCAGGTTGTAAGTTAAATAGCCCTAAAGGGATCCAACGCGATGCGCCGTTAACCGATTTACCGACGGCCAATACCACAATCAGCAAGAAGAAGGACAAGCCCAGTAGATACATACTGTATTGAAACCAGCGCTGCATCGGGATTTGCAATATGACGCTGGAGACACCTAACGCCAACACAAGGAAGATGGCATGACGGAACATAAAGTGAAATGGCTGATCGGTTAAACGAGCACTGATAGGAAACGAAGCCGACGTTACCATCACTAAGCCCGTCAGCATCAGTCCAAGAGCAATCCATACCAATTGACGATCGTAAAGCGCCTCTGGTGTGGCACGGTTAAGCCATTGCCAAATAGATTGATTGATCTCTTTCACTCTTTGCACTGAATGTTAGTCCTTCAACACGTTAGGCATACTCATGAGCAAGTTCAGTGAACGCATCACCTCTCGCCATGAAGTTATTAAATTGATCGAAGCTAGCACACGCTGGGGACAACATCACCATATCACCGGCAACTAACTGCTTCGAGATACTCTCAATAATGTCACCCATAGTTTCAAACGTCTTAGACGATGGGTGTAACGGCATAAATTGCGCGGCATCTTCACCAAAACAACACAGTTGAACGCGCTCTAGTTGCGACAACACTGGCTTAAGCTCGCTAAAGTCGGCACCTTTACCAACCCCACCAACCAGAAGATACAAAGTACCTTGGCACTCTAAGCCCGACAGAGCCGCTAATGTACTGGCTACATTAGTCGCTTTTGAGTCGTTAACCCATTTGATTTCGCGTTTGTCAGCCACCACTTGGCAGCGATGCGTCAAACCATTGTAGGCCTTCAAGGCTTCAAGGCTTTTGCTGTAATCAATACCGACTTGTTTAAGTAGTGCTAGCGAGACTAACGCATTTGCCACATTGTGACGTCCAACCAATGTTAAATCTTGGGTAGCAAGTACAGGCTTACCGTTGTCCATTAGCCATTCGGTACCATCAACTGTCGCGACACCAAACTCTTGGTCATCGAGTCCGAATGTTACTAGTGACATGTTGTGGTCTGGATACGTCTCTTTGTCGTCGCGGTTAACAATCGCATATTGAGCATTGTTAAAGATTCTTAGTTTGGCATCGCGGTAATCGGCCATGCCTTGGTAGCGATCCATATGGTCTTCTGACAGATTCAGAAATGCTGCTGCTGCTAAGTTTAGGCTTGATGTTGTTTCTAACTGAAAGCTTGAAAGCTCAAGAACATATAAATCAGCATTAAGCTCTAGAAGATCTAAGGCAGGGATACCAATATTGCCACCGACACCGACATTCAAACCCGCCGCCTTTGCAAGTACACCAGTAAGGTCAGTCACTGTGCTCTTGCCGTTTGAACCCGTGATAGCCACAACGGGTTTGTCTACCGCCCAGCCAAACAGTTCAATATCGCCAACAACCGGAGTTCCCGTTTGAATAACATCTTGAATTTCCGGTGTCGCTAAAGCGATACCTGGGTTAGCAACCACCAAATCAGCTTCCGCTAACCATTGACTATTCCAACTTCCAGAATGCAGCTCTACCGATTCAGGCAAAGATTCTCGGCCCGGTGGTAGCTCTCGCGTATCAATCACCTTCACATGCGTATGAGGCTGATATTTTACGAGATGTTTAACGACAGAGAGCCCGGTAATACCGAGCCCCACAACCACTACATTTTGAATATTTTGCCAACGTTCCATTTAAACAAGATGCTCTTAATAGTTTTAAAGAGCCCCTACTCAGAGGCTCACATAGGATTAACGAACTTTCAGTGTCGCTAGGCCAACCAGTACTAATACCATTGAGATGATCCAAAAACGCACGATTACACGCGGCTCTGGCCAACCTTTGAGTTCATAGTGGTGGTGAATCGGTGCCATGCGGAAAATACGCTGACCACGTAATTTGTAAGAGCCCACCTGCAGAATCACTGACAGAGTCTCCATTACAAACACACCGCCCATGATAACCAGTACCAACTCTTGGCGAACTAACACAGCAATCACACCCAATGCACCGCCAAGTGCTAGTGAGCCAACATCGCCCATGAATACTTGTGCTGGGTAGGTGTTGAACCATAGGAAACCTAGGCCTGCACCGACGATAGCAGTACATACAACCACAAGCTCAGAAGTGTATGGGATGTATGGAATGTGTAGATATGCTGCGAAGTTAACGTTACCTGTCGCCCAAGCAATCACAGCAAAACCAGCAGCAACCATCACCGTTGGCATAATCGCCAAACCATCTAGGCCGTCTGTTAGGTTTACCGCGTTACTGGTACCCACAATAACAAAATAAGTCAGTACGATGTACAATAAACCTAATTGTGGCATCACATCTTTAAAGAAAGGAACAACCAGTTGGGTTGCCGCAGTATCATGTCCGTGAGCATACAGAGCAAACGCCACAACCAATGCAATAGCCGATTGCCAGAAGTACTTCCAACGAGCAATCAAGCCATCTGTGTTTTTACGAACCACTTTACGGTAGTCATCAACAAAGCCAACCGCACCGTAACCGCCAAGGACAACCAATACCGCCCAAACGTAAGGGTTAGAAAGATCAGCCCACATTAATACCGTAATAATAATGGCAGCTAGGATCATCACGCCGCCCATGGTTGGTGTACCACGTTTGCTAAAGTGAGATTCAGGGCCGTCATTACGAACAACTTGGCCAATTTGTAGCATTTGCAGACGCTCAATTAAACGAGGTCCCATCCACAGCGACAGACATAAAGCCGTCAAAATACTCGCGATTGCACGAAACGATAGGTATTCGAACAAACGGAAAAAAGAAAGGTGTGGCTGTAGTAGCTCTGCAAGCCAAATTATCATGAAAAGTTCTCCTTTAAAGCAGCGGCTATTTTACTCATTCCTGCACTATTCGCGCCTTTTACCAACAAGGTATGTGACGCGTTTTCTGGCAAGCATAAGTGCTGCTCTATGTGCGCGATCATCGCTTGATGCGTTGCAAAGTGGGTACCATTACAGACCTCACTAATCACCTTGGTATCATCACCGTAAGTGAGTACATGCTCAAAAGCGAATGGGGCAGCATATTCACCGACTTGACGGTGAAGTGCAAGGCTTTCATCGCCTAATTCAGCCATATTGCCTAAAATCAACCAACGCTGACCTTTGAAGCTCGACAGCAGTTTGGCTGCCGCCTTCATCGCGGGTACGCTGGCGTTATAACTGTCATCTATCAACTTGATATTCTGACTTAATTGTTGAACCTCAACTCGCCCTTTGACAGAGATAAGATTCGCTAAACCATTTTTTATTTCTTCAAGCGTGGCACCAAACTGAATGCTCAACGCTGCTGCCGCCAACGCATTTGCTACGTTATGCTGACCAATAATGCCAAGCTCAACCGGCATAGCGCCTTGCGGTGTTTGCATCTCAAAGCACGCTTCGCCCTGCTCATTAATGCGAATGTTCTTAGCAAAGTAATCTGCCGTGTTGTCGCTCTCTGAAAATGTCAGTACCGTTTTATCTGCGAGTACTTCATTCCAAAAGTCGCCACCGTTGCTTTCTAGATTAACAATAGCAGTATCACCAGCAGCAAGCCCCTGAAAGATTTCACCTTTCGCTTGTTTAACACCATCAATTGAACCAAAGCCCTCTAGATGCGCGGCTGCGACGTTATTCACCAACGCCACCTGTGGTTTCACAAGCTGCGTGGTATAGGCAATTTCACCAATGTGGTTCGCGCCCAGTTCTATCACGGCATAGTCGTCATTGGGTTCACTGCGCAGCAAGGTTAGTGGTACTCCAATATCATTATTGAAGTTACCCGCTGTAAACAACACCTTGCCACGTTGTTGTAGAATACTCGCGACCATCTCTTTGACGGTCGTTTTGCCACAGCTTCCTGTTATCGCCATGGTTGGCACGTTACATTGTTTGTGGATCCAAGTACTTAGCTGACCTAAAGCAAGTTTAGTGTCTTCAACAACAACTTGAGTAATATTTAGGTCAAGTTTTCGTTCGACTAACAACGCGCTCGCATTTGCCTCAACCGCTTGATGACAAAAGTCATGCGCATCGAAGCGTTCTCCGACAATAGCCACAAACAATGCGCCTTCTTCAACGGTGCGAGTGTCGGTAGAAACGGCATTAATTGCGGCATTGTTTGAGTTACCAGCCTCAATCAACTCACCGCTGACCGCTGAACAAATCTGTTCGAGTGATACATCAATCATTATGAAATACCTAAAAGTTGAAGCGCAGACTCTCGATCTGAGTAATGGATCGTTTCGTCTTTTAATACTTGGTAATCCTCATGGCCTTTACCAGCCAAAAGAATAATGTCATTGCTGTCTGCCTGTTCAAGCGCGAACTTAACCGCTTGGTAGCGATCGTGTTCCACAAATGCAGATTCTGGTTTGCTTAAGCCTGCCAGCATGTCTTTGACAATCAGGGCCGGATCTTCGCTACGAGGGTTGTCATCTGAAATAATGATTTTATCGGCGAACTGCTCTGCGGTCGCTGCCATCATAGGACGCTTACCAGTGTCACGGTCACCGCCGCAGCCAAAGATAGCCCACAATTTTCCAGAACAGTGAACTCGCAGTGCTGCTAATGCTTTTTCTAAAGCGTCTGGCGTATGCGCGTAGTCGACAACCACTTTTGCTTTGTTCGGCACTTGGAATAGCTCCATTCGGCCAATCACAGGTTGCAGCTGAGGCGCAGTGTCGACCAAGACTTGCTTATCGATACCTAATGACAGCAAGGTCGAAAAGGCAACCAGTACGTTTGATGCGTTGAACTGGCCAATCAATGGAACCGAAAGATCGCCTTGTCCCAAACTACCATCGAAAGAGAGCTTAATCCCAGTTTCAGCATAGGCAACATCAGATGCCCATACCGACTGTTGATAGCCTGTTAATGGAAGTAATGAAACAGCAATCGCATTCGATAAATCTGTCATCCAAGCTTTGCCCACTTCGTCATCAACATTTATCACAGCGTGCTTGCATTTGTGCTCAGTAAACAGGCTCTTCTTAGCCAAAGCGTACTCTTCCATCGTGCCATGGTAATCAAGATGGTCACGGCTCAAATTAGTGAATACACCGACTTCGAAGTCCAAGGCTTTAACGCGACCTTGCACCAAGCCATGAGAAGATATTTCCATAGCTGTGTAAGCCGCGTTTTCTTCAGCTAACTCACTCAGTGTGCGTTGTATTTCAATCGCACTACCTGTGGTATTCGCCGCGGTTTTTAGATTGTCTAAAAAGCCATTACCTGTGGTGCCCATTACCGCAGAGCGTTGACCAACGAGGTCAAGCCACTGAACAATCAATTGAGTGATGGTGGTTTTGCCATTGGTGCCGGTAACACCAATCAGCTTAGTTGCTTGAGACGAGTAAACACGACCGGCCAACTCAGATAACACCAAGTTAAGGTCTTTAATATAAACAACCGGAACAACATCCAACCACTCAATCAGACCATGGGCCTTTTCAGCATCCGCTTGTGCGATAACGGCATTGGCTCCCTGTGCGACCGCTTTGTCGATGAAACGACGGCCATCAACAGCATGCCCAACTACCGCAACAAAAATATCGCCGTCTTTGATGGCACGACTATCTAACTCCAACTGTTCAACGGCAATCGCATCCAGCTCAGGTGAACTAAAGTCACCCCAAGGAGAAAGTAAAGATGACAGCGTGAGGCTATTACTCATATTGAATCCTGATTGGCTCTATTCTTGAAACTTGTTTTCATCAGCAGGGACATTCAGTATTTGCAGTGCACCCTTCATGATTTCAGAAAAAACGGGGGCTGCAACTGAACCGCCATAGTAAAGGTCACCTTGAGGCTCATTGACCACAACAACCAGCGCGACTCTTGGGTCACTAACCGGGGCAAAACCTGCGGTAATCGCAATGTATTCGTCGCTGTATCCGCCAGCTTCAGCCTTACGAGACGTACCCGTTTTTGCTGCAACTCGGTAACCAGGAACCGCCGCTCTTGTTGCTGTGCCGCCTTTTTGAGTCACCCCTTCGAGCATATTCAAAACCAGTTCAGCGTTCTCGCGCTTGATGATCTGCTTAGAAAAGTCTTGGTCGTTACTCTTAATAATATGAATCGGTTCATACATGCCTTTGTTGGCTAGCGTCGCATACGCATGAGCCAACTGCATCGGTGTAACAGACAGACCGTAACCGAATGATAGTGTTGCAATTTCAAACTTAGACCAGCGACGACGATTCGGAAAAATACCGCTCGTTTCACCGATTAAGTTCAGCCCTGACATTTCGCCCAGACCAACAGAACTGTACATCCCAAGCAGAGCTTCTAAAGGCATGTTAAGTGCCAGC
This sequence comes from Vibrio sp. 1CM8B, assembly GCF_023161685.1. Lineage (NCBI taxonomy): Bacteria > Pseudomonadati > Pseudomonadota > Gammaproteobacteria > Vibrionales > Vibrionaceae > Vibrio > Vibrio sp. 1CM8B. The sequence continues at coordinate 133,004 of NZ_JALNTU010000006.1, forward strand.
TTCGCCACACCGATGTTACTCGACTTCTTGAGGATCAACGCTAAATCAGCCTTACCGACTTTAGACGAGTCTCGCACACGACTGCCACCGATCTGCATGATGCCGTTGCCAGTATCAATAACGATATCTGGATCAGCAGTACCGTTCTCTAGTGCTGCTAAAACCACAAAAGGTTTCACGGTAGAACCGGGCTCCATCGCATCGGTAAGTACGCGGTTACGCATCTTAAAACTTTGCAAGTCAGCACGATTGTTCGGGTTATAAGAAGGGGCATTGACCATCGCCAACACAGCGCCGGTTTTTACATCCAACAAAATAGCAGAGCCAGAAGTCGCCTTATGATCGGCCACCGCCTGTTTAATAGCTCGGTAGGCGATCGCTTGTAATCGTTGATCGATCGTTAGCTCGAGTGGTTTGCCTTCTTCACGCTCTTCCAAAGCAATGTTTTCAACAACACGTCCGTAGCGGTCTTTACGAATCGTTCGCTTACCCGCCTCGCCTGTGAGCCACTTGTCATAGCTGCGCTCAACGCCTTCTAGGCCGTGTCCATCAATGCCGGTAACACCGATAAGGTGCGCACTGACTTCGCCTGCAGGATAGTAACGTCGAGATTCAGCTTTCAGGCCAACACCCACCAGCTTAAGCTCACGGATATACTTAGCCATTGCAGGGCTAACTTGTCTTTGCAGGTAAATAAATCGGCGGGATTTGTTGCTAGAGATCTTATCGATCATCGATTGTCGCTCTAAGCCAAGTACATCGGCTAACGCGTACCAACGATCAATTTGGGCCATGCCATTTTTATCGAAAATGGTTTTAGGATCGGCCCATACCGCTTCAACTGGAACACTCACAGCAAGCGGCTCGCCATTACGGTCTGAGATAATACCGCGAGCAGAAGGAATGGCCTTAACACGTACCGAGCGAAGGTCGCCCTGACGAATTAAGTTATCTGGTTCAATGATTTGGATGTAAGCCACACGACCAACCAGTGCAGCAAAGGCAAGAAACACGAAAGCAATAACGACGTTGAAACGCCATTTAATAAGAATTGGATCCGAATCCTTTTCGCTCGTCACACGCTCTTTCGTTGATTTCTTAACGGTTTTTGCGGGTGCTTTTTCCTTTTTACCGGTCATTTCAGTGTGATCACAACTTCTTTTTCAGAGTCTGGACGTTTCATGTCTAGCTCTCTTTTTGCCGATGCTTGAACGCGACTATGTTCAGCCAGAGCTGTCTCTTCAAGCATTAAATTTCGCCACTCATCATCAAGCTGTTCTCGCTCCACCAACGCCGTGTCTTTTTGCGTGATCGCCTGACGTGACATATGTGTCGTAAGAACGACCCCCATCGCACTCGCAAAGATGCAGATAAGAAGCATCAATGGGACCTTGCCCACGGAGATCAAATCAAAAAATATTATCTTGGCTAAGTTCGGTTTGGAGGTCTTCATTGACTATAGCTTTTCTGCGATTCGTAATACTGAGCTACGCGAACGAGTATTCTCATCCACTTCATCTTTAGAAGGCTTGATCGCTTTACCAACAGGTTTAAGATCGGCACTACCTAAAGCTTTAATTTGATCTTCTGTTAGCGGTAAACCATGAGGAACCTGTGGCCCTTGGCTCTCTTTACGGATAAAGCGCTTCACCATGCGGTCTTCAAGAGAGTGGAAGCTGATAACAGAGATACGACCTTGAGGAGCAAGAATGCTTGCTGCACCTTTCAGTGCGGTATCGATCTCTTCAAGTTCGCTGTTGATATAGATACGAAACGCTTGGAAAGCACGTGTTGCTGGGTGCTTTTTCTCTTTGAAGCTTTTTGGAGCTACATCCGAGATAAGCTTAGCCAGTTGACCAGTACGCGTTAGTGGTTCGTTCTCTTCATTCTCTTGATAAGCAATGATGCCTTTCGCGATACGACGAGCATGTTTGTCTTCACCGAACTCACGGATAACCCATGTGATGTCATCAAGATCGGCTTCAACTAACCACTGAGAGACAGGAATACCGGTTGTTGGGTCCATACGCATATCAAGCGGGCCGTCTTTCATGAAGCTAAAGCCACGCTCAGCGTCATCTAGCTGTGGTGAAGAAACACCTAGATCCAGTAACACGCCATCCACTTGACCGACTAAGTCATAACGCTCTGCATATTCAGCCATACCTGAGAACGGGCCGTGAATAATCGTAAAACGAGGGTCATCAATCTTTTGCGCTTCTGCAATCGCTTGTGGATCGCGGTCAATACTAAAGAGTCGTCCATTCTCGCCCAGTTTAGACAGGATTGTACGGCTGTGACCACCACGGCCAAAAGTACCATCTATGTAGGTACCGTCAGGTTTGATCGCAAGTCCGTCAATAGATTCGTTAAGCAATACTGAAATATGTTTGAATGCTTCTGTCATAGTCTTCTCAGTGAGTGGATTGAGCCATTAGTTCGGCAATAATTTGTTCTATTAACGTTTTAGTGTACTGATTTCACGCCGTATCTCCACCATATTGTGTATAGGCTTTGGGAATTTTTGACCCAAGCTCATATCAGGGTGAAGGATTCTAAGGAAATCTAAATAATTTACGTCAATATAAAGCAAAAAACCCATCACTACCGTTAAGTAATGATGGGTTCTTTATATAGGTGGAGTTGACACATACGCCGGGTTCTGTTCCGCTTGCGCGGCGGTAACCATTCGTCTAGGCCTGCAATCGCTCACAGGCTCAAGCAATCTACCCGCCCCCATACGCGAGCAACGCAATGTGAGGGCCTATTTGATCTTGCTCCGGGTGGAGTTTACCTTGCTACGAACTGTTGCCAGTCGCACGGTGCGCTCTTACCGCACCCTTTCAGCCTTACCTGTGCCCCTTCCGAAGAAATGAGGCCATCGGCGGTCTTCTCTCTGCTGCACTTGTCGTGGGCTCGCGCCCCCCAGACGTTATCTGGCACCCTGCTCTATGGAGCCCGGACGTTCCTCCCCTCTACCAGTCTCCCGAAGGACTTCAACGTCAGTTTCCCGAAGGACCTCAACGTCAGTCTCCCGAAGGACATCAGCAAAGCAGCGATTACCCGTTCAACTCCGAGGGCGGATTGTATAGAGATTAGGGTGCAGTGTCTAGCGAGATCACAAATATGGTGCAAACCTCTAAGCAACTGCGTGATTTTCACACAATTCAGACAAAAAAAGAGGAATGACGGCAATACCATCATTCCTCACAAGCTTTTCAATACAGGTTAGCTACTCTATAAAGAGGCTTCTAGTTGTCTAGATGCTCTAGGCCCCATTTGTATAAAGCGTTCTTTTTCAGATTGTAGATTTCTGCCGTCATCGCCGCCGCTTTTTTAAGCGGCAGTTCTTTGGTTAGAATGCCTAGTGTGCGAGTCGCTTCGTCTGGCAATTCTGTGCTCGCTTCTTCACGGTGGCCGTGAATCAGTAACACCATCTCACCGCGTTTACGGTTCGCGTCTTCTTCAATCCACTCAATAAGTTCACCGAGTGGCAGCCCTTGGATGGTTTCGAAGGTTTTGGTTAGCTCACGCGCCAATACAACCTCACGGTCAGGGCCAAGAATCTCGAGCATATCTTGTAGAGAGTCTGAAATACGGTGCGGTGATTCATAAAAGATGCAGGTGCGCTCTGCCTTTGCGATCTCTAAGAACTTGTCTTTACGACCTTTGCTTTTTGGCGGTAAGAAGCCTTCAAAGCTGAAACGATCTGACGGTAAACCAGAAGCACTTAACGCGGTAATCACAGCGCAAGCACCAGGAAGTGGCACAACTCTCACACCCGCTTGACGACATTGTGAGACAAGATGGTAACCTGGGTCACTAATTAAAGGAGTACCCGCATCAGAGACTAATGCGATAGACTGACCTTCTAATAACCTTTCGACTAGAACTTGCGCTTTAGTTTGTTCATTATGATCATGTAAAGCGAACGTTCTGGTTGATATATTGAAGTGAGCAAGCAGCTTACCCGTGTGGCGTGTGTCTTCGGCTGCAATAACATCGACACTTGATAAAATTTCAATTGCTCTTTGAGTGATATCTCCCAAATTTCCGATTGGGGTTGGCACAATGTAGAGAGTTGGGCTCTCTGTGAGCAAGGTTTTGTTATCTGTCATTTGTTTACCATCACTTCAACGATTAATATAGATACAAATTTATACGGAATTTAAAGAACTCATGGCAACGATGAACCATAAGAGACTCAGTGTACCACGCTTACTAACTCCAATTGCATTAGCAATTACATTGGCGGCTTGTTCTTCAGGTCCTCAAGCACCAACGAGCGTTGATATTACACTAGATCCAGCGCAATCAACTGAAAGTTACATGATGCAGGCGGATAGTAGCAAAGGAAGTCTACAAAACGACTGGTTAATCATGGCGCTTAAGGCTTCTGTGCAAGCTGGAAAAACCGATCAAGCAACTCTGCTTATTAAACGCTTAGCAAAACAAGAGCTGAGCGAAACGCAACAAGCGGAATGGCAATTAGCTCGCGCTCAACTGTTGGTAAATAACTCGCAGCCTGAACAAGCTTATAGCCAACTGAACTTCCAGCCTTGGTGGAAACTTCCGAACGAGCAGTGGAAAGATTATCACGAGCTACGCGCGAACATTTCTGAAATGCAAAGCGAGTATTTTGAAGCAAGCCGTGAGTTAGTTCTTTATTCAGAATATCTAGACGCTGACGACGAGCTCCAACAACAAGCTGCTGACCGTATTTGGCAAAACCTAAATAGCTACTCTCAATATGAGATTCTAGAGCTTAAGACGTCACCTACAGAAGACGTTCTTGCAGGTTGGTTACAGCTGGCGATTTACATGAAGACGCTGAACTCAAACCTTCCAAACCTGCAGGAAACCCTGTCTGATTGGCTAGCAGAGAATCCTCAACACCCAGCAGCGACATACACACCTCAGGCGATCACTGACATCTTAGCGCTAGAGATCAGCAAGCCAACCAGCACTGCACTATTACTGCCTCTAACCGGTAAGTACGGCAAGCAAGCACAACTTGTGCGTGACGGTTTCATCTTTGCGATGATGAATGACAAAGAGCGTGAAGAAGATGCAACGCTGACGGTAATGGATACCAACGTGCAAAGTGCAGCTGAGATTAAAGCGACACTGGAAGAGAACAACGTTGATTTCATCGTTGGCCCGCTGATCAAGAGCAACATCACTAAGCTTCAGCAAGCGCAGAAAAACCACGAAAACTCGATTCCAGCTTTAGCTCTGAACATTCCAACGCAACTAGAACCTGATACTAACATTTGTTATCTCGCTCTATCGCCAGAACAAGAAGTTGCTCAGGCAGCGAAACACCTATTTGCTCAAGGCTACAAGTATCCGCTTATCCTTGCGCCAAGAGGACGTTTAGGTGAGCGTGTTGAGCAAGCGTTTAAAGAAGAGTGGAAAAAATACAGCAGCAACGATGTGGCTATCAGCTTGTTCTCTGACAAACGCCAACTGCAACGTAATGTGAATCAGGTATTTGGCTTGCAAGAGAGCCAACAACGTATCGCTCAAATGGATGGGTTACTGAACCTAGACCTAGAAACAGAGCCACGCAGCCGTCGTGATATCGATTCTGTCTACATTGTGGCTAAGAACTCAGAGCTAACGCTAATCAAACCCTTCATTGAAGTTGCAATTAACCCAGATGCGAGCCAACCCGCTCTGTTCTCAAATTCACGCAGCAACAGCGGTGATAAGCAGTATGAAGACCTAACCGGCGTGTTCTACAGCGACATCCCACTATTGGTTGAGAACAAAAACGAGCTTAATAAAGAGCTCAACGACCTATGGCCTGCACACTCAAACGGCCAAAAGCGTCTGCAAGCACTGGGAATGGATGCATACTACCTAATGGATGCACTGCCACAGATGAAAGCCGTACAGGGTTACAGCATTCCAGGTGAAACGGGTGTGCTAACCATCGATAACAACTGTGTGGTTCAACGTGAAATCAGCTGGGCAGAGCATGGGGCTTTTTAGCCGAAAGTTCCTATCCAAACCAAGCATCACCCACAAACAAGTGGGTGATAAATACGAGACCGTGGCAAAATCTTATCTGATTAACCACGGTTTATCGTTAATAGAACAAAACTTCATAGCAAAATGTGGCGAGATTGATCTTATAATGCGCCATAACAATACGGTTGTGTTTGCCGAGGTAAAATACCGCAAGCAAACCCGCTACGGACATGCCGCCGAAATGGTGACTGCCAAGAAGTCACAGAAACTGCTCAAAACAGCCAATGTTTGGCTTATGCAGCAAGGCTTGTCGGTGCACTCTACAGATTTCAGGTTTGATATTGTTGCCATTGAAGGGCCGAATGACACTATCGACTGGATTCAAAACGCGATTACCCAAGGATAAACATGCTAGACAGCATTAAAGAAAGTTTCACAGAAAGTATTCAAATCCAAATTGCGGCTGCAGAAGCTCTGCCTGACGCAATCACGCATGCCGCTCAAGCCATGGTTGCGACCTTGCTTAACGGAAACAAAATTCTTTGTTGTGGTAATGGTGGTTCGGCGTCGAATGCTCAGCAATTTGTGTCGTGCCTACTCAACCGATTTGAAACAGAGCGCCCTAGCCTTCCAGCGATGGCACTCACAGCAGACAACACCACGCTAACGGCTGTGGCTAACGACTACCACTATGAAGAGATCTTCTCTAAGCAGGTGCGTGCATTCGGTCAAACTGGCGATATTCTGTTGGCTATCTCGACTAGCGGTAACAGCAAGAACATCATCAAGGCAATGGAAGCGGCGGTAACTCGCGACATGACAATTATCGCCTTTACAGGTAAAGATGGTGGTGAGATGGCAGGTTTGCTTGGTGAACACGATGTAGAGATTCGTATCCCCTCACACCGTACAGCGCGTATTCATGAAGTACACATGGTGACACTACACTGCCTATGTGACCTAATCGATCAAGTACTCTTCCCTGCTCACGAAGAGTGATATACGGAGCATCACAATGAAATCATTAACCTCTATGAGGCTGTTTAAGCTGATTAGTGTTTCGCTACTTACACTGTCTCTGTCTGGTTGTGCTGGCATTTTCATTGCTGGTGCAGCAACCACTGCAAACCTAGTCACGGATACGCGAACAACCAAAGAGATTTGGAACGACAACAACATCGAATTTGAAGTTGCAGCGATTACCAATAAACAACCATTCCGTGGCAACGTACGTGTCACGGCAAGCTCTTACCGAGGTTCGGTGGTACTGATGGGGCAAGCAACCACAGATTCAGAGCGCCGCGCTTTTGAAAACCAAGCCAAAGAAGTGGCTGGCGTTGAGAGTATCCACAATCAGGTTCGAGTTAAAGAACCTTTGTCTGTGAGTGCAATCAGTAAAGACAGTTGGATTACCACTAAGGTGAAATCAGCTCTGCTTGCAAATGCTGAGCTTAACGGCATCAAAGTAAAAGTGATTACTGAGGATTCAGAAGTATTCCTGCTTGGCCTCGTGACTCGAGAGCATGCCGATATCGCGACAGAAGTTGCACGTAATATCTCTGGCGTAAAACAGGTCATTCGAGCGTTTGAATATGGTGAAGAAGAGACGGCTGTTAACTAGCCTAAAGCCAGTCAATTGAATGCTATAAAGCAGAAAAGAAAAAGCAGCGACGAGTCGCTGCTTTTTTATTTGGTTCGTTATTTAACTAACGTTATTTGATAACACGAAGGCTTGGGCGACCTTTCGCTGGGCGAGGTGGCTCAGGATCTGAGTCAGGCTCTTCAGCATCTACATCTGCCGTTGCTACGCTCAAAGATGGGCCTTTTTCTGGTTCTTCAAAAGGACTTTCTTCAATCCCTTCTTCAAACGCTTCCATGTAAGCCTCTTCAGGTTCAAACATGGTACCAGCACCATTTTCACGAGCATAAATCGCTTGTACTGCGTAAAGCGGAACGATCACAGAGTGTGGACGACCACTAAAGCGAGCACTAAACGTCACAGCTTCGTTACCCAGCTCAAGTTGTCCAACCGCACGAGGCGCGATGTTCAGAATGATCTGACCATCTTGAACAAACTCTTCTGGAACTCGCACGCCCGGTAATGTTGCTTCAACAACAAGGTGTGGAGTTAGTTCGTTATCAACCAGCCACTCATAAAATGCACGAAGCATGTATGGTCGGCGTGGAGTCATATTAGAAATATCCATAAACGCTTAGCGAACGAGTCGCATCTCACGCTCAGCTTCAGTTAGAGAAGCTAGGAATGAATCACGTTCGAATACGCGGTTCATGTAAATCTTAAGCTCTTTAGAACCAGGACCAATTAGTTCGATACCAAGCTCAGGTAAACGCCATAGTAGCGGAGCTAGGTAACAATCAATTAGGCTAAACTCTTCGCTCATGAAGTATTCATATTCAGCGAAGATAGGAGCAAGAGTCAGTAGGTCGTTGCGCAGTTTAACGCGAGCTGCTTCAGATTCTTCAGCGTTGCCTTTAACGATCTTCTCTGCAACTGAATACCAGTTACGCTCAATGCGGTACATCATTAGACGGCTGTTACCACGAGCAACCGGGTATACAGGCATCAACGGTGGATGAGGAAAACGCTCATCTAGGTATTCCATGATGATCTTTGAGTCATATAGAGCAAGCTCACGATCAACAAGAGTAGGTACTGATTTGTACGGGTTCAGTTCAACAAGCTCTGCTGGTAGATTTTTTTCATCAACCAACTCAACTTCAACACTTACGCCTTTTTCAGCAAGAACGATGCGCACCTGATGGCTATACATATCAGAAGCACTTGAGAAAAGAGTCATTACAGAACGTTTATTGGCAGCTACAGCCATGGAGCCCTCCAGTACACTTTAAATAAAAACAATGGAGGCCTAAAGCCTCCATTGAACATTAACATAATTTGGGAATTAGCACGGTATTATAGCACAATTAGTGCACATCACGCCAATACTCTTTCTTCAGCAAAATCACGATGATAGTGAAGATTACTAAGAAGGCCATTACCCACCAACCCATAGCGTGACGCTCAAGTTGAACTGGGTCGCCCGAGTAAACCAAAAAGTTAACAAGGTCACGAACTGCTTCGTCGTATTCACCAGCACTTAATTCGCCAGAGCCATCAGTCTCAGTGCCAACAACCACCGTCACTTCCTCGCCATCTACCATATGAGTATCGTAGATTGGTGTTGGGATACCTTGCAGTTCTTCAAGAACGTGCGGCATACCAACGCTTGGGAAAACAATGTTGTTCACGCCAAATGGACGAGACGGATCTTCATAGAAAGTACGAAGGTAAGTGTACAGCCAGTCTGCGCCACGAACACGAGCAACCAATGTTAGGTCTGGTGGCGGAGCACCAAACCAACTTGCCGCTTGATCAGAAGGCATAGCATTAACCATCAGGTCACCAATTTTCGCTTCAGGGTCGAAAATCAGATTTTCCTTCATAAGATCAACTGGGATCTCTAAATCATTCGCAACACGTTCATAGCGCTGGTACTGCGTTGAGTGACAAGCAAAACAGTAGTTCATGAACATCTTAGCGCCATTTTGCAATGAAGCTTTGTCTGTTAAATCATTGTTCGCTTTGTCTAATGGTACGTTTGCACCCGCTGCCATCGCCAGTGACGGCAACATAGCAAATAAAATTACAATCCACTTTTTCATTTGAATGTCACCCTTTCTGGTAATGGTTTCGTCGCTTCATTTTTACTGTAGAACCACAGTAGAACGAAGAACATGAAGTAACCTAAGCTAAAGATTTGAGCCAGTAGTGTGTATGTTGGCGTTGCTGGAAGCGCACCAAGTACACCAAGCGCAATAAAGCTTATTGTGAATTGGATGATGTTAATCAAATGAAGTTTGCTACGGTAACGGTAAGAACGCACTTTACAACGGTCGAACCATGGTAGTAGGAATAGCACAACAATAGATGCGCCCATTGCTACAACACCTAGCAACTTATCAGGAACAGCACGCAGAATTGCGTAAAACGGCGTGAAGTACCATACCGGAGCGATGTGCTCTGGTGTTTTCAGTGGGTTAGCAGCTTCAAAGTTTGGCGGCTCAAGGAAGAACCCACCCATCTCTGGGTTAAAGAACAGCACATAACAGAAGAAGAATAGGAAACCGGCCACACCAACCATATCTTTCACGGTCCCGTATGGGTGGAAAGGAATAGAGTCAATGATGTCGTATTTCTTAGTGTAATCCTTGTGGAATGGGAACTGCGTTTTGTAGTCGTCGCCCATTGTGCCTTTAGGAAGTTTCGTCTCGATACCGTCTGGGTTGTTCGAACCCACTTCGTGCAGTGCTAGTACGTGAAGTACGATAAGCAGCAGAAGTACGATTGGTAGAGCGATAACGTGCAGTGCGAAGAAACGGTTCAGCGTTGCACCAGAGATGATGTAGTCACCACGGATCCAAAGCGTTAGGTCATCACCGATAACAGGGATCGCACCAAACAGAGAAATGATTACCTGAGCACCCCAGTAAGACATTTGACCCCATGGTAGTAGATAACCCATGAAAGCCTCAGCCATAAGCACTAAGAAGATCAACATACCGAAGATCCAAAGTAGCTCACGAGGTTTTTGGTAAGAACCGTAAATTAGGCCACGGAACATATGCAGGTAGATAACAACGAAGAATGCCGAAGCACCTGTTGAGTGCATGTAACGTAGTAGCCAACCGTATTCCACATCACGCATGATGTATTCAACAGAAGCAAATGCACCCTCACCTGACGGTACGTAGTTCATTGTTAGCCAAATACCCGTAAGGATTTGGTTAACCAGTACCAACATTGCCAAAGAACCGAAAAGGTACCAAAAGTTAAAGTTCTTAGGCATTGGGTATTCAGATAAATGCTTTTTATAAGCATTCATCGCGGGTAGACGTTTCTCTACCCAATCAAGCAATCCTTGCATTACGCGTCTCCCTCGTCCACACCGATCATGATCTTAGTGTCACTCAAATACATATGCTTTGGTACAACAAGATTCAATGGAGCTGGTACGCCTTGGAATACTCGACCTGCCATATCAAACTTTGAACCATGACAAGGACAGAAGAAACCAGACTTAACACCCTGAACTTGTTCTGCAAAAGAATCCGGCAGGTAAGTTGGAGAACAACCTAAGTGCGTACAGAAACCAACAGCAACGAAGAATTCCGGCTTAATTGAACGGAACTCGTTCTGTGCGTATTCTGGTTGTTGTTCAGCTTCAGATTGAGGGTCACGAAGTTGACCACCGATCGATTTTAGGTTTTCTAGTACCGACTCAGCACGGCGTACAACCCATACAGGTTTACCTTGCCACTCGACACGAACCATTTGTCCCGGTTCTAACTTACTGACTTCCACTTCCACCGGCGCGCCCGCAGCTTTCGCCTTGGCACTCGGATTCCATGATTTAATAAAAGGCACGGCTACAGCAGCTGCTCCTAAACCACCAACAACGGCTGTTGTTGCGGTTAAGAAACGCCTGCGACCGTTATTTAAAGGCGCGTTGCTCATCCAAACATTCTCCCATTTGCTCCTTGTGGATTGAAATAATTCCGATTAAAGAGCATGGCTAACAAAATATGTATTTAGTTCTATTTATTGACGGCAAATGATAAATAAAACCCTACTTTTTGACAAGATAAAGCTACCTTTTTGTAACAATCATGAGGCAAAGCGCACATTGGGTTACAAAAGCTTTCTAAATATAAGAATTTGGAAATAAAACGAGGGAGGGAAAGCGTTTAGAGGGGGTATAAAAACAAAAAGCCCGGCATATAGCCGAGCTTTGAACCACAATTCCAGTCGTAAAACTGGGAGCGTGTACTTTTTCGTAAAGAAAAATTAACGCTTAGAGAATTGAGGTTTACGACGTGCTTTACGTAGACCAACTTTCTTACGTTCAACGCAACGAGCGTCACGAGTAACGTAGCCAGCTGCACGTAGAGCAGGACGTAGAGTTTCATCGTACTCCATAAGAGCGCGAGTGATACCGTGGCGGATTGCGCCAGCTTGACCAGAAATACCACCACCAGAAACAGTGATGTAAAGGTCAAGTTTCTCAGTTAGTTCAACTAGCTCAAGAGGTTGCTTAACAACCATACGAGAAGTTGGACGACCGAAGTAAACATCAAGGCTACGCTTGTTGATTACGATCTCACCAGAGCCTGGTTTGATGAAAACACGAGCTGCTGAGCTTTTGCGACGACCAGTGCCGTAGTATTGATTCTCTGCCATTTTCATAATCCCCTTAGATGTCTAGTACTTGTGGCTGTTGAGCAACATGGTTGTGCTCAGTACCAGCGTACACTTTAAGCTTACGGTACATCGCGCGGCCTAGAGGACCACGTGGAAGCATACCTTTAACTGCTAGTTCTAAAACCATTTCTGGTTTCTTAGCAATTAGCTTTTCAAAAGTGATAGTTTTAAGACCACCTGGGAACTCAGAGTGACGGTAGTAAACCTTACCCTTAGCTTTGTTACCAGTTACAGCAACTTTCTCAGCGTTAACAACGATGATGTAATCACCAGTGTCTACGTGAGGAGTGTATTCTGCTTTGTGCTTGCCGCGTAGGCGAGAAGCGATTTCACTTGCTAGACGGCCAAGAGTTTTGCCTTCAGCGTCTACAACATACCAGTCGCGTTTTACAGTTTCTGGTTTAGCAACGAAAGTTTTCATGCTAATAATTACCTATTTAAAAAATTTACACTTAAGGAATACTCGCGTATTCCCACTGTCTAAGAGTTACCATTCATCACCCCTTCGAGTGTTGGAAAACTCTTGGCATAACGTGATTTTACTCATCGCTAGAGGCCCGCAGTAACGGTAGGTCGCAGGATTATAGAGAAGAGCGAAGAAAAAATCACCTCTTTTTGAACAAAATCACGATTTTTTTAATTCTATTTCTTATTCGAGATAATCAAAGCTAACTTAAGTGTTCTTTTGCCAAATATTCATGACTCTGCATTTCAATTAAACGCGACTGACAACGTTTAAATTCAAACTCTAGCTGACCATGGGTGTATAGCTCTTCTAGCTCCACTTCCGCTGAAATAATCAGTTTCACATTGCGCTCGTAGAACTCATCAACTAATGCAATGAAGCGCCTCGCAGCGTCATCTGAAGTCGCGCCCATTTGCAACACATCCGCCAATAGAACCGTGTGATAAACCCGAGACAACTCAATATAGTCGTTCTGGCTACGAGCCGACTGACAAAGCTGAGCAAAAGTACCATGCAGTACGCCATCACTCGCTTCGACTACATCTAATTGACGGTGATTAACCTCTATCTGCTTAAGCTTCTCTTTATCTTCGCCAACCAGCTGAGCGTAATACTTTTCGAGATTGATATTCGCTTGGCTATCTAGCGGGTAATGGTAAATCTCAGCCTGTTCTAAGGTGCGTAGACGATAATCAATGCCACTATCGACATTAAGGATATAACAGTTGTCTTGAATGAGCTTAATGGCCGGTAAGAAACGCGCTCGCTGTAACCCGTTGCGATACAGATCCGCAGGTGGGATATTAGAGGTCGCAACCAAGATAACGTTTCGAGCAAATAACTCTTGGAACAAGGTTCCTAGGATCATCGCATCGGTGATGTCTGAAACAAAGAATTCGTCGAAACAGATAATGTCCGCTTCTTCCTTCAACTTGTCTGCGACTAAAGGCAATGGATCACTCACATTACCTAGCGCCTTTAGCTCATCATGAACTCGATACATAAAGCGGTGAAAGTGAACACGCATTTTTTTAGTGGTCGGTAAGGCATCGTAGAACGTATCCATTAAGTACGTTTTTCCTCGCCCTACGCCCCCCCAAAAATAGAGACCTTTCGGTGGCTGTGGCAGTTCTGGCTTTTTGCCCAGTAATTTCTGGAAGCGAGTCAGTTGAGGAATGGGCGTATTCATGTAATCTTGAAATTGATGAAAGAGTTCATCTAAAGATTTAACGGCTTGCTCTTGTGCTGGATCTCTTTGAAATCCATGTTCTTTTATATCTTGTTCGTATTTTTTAATGGGATTCATGACGACATTTCCACAATGAAAGCAATATCAGACAACAACTAAAAATGAGCCCAAACAGTACGAGGAATAACGTGATGTGGTGAATAATGCAGCATCAAACTGCTAACTAGCGCACACGCATTTCTCTTTATACTGCGGCTTTCTCATAGTACCATGGAGCCGTATCACGTGTAACTAAGCAGTAACAAACATGTTAAAAAACAATAATAAGGAGCTGTTATGCCTTGGATGTATGCCGTTGCCGGTTTACTAGTCGGAGTTATTTTAGGGGTCGCTATCTCTCGTCTCATGACACCTGAATACAAAAAACAAAAGAACGTACAGAAAGAATTAGATAGCGCAAAGTTTGCCCTTGAGCAGCAGCGACAAGAGCTGGCTGATCACTTTGCGAAATCCGCAGAAATGTTGGACACCTTAGGTAAAGACTACACAAAACTGTACCAACACATGGAAAAAACAAGCTCAGAGCTGATTCCTAACCTGCCAGAGCAAGATAACCCGTTTGTGAAAACAGCCGCTGCCCATTCGGACAAACCACAAGAGAAGTCTTCAGCAAAAGAGGCGACACTTGAGGAACAACCGAAAGATTACGCTAATGGCGCAACCGGTTTATTTACAGAGCAGAAGAAAGAAATCATGGATGCTCCCGATGTTGTAACAGCAAAAGCATCGTAAACATTTAACACTTCTGTGAACTTTACAAAGGTTTTTGAGTCATAACTTTCACTCAGGTCATTTGAAACTTCTCATACTTATTAAACGTATAAGAGGGTTAAGACCTTAACTAGAGAGGAGTTTATGATGAAAAAACCTTTGCTTGCTTTATCAGTACTGACTTTAAGCTTAAGTTCAATCATCACCCCCATTCAAGCAACAGCCGCACTGCCATTAAGTGTGGGTAATGAACAATTACCGAGCCTTGCTCCTATGCTTGAACAAGTGACCCCCGCTGTGGTTAGTATTGCCGTAGAAGGCAAACAGGTACAACGTCAGCAAATCCCTGAACAATTTCAATTCTTTTTTGGTCCCGAACAAACACGAGAGCGTCCATTCCGCGGATTAGGCTCTGGAGTCATCATTGACGCCAAGAAAGGTCATATCGTGACCAATTACCATGTCATTAATGGCGCGGACGATATAAAAGTAAAACTGCATGATGGTCGAGAGTACGATGCTGAGCTTATCGGCGGCGACCAGATGTCTGATATCGCACTGCTAAAATTAGAAGAAGCCAAGAACCTTACCCAGATAAAAGTCGCAGACTCAGACAAACTAAGAGTTGGTGATTTTAGTGTCGCGATCGGTAACCCATTCGGACTTGGGCAAACCGTAACATCCGGTATTGTTTCTGCGCTCGGTCGTAGCGGCCTGAATCTAGAAAACTTTGAAAACTTCATTCAAACCGATGCAGCAATCAACAGCGGCAACTCTGGTGGCGCGCTAGTGAACCTCAACGGTGAGCTAATTGGTATCAACACCGCCATTCTTGGCCCTAACGGAGGTAATGTCGGTATCGGCTTTGCAATCCCTTCTAATATGATGACAAACCTGACAGAACAAATTCTCGATTTCGGTGAAGTAAAACGCGGCATGCTTGGCGTTCAAGGCGGAGAAGTGACCTCCGAATTGGCAGAAGCACTCGGTTATGAATCAAGTAAGGGCGCCTTTGTTAGCCAAATCGTCCCTGACAGCGCAGCAGATAAAGCAGGACTGAAAGCGGGCGATATCATTGTCTCTATTAATGGCAAACGCATTGATACCTTCAGCGAGTTAAGAGCTAAGGTCGCAACACTCGGCGCTGGTAAGCAGATTGAGCTAGGTGTGGTTCGTGACGGTAAGAGCAAAACCTTTGATGTGACGCTTGGTGAATCCACCAATAATAAAACACAGGCTGAGAAGCTCCATGAAGGACTGGCCGGTGCTGAGTTAACCAACACAACAGAGAGTGACTCGGCAACGGGCGTCAAGGTATCGAATGTTGCTCAAGGCTCACCAGCCGAAGCCTATCAACTTCTGAAAGATGACATCATCATCGGAGTAAACCGTCAAACGGTTAAGAACCTTGCTGAGTTTAGAGAGATTCTTGAAAAACAACCTGGTGTACTGGCGCTTAATATCCAGCGAGGCGACCGAACTATCTATCTTGTAATTCGATAGTCTTACGTCAGCGCAATTACAGGGAGGCTCAGTAAGTTTGCTTTAAACTTACTCAGTCTCCCTTTTCTTTAGATCAATCAAAATGCTATGCTTCACTTGTAATCAAGTCAGTCATCCATTGATGGAGGCTTCACACCTTACTTGTTGAAGAGGGAAACATGCTGTCCTTTCTATTTCGTTCTATTTCCCTTGGACTCGTTTCAGCGGCGCTTATTCTTCTCGCATTCCCGAGCTTAAGACCAGCGATTGTTGCTGACGTCACTAGCCCTAAAGTCGATAATATTGGCTCTCTTCAGATTTCATTTAATCAAGCAGTTCGCCGTGCGGCACCTGCAGTGGTTAACATTTATAGCCGTAAATACGCTGAAAGCGATCGCAACAAACTGCTCACTCAAGGTTTGGGCTCTGGGGTGATTGTTAGCGAAAAAGGCTACATCATTACCAACTTCCATGTAGTGGCTCAAGCAGACCAAATAGTTGTGGCACTTCAAGATGGCCGAGTTGCCGCTGCACAATTGGTTGGCTCAGACAAGCGCACCGATATCGCGATACTTAGAGTCAGCGGTGACAACCTACCAGTGATCCCACTCAATCCTAATTACAAAGCCAACGTCGGTGATGTAGTACTGGCTATCGGTAACCCATACAACCTAGGTCAAACAACAACCTTCGGTATCATCTCTGCAACCGGCCGCTCTTCGATCAGTGCTGATGGCCATCAAGCCTTTATCCAGACCGATGCGGCAATCAATGAAGGTAACTCAGGTGGCGCGCTGGTGAACTCACAAGGTGAGCTAGTCGGTATCAATACCGCTTCTTTCCAACAAGCTACCGACATGGAAACCTATGGGATCTCATTTGCTATCCCCTATCCGCTTGCTAATAAAATCATGGAAAAAATCATCGCCGATGGTCGTGTGATTCGTGGCTATATTGGTATCGATGGACAAGACATCAACTCAGTCACCTCACGCATGTTGGGTACTAAGAATATCGGCGGGATCGTTGTGTTGGGGATAGACCCTAATGGTCCGGCTGCCGATGCGGGTTTTGAAGCTCAAGACATTATTGTCAGTATCAACGATAACCAAGTAAATGGTCGCCAGAGTGTAATGGATATCGTTACCGACCTGCGACCGGGTACAGTTATCGATGTGGGTATATTGCGCCAAGGTGAAAGCAAAACCTTAAAGGTGACCATCGCCGAAGATACTCGCCTGTAGAGCAAACTCTGTAAGCAGTGATTCAAGCTGCTAATACACAAGTACAAAAAACCCAGCTCATAGGCTGGGTTTTCTTTTATCTAAAGATTGTTTCAAGTATCTCTACGATTCACTTTGCTCTTCGATATCGATGCGAGTCACTCGCTGTAGTCCTCTAGGCAGTAGACCACCACGACGACCACGTTCACCACGGAAGTTTTCAAGATCCGCAGGTTTCAAACCAAGCTTACGTTTACCGGCGTAGATAGTCAGCGTCGCATTCTCTGGGATAGCCATAAGATGCGAGACAAACTCTTCACGCTCTTTTGCTTTCGCAGAAGGAATGTTGATGATCTTGTTACCCTTACCTTTACTCAACTGAGGTAGGTCTTTAATCGGGAACAACAACATGCGGCCTTGATTAGTAATCGCCAGAATCTGGTTACTGTCCAAGTCAGCAATCGGGCTTGGCAACATCACTTCAGAAGCTTGTGGCAAGTTAACTAACGCTTTACCACTCTTGTTCTTAGACAATAAATCACTGCCTTTACAAACAAAACCGTACCCAGCATCAGAACCCACTAACCATAGCTGCTCATTCTCTCCCATCACCACTTGGCGAATCGAAGTGCCAGGGCTGACGTTCAGGCGGCCTGTAATAGGCTCACCTTGGCTTCGAGCCGACGGTAATGAATGAGACTCAAGGGAGTAACTTCGACCATCACTGCCCAGGAATACCGCTTGTTGGTTACTCTTACCCTTAGCGCTCGCCAAGAATTTATCACCAGATTTGTAGTTCAAGCCTTCAGCATCAACCTCATGCCCTTTAGCATGACGAATCCAACCTTTCTCAGACAACACAACCGTGATTGGTTCGCTTGGTACTAAGTCGCGCTCTGTTAGCGCTTTCGCTTCAGCACGCTCAATCAGAGGCGAACGACGATCATCGCCATATTTATCCGCATCTGCTTGGATTTCTTTCTTGATCAGCGTATTCAAGCGACGCTCTGAACCGAGTAGCTTTTCAAGCTTTTCACGTTCAGCTTCAAGCTCTTCTTGCTCAGCTCGAATCTTAAACTCTTCTAACTTAGCTAAGTTACGAAGTTTAATATCAAGAATCGCATTGGCTTGAATTTCAGAAATGTTGAAACGGCTCATTAGCACAGGACATGGTTCGTCTTCTGTACGAATGATCTCAATCACTTCATCGATATTAAGATAAGCGGCAAGCAAACCTTCTAAGATGTGCAAACGTGCTAGTACTTTATCTAAACGGTACTGCAAACGACGGCGAACCGTTGTGCGACGGAACTCAATCCACTCTTTCAGGATTTGAACTAAGCCTTTCACTTGAGGACGGTTATCTAAACCAATCATGTTCAAGTTAACGCGGAAGTTTTTCTCTAGATCTGTAGACGCGAACAAGTGACTCATCAATTGGTCACAGTCGATACGATTTGAACGAGGAACGACAACAATACGCGTTGGGTTCTCGTGATCCGATTCATCACGCAAGTCGTCAACCATTGGCAGCTTCTTAGCGCGCATCTGGTTGGCGATTTGTTCTAGTAACTTCGCACCTGACACTTGATGAGGTAAAGCCGTGATAACAATATCAGAGCCTTCCTTGTGCCAAACCGCGCGCATCTTGATGCTGCCACGTCCAGTACGGTAGATCTTTTCGATGTCCGATTTCGGAGAGATAATCTCAGCTTCTGTCGGGTAATCTGGACCTTGAATGAAACCCATCACATCTGAAAGCTCAGACTTAGGCGTATCAATTAGGTGAATGGCTGCATTAGCGACTTCACGCACGTTGTGTGGTGGAATATCGGTCGCCATACCTACCGCGATACCAGTGATACCGTTAAGCAGGATATGAGGCAGACGGGCAGGCAACATTTGAGGCTCTTTCATGGTGCCATCAAAGTTTGGTTGCCAATCAACAGTACCTTGACCTAGTTCACCTAGAAGAACCTCAGCAAACTTAGATAATTTCGCTTCGGTATAACGCATCGCAGCGAACGATTTCGGGTCATCCGGAGCACCCCAGTTACCTTGACCATCGACCAATGGGTAGCGGTAAGAGAAAGGCTGCGCCATCAATACCATCGCTTCGTAACAAGCAGAGTCACCGTGTGGGTGATACTTACCTAATACGTCACCAACGGTACGTGCTGATTTTTTGTATTTCGATGCAGCCGACAAGCCTAGCTCAGACATCGCGTAGATAATACGACGCTGTACTGGCTTCAAGCCATCACCGATATACGGCAATGCACGATCCATAATCACGTACATTGAGTAATTTAAGTAGGCATCTTCGGTGAACTTGCGCATTGGCAGCTGTTCAACGCCATCATATGTAATTTCGTTAGACATCCATTATACCTCGGCCATATCACCGTTAGTCTGTAGCCATGTACGGCGATCATCTGCACGTTTCTTACCAAGCAGCATGTCCATCATCTCGTTGGTCGCTTCGCTGTCATCAATCGTTAACTGAACAAGGCGACGAGTGTTTGGATCCATGGTGGTTTCACGCAACTGAAGTGGGTTCATTTCACCCAGACCTTTGAATCGTTGCACGTTGATCTTGGCTTTCTTCTGCGATAATCGCTCAAGCACACCGTCTTTCTCTGCGTCATCAAGTGCGTAGAACACTTCTTTACCGCAATCGATACGATACAGAGGAGGCATTGCCACATAGATATGACCCGCTTCAACCAATGCATGGAAATGGCGGGTAAACAATGCACAAAGCAGTGTCGCGATATGAAGACCATCCGAGTCCGCATCGGCAAGGATACAGATCTTACCGTAACGCAGGCCTGATAAATCATCGTTGTCCGGGTCGATACCCAGAGCCACCGAAATGTCGTGCACTTCTTGCGAGGCCAATACTTGGTCTGCTGACACTTCCCATGTATTTAGGATCTTACCGCGAAGTGGCATCACCGCTTGGAACTCACGGTCACGAGCTTGTTTAGCAGAACCACCCGCCGAGTCCCCTTCCACGAAGAAGATTTCGGTACGGCTTAAATCTTGAACTGAACAGTCAGTTAGCTTACCCGGCAGTGCTGGGCCTGAAGCGATTTTCTTACGCACTACCTTTTTGCTTGCGCGCATACGGCGATGGGCATTCGCAATACAAGCTTCTGCTAGCTGTTCTGCCAGTTGTGGCTTTTCGTTCAACCACAGGCTAAACGCATCTTTTACCACACCAGACACAAACGCAGCAGTTTGACGGGAAGACAAGCGCTCTTTTGTTTGACCAGCAAACTGCGGATCTTGCATCTTCACCGAGAGTACGTACGAACAGCGATCGAAGATATCGTCGCCCGTTAACTTAACGCCACGCGGCAGCAAATTACGGAATTCACAGAACTCACGCATTGCATCAAGAAGACCTTGGCGAAGACCGTTTACGTGTGTACCACCTTGTTTAGTCGGTACTAAGTTCACGTAACTTTCGGTGATCATGTCGCCGCCTTCTGGCTGCCAGATGATCGCCCAGTTTGCCATTTCTGTTTCAGCAACGAATTCGCCAACATACGGTTCTTCAGGCAGCAAGGTGTAACCTTTCACGCCTTCGGCAAGATAGTCTTTTAGGCCATCTTCATAGAACCATTTATGCTCTTCACCACCGACTTTGTCGATAAAGGTAATTTCTAAACCTGGGCAAAGCACTGCTTTTGCACGTAGGTTGTTAATCAGACGAAGTGTCGAAAATTTAGGGCTATCGAAGTACTTAGGATCAGGCCAGAAATGTACTGATGTACCGCTGTTACGATGACCACAAGTGCCCGTTACAGTAAGCTCTGTTACTGCATGACCGCCTTCAAGTGCGATCTCGTGAACCTGACCTTCTCGGCGTACGGTCACTTCAACACGTTTTGACAGCGCGTTTACAACCGAGATACCTACACCGTGCAGACCACCAGAGAACTTGTAGTTGTTGTTTGAGAATTTACCGCCAGAGTGGAGCTTAGTTAAAATCAGCTCAACACCTGAGATCCCTTTTTCAGGGTGGATATCGACAGGCATACCACGGCCGTCATCGGTAACTTCTAACGATTGGTCTGCATGAAGCACCACTTTGATCTTCTTAGCGTGTCCCGCTAGTGCTTCATCGACCGAGTTATCAATGACTTCTTGGGCAAGGTGGTTAGGTCTTTCTGTCTCGGTATACATTCCCGGGCGGTGTCGCACAGGATCGAGACCTTCAAGTACCTCGAGGTCTTTTGCATTATATTGTTCAGTCATAATACGGAGTTTACTCAAAAAGTTTGCGTCAGTTCGCTGGCTCCAGTTTCACTAAAGCAGAATCATTACTATGAACCGTCATAGTAGAACGAACGAGCGAAGTATTGGGGAATATAGTCTGGAAGCTGAGTAATGATGTCAAGCTAGTTCAAAAACTAAGACATCAAACTATGATATTTCACCATTGATAGATGAAATAACAGGCAAACAAGAGAAAATCACTTGGTTGGTGGAACAGATTAAAGATTTAGAAAGGTGATGATTTGTTGTGGGTAGCGTTCAAAATCAACAAAGCTATGATCCCCGCCCTCTTCTACTGTCTGTGTTGCACCTTGGTACTTCTCTACCGCTTGTCGGTAATCCAGAACTTCGTCTTCCGTTTGCTGAAGTAACCAGAAGTCGCTCGGCTTAGCGATAGCCGAAACCTCTAACGCCTTCAGTTCATCAATATGTTTTGTTTCCAGTACATATCGTTCATCTGTGTATGGGTTTACTTGTTCACCTAAATAGTCAGCAAGAAGCTCATACGGCTTCACTGCTGGGTTTACAACCACCGCTTTAAAACCATAGTGACTATTCAGCCATGTTGAAAGATAGCCACCCAGCGAGCTACCGACCAACGCTATTTGATATTGCTCTTTATATTGCTCCACCAGCTGCTGCAAATGAAGTGCCGCTTGCTGAGGGAAACTCGGCAGTTGAGGAGTTACAACTTTAATATCAGCGCGATGCTCCGCACAGTAATCTGCCATCACATTCGCTTTATGAGAACGTGATGAGCTGTTAAACCCATGAATATAGAGAAGCAGCGGTGGCTTAGTCGCTTGCTGATTAGAACCTGGCATCAATAACCACCTTCATTAGTAACCAGCAGCCTTAAAATCAGGCAAGAACTGTCCATGAGGCAGACGACGAACTTGCGTGCTGACGGTACCGTCTTGATGTAATTCAATCTCTCTCCAACCCGGAGACAAAGTATCAACCGCGAAGTCATCTGAGTTAGGTTTGAATTGCACACAAGTCGACGGTGTTGCCATGACTTGTACACCATGATGATCTCGGTTCATGTCTTGATGAACGTGACCACACAGTACGGCTTTAACATTGGTGTGCTGTTGAACCACATCCCAAAATTGATCGGCGTCTTTTAGGTTATGTTGATCCAACCATGCGCTGCCAACCAATAATGGATGGTGGTGCAATAGAACCAAGGTATTACGTTCAGGGAACTCCGTCAGCTTTTGTTCTAACAGATCAAGCTGTTGATCGCTGAGGCGACCATGAGGCACACCAACCACCTGCGAGTCTAGCATCACCATCTGCCAGTTATCGCCTAGCAAGACATGCTCAACACACTGTATTTGTGGTGATGGTAGAACACTGCCCATATTAGGCTTAAAGTCATGGTTCCCTGGCAGCCAATAGCATGGCTTTTCCAAAGGTTGAATCCCTGACTCAAATTTCTGGTACGACTCAGCACTGTGATCTTGAGAGATATCACCGGTTGCTAAAATCGCTTGATAGTCAAAACCCTGACTAACAATGCCATCGACTACAGCACGAAAGCTATCTTGAGTGTTGATGCTTAATAAGCTGCCATTGCTCGGCGCAAATAAATGCGTGTCCGTTAGCTGCACAAGCTTAATAGTGCTCTCATCAAATTTTGAAGTGTGTGATAATTCCAAAATAACAAATCCAGATACGTTACTGTTTAGACTTTAAAAGTGTTGATAAATCGGCTCAATTAAAAGGCAATTGGGGTTCGGCTGATACCAGTTTTTAAACAAAACGTTAACCATTCCCCAAGAAATTTATTCAATTGAAATTTCTCGTCCTTTTGCAGAAGCTTAGTGTTGGGGTAGTCATATTTCGCTTTGACTCGCGAAAAATCCCCGCTAGCGCACACTTCTGCAACTCGAGCGTCGTGATATAGCCTGACAGACATTTTTGGCAAAGGAAACACTGGCATCGCGTCACTCTGACATATATCTATTAATGTGGTGTATTTTGTGACCTCATTCACTGTCAATTGATACACCATATTAACGGCTTGGTAACAGCGAACGTCACCAACCTCATGCCCAACCGGTAACAAAGCGTTCAGTTTGGCATAGTTAGTCTCGTAAACTCGCATCAATTCAGCAAGATCAACATGATACGGTTTTTTGACCGCGATATTTGGCATGGCGTTAATCTATCCACTCTGACTGTAATTCTTGGTAGTTCAATTGTAGCCACTGTAGCGCAATGATTGTGGCTCCATTTTCAAATACACCATCTTTTACCAACTGATAAGCAGCTTCGCGACTCATCACTTGTACACGAATGTCTTCACCTTCGTAGTCCAATCCGTGTACCCCTTTGGCTGTCGTTGCATCAACACAGCCAACAAAGACGTCGAGCTTTTCAGAGCAACCACCAGATGAAGGGTAATACGAAGTAATAGGCAACACAGATCCGACTTCGACTCCGGCTTCTTCCATCGCCTCACGACGAGCGACATCTTGTGGTGATTCATCGGTATCAATGATCCCAGCAACAATTTCGTATTGCCATGGGTTCTCATGCTCTAAGGCACCGACACGGATCTGTTCGACGATCACCACTTCATCACGCACAGGATCATAAGGTAGCAAAGCGGCAGCATGTCCACGCTCAAACATCTCACGCTCTATTGGTTGACTCCAGCCGCCCTCAAACAGTCTATGTTTAAATGTGTACTTAACCATTTTGAAAAAACCACGAAACAGCGTCTCTTTTGAGACTATTTCCACATCTTGCGGAGTAAACTCATGTCGTTGATTGTCATACTGTTGCATTTGGTACCTCACTAAGTGATCTTTATAGTTTACTCATTGTCCGAGTTAACTACCAAGGATAAGGTTCAACTTTTTATATAAAATTTATAATTAAAGTTAAGTTTTAAAAAATAAATATTGCACAAGTGGACAGTTAACTGTAAAAAAGTGCAAAGTTTCGAGTAAATTACCACCAAACTGGGTTAAACTCTTCTAAAGAAAATTCCATAAAAGGCAGGAATAGGAAAATGAAAAAACTGCTTCCACTATTTATCAGTGCAGCAATTGGCAGCCTGAGTTCGTCAGCTTTTGCTGATACGCTAGCTGAAGTTTACGACCAAGCAAAACAGAACGATCCACAACTTCTTCGTTCAGCAGCGCAGCGCGATGCCGCTTTTGAAGCAGTAACGTCAAGCCGTAGCTCTTTGTTACCGCAAATCAACCTAACTGCGGGATACAATTTAACTCGTGGAGAGACTGATCTTGATGCTGGTCCTACAAACGACAACGATAGAAATGCATTAACTGCTGGTATTAGCTTTTCTCAAGAGCTTTACCAACGCTCTTCTTGGATCACACTAGACACGGCAGAGAAAACTGCTCGTCAATCTGATTCAGCTTACGCGGCAGAACAACAAGCCTTGATCCTTCGAGTTGCGACAGCATACTTCGAAGTGCTTAGAGCTCAAGATAACCTAGAGTTTGTTCGTGCAGAAAAAGCAGCGGTTGCTCGTCAACTAGAACAAACTAAACAGCGTTTTGAAGTGGGTCTTTCAGCAATCACCGATGTACACGATGCGCAAGCTCAGTACGATGGCGTTTTGGCTGATGAAGTTCTTGCAGAGAACGACCTAACGAATAGCTACGAAGGTCTACGTGAGATTACAGGTCAGGAACACTCTAACCTAAGCATCCTAGATACTGATCGTTTCTCAGCAAGCAAATCTTCTGAATCTGCAGTTGCACTTGTTGAACAAGCAGAACAAAAGAACCTTAGCTTATTGGCTGCACGTATCTCACAAGATATCGCAAAAGACAATATTTCCCTTCAGAGTTCAGGCCACTTACCATCTTTAACACTTGATGGTGGCTATGATTATACTGATATCGGTTCAAGTGCAACTTCCGACGGTACAACAAACGACTTCAATGTGGGCATTAACTTAAACGTTCCTCTATACACGGGTGGTAGCACAACTTCTTTGACTAAACAGGCTGAATACAACTACGTTGCAGCAAGTGAAGATCTAGAAGCAACTTACCGTAGCGTTGTAAAAGACGTACGTGCATTCAACAACAACATCAGCGCTTCGATTGGTGCTCTACGCGCTTACGAACAGTCTGTAGTGTCTGCTCAGTCTGCTCTAGAAGCAACAGAAGCTGGTTTTGATGTAGGTACTCGTACTATCGTTGACGTACTAGACTCGACTCGTCGTCTATACGATGCGAACAAAAATCTTTCAGATGCTCGTTACAACTACATCCTAAGTGTACTTCAGCTTCGTCAAGCGGTTGGTACGCTAAGCGAACAAGACATTGTTGATGTAAACGCAGGTCTAAAAGTAGCAAGTAAGTAACTCTTAATTACTCAAGTTACCGTTACAAAAATGCCGCTCATTGAGCGGCATTTTTATTATCTATCAAATATTGGTATTGAGCGCTATAGCTTAGCCTCGACCACCTTTAATCGCTTTAATGATTTCAGTGGTAGAGCAACCATCTTCAAAGTTAAGTACTTTCACTTCACCACCTGCAGCAATCACTTCCTCACCACCAGCAATCTCTTCAGGTTTGTAATCACCACCTTTCACAAGAATGCTTGGCAATACCTCAGAGATCAAACGTTGAGGTGTATCTTCAGAGAATGGTACAACCCAATCAACCGCCCCTAAGCCAGCCAATACCGCCATACGACGATCAGTTGGGTTCACAGGGCGACCAGGGCCTTTCAAGCGTTTCACTGATTCGTCAGTATTCACCGCAACGATCAAACGGTCACCAAGCTCAGCCGCGTGATTCATGTAAGAAACATGACCAGCATGCAGAATATCAAAGCAGCCATTGGTCATCACCACTTTCTCGCCTTTCGCACGAGCACGCTTCACCGCTTCAACCAGTGCCGCTTCAGAGATAACCCCGTAGTCTGTGTCTTGGCTACCGTGAATCGCTTCCGCCAACTCAATCGTAGATAGAGTAGATGTACCAAGCTTACCTACTACCACGCCCGCAGCAGCGTTCGCCAGAGCACACGCCTCGTCCAGTGGCTTGCCAGCAGCAACCGAAGCCGCCAGTACCGAGATAACCGTATCGCCGGCACCCGTCACGTCATATACTTCTTTCGCTTGAGTCGGCAAATGGAATGGGGCCTGACCTTTACGAAGCAGCGTCATACCATGTTCACTGCGAGTCACTAACAATGCTTCAAAGTCGTATTTTTCGATTAAGGCAATGCCTTTCTCGATAAGGTCTTCTTCAGATTTAACCTTACCAGCTACCAACTCGAACTCTGCCATGTTTGGCGTAAGCAACGTTGCACCACGGTAACGCTCTAAATCAGCCCCTTTTGGATCGATGAATACCGGAACATTCGCTGCACGCGCTTTTTGAATAAAGCTTTGCACATGCTCCAACGCACCTTTTGCGTAATCAGATAAGATTACCGAACGCACATTTGGCAGCGCTTGTTCCATGCGAGACAGTACCAATTCAGGGTCCGTATTCTCGAATTTATCTTCAAAATCAAGACGGATCAACTGTTGACCACGACTCATCACACGCAGTTTAGTAATGGTTGGGTAGTCTTCCAACTCAACGAAATCACACTTAACCTTTAGTGCGCCTAAGGTATTTTTTAATACCTCAGCAGGCTCATCTTTACCAGTTAAACCAACGACATGAGCATGGCCACCAAGAGAGGCAATGTTCATTGCAACGTTGGCAGCACCACCAGGACGCTCTTCGTTATTTTCTACTTTCACAACGGGAACTGGTGCTTCTGGTGAAATACGGCCAGTTGGGCCATACCAGTAACGGTCAAGCATTACGTCACCGACAATAAGAACACCTGATTGGCTGTAGTCAGGTAGAATTGGTTTCATTGTTGAGCTCCAAAAATCGAATCTGGCTAGAGTCTAGCACACTGATTACAGTGGCTAAACTACAGATAAATGAGTAAAAGCCTATCAAGATAAACATAGCACTCACTACGCTATGACTGAATTATACTTCCATCCACTGCTTCCATGCTTGAACAACATGTTCTCTTTCCATTTCAAATTTTTCAATCGCCACATCCGCATCAAGATTGAGTAGATTGCGGTGGTGGATTTCATCTCTTAACGTTGTATAAGCATGAGTTAATGCCATCCCTTGCTGCTCATCCATAATCCCTTGTGACAACAAGCTTTCGAAGATTCGTACATTGTCACACCAACGAGTAAGCTTTGGCTTCTCATTACTGTATCGAAGGACTAAATATTGCGCCAAAAACTCAATATCGGTAATACCACCCGCATCTTGTTTGAGCATGAATCGATCAGCTTTTTTACCGCCTAAATGGCCGCGCATTTTTTCACGCATATCCACAACGGACTTTTTGAGTGTTGCCTCATCACGCGCCAAGCACAAAACCTCATGACGCGTTTTGTTAAATGCCGAAGCCAATAAGTCATCACCATAAATCATACGAGCACGAGTCAAGGCTTGGTGTTCCCAAGTCCACGCGTCATTGTGCTGATACTCGTCAAAGGCATCGGTTGGACTCACCAACAGGCCAGATGCACCTGAGGGGCGTAGGCGAGTGTCGACTTCGTACAGAATGCCAGAAGCGGTTCTGGTCGAGAAAATATGAATAATACGCTGCGCCAGTCTTAAGTAGAATTGGCGTCCATCGATCTCTTTCTTACCATCAGTATAGATGTGTACCGGGCAGTCGTGCATGAACACGATATCGAGATCGGAGTTATAACCAAGCTCCCAACCACCGACTTTGCCATAACCAACGACAGCAAAACCGCGACCTTCGCGATCTTTAACATGGGTCGGTTCACCAAACTTGGCGGAGACTTGTAACCAAGCTTGATTGACCCCCGCCTCCACAATGGCTTCTGCTAAGTAGGTAAGGTGATCGCTGACCTTCATGACAGGTAGAGCACCCGCTATATCCGCGGCTGCAATTCTCAAAATACAGGTCTGCTTAAACTGACGCAGGCCTTCCATCTGTTGCTCCATATCATCTTCAGGGATACGGGCTAGGTAATCACGCAGCTCGGTCTTGTAAGACTCTAAAGGCACTGGATTGTAAAGTTGTTGAGGGTCGATAAGCTCATCTAACAGGATTGGATAACGACCCAACTGCTCCGAGATCATCGGACTTGCCGTACATAAACGAACTAACTGAGTCAACGCGGCTGGGTGTTCATCTAGTAGTTCAAGGTAAGTGGTACGCGTAACAATTTTATGCAGCAGATGCAGTACTCGCGACAAACCAAACTCGGCATCCTTAGCGGTGTACAGTGCTTGAAAGACTTTTGGCATCAGTCGATTGAGGACTTCACGACCGCGTGGGCCAAGGGTCTTCTTCGCTAGATCGGCTTTAAACTGAATAATCGTTTTCGCGGCTTCCGGTGGGTTAGCAATCGCAATATCATGCTCCAGAACATGTTCAATCACATCTGGTTTATGAGCCATATCCCACAGTTCGCTAAAATGACTCGCGATCGGATTAGCGTCATCTTCATCAACGCCTATCAGGTCTTCGAACACGGTATGTACATTCGCCATATGGGCGCGAGTTGCAGTAATCAAGCTATCCCAATCAGAAAATTGCATGGCAACCGCAAGCTGAAGTTGCTCGAATTCACCGTCAGGTAAGGTTTGAGTTTGCTTATCAGCCATTGCTTGCAATAGGTTCTCAAGGCGACGCAAAAACAGATAAGCCTCACGTAGGTGCCCTACCTCTTCAGACTCTAGCAGATGAAGAGATTCAATAGCACTTAACGTTTCCAACAGCCCTCTACCACGAAGGCTCGGTTCACGACCACCGCGAATCAATTGGAAAACTTGAGCGATAAATTCCACTTCGCGAATACCACCAGAACCAAGCTTGATGTTGTTCGAGAGGCCACGACGGCGTACTTCGCTGCTGATCATGGACTTCATTCGGCGCAGAGATTGAATCGCACTAAAATCAATATAACGGCGGAACACAAACGGGCGTAGCATTTGGCGAAGCTCTTGATACTCCGGATACATCTCACTGCCCATCACGCGCGCTTTAACCATGGCGTAGCGTTCCCAATCGCGCCCTTGCTCTTGGTAATAGTCTTCAAGTGCAGCATAGCTCATCACAAGTGGACCACTCTCACCAAACGGGCGCAGGCGCATGTCGACTCGATAGCAGAATCCATCGAAGGTTTGCTGATCAAGCGCCTTGATAATACGTTGCCCTAGACGGGTGAAGAACTGCGCATTGGCAATACTGCGTCTTGCACCTTGGGTTTCGCCATTCTCTGGGTAGGTGAAGATCAGATCGATATCGGAAGAGAAGTTAAGCTCACCGCCCCCTAGCTTGCCCATACCAATGATCAACATCGGCTGTGCTTCGCCTTGTTCATTACAAGGCATGCCCCACTCTTTACAACAAATATCATACTGCCATTGATAGGTCTCGAAGATCATCGCCTCAGCCAACATCGATAGATGATTTAGGCTCTGCTCTAGTTCCCACGAACCCATGAAATCACGCCAAGCAATGTAGGTCATTTCTCGATTGCGGAATTGACGCAGCACGCGTTGACCGCTCATTTCATCGGCGCAACCAGAAAGTAATTCAGCTAGTCGTTCTCGGTACGCTTCAGCACGTTCTTCGCATGCCAACATATCAGGTAAGTCACCGCATAAAACCGTATCACGCTGTAGGCAATCTCCAACAAAACAGCTTAAACCGAGTACACGTTTAAGATCTTCAGTCAGTGGCTCAGACCAAGTATTGATGGCTTCACTTTGATGCTCTAATAATTGCTCAAAAGCAGACTGGGAGTGAGTGATGAGTTGAGAAGGCAATGGCATGTTTCTTCCTTGTATAAGCTGCGCGCCGAACAATCGGTTTATCGATTCAGTTCTTCAATAACGAGTTTTCATAACTAAAGGTAAGTTATACCAAAGTTACGCCAATAAAAAACGCCCACATTAGCAATGTGGGCGTTTTATCGATTAACTTATCTGGTTGAGCTTACAACCGAGAAAAAGTGTCTGGGAATAAGCCTTTACCGATGAAGATTAGGTGCTAAGGACTAAACCTTAAACTGCTTAATCTTACCGTCGAGTTCTTGCGCGTTGCTTTCCATAAGCTGAGAGGTCTCTAGCAGCTCACTAACAACAACCACAGAAGCTTCAACAAGCTCGCGAACATTGGTTAGGTTAACACTCATCTCTTCAGCAACACTGCTCTGTTGACCTGCAGCGGTCGCGATCTGGAAGTTCATATCATTAATTTGGTTTACTTGGCTTACGATGCCATCAAGCTCTGTTCCTGCATTGGTTACCAGATCAACGCCTTCCGCCGCTTCTACAACACTCTTCTCCATCAGCTCTACCGCAGAATTAGCGCTGCTTTGTAGATGACTGATCATGTCTTGAATCTCTACCGTTGCTTGCTGAGTGCGCTGTGCAAGGTTACGAACCTCATCGGCAACAACCGCAAAACCACGACCCGCTTCACCTGCACGTGCCGCTTCAATCGCAGCGTTCAATGCTAATAGGTTCGTCTGTTCTGAAATGCCTTGGATAGTACCAACCACACTGCCAATTGAGTCAACGCGTTCTTCTACTTGGTTTACCGCTGCTGCTGATGCTGCGATATCTGAAGATAGCTCACTCATCTTAGACACTGATCCTTGCACGAACTTCTGACCAGTAAGAGCTTGACCTGATGCCTGTTCCGTCAATGACGAAGCGCTTTGTGCGTGCTCAGCAACAGTTTGTACCGTAGACGTCATCTCACTCATTGCTGTTGCCAACTGATCGATCTCGTTGAACTCTTCTTGAGCTGACTCTTTGGTTTCAGACATGCTGATGGTCATCACTTCCGTCAGAGCAAACAGCTCATCAGAAGAGGCCACCTGAGTTTTGATCATATCGTTCAGTTGAACGCGAGTTTTTTCGAGTTCACGTGCCACATCGCCGTATTCATCTTTACAGTCCATTTGAATCGGCACGGATAAGTTCTTGTCGGCCATGGTTTTAATGGCGTCATTAAGGTATTGAGTCTGACGCAGCATAACGCGCGCCGCTGCTAATAGAAGAACCACAAACACAATGATCATCAAGGCTGTTTGCCAAGCCACTTGAACTAGGTAAGTCTCGTAATGCTGCTGTGCGACTTGCGCATTGTTGGTTACAGCAAGCAATGAATCGTAAAACGTACTTGCGTCCCAAAGCTGCTTCGAAATGATCAAGATAGTACTGAATATCATCAGCATGACCATTTTTGGAACGAGTCGAACGTCAGAGATTATCCTTTCCCACGGCTTGAATGACAGTTTAGTCATTGTCAGTTCTCCATTAATTCTTATATATTGATGGCTTCTATATCCGCGAGGTGGCTATGTCAGTCAAAGTTCGCGATTTATTTTGAGCCTCGTATGAATGTTGAATAATACCAAAGACGCCACCAAGCCGATGAGCTTATTGTCACTGATTCTCTCTTTCTTAGCGTTATTTGTGATCTCAGGCTTATTGTTCGTACCGATCGATAAAGAATCGAAACAAGTCCTTATCGGCCTCGATTTTATAATCTGTAGTGTTTTTCTTTTTCAGCTCACAATTGATCTATTCAGGTCACAAAACAAAAAAGAATATCTAAAAGTACACTGGATCGATTTCTTAGCAAGCATCCCAATGATCGAGCCACTTCGTTTCGCTCGCATTTTTCAGATCCTGCGTGTCATTCTTGTGCTTCGCTCGGGTAAACGTGTTTTCAGAGAGCTCTTTCGTAATCGCAAAGAAACCACCCTCGCCTCAATTATATTGCTGCTGGTCATTCTCCTAACCATAGGGGCCGGAACAATATTGCTGTTAGAACACAAAGATCCCGGTGCCAACATCACCACTGGCCAAGATGCTTTATGGTGGGCTTTCGTGACCATCAGTACGGTGGGATATGGCGATCATTATCCAGTCACGAGCTCCGGAAAATTAGTCGCGTCTCTGGTGATCATTTGCGGTGTCGGTGTGTTTGGTATGATTTCAGGCTTGATTACTTCTTTGATCACCTCCCCAACTCATCATGAGAATCAACGAGCGGAAAACAAAGAGAAACACCTTGAGAAGATCATCGAGCAGCAACAGAAGATCTTAGAGCGACTCGAAAAGCTTGAGCAACAAACAAAAAAATAGGGCCGAAGCCCTATTTTCAAATTCATACTTATATTGATATAGATATTGAATCTAGTCTTGCCAGTATGGCTCAACCTCAACACTGATTTGGCGTGTCTGTTCCATCGCATGCAGAATGGACACTTCTTGACGAGCTAGCCAACGCTCTAGCTGAACCTTCTCATCACCTTCTAACTTCTCAGTCAAAGGCTCCAGTGTTTTAAGTGCCAACAAGTCATCAATGCCTTGCACCATATCGGCCCATGGCAAGCGGAAACTGTTTCGCTCAGCGTCATCATATAAACTCGCGAAACCAACACCAGAATACAGATTACGCATCAAACGGTATTGCTGCTCAATATACGCTTGGCTGGTCATCACTCGCTCTGGCGGGAAAGCTTCCATCAAGTCTGCCCATGTGCGATCGAGTTGCTGCACGGAAAACCATTCGATACCACGACCCATTTGCTCACGCGCTTTCTCATCTAAGAAAGGCTGCCAGCCACGAGACAAGATCCAACGGCTCAGATCCAACAATAAACCGGTGTAACGAGCAGAGCTCAGCAAGGTAAGCAGATCTTCACGATCTGGCAGTTGCTCTTGCATCTCTTTAAGCTCAGCGACTAAGAACTTACGCGCATCGAGTTTACGTAGTACGTGTCCTTTATCTTCCAGCAAGTCTTCGAAGTGATCATAGCTTTTCAGCCAGTCGAGCTCTTGCTCAAGCCATTTCAACTCTTGACGTAAAATAGCACTCGCGCGTCTTGGGACAATGCCACCGTAGATAGTGAAGGTTTGACGAATAAAACTCAGCGAGTGACTGATCTCATGCAGCGCTTCAATCGATTGGCGCTCGGTGAAGATCTGCTCGTGATAGTGCCAATGAGCGAGAGCATGCTCTAAAGATTGAATGAAACACGATTCAACGGTATCACTTTTGTCAGTATCAACTAAGGTCAAAGGAGTGACTTCATCTCCTTGATAACCTTGAGCAAGGCGGTAACCCTTAGCTGCTTTGCTTAGGTTACCCAAACGCATACCACCTTGTTCGCAGAATTGGCGAGACAATGTAAATAGTGCATCCGTCTGACCGGATTTAAGTTCCAACTCAACTTCGCAAATCGGTTCTTGCAGGTCGCCTGATTCAACAAAGCCTTGATCGAATGCGACCTCGACTTGGCTACCATCAGGCATACCAATCAACCACTGCTCACGCGTGAAGTTAGTAGAGAACAGAGGAGTCAGCTCAGCTTGCAGCGTTTCGATGTCTTTACCTGCTGGCCAGATATCCTCTGGGTGCAAGGCTAGCTTAGGTTCGTTGCTGTCGTGCTCTGCATTGTATTCAGGCCTTTGGTGCAGGCCAGCAACCACACGACCAGCAGTCTTTACGGTTTGTACAAATACGTCATCAAAGCGTCGAATGCGTAAGCCTGTATCGTGCTTACGTAGCCAGTTGTCAGCGGTGTCAAAGTAGATGTTACCTAGCTCACGACAACTGTGCTGAAGTACTTTAGTTTCAGCAATTTTATTGCGTAAAGTCTCTGAAAATTCAGGAGAAACAAAAAACTTCAGTTCTATCTCGGTTTCCATAGTTATACCTTTCTGTGAAGATAGGGACAGGATATTGCCAATTTGAAAAGTCGGCAAGTCAGAAATATCGCCCTTATGATGATCTAAAACAGTTTTAATGAGAGATTGATTAGGTTAACATGCGCGACTTTGTAGCCATCGCTTAACATTTCACCATGAATATGGTGTATGTTGTTTTAAGGTTATTATTTATTAGGTTGGATGACCATGCCAGTAAATACAATTATGGGGTTATTTGCAAAGTCCCCAATTAAACCTTTGCAGCGTCACGTAGTATGCGTGAACGAATGTTGTTCTCACCTAGTTAATTTCTTTGAAGTTTCTTCAAAAGGTGACTGGGAAAAAGCATCAGAAATTCGAGCTCAAATTTCTCACCTTGAGAAAGAAGCTGACGTACTAAAACGTGAAATTCGCCTTAAACTTCCTCGTGGTTTGTTTATGCCAGTTGATCGCACCGATATGTTGGAGCTATTAACGCAACAAGACAAACTCGCAAACCTAGCGAAAGACATTGCTGGCCGTGTATATGGTCGTCAACTTGTCATTCCTGCTCCAATGCAAGAAAACTTCATCGCTTACGTTAAACGTTGTCTAGATGCAGCGAACCAAGCACAAAACGTAATCAATGAATTAGACGAATTACTTGAAACTGGCTTTAAAGGCCGTGAAGTAACACTCGTTGCCGAAATGATTCATCAATTAGATGTAATTGAAGATGACACGGATGCGATGCAGATCGAACTACGCCAACAACTAATGGCAATTGAAGGCGATCTGAATCCAGTTGATATCATGTTCTTATACAAAATTCTTGAATGGGTTGGTGGTATTGCAGATCAAGCACAGCGTGTAGGCGCTCGTCTTGAAGTAATGCTTTCTCGATCTTAAATCATACGTTAACCATATAACGAAGAGCATTTTTTGAACAAACCACTTATGCGCTGAGTATTTCTCTCGCTGAGCGGTTTTTTGCGTCTAAATTTGTTCCGCTTGTTATCAAACAACTAGGTATTACGATGGATATCCTTGCTAACTACGGCACTGTCCTGATTATTGTTGCAGCAGCTTTCGGTTTCTTGATGGCTATTGGTATTGGTGCAAATGACGTTGCGAACGCAATGGGCACCTCAGTAGGCTCTAAAGCTCTAACCGTTAAACAAGCGATCATTATCGCAATGATCTTTGAATTCGCAGGTGCTTACCTTGCGGGCGGCGAAGTAACAGACACGATCCGTAAAGGTGTTATCGAAACGTCTCTATTCGCTCATCAACCTGATGTACTTGTGTACGGCATGATGTCAGCACTTCTTGCTGCTGGTACATGGCTACTTCTCGCTTCTTACATGGGCTGGCCTGTTTCTACGACTCACTCAATCATCGGTGCAATCATCGGCTTTGCGTGTATTTCTGTAGGTACTGAAGCTGTAGACTGGAACAGTGTTCAAGGTATTGTGGGCAGTTGGATTATCACACCCGTTATTTCCGGCTTCTTCGCTTACGTCATATTTGTAAGTGCTCAACGACTGATTTTTGATACAGAGAACCCGCTATTCAACGCGAAACGCTTTGTACCGGTATACATGTTCATCACAACGATGGTGATTGCACTTGTAACCATCAAGAAAGGTCTCAAGCACGTTGGTCTTCACCTAAGCAACACTGAAGCATGGGTTTGGGCTGCTGCCGTTTCTGCGCTTGTTATGGTCGGCGGTTACCTATACATCCAGAAGAAATTTGCTAATCGTGAAGAAGACCACGGCTTTGCCGGTGTTGAAGGCATCTTCTCTGTACTAATGGTTATCACAGCTTGTGCGATGGCATTTGCACACGGTTCAAACGACGTTGCGAACGCGATTGGTCCACTGTCTGCTGTTGTATCAACCGTTGAGCACATGGGTGAAATCACAGGTAAGAGTACTATCGCATGGTGGATTCTTCCTCTAGGTGGTTTCGGTATCGTTGTTGGTCTTGCAACAATG
The DNA here is from genome assembly GCF_023161685.1 of Vibrio sp. 1CM8B. Taxonomy (NCBI): domain Bacteria; kingdom Pseudomonadati; phylum Pseudomonadota; class Gammaproteobacteria; order Vibrionales; family Vibrionaceae; genus Vibrio; species Vibrio sp. 1CM8B. The sequence continues at coordinate 169,400 of NZ_JALNTU010000006.1, forward strand.
GGTCATAAAGTAATGGCAACCGTTGGTACTGGTATTACAGAACTAACACCTAGCCGTGGCTTTGCTGCACAACTTGCAACTGCATGTACAGTTGTACTAGCTTCAGGTACTGGCCTTCCAATCTCTACTACACAAACACTCGTTGGTGCAGTATTAGGTGTTGGTTTTGCTCGTGGTATCGCAGCACTAAACTTAGGGGTTGTACGTAATATCGTGGCTTCTTGGATTGTGACATTGCCAGCTGGTGCTCTACTTGCTGTTGTGTTCTTCTACGGAATTCAAGCTGCGTTTACTATGTAATCGCTACTGCGTTAGTGAATACTAGCGTCAGAACAGTGTGAGCTTCAGTAGCGATATGTAAATGCCATGTCATTATTGACTCAAACGCACAGAAAGGGAGGCTTTGCCTCCCTTCTTTGTTGCACCGCATAAAGAAACTAAATATTATTTGCTGATTGAGGCTGACTCATACGCCTACCCAATTTGAATCGTTAAGGGATTTACTGTGAAAAAACTGATTAGCTTAGTTTTGTTCGCAATGCTTGCGGCTCCAGCTGCCTTTGCACAAGAACGTTATATTGCTGACAAACTATTTACTTATATGCATTCTGGCCCAAACAACACATTCCGTATCATCGGTAGTGTTGATGCTGGTGAAAAGATTACATTCCTACAAACTAACAAGAGTACGGGTTACACCCAAATTCAAGACAACCGTGGCCGTAAAGGTTGGGTTGAAAGCAAGTTTGTGAGCACTCAAGAAAGCATGGCACTGCGTATGCCTAAGCTAGAGAAAGAGCTGACGGAAGTTAAAGGTAAGCTAGCGAATGCTCGTCAGAGTGCTGACAGCGAAAAAGCTGGCCTAGCAAGCTCTCTAGATTCTCGTAACAAGCAGATTGCTGAACTAGAACAGAACTACAGTGAAATTAGCCAACAGCTAACGAGCTCTCAAACAGAGAACCGTGAACTGCGCGCTAAGCTAGACACTCAAAAAGACGACCTGCTATTGAAGTACTTCATGTACGGTGGTGGTGTTGCGGGTATTGGTCTACTTCTAGGCCTTGTTCTGCCACACATCATGCCTCGTCGCAGAAAATCACCAAACGGTTGGGCGTAGACGTAACGCTTGTATCAGGTACAGTAAATTCAGTATCGAATATCAAAAAGGAGCACCGAGGTGCTCCTTTTTATTTGTCTGTTCTCTAGATGCGTTTAGAGCTATCTAACCTTTCCACTCATACAGAGCTGGGATTTCTATCTTCTGCTGATTGAATTCTATGATCACCGATTGTGGCTTAATCTCCAATAATTGAATGTCTTGTCCAATCCAATCTCCTTGCGCCACTTCTTGGCCGTTCACTTTTACCCAACGCTTGGTTTCGCTACTCGAGTACATATGGGTTTGTAGGTCTAACTTAGGAAGGACTCCTGATAAGCTATTGGTGTGCGTTTCCAACTCAATGACCTGAGAACCTCTTTGCCCTGCGGGTCTAGAGTCCATTGGTTCAGGAGCGCTTTGTTGCTCACCCATAATGGATTCAAGCTTCAATGCCAAATCAGGTGGCAACTCACTGAGGTCTAGCCCTTGCAGCAGGTCGCTGTCTGATTGCTGATAATTGCCTTTATCGCTTACACCAGGTCCAACTTCAGGCTCAGCTAATGACAGCTCTGAATCATCTATCGTTCGCGTACTGCTCTCGGCTATGACTACCGGCACAGTAACTCCACTAGAGAGGTTAGTGCTGTCAAAATAAACCTGAGCATAAACCTCTTGCCGAGGTAACGACTTTAACGCCTTACTTGTCGGTGCTGAACGCACCACAAACAGAGGCCCATCTTCCATTTCTTCTTCCGCATTCAAGTCAGCCGTTTCGACATCCTTGAATTGAGCTGGCTGTGGTTCTGTGTTCGAAGTGGTGACAGCTTGGCTAGCCGTTTGCTGTTGATGGTAAGATTGATAAGCCAGAACGCCACCTACCAACAAAGAAGGAACCAAGATTAAGAGTAGCCCCATCGCTAACGATGAACCTCGCTTGTTGCTCATCCCTTTTGCAGAATTAGGAACATGATGATTCTGGTAGCCTTTGAAGCTTAGTTTGCTAAGAGAGTGCTGATTAATAGAAGACGGCTTGTGAGACGACTGTTTAAGTTCGTGCATAATACGTGACATTAACTTTCGTCCCCTTCTAGTGACATCAGCTTAGGCGAATCGAGTTGAGCTAATCTCTGCAACCTTGCCAAGGTGCGCTTACCTGCAATGCCATCAACAGACATACCCTGCCACGTTTGAAATGCTTCGATTTTCATTTTTAACTCATAATCAAATACATCACTACCGGAAACAACCTCTCCTAAAACTTCAGAAAGCAGTAGATCAAGTAAAGCAACCGCTTCACCTTGATAGCCCTCTTTGAGGGTCTCTCGCAGCGGCTGTTTCCAAATAGCGACATAATCGCCTTGCCAGATTTGCTCTAAGGATTGCTTCGGCATCACCAACAACTTTTCATTCACCAGTAACTCGACAGCATCCTCAGACACACCATACAGCACAGCAAACACTGGCTTTTGGTCTATGTCGAGATTAAGTACCACAGGCACGCCTAGTTCTAACAATGTATCCAAATTGGCCTGTTGCTGCTCGCATACAAAGACACTTTGTGGCTCACTTAAACACAAGCCATCACGCAGTGAAGATTGATATCCCCACAGCGTATACAAGTCTTTGATAGCAAGAGAACGATTGGTCCCCTGCATCAAATGTTGTTGAATGTGTTGTGGCAATTCAAACTTGGCAGGTTTTGGCTCGGCAACAAACTTAGGAACATCTGCCACCAATGAACGCTGAGTGTGTGCTAACACTTCAGTCTGCGCTTCACCTGAAGTTTCGGCAGATAGCCATGAATTGATATAGCTTGGAGCGAAGTTAAAGGTCGCAATTGCAAGACCAACGCTTAACGTCGCAATCCCTGCGTATTGGAATAACTTGGGCGCAACACGAGAAGTTCGAGGTTTCTCGACGTGATACACATCGGCCTGAAAGGACATAACCTGCTGACATGCTCGGTTAACCGTTTCATTGCTCGGTAGCTGCTCTCCATCATGAAAAGCCAACTGCAGTGCTTTATCACACACCAAGTTAATGAGCCTTGGTATACCATGCGTATATTGAGCAATCAGCTTGATAGAGCGGTTCGAAAACAACATCTGCTCGCCACCCGCCGTCTCCAAACGAAACGCGATGTACTTGCCGGTTTCTTCGGTATTAAGAGGCAGTAAGTGATAACGACCAGTAATGCGCTGTGCTAGCTGACGTAGCTGCGTGGTTTGTAAGTGCTGTTGTAATTCAGGCTGGCCGACCAACAGTACTTTTAACAGCTTGCGACTGTCGGTTTCCAAGTTTGTTAGAAGGCGTAACTGCTCCAACACATCGGCAGCGAGGTGTTGGGCTTCATCGATCACCAATAGGGTTTGAATGCCTTCGGCATGGCTATCCAGTAGAAAATAATGAATAGCCTGACTGAGCTGTTTCAACGATGCCTGTTCTGGGTACTCGACCTCAAACTCATCGCAGATAGCTTCAAGTAAATCGGTATTGGAAAACGTAGGGTTAAGTATAAGGCCAGCCTGAGTATGACTATCCAATGAAGACAACATCGCCTTAGCGACCGTTGTTTTCCCTGTACCAACCTCACCAGTAAGCATCGCAAAGCCCCCACCCTCGCCTAAACCGGCTTGTAGGTTCTGCATCGCTTCTTGATGGCGCTGACTCAAAAACAAGTAGCGAGAATTTGGTACAATCGAAAATGGCATCTCAACGAAGCCAAAATATTCCTTATACATGTGCTGCCCTATAATTACGATTAATGGAAAGTACCATTGCTTGCAGTAAAGTCCAGCAGTGATAAAACATTTCGAGGTGATAAGTTGCAAATTTACGATAGCCTACCAAAAGACAACGGGCTACAACGCTATCTAGTCGGTGGAGCAGTGCGCGATAAGCTGCTCAATATTGATAGTTATGATAGAGACTGGGTCGTGGTAGGGAGTACCCCTCAACAGATGGAAAACCTTGGCTTTACTGCTGTGGGAAAAGATTTCCCCGTATTCTTGCACCCAAAAACCAAAGAAGAGCACGCACTGGCTCGCACTGAGAGAAAATCCGGTTCCGGTTACACTGGCTTTGAGTGCTACTTCGCTCCAGACGTGAGTTTGGAAGAAGATCTGATGCGTCGAGATCTGACCATCAACGCTATAGCTCAAGATGATAAAGGCCAACTTCACGATCCTTACCATGGTCAGAAAGATCTCTCAGATCGTATCTTAAGACATGTTTCAGACGCTTTTGTTGAAGACCCTCTTCGTGTGCTGCGTGTGGCTCGCTTCGCCGCCAAGCTTCACCATCTTAACTTCACGGTTGCACCTGAAACCATGGATATGATGAGTGAGATCGTTCAATCTGGTGAGCTGGCACACCTCACTGCAGAGCGAGTTTGGCAAGAGTGGCATAAGTCTCTTAGTACGCCGCACCCTGAAGTGTTCCTCTCTGTATTGAAAGAGTGTGGTGCATTGGCAGTCGTATTACCTGAGATTGACGCTCTATTTGGCGTCCCTCAACCTGAAAAGTGGCACCCTGAAATCGACACCGGGATTCACACGCTGATGGTTGCTCAACAAGCAGCGCTATTAAGCCCATCGTTACCAGTACGCTTTGCTGCTCAAGTGCATGATTTAGGTAAAGGCGTCACGCCAGAAAGCGAATGGCCAAGCCACAAAATGCATTGCCACACAGGTTTGAAGATCATTAAGAAGCTGTGTGAGAGAGTCAGAGTGCCCAATGAGTTCAGAGATCTTGCGTTGTTAGTGTGCGAGCAGCATTCTAATATCCACCGCGCAGGTGAACTTAAGCCAACCACCTTTCTCAAGGTTCTCAACAAGTTTGATGTTTGGCGTAAGCCAGATAGACTCGACGATATACTGCTTTGCTGCCAAGCCGATCACGCAGGCCGAAAAGGATTAGAAGATCAGCCGTATCCTCAAAAAGCGCGTTTTGAAGTAGCTTACCAAGCGGCGCTTCAAGTCGAAGTCAAAGCGATCATTGCCGATGGTTTTAAAGGTAAAGATATTCGAGAAGAACAAGAGAAACGCAGAGCCATCGCAATTGAAGGTGCCCTATCAGAACTCGCTGCCAGTTAATCGTCACCGCTCTAATTCAAACGCATTAAAAAGCCCGCTGTTAAGCGGGCCTTTTGTTTCAATCTTTACAGCGAGACCGATGTCCGCGTCTGTTACTGCATCATTAAGAAAGCAAACAGACCACAACCTAGAATCAGGCGGTAGATAACGAACGGTGTCATGCCCATACGAGAGATAAGCTTCAAGAAGAAGTGGATACAGATGTAAGCACTGATGAAAGACACCGCAACGCCCGTTAGCAAAGTGCCAACATGGATTGGGTCACCGCTTGTCACCAACTTAAGACCTAAATAACCACCAGCCAGAGTGATGATTGGGATAGACATTAGGAAAGAGAATCGAGCTGCCGCTTCACGAGTGAAACCAAGGTAAAGCGCCGCGGTAATGGTTGCGCCAGAACGAGACGTGCCCGGAATGATCGCCATTGCTTGAGCAAGACCAATAAACAGCGCCTTTTTCCAACCAGCTTGGTATTCGTCATCGCGCAGGCTTGAGTTCTTGTCCACCCACCATAGCAATAGACCAAAGATAATCGTTGTCGTCGCGATCACCCACGCACTGCGTAAGTAAAGCTCAACAATATCTTTCATCAACAAGCCAAAGATACATGCAGGAATCGTCGCGAGAATGATCATCCACGCTAACTTCGCTTCTTTACTGCGATCGCCTTTAAACACGGAGCCAAAGAATGCGCTCAACAGAGAGACCACTTCTTTACGGAAATAGATAACGACAGCTGCCAAAGTACCAACGTGGACAGCCACATCAAAAGCCAAGCCTTGATCTTCCCAGCCTAAAACAGCAGAAGGAAGGATTAGGTGTGCAGAACTGGAAATAGGTAAAAACTCAGTAAAGCCTTGCACCAACGCCAATATAAACGCTTCAAAATAACTCATTACTTACCTTAAAAATTATAGTTTTATATCTACGACAGAGAGCGAGTCTAATTGCTGCATCTTCTGCCATATTTCACTGACGGTTCTTCCGTCTTGCGGGATCACTCGCGCAGGACAAAGATCATAAAGCGGTTGTGTTACAAAAGGATATTTGTAGATATCACTGCGTGGTAATTCTGGTTCACGCTCAGAAACCTCCTCTCCAAACAGCACAATATCAAGATCGAGTTTTCGATCTTGTAGTTTGTGCGCATCTTGAGAGCGACCCCATTTAAACTCAATTTTACGCAGCTGCTGTGAAAATTCAGTCAATGAGAGTGACGTGTCGAGCTCTATCACAAAGTTATAAAACGGATGGCTATTAAAACCGACGGGCTCACAGTGATAGATTTTAGAGCATTTAAGGTTAGTCCCTAACGATTGAAGCTCTGTCCATGCCACCCTTGCATGCTTATCGCGGTCTATGTTCGTGCCAACACCAACATAGGCTACTGTCATGCTTGACCTCGTTCGATGATCACGCCAACGGCTTTTGCTTGTGGCACTGCGCCAGGTTTCGCTAAGCGGATTTTAATCCACGGCACAGAGAATTGAGTCATGATCAATTCAGCGACTTCTTCAGCCACACGTTCAACCAATAGGAATCGGCCATTCGCAATGTGGTCAAGCACAGCAGTACTCACAGTCGAGTAGTCCAGAGCATCAACTACATCATCACTCTTACCCGCTGGGCGGTTGTCATGAGCCATTTCAATATCAAGCACAAGTTTTTGTTTAATCTCTTGTTCCCAATCGTAAACACCGATCGTTGTAATTACTTCTAGCTGTTCAATGAAAACTTTATCCAGTGCCATGACTTGTCCTTTTAGAGGTCGGATACCCATATGGGGGAAAAAAACGTATTATTTGCGTAATTCGAGATATGATATCAATTACTCTTGGATTGAGCATTATTTTCCCATCGTTAGGCTTATAACCGTTTAAGGAAAGACATGACCCCATTGGCACTAATCATGATCATTGCAGCCTATTTGCTAGGTTCAATCTCTAGTGCGGTCTTGATATGCCGAGTCTTAAGACTTCCTGATCCAAGAACGGTAGGCTCCAATAACCCGGGCGCCACCAATGTACTGCGCGTTGGCGGCAAAGGCGCAGCAGCAGCCGTCCTCCTGTGTGACATGCTGAAAGGCACTATCCCTGTCTGGCTTGGCTACTACCTCAAGATCGACCCAATCATTCTAGGGATTGTGGCAATTGCGGCGTGCCTAGGTCATATGTATCCGATCTTCTTCCACTTCAAAGGTGGTAAAGGCGTGGCAACCGCACTCGGCGCTATCGCCCCAATAGGATTCGATCTAACAGGAATGATCATGGCGACTTGGTTAGTGGTCGCGTTTTTGTTTCGTTACTCTTCTTTAGCGGCACTGGTTACTGTGCTACTTGCCCCTTTCTACGCTTGGTTAGTCAAACCTCAATACACACTGCCTGTAGCCATGCTGTGCTGTTTGATCGTGTTGCGTCACCATCAGAATATCCGCCGCCTACTCGATGGCAGCGAACCAAAGCTCGGACAAAAAAAATCGGCTTAAACTGTCACGTCTAAGCCGAACCATAATATTCAGTATTTAAAGCTTATAGCAGATGTTTATCTAAAAACGTCTTCAGCATTGTGTTCACAAACTCTGGTTGCTCTAACGAGCTAATATGACCTGCGCCAGGAATCACCACTAATTCACTGCCCGTAATGCAATCGTGCATTAGGTATGACTCAAGTACCGGACGTGGTTTATCTTCTTGTCCTACAGCAATCAAAACAGGCAGAGCAAAGTTCTCTACCGATTCAATCATATCGCGACGTCCAAACACCATTCGACCGATGCGTGCCACTTCTTCAGCGTTGTCGCCCTCAAGAGCTGATAACTGCTGAGTAAAACCTTCAACTAAAGCTGGCGTGTTGGTTTGAGCATCATTAGCGAAGAACAGTGGCACAACCGCTTCAACAATTGGCTGAGGAACCGTCTTGGTTTGAGTGATGGTATCTAACATGTTGAAGTACTTAGCGTGAGCAACTTCTGGTTCTAAACCCACAAAAGTATCCATTAGAACCAAAGACTTAATACGTGCAGGTGCAAGCTCCGCTAACTCAGTCCCCCACATACCGCCAACCGATAAGCCAACCACTGAGAATTCTTCGATCTCTAAGTGATCAAGCAGAGCCAAAACGTGCTGAGCGTAATCTTTCAAGTTACGCATCGAAGTGGGTGCTGCTTGAGATTCACCATGAGACCAAAGCTCTGGAACAATACAGCGATACTGAGCCTTTAATGCTTCGATCTGCGGCTTCCACATTGCACTATCCCAAAGGTAACTGTGGCCGAGTACAACAACAGGGCCTTGACCTTCATCTAGGTACGCCATCGATTGATTGTCTACTGTGAACTTGTTCATTTTCTTCCCTAATCTCTATCAGCAATTATTTATCGACATACAGTCGGTAAGCTAGGATATAAAACGGCCGCACAAGGCGACCGTTTATCGAAACACTATAGTCAATTACGCAATTGGCTCTAGCTGGTCAATAGGCCAACGCGGTGTGGCATGAACAGACAAATCAGCCGTTTCGCCATTCTTCAGGCGCTGCATGCCCGCATAAGCGATCATCGCACCATTATCTGTACAGAACTCAGTGCGTGGGTAGTACACCTCACCACCGATTTTCTTAGCAAGAGCTTCAAGCTCAACACGCAGTTGCTTGTTAGCACTTACACCGCCAGCAATCACTATACGTTTCATGCCTGTTTCTACCAAAGCGCGCTTACACTTGATTACTAAGGTTGCACAAACAGCTTCTTGGAATGCGTAAGCGATATCAGCGCGAGTTTGGTCATCATTATCGTTATCACGAATGGTATTCGCTGCGAACGTCTTCAGACCAGAAAAGCTCATATCTAAACCCGGACGATCGGTCATTGGACGCGGGAACTTAAAACGACCCGGAGTGCCTTTTTCTGCTAAGCGAGATAGCAGTGGGCCGCCAGGGTAATCTAAGCCCATCAGTTTCGCGGTTTTATCAAACGCTTCACCCGCTGCATCATCAATCGATTCACCAAGGATTCGGTATTCACCAATACCTTTCACTTCTACCATCATGGTATGGCCGCCAGAAACCAGCAGAGCCACAAATGGGAATGGAGGTGGATTGTCTTCCAACATTGGCGCAAGAAGGTGACCTTCCATATGGTGAACAGGCACAGCAGGCACGCCCCACGCATAAGCAATACTGCGACCAATCGTTGCACCGACAAGCAGTGCACCCACTAAACCTGGACCAGCCGTGTAAGCCACACCATCAATGTCTTTCGACGTTAGGTTCGCTTCAGCTAATGCCGCTTTAATAAGAGGAATTGTTTTTTTCACGTGGTCACGCGAAGCTAGCTCAGGCACCACACCACCGTAATCGGCGTGCAGCTTTACTTGGCTATATAATTGATGAGAAAGCAGCCCTTGCTCATCATCATAAATCGCGATTCCTGTTTCATCACAAGAGGTTTCAATACCAATAATGCGCATAATTTTCTCGGCACGCTTTCGTCTAAAATGGGAAATTAGCGCAATATTACCCTGCCTAAGCTCTTCAAACAAATATTGTACAGACTATAATCGACAAAGTGCTTTACAAAGCCACTATGATCGGATTAAAATTCCGCACCATTTTTGATCAAGCTGGTTAATGGCCAAACGCGAATAGAGAGTTAGCTCGATGGGTAACTTCTCTGATTTGGTACTGAGTGGCCAGCGATAATGAATAACCCCTGAGGTGAAAGGCATATGCCAATAGTTAAAGTACGTGAAAACGAACCGTTCGACGTTGCACTACGTCGTTTCAAGCGCTCTTGTGAAAAAGCAGGTATCCTTTCTGAAGTTCGCCGTCGCGAGCACTACGAAAAGCCAACTACAGTTCGCAAACGCGCTAAAGCAGCAGCTCAAAAGCGTCACGCTAAGAAGCTAGCTCGCGAAAACGCACGTCGCGTTCGCCTGTACTAATAACTTAATCCATAAGGACTGAGTTATGGCTCTTATTGAACAACTCAAAGAAGAGCAAAAATTAGCGATGAAAGCCAAGGATAAACCGCGCCTTGGCACTATCCGCTTAGCTCTTTCAGCAATTAAGCAACGTGAAGTTGACGAACGGATCACTCTGAACGACGACGACATTCTTGCTGTATTAGTTAAAATGGTTAAGCAACGTCGCGATTCTGTTGCTCAATATGAATCGGCAAATCGTCAAGATCTTGCTGACGTGGAAAAAGCAGAAATTACGGTACTTGAAGGCTTTATGCCTCAACCGCTAACTGATGAAGAAGTTATTGCACTACTTGATAGCGCAATCGCCGAAGCTCAACCAGCGGGCATGCAAGACATGGGTAAAGTAATGGCTATCTTGAAACCACAAATTCAAGGGCGTGCAGATATGGGTAAAGTTAGTGGTTTAGTTCGTTCTAAACTCGCTTAATCCCAAATCAAATTGCAACAAGCCGTGCAATCCTTCGGAACGCACGGCTTGTTTGTATCTGTAACCTATTCAAACTATTATTATCCACACTCTCAGTTAGTGCATTTTTCTAAGGTTTTATGGCAGGACACATCCCGCGTAGTTTCATCGATGATCTCCTAGCGCGTCTCGACATTGTTGACATTGTGGACGCACGCGTGAAACTTAAGAAAAAAGGCAAAAACTATGGTGCTTGTTGCCCATTCCACAACGAAAAGACCCCTTCTTTTAGCGTAAGCCAAGAAAAACAGTTTTATCACTGCTTTGGTTGTGGCGTACACGGTAATGCTATCGACTTCATTATGGAGTTCGAACGTCTCGATTTTGTTGAAGCTATTGAAGAGCTAGCCTCTTTCTTAGGTCTCGATGTTCCTAGAGAACAGCGCAGCGGCGAGATATCAACAGCACCAAGAGCCAACAGCGAACAAAAACGTAACCTCTACGATTTGATGGGCGGCATCAGTAATTTTTACCGCTCTCAACTGAAAATATCAGCCAACAAACCTGCGATTGATTACCTAAAGAATCGTGGCCTTTCTGGCGAGATTGTCCAGAAGTTTGGTATTGGTTATGTGGCCGATGAGTGGGACTTAGTTCGTAAGAACTTTGGCCAACAGAAAGAAGCCCAAGACATGCTCGTGACTGGCGGCATGCTAATTGAGAACGATAAGGGTAACCGATACGACCGATTCCGTGGACGCGTAATGTTCCCGATTCGTGATCGTCGTGGCCGTGTGATTGGTTTTGGTGGTCGTGTATTAGAAGACGGCACACCCAAATACCTCAACTCACCAGAAACGCCTATCTTCCATAAAGGTAAAGAGCTTTACGGCCTTTATGAAGTGCTGCAAGCCTACCGTGAACCGCCGCAAATACTTGTGGTTGAAGGTTACATGGATGTCGTGGCACTCGCGCAATATGGTGTCGATTACTCAGTAGCATCACTGGGCACCTCGACAACTGGCGACCACGTTCAAATGTTGTTCCGTCAAACCAGCACTGTGGTTTGTTGTTACGATGGTGACCGAGCAGGTAAAGAGGCCGCATGGCGCGCACTAGAAAACGCACTTGAGTATCTGAAAACAGGTAACACGCTTAAGTTTCTGTTCTTGCCCGACGGTGAAGACCCAGACAGCTATATTAGAGAGCATGGCAAAGCCGCTTTTGAACAGCTGGTCCACAATGCGACGCCACTGTCGACCTATTTGTTCGATAACCTGATTGAAATACACAAGTTAAACTTGGGAACAACCGAAGGGAAATCAGCACTGCGTGCACACGCCAGCGCCTTGATTAATAAAATCCCTGACAGTTACTTCCAAGAATTGCTCGAAAAACTGCTCGATGAGCGAACTGGATTTGATAACCAATTGAGACGTGCGCGTGTTCATACACAGAACCCGACACCTCAACCACATAAAGAGCTGAAGCGCACTCCAATGCGTGAAGTTATCGCTTTGCTTATCCAAAATCCGAGCTATGCTGATATGGTACCGGATTTATCAAGTGTCAAAGGCTTACAGTTGCCCGGACTAAGTTTATTCGTCGAAGTACTTGATAAATGCCACGAGCATCCCCATATCAACACAGGCCAATTATTAGAGCATTGGCGACACAATAAACATGAGGCTCTTCTGTCTCGTCTCGCGAGCTGGGAAATCCCCCTCGACGAAGACAATCAAGAAGACATATTTTTAGACTCATTGGACAACATACTTGCCCAGTGCGTTGAAAAACAAATTGAAAACCTGCAGGCCAAAGCAAGAAGCGTCGGTTTATCAGCCGAAGAAAAAAGGGAGCTACTAGCTTTAATGCTAGATCTAAAAGCGTAACCCTGTTTGATTAGTCAGCATTTAATAAATTTGTTAACATAATTGGTTTGCATTTGAGAATGCAACGTCCTTCACCAGACCTGAAGTTGGATATCATCTATGGATCAAAATCCGCAGTCACAGCTAAAATTACTTGTTATTAAAGGCAAGGAACAAGGCTATCTGACCTACGCCGAAGTAAACGACCACCTACCTGCAGAAATCGTGGATTCTGAACAGGTAGAAGACATCATTCAAATGATCAACGACATGGGTATCAAGGTAGTTGAAACTGCACCTGATGCTGATGATCTAGCACTTAATGATGACGATGCCAATATAGATGAAGATGCAGCCGAAGCTGCAGCTGCTGCGCTTTCAAGCGTAGAAAGCGAAATTGGCCGTACTACTGACCCAGTTCGTATGTACATGCGTGAAATGGGTACGGTTGAACTACTGACTCGTGAAGGCGAAATCGACATTGCGAAACGTATTGAAGATGGTATCAATACAGTTCAACTATCGGTTGCTGAGTACCCAGGCACTATTCCATACATCTTGGAACAGTTTGACCGCGTACAAGCAGAAGAGATTCGCTTAACAGACCTAATCAATGGCTTTGTTGACCCAGACGACGATGGCACAGCTGCGCCAACTGCGACTCACATCGGTTCAGAACTTGCTGAAACTGATCTGGAAGACGAAGACAAAGAAGACGCTGAAGACGACGAGGAAGAGGAAGAAGAAGATACAGGTATCGATCCTGAGCTTGCTCTTGAGAAGTTCACAGCGCTTCGTACTAGCTACCAGAACCGTCAGCTAGCGATCAACGAGTACGGCCATGAAAGCCCGAAAGCAACGCTTGCAACGACAATGATGCAAGACGTATTCAAAGAGTTCCGTCTAACACCAAAACAGTTTGATTACCTAGTAAACGAACTGCGTAACTCTATGGATCGCGTACGTACTCAAGAACGCCTAATCATGCGTCAAACGGTTGAGTACGGCAAAATGCCGAAGAAATCTTTCATTGCTCTATTTACTGGTAACGAATCTAGCGAAGCATGGTTGGATGAAGTTCTTGCTTCAGACAAGCCATACGCAGAAAAGATCAAACGTAACGAGCACGACATCCGTCGCTCTATCCAAAAACTGGATATGATCGAACGTGAAACGTCTCTTACTGTTCAAAGCATCAAAGATATCAGCCGTCGTATGTCTATCGGTGAAGCGAAAGCTCGTCGTGCGAAGAAAGAGATGGTTGAAGCGAACTTACGTCTAGTAATCTCGATTGCTAAGAAGTACACAAACCGTGGTCTACAATTCCTGGATCTAATCCAAGAAGGTAACATCGGTCTGATGAAAGCGGTAGATAAGTTTGAATACCGTCGTGGTTATAAGTTCTCTACTTACGCTACTTGGTGGATCCGTCAAGCAATCACTCGTTCGATTGCCGACCAAGCTCGTACTATCCGTATTCCGGTTCACATGATCGAAACGATCAACAAACTAAACCGTATCTCTCGTCAAATGCTACAAGAGATGGGTCGTGAACCACTTCCGGAAGAACTGGCTGAACGCATGCAAATGCCTGAAGACAAGATCCGTAAAGTACTGAAAATCGCTAAAGAGCCAATATCAATGGAGACACCAATCGGTGACGACGAAGATTCGCACCTAGGTGATTTCATCGAGGATACAACGCTAGAACTACCTTTAGACTCTGCGACGGCAACAAGCCTACGCGGTGCAACTAAAGACGTTCTTGCTGGCCTAACACCTCGTGAAGCTAAAGTACTGCGTATGCGTTTCGGTATCGACATGAACACTGACCACACTCTTGAAGAAGTGGGCAAGCAGTTCGACGTAACTCGTGAACGTATCCGTCAGATCGAAGCAAAAGCACTGCGTAAACTTCGTCACCCAAGCCGCTCAGAAACTCTGCGTAGCTTCCTAGACGAGTAATCACACGCTTTAGTGTGGTTAGCTTTTAAGCATAAATAAGAAAAGGTGAGCGTTGGCTCACCTTTTTTTTATCTGTGTGATTTAAGTGGCTAAGATGTAAGCGGAATTGCCCCTTATAGTGTCTAGACACCACTGAATGCTTCCCCTATAATCTATGCCCTACGGCCCCTTAGCTCAGTGGTTAGAGCGCACGACTCATAATCGTTCGGTCCCCAGTTCAAATCTGGGAGGGGCCACCAAATTAGAAAAGCCAGAACAGTTCATGCTGCTCTGGCTTTTTGCTTTTCTAAATCTGTACAACTCACGCCCTGCACTTCCTAACCAATATCGAATCGTCCCGCATACAATTCCAATTGCCTCTCTGTGACTAAACATACTTTTCTTTTATAAAAAAATCGGCAATATGAGTGCACACAAATCATTCAATAGTTCAGGGAAGACTCATGAAAGACGAAACACTCTCGATTCACTTCGGTTACGACACTGATCCAACAACCAAATCGGTTGCCACACCTATTTATCAAACCGTCGCGTACGAATTCGATGACGCACAACACGGCGCCGATCTCTTCAACCTTGCGGTGCCAGGTAATATCTACACACGGATAATGAATCCAACCAATGACGTGTTAGAAAAACGCATGGCGGCCTTAGAAGGTGGGATTGCAGGCTTAGTCGTGAGTGCGGGCAGTGCTGCGATCAACTACGCGATTCAGACGTTGGCACAAATAGGTGACAACATTGTTTCAACGCCTCAACTTTACGGTGGTACTTACACTCTATTTGCTCACATGCTGCCAAACCAAGGAATTGAAGTTCGTTTTGCTAAAGACGACAAACCTGAAAGCTTAGCGGCACTGATCGATGAAAAAACTAAGGCGGTTTACTGTGAAAGTATTGGTAACCCAGCAGGTAATATTATCGACTTAGAGCGTGTTGCAGAACTTGCTCACGCACAAGGTGTGCCTGTAATTGTTGATAATACGGTGGCAACGCCTGTGCTGTGTAAACCTATCGATTTTGGTGCCGACATCGTGGTGCACTCACTAACCAAATACGTGGGTGGTCACGGTACAACGTTAGGTGGCGTGATTGTCGACTCAGGTAAATTCCCATGGGCACAGCACAAGGACCGCTTCCCTGTGTTTAATCAGCCAGAGCCTTCTTATCATGGCGTGGTTTATACCGAAGCCTTTGGTGAGGCTGCATTTATTGGTCGCGCTAGAACGGTTCCACTACGCAATACAGGTGCAGCACTGTCACCCATGAATGCTTTCATGTTGATGCAAGGTTTGGAGACGTTGTCGTTACGCATGGAGCGACACACAGAAAACGCATTGAAAGTAGCGGAGTACCTTCAGCAACATGAGAAAGTAAGTTGGGTGAGCTACGCTGGTTTACCAACGTCTGAGTTCTACCCGCTTGCTGAAAAATACATGCAGGGTAAACCATCGGCTATTCTGTCTTTTGGTTTGAAGGACGGTTATGAAGCAGGTGTCCGCTTCTACGACGCGCTACAAATCTTCAAGCGCTTGGTGAACATTGGTGATGCCAAGTCTCTGGCTTGTCACCCTGCTTCTACAACACACCGTCAATTAAGCGAAGCTGAACAGAAACAAGCCGGAGTATCACCAGAGATGATTCGCCTCTCAGTAGGTATTGAGCACATTGACGATATCTTGGCTGACCTAGAGCAAGCACTGAGCGCTTAGTGACGCTAAAGCTTTAAGTAACAGACATAAAGAAGCCCATCACTGGATGGGCTTCTTGTTATCTTGTCGAAGGACATTAAAGTTTGAAACTTTTCTCTCCTGTAAGGTTTAATACCAAGTAGCTCTAGATACAAAAAGTGACAATAAAGTTTGAAACTAAATTGATCAATAACCTTCTGTACAACAGAATTATGACAGTAAAGTTTGAAACTTTTTGAGCGTTACAAGAGACAGTCCTTTCTAATCATTTAGTGGTTGGTCAACCCGAGTCTCGCTTAACAAACTTTTGGATAAAGCGGAATGATGGGGGCTCGTTGCAGTTAGTGTAAGTGCTGCTTTTAATTAACTTAACAACCACCTACTAAAGTAGGTGGGTTAGTATTGCGGACTGAAAGTCCGGATACGGGTCAAAGACCCGTTGTTAGTCGTTTTCAGTTCGAAAGTTATCTTCGACCTTCGGCTCAAAATGATGCTCTAGATATTCTTCGATCATTGTTTCACTTGGATCCGTTCGGTGGCTAATACCAAAAGATGCACGTGATCTTTGCTGACCCCTTTGAGTATGTCGATTTCAAACATTTGACATACTTGCCTGATTAGCTCTCGTGCTTTCAATCCAACTTCAACTATGTGCAAAGCTGTAAAGTATCATAGCTAAAGCTGACCGACTAAAGTCGGTGGTTTTAACCTTCTAGGAGACTAATAAAAGAGCTCCTCTCTTACCTCAAGAGCCCAAAATGCTTAATCGACTTTTAGTACTTATTGTACAGCTTCATGTGACCTGTCTTGTCAAAAGACACCACATTAAAGCCGTTATACTCTTGCCCTGGTCGTGCCATTCCCGGCGAATGCTGCGGCATACCAGGAGCGGCAATTCCTGAAATATTTTCAGGTTTCTCCTCAAGCAAACGTTTGATATCAGACTCAGGAACATGCCCTTCAATCATATAGCCATCAATGACAGCTGTATGGCAGGACATCAGTTGATTAGGCATACCAAACTCTTGTTTGACATCACTCCAATCACGAGCATGGTTAACATTCACTTCATAGCCTTTCTTCTCCATAATTGCAGCCCATTCCTTGCAGCAACCACAAGTAGGCGATTTATAAAGCTCAATAACAGGCTTAGCAAAGACGTTAAAACTCAAAATCAAAGATGAAAGTGCAATAAGTCTCAATTTTTTACTCATAAAGTTACCTAACTAAAATCTATTTTACGTTAATACTGACGGCTTCATCGCCATAACTCAGCTCATATACTCCCTTTTCAGGAAGCCACTCAAAGTACTGAGTTTCATACGGCTCTACACGCAGTGTTAAATGTTTACCAGCCAAAGGGGAGAGATCAATTGACATCGACTCAAACGTTTTATTTAGTACCACCAACTGACTCTTCTCACCGCTATCTATAGAGACTGAAAGCAGCGCCCCTTTGGTGCCTTCATACATCCAATCCACTAATTGAAACGCTCCAAGATACTCCATGTAATCTGCTAGGTTTATCTTATCCTGTTCACTTAGTGCATCGCCTAAAAGCTTCATTGTTTGTTCATACTCTAGGCTATATTTCAGATCATTTAAGGAGCGACCTCTGATGTTCCCACCAACGTTACCTCCCCCTTGACCGTATAGCCCATGACACGCAATACATCCATATCCACCTACAGTACGAAAAGTGGACTCACCGGCAGAAATTGAGCCTTCCGAAGCATAGGTATGCAAGCTCACACTAAACATACCCGCTAGCATGAATGAGCGCTTTAACATCATTAAACTCCTTTATAGCGCCTATAAACTCACTTTTTTAATCATGCCTGCTTCTGCATGCCCTGGAATATTGCATGCAAATTCAACCTTGCTATCCCCGTGGAAGTGCCAAAACAACTGCTTAGCTTTACCCGGTTTTACTGTAACTGCATTCCCAGAATCATGCATATGATGAGGCATTTTCTTCATCATTTCTCGATGTTCAAGTTGCTCTTTCGCTGAACCAATAGTGAACTCGTGATCAATCTTGCCAGCATTCATAACCACAAATTGAACTACATCATTCGGTTCAATTTGTACTTCTTTTTTGAACTTGATTGTCATGTCATCTGCCAACACAACATGGACCACTTTATCTGGCTTTGCACCTGTTGCTGGCATACCAACATCCAACATTCCCTCCATATTCATCATAGAGTGATCCATTTTTGAATGGTCCATATCTCCATTATTCATATTACTGTGGTCCATGCTCTCACGGTTCATAGAACCGTGGTCCATCTTTGAATGATCCATCTCTGCCATAGCTGACGCTGCTGTCATTGAAAGTAATACGGCTAGTAGTGTCTTTTTCATGGTTATATTCCTTACTATTTCATTAATAAGTTTACGGGCTAAGTTCGTTCTTAGCCCGAATGTGTGTTTAGTCGTGTTTCAGTTCGCGTGTTTTCCAAAGCTTGAAAATCGCTGGAAGAACAAGAAGTGTGAGTAACAGAGCTGAGGCCATGCCACCAATCATCGGTGCTGCGATACGCTGCATTACCTCAGAGCCAGTGCCCTCACCGTACATGATTGGGATAAGACCGATGATCACCGTAAGTACCGTCATCATTACCGGACGAACACGTAATCCAGCTCCCTCTCGAATCGAGCTACTCAAATCATCTACATTCAGTGATTTGCTCTGTTCTTGTGCATCCAGTTTGGTGTAGTGCCATGCTTGGTTGAGATACACCAACATGATGACCCCGATCTCGACGGCAACCCCAGCCAAAGCAATAAAGCCAACGCCCACCGCGATAGAGAAATTGTAGCCAAGGTAATACATCAACCACAGCCCCCCAACCATGGCTAACGGTAGAGTTAGCATGATGATCATCACTTCACCAATACGGCGGAAACTCAAGTAAAGCAAAAGCATAATGATGGCAATCGTAATAGGCACCACGACAACTAAGCGCTCTTTCGCTCGCTCCATGTACTCATATTGGCCTGACCAAGCAAGTGAATAGCCAGCTGGCATATCAAGTTGTTTTGCAACCGCCTGCTTTGCCTCTTCAACGTAAGAGCCTAAGTCTCTGCCATCAATATCAACAAACACCCAACCATTTGGACGAGCATTCTCTGTTTTAATCATTGGTGGACCATCTTCATAGCGAATATCGGCAACATCAACTAAAGCAATTCTAGCGCCACTTGGGGTAACCAATGGTAATTGCTGTAGCTTAACGACTGAATCACGATAGCCTTGAGGGTAGCGAACATTAATTGGGTAACGCTCGAGGCCTTCAATCGTTTCACCAATGTTCATGCCACCTACTGCGGTAGAAACAACTTGTTGGATCTCCTTAATGCTAAGAGCGTAGCGAGCTGCAGCTTTGCGATTGATATCAATAGTCACATAGCGACCACCAGCAACACGCTCTGCATATACAGATGCAGTGCCTGTAATGTTGTTTAGGATAGGTTCAAGTTGAGCACCTATTTTCTCAATTTCAGCTAAATCACTTCCAGCTATTTTTATTCCAATTGGAGTTTTGATACCGGTTGCCAACATATCGATGCGCGTCTTTATAGGCATCACCCATGCGTTAGTTAAACCAGGAAATTGAATCAAGTCATCAAACTCTTTTCGTAGTGACTCAGTTGTCACGCCCTCACGCCACTGATCACGCGGTTTAAGCTGAATAACGGTTTCAATCATAGTTAAGGGAGCAGGGTCTGTCGCAGTGTCAGCACGACCGACTTTACCCCATGTTGTCTGTACTTCGGGTACCGTCTTAATTAGCTTGTTTGTCTGCTGAAGCAACTCTCGCGCTTTACCAATAGAAATACCTGGATAGGTGGTTGGCATATACATCAAGTCACCCTCATCAAGAGGAGGAATGAACTCACTACCGAGCTTCATTGTTGGATAATAAGCAGACCCCATAAGAGCAATAGCCAATACAATCATGCTTTTCGGGTGCTTGAGACTAATATTCAGTAAGGGCTTGTAAAGGGCAATTAGACCTTTATTAATAGGGTTCTTGTTCTCTGGTAATATTTTACCGCGAACAAGATATCCCATGAGCACCGGCACTAACGTAATAGCAAGGCCGGCTGCTGCCGCCATTGCATAAGTTTTAGTAAAGGCGAGTGGCGAGAACATCTTGCCTTCTTGACCTTCCAATGCGAATACAGGAACAAAACTTAGCGTGATGATCAGTAGCGAGAAGAACAGCGGTGCACCAACCTCTTGCGCCGCATCACCAATCACTTGCCATCGGTTTTTGTCAGTCAATGGAGTCCGTTCAATGTGCTTATGTACGTTTTCTATCATAACGATAGCACCGTCTACCATTGCACCTATCGCGATTGCAATCCCTCCTAGCGACATGATATTGGCGTTGATACCTTGCCAATGCATGACAATAAAGGCTCCTAAAATACCGACAGGGAGACTCAATGCGATAACGAGCGAAGACCGAATATGGAATAGGAACAACGCACATACAATAGCGACAACAATGAACTCTTCTGCAAGCTTTTTCCAAAGGTTCTCAACCGCTGCATTGATTAACGTAGAACGATCGTAAGTAGCCACTATCTCAACACCATCAGGCAAGCTACCCTGAAGCTCGTTTAGCTTATCCTTAACATTATTGATCACTTCGCTCGCGTTTTCTCCAAAACGCATGACAATTACGCCACCTACGGCTTCGCCCTCTCCATTTAATTCAGAGATTCCTCGTCTCATCTGTGGTCCGAGGTCAATATCAGCAACGTCACCTAATAATAGGGGGGTTCCTTTTTTGCTTACCTTGAGTGGAAGCGCTTTAATGTCATCAATACTAGACAAGTAACCAGTGGTTCGAACCATGTGCTCAGCTTCAGCAACTTCTACTACAGACGCGCCACTTTCTTGGTTACCATTTTGAATAGCCATATTGACTTGTTGTAAGGTAAGGTCATATGCGCGTAATTTAGCTGGATCAATTTGTACTTGGTACTGTTTAACCATACCGCCAACAGTTGCAACCTCAGACACCCCATCAACAGTTTGCAGCTCATATTTCAAGAACCAATCTTGTAAGCTACGCAGTTCAGCAAGGTCATGCTTTCCAGTTTTATCTTGCAATACATAATTATAAATCCAGCCCACACCTGTCGCATCTGGACCAAGGGTTGGCTTAGCGCTTGGGGGAAGGTTTGGCGCAACTTGACTTAAATATTCAAGCACTCGCGAACGTGCCCAATACATGTCTGTTTTGTCATTGAAGATGATATACACATAGGAATCACCAAAGAACGAATATCCACGAACAGTTTCAGCGCCAGGAACCGCAAGCATCGCCGTTGTCAGAGGATACGTAACTTGGTCTTCCACCACTTGGGGTGCCTGACCCGGGTAACTTGTTTTTATGATAACTTGTACGTCTGATAAATCAGGTAAGGCATCTACAGGAGTGTTTTTTACGCTATAAAGCCCACCAAATACGAGGGCAAAAGTGGCTACCAACACTAAGAAGCGATTGTTGATAGACCAGCGAATAATGGCACCTATCATTACTTATCCTCACTTTTAACTAACTCTTTGAGAAGATAATCGGATCCTTGTTTCTCAACTAGAAACCGAACTTTGTCACCCTCCTGAAAACCTGAGAGTTCAAAGTCACCACCGACTGAAAAGTTGAGCTCACCTGCATCCCAGGACCAATCAGCCACAGGGGCATGATTTAGTGTCACCATACCAAAGTCCGCCATTAACATAGAGACATCACCGTCTATCCATACTTCTGTATTTATGCTCAGCTCACTTACTTTGTAATCAACGATTTCATATTGACCCGATTCAGATTTTTGCATTTCAAAATCAATCGTTTGACCTTTTGAAAGTTGGTCCATTTCAACGTTCTCTGATACCATAAAATTCATGGTCATTCTTGGCCAGTCCCACTCAGGAACAGGTTTATGATTAATAGTTAGCATTCTATGCCCAGCCATTACGTCTGTAATTTCGCCGGTTGCCCACGCCGTTTCAGCAGTTGGCTCAACACCATTGATTCTGGATAGATCGGCAGACTGACTTGATTCAGAGTCCAACATGAAGTGCGCGGACGTAACAACACGATCTCCTCGTTGCATTCCCTTTATGACCTCAATCTTGTCAGCGGACTCACGACCAACTTCAATTCTGGCAGAGCGATATTTTCCATCTCCCTCAGCCAGAACCACGCGAGTCATACCGCCAGAGCGGATGACTGAGGAACGTGGAATGGTTAACACTTCATCACTTGATACCGGTTTTAGCGCGACGTTAGCGAACATATTCGGCTTAAGTTCACCTTGTGGGTTATCGAATCGAAGGCGGACACGCAATGTACGCGTGCTAGGGTCAAGAATGGGATAGACATAATCCACTTCACCATTCCATTCTCCACCTGGTAAGGCATCCAATGTCATCGATGCTTGACTGCCTTGTTTAATCCAATGGGATTGACGTTCAAAGACTTCTGCATCTACCCATACTTGATTCAAAGGACCTGCGCTGATCACCGCTTGAGCTGGAGAAAGGTAGCCACCTTCACGAATATTGAGGCTTGCAATAACGCCGTCTGCCGGTGCTTTAATTTCAATGGTTTGTGACGCTTTACCTCGACGGGCGATGGATTTAATTTGATTGCGGTCAACCCCCAAAGTGATCAAACGATCGGTAGCACCTTGTATCATTCCTTTACGTTGGGTCTTATAGGCACTGATCAGTTCTTCTTGTGCTTTTACAAGCTCTGGGGAATACAGAGTGAACAGCGTGTCACCTTGATTCACTTTTTCACCAACGGCATTGATATAAAGCTTTTCAACCCAACCCGATACTCGAACATTGGTCTGCCAAAGTTGACTCTCATCAAAGGCGACATAACCGACAGTTTCGATGCGTGGTGCTAGGACCTCTTGCTTTACGGTATCTGTTTTTACACCGAGGTTATTTTCAACCGCAGGATCGATTTTTACTGTTCCAGGCTTGTCGTTACTACCATTGAGGTCATCAGCATACACAGGAATAAGATCCATCCCCATAGGCGACTTTCCCGGTTTATCTCGCTGATAGTTTGGGTCCATCGGTGCGACCCAATACAGTGGTTCATCACTTGATTTAGACTCAGAAACTGTCATTCCAACCATGTTATAGTTCATGCCTGAAAGGTAAATATTCGCTCCATAACCCAATGCGCTGCCGATTAGTAACGCTAGGCTTGCAACTTTAAATGTACTCATCTTGATTCCTTTATTATTGTTCTTTGTACTGAGTGTTTGGCGCAGAAACTTGATATTCGAAACCACCAAGTAACATGGATAACTTGCTATTGACCTGGTTCATATCGGTTATTAGGCGAGCAAGCTCCATTTGAAGAGCCAATTCATCGGTTGATGCAGTA
The DNA here is from genome assembly GCF_023161685.1 of Vibrio sp. 1CM8B. NCBI lineage: Bacteria > Pseudomonadati > Pseudomonadota > Gammaproteobacteria > Vibrionales > Vibrionaceae > Vibrio > Vibrio sp. 1CM8B. Next base: position 192,938 of record NZ_JALNTU010000006.1, read on the forward strand.
ATGACATCACCAAACTGAGCAGTATTGTTCTGATAACCGCGCTCTATCGCTTCAATGCGGGCTTTGGACTGAGGTAATAAGCGCTCTTGGTAGCGCTGAATGCGTTCAATGAGATTCATTCTGTCCGTCATTAATGCGTTTACTTGGGCGTTCATTTGAGCGAGCAGCGTATCTTTTTGATATTGCGCTGCGCCCACTTGGTATTGAGCGGCCGCTACATTTTTATCTTGGCGGTTATCAGTGAACAAAGGGATATCCATAGTAAGATAGGCACTCAGCAAATCTGAAGCTGGTTCACCTTTCATGTTGTCAGATTGACGGTAGGCATACATCACTTCGACACCAAATTGTGGTGTATAAGATTGTTCAGCAACCTCAACTTGGGTGCGATTAGCAGAAATGTTGGCGTCAGCCATTTGCGCCATAGGATGTTGGTTAAGCAGTGAGTAGTACTGAGTGTTGCTGGTTTGCTGCTCTAAAAGCGTATTCAAACGCGGCCAGTCTAATTGATAGCCTGCCTGATTCGAATCAATGGAACGATGATTTAACCACTCTGAGCCTAGCCATTCTGATAACTGAGCTACGGCTCGATTTTGCATTTGTTGATTCGATTGCAGCTTTTCGTCGAGCTTATTGACTTGAAGTTGGGTGTTAAGCAGATCTTGCGCTTCGCTCTTACCAATTGAGTAATTGGTTTGAATATACTGCTCCATCTCTACCATGAGACGTTGATTAGATTCAATCAACGTTTCTGCGTATTGAAGGTAGCCCAGCTCCAACCATAGTTGAGTAATACTATTCGCCACTTCACGTTCACGAACTTGAACCTGATACGCCATACCATCGGCCTGTTGATTCGCTTTACGTTGGTTAAGATCTAACGTTGCACCTCGTTCAAACTGTTGCATTAATCCAACAGAAATGTTCGTCATAGGATCTTCGTCAAACTTAAATGAATCCACAGGTAAACCGCCAAAGCCCACCTTAAGTTTTGGATCCATGAGAGTCGAGCTTGCAACGCCCGTTTCACGCATCGCCTGTGACTGCGCAGCATATTGAGAGCGACTCGTATCATTTGCTAGAGCCGCTTCAATTAGGGCGTTCAACTGCTGCGTCGAAGCCGCGATAGTTTGTGGAGTCGCGTTCGACCCCGCATGTGACAGGGCAGGCATTGCATAAAGTGCAATTGCAAACCCAAGGCTCAGGGGGTTAAATGCCCTGAAACCGTTTAATTCAATACTCATTGTTGTTTATCCACGATAAAACGATATGGACATACCTCAACTTCTGCCTTCCAGCAGATAGAATTGAGAGCTAAATAGTTATGATAGTTGAATTAAACAGAGGGTGGACGCAGTAAGCTCTGAATACGAGTTACTGTTACGCCTATTTTGATTGGGTGACGCAGAGCCTGTTCAGGTTCAGAGATGCTGATTAATCGAGAAGATGAGAGTGGAAAAAATACGCTAGTACACACACTTTTACAGCAGTCCCCACCAGAGGTAGATGAACCATCGCAATGAGTAGAACTATCGCTCTTTGTCATCTCTATATCCATCGGTGGGCAGCCTATCATCGCATGATGGCTTGCTGTAGTCTCAGACATTTCCATCGAGTCATGGTGAGAACGTTGGGTTTGAATTGAAGAGGACGATATTGCACTCATATCCATCATTGGCATACTCGAGACGTAGCTCGACATCAACATCGCTAAGATGCTGATAATCAAAATACTTGTTTGTCTCAAAGAGTCTGTCATATCGTACCTTTTCACTACGCGTTCATAATACATTATAAAAACTGATGAACAATAGTGATATTTCAAATTTATTGGTGTTAAAGATTATTGAAAATAAAGACGAATTCAGTTCGCTCATCCTTCGCATTTACTAAGATATCTCCGTGATGTGCTTTCATGATAGCCTTAGCTATAGGAAGTCCTAATCCAGCCCCAACACTTCCGTTATGGGCACGCGACTTATCTGAACGATAGAACCGTTCAAATATATAGGGCAAAGAGCTCAAAGGTATAGGCTCACCAACATTGCTGATTATCACCTTGTTGCTCGTTTCTGATTCGGAGATTACTACCGATATATCCGTATTATGGAAGCAGTGCCTCAACGCATTAGACAACACATTACCAAATGCTCGTTGAAGCATATCTTTGTCACCGAACAGAGTCGAGGAACCATCTAGGGTAAATCGAACATTTTTTTCTTCTGCCAACACATCATAATATTCAAGCAAAGGGTTGATTACTTCTCTCAACTCTAACTCTGCATCGGTCTTGTGCAGAAGCCTATTCTCTGATTTAGCTAGGTATAATGTATCTGAAATGGTCTTATTGAATCGCTCTAGCTCTTCGATGTTTGATACTAGAATGTCTTGATACTCTTCAACGGAGCGCTCTATACCAAGTGCCACTTGAGTCTGGGTCAAGATATTGTTCAACGGTGTTCTTAACTCATGAGCAATATCTGATGAAAACTCACTCAACCTGAGATAACCTTCTTGCAACCTCTCTAGCATTTCATTTTGAGAAATAATTAAGTTGCTTAACTCCTTTGGAAGTGAGTCACTTGGTATACGAATGCTGAGGTTGCTAGTATTCACTTGCTCGATATACTCTTTTAATTGTTTCAGTGGCTGTAACCCATTTCTAACAATGATTAATGCATAAGCACCCGATAAACTCAGTGTTAAAACTAATGTCCAAAATAGAATGGTATTTAGCTTGTCGAAAAACAGCTTGTGATGAGTCACATTCATTGCGAGCACGATCGCACCGTTTTCTACCTCAGGATAATCGAACTTAAAAGCATGAAAACGGTTGTTGCCTACACTCCATTCATATGAAGAGCTACCTATCAGCTCAGATGGAAGGTCAATAGCTTCATTGTTCGTTTGCACCACCTGTTGATTGTTTAATATCCAGGCTGAGATATCCCATGACTGGAACAAGTCTAGATCTCGCTCAACAGTACTTATTAAAGGAAGGAGTTTTGTTTCTAGGTGCCTATAGTCCTGCTCATTAAAATGGTTCTTGATAGCGTGTTGGATCGTTAAAGCAAACACGACTAAAACTACAAAAGAGGCTGTGACAAACATAAACACCAATTTGCGTGCAATTGATTGATTTAGTAATTTTTTCATTCTACGGCGTCATCAAGCTTGTACCCCATACCTCGCACGGTCTGGATAAGTTTGTTCTGATAAGGCTTGTCGATTTTCGTCCTCAATCTTTTCACTGCTGCATCAATGACATTCGTATCACTATCAAAGTTCATATCCCAAACAGCGGACGCTATCTGAGTGCGAGTGACAACTTGACCCCTCTTCGTAAATAAATATTCCAGCAAAGAAAACTCTTTTGCCGTCAGAGGGATCGTGTCATTGTTTCGAGTCGCCTTTCGTTTAAGTAAGTCGAGGCTCAAATCAGCAATACTTAGAACAGACTCAGTTTTGACCGTGGTAGTTTGGTGACGTAATGCATTTTTGACTCTTGCAAGCAATTCGACAAAGGCAAAAGGCTTAACAAGGTAGTCATTCGCTCCAAGTTCAAGTCCTTTCACTCGATCTTCAACCTGATCTTTAGCTGACAAAATAATGACAGGTGTAGATATTTCACTGCTGCGAAGTGTCTGCAATAACTGCCACCCATTCAACTTTGGTAGCATAATGTCTAAAACAATGAGATCATATTCATAAGTGGTCGCTAAGTACAACGCATCAACACCATCGGTAGATAGATCTACAGTGTAGCCTGATTCAATTAGGCCCTTTTTAAGATAAGCTCCAGCTTTCTCTTCATCTTCTACAACGAGTAATTTCATATAAGAAAAATGCCTTCATTTCCTTGGATGTTATACATCGAGCTTGTGATTATATGATGGGTTAGAAATTTGATTTTTCGTATTATTATCAAACAACAAAACGTTTTCTATGACAGACGTAACACCATTTCCTTCTTGTGACACACATAGAGTATCTAGTAATGCACCAACCAAACTCTGAGTATGGCTATGACCAATGAAAACATCTAGTTGGTAATGTGTATTTAAAGCATGGGTATCAATTAGGTTTGCATGACTTCCACGCCCTTGTACTTGATAAATCGTGAAGTTTCGCACCCCTTCCTCTGCGAGAACTGATTCAATATCCTCAAGCTTTTGTTCCTGAAATATTACCGAAACTTTATCAATCATAGCTGCTCCTTAGCCCTTAGAACAAGTTAAGGTTCTAAGGGCTCTGCTGAGTTTAGTTGTTGCCATCTCGTTCTTTATAATGGACATAAAGATGTACTTTCGCTACATATTCTAGCTGACCTTGAGTATTCAATCTTTCTTGAACAGTTACATACCCTCCATCTTCTAGGTGAGTCTTATCTCGACCAATACCATAACTTCTTATAAGGACTAGAGCTGCATTTAAGTCTCGCCCGCTCATACCCTCAAACTCTAACAGTTTTTCTGCCCCTAACGTGTATGCTTCTTGTTTAGAGCCCACTGCATCAGTAGATACCGTTTTATGATCTACTCGACTAATGTAATTGCCACCGGTATACAACGGCTGAGCAATTGCAGCGGCGCTAGTCAGCAAAATAGAGCTAGTTAATAGCATTTTGTTTAATAAGTTCATTTACTTTTCCTTTTCTGTTTTGATGAACTCAGTTTAGCTAAATTATTGTGACGATTTCCGGCACTCAAATATGACATTTTTGTCATATTGAGATTTAGGTGGTAGGTAATCAAAAAACTTTTCACCACAACAAAATCAAGCAACCCTATAAGCAGCCTTGTTGTAATTGCGATGAATCCTGTGGCAATAAACGATAAAGAGCCGCCCAGTTAGCTGAGGCGGCTCTTTTTTACTAGAAAAAGTAAAGGGGATCTCTTTTTCTGATTACGAGTATTTCATTGGTTCAGCTACTCATCATTTTTTTGCACTCTTCTGGCATGTCTTCCATGTTCATGCTTTGCATCATTTGCATGTGTTCCATCATTCCTTCGTGATCCTTCACTTGATCCGTATGAGGTCGATTAGCATGTACTTTCTCATTTTGAACGGCATGGTGGTCTCGATGCTGATCATCGATGGAACTTGTTGCTAGCACTGGCATCGCAACTAGACCACTTAATAACACTGATACATATAACTTTTTCATAAAATCACCTAACCCTTACTTATGCTTTGAACTGTTGATTGTTTTCAATTTTTTCCACCGATTGCTCGTTGGCTTCGGAGCCTTTCTTTTCACTCGGCATCATCATCTTCATCATTAAACCATGCATCGCTAAACAGATGATTAATGGAACAATCGCACTACTAAGGTATGCCCAACTAAACATCTCTTGGCTAGAAGAGAGAATAAATAATGGAATACCCACCATTAGTAACGCGCATAGAACCATCATCCATCCATGACCTTTATGATGACCATTCTTGTGACAATCTGATTTTTTGCTTTTCATTCTCTTGCTCTCCAAAATAACTTTAACTCGTTTAACTGAGATTCAGTTTATCGCAACGTTTAGATCAGGAGTGGGGAGGGATTCATGACAGTTTTGTCACCTTAGCCGTTTTTCTTACCCCAAAACCACCAGACTATAAACACGATTGCTGTAAGACCTAATATATTGACTAACATAGTATTACTCCTCATTGGTTGTAGAGGCTGAAGCTGGTGTATAAAAGCGCAAGCGATTAGCATTGGTTACAACAGTAACAGAGGACAGTGACATCGCAGCCCCAGCGATGATCGGACTTAATAGCCAACCCGTGAACGGAAACAGAAGCCCTGCTGCCACAGGAATACCCAAGCTGTTATAGATAAACGCCCCCCACAAGTTCTGCTTAATGTTTTTCATTGTGGCAGTACTGATCCCAATCACATCTGAGATACCGTGGAGTGAGCTGCGCATCAAGGTAATATCGGCACTTTCAATCGCGACATCCGTACCACTGCCAATAGCAAAACCAACGTCTGATTGAGCAAGTGCTGGCGCATCATTGATACCATCACCGACCATGCCGACAACATGCCCTTTCGCTTGCAACTGTTTAATCCAGTCAAGCTTATCCTCAGGCATCAATTCCGCATGATATTCATCAACATTCGCGAGTGATGCCACCGCCTTCGCTGTATTGTGGTTATCCCCCGTTAGCATCACGACATGAATGCCTTGCTGATGAAAACGATTTATCGCACTTCGAGCATCATCTCGAATCGGGTCACTGATACCGAACAGCGCTTGCACTTGAGCGCCTATCGCAAAATACACCACTGTGGTGGCTTCTTGCTCCCACTGCAATGCATGCTCTGTAACCAATTCAACATTGACGTTAAACTGTTTCATCAGCTTGCGATTGCCAAGCAACACGCGTTGACCCGCATACTGAGCCTGAACACCAAGTCCGGTTAATGACTCGAAATCTGACACTTCTGGTAAGCGCGCTTCATCACGCACCTCACTTTGAGTAAATGCGATTAACGCTTTAGCTAGCGGATGGTTAGATCCTTTCTCCAAAGCATTGACCAGAGGCAGAAACTCTGAATCATCTGACAACGAGACAAAATTTGTTACTTCAGGTTTACCTTGAGTAATCGTACCGGTTTTATCCAGTACGACGACATCCAACTCACTGGCTCTTTGTAACGCTTCTCCATTTCGGATTAGCCCGCCAAACTCGGCTGCCTTACCGACACCGATCATAGTAGAAATCGGCGTTGCTAGACCAAGTGCACAAGGGCATGCGATGATCAACACCGAGGTAGCTGCCACTATCATATAGACTAAGGAAGGTTGAGGGCCAAAGTTATACCAAACCAGCGCTGTCAGAATCGATAGAATCATCACGGTTGGTACAAACACTGAAGACACTTTATCGGCTAGATGGCTGATTGGTGGCTTTGAGTTTTGCGCGTTCGACACCATGCTGATGATCTGAGCAAGAACGGTATCACTGCCCACTTTCTGCGCCTCAAAAACGAAACTTCCGTGGTCATTAATCGTCCCGGCAGACACTGAGCTGCCCACTTGTTTAACAACAGGAATTGGCTCTCCAGTGAGCATAGACTCATCAATCGTTGTCTCGCCCTCTGTAATCACACCATCAACCGGGACTTTTTCACCGGCTCTAACCCGAATCAAGTCGCCTGTGATAACTTGTTCAATCGATAAAGACATCTCCTTGCCGTCACGAATCACCATGGCAGTTTTGACTCTCAAATCAAGCAAACGCTTGATAGCCTGCGAAGTTCTGCCTCGAGCCTTTAACTCAAGCGCCTGTCCTAAATTGATTAAACCAATGATCATGGCTGTAGCTTCAAAGTAGAGGTGCCTTGCACTTTCCGGAAGCCACTGCGGCCCGACAACGACCACCATTGAATAGAGCCAAGCGGTACCCGTTCCCAGCGCTATTAATGTGTCCATGTTCGCATTACGGTTCAGAAAGGCCTTCCAAGCTCCAGTAAAAAAGTGCTTGCCCGCACGGACTAAAATGAAAAATGTCACTAAACCTAAGGCCAACCATAGTAACTGCTCAGATTGCGTATTGACATTCATTGGTCCGCCGAACAGACCGTACACCATCAACGGTACTCCGAGACCAAGACCAATAACGCTTTGTTTTACTTTAAAGCGATACTCCTCAGATTCACGCTCTTCTTTGAGGTCATTTGCTAACGCCTGATCGACAATTTCTTCTGCGTCATATCCTGCGCCTTGTATCGCCTCAATTAGTACGCTGGCAGGCTGACTTGAAACCACGGTCGCCGTTCGATTCGCAAAGTTCACGTCAACAGAGTCGACACCTGACACCGATATAAGAGCACCTTCAATCGTGTTAACACAACTTGCGCAAGTGACACCGATTAATGACAGCTCGATACTGACATCCAACGCCTGTGTTGTTTTCACTTTGTTCGATTTAATTACATCCGTAGTTTGTGGTTGCGTGTCATCAGTCATATCGCTATAACCCAGTTCGACTAATACGCTTTCAATGTCATTGCCGTTCAAACTGCTATTCACAACCAATGTTTGATTTTCTAAATCAACAACCACTTGAGCAGCACCATCCAATGCACCTATCGCTTGAGTGATTTTACCCACACAGTGTTGGCAAGTAACATTAGATACTGATGTACGGTACTCTTGTTGCGTAGGTATTGAAGCCGCATAACCTAACTTTGCAAGGACTTCTATCGCGCTTTCTGGCAGCAACGTGGTTATGAGCTCTGCTCTGTTTTTCGTATCATTAATAGTGAAAGATACATCAGGGTCTCTTTCACGTAACCCATCTACAATTTTAGCGACACATCGGCCACAGTTAATGCCGGAAAGTGCTAGAGAATACTGTGTTGTGTTCATGTTAGTTTTCCTCGGGTAATACTTGATGGTGCTTCTCAGACCAGTCCTCGATTAAGCAACATAATGCGTTGCCGTTGGGCTCCATATCCGGTTTTTCATTCCACTCTGCGTAAGTTGCTTCCATCATGGCTAAATGGCGTTGTTGCTCTTCGATCTTTTGCTTGGTTTCTACGATTTTATCAGTCAGCATTTGCCTCACAGCTGGGCAAGGAGTCAGCTCTTGCTCGGAGTAATCAATGATTTCTTGAATCTGGCTAAGGCTAAAACCAATAGATCGCGCATGAGAAATGAACTTCAGGCGATTAACGGCACTTTGCTGGTACATCTTGTAGCCATTGTTGGGATCTCGCTCTGCATAAAGAAGGCCTTTTCTAGTGTAAAACCTGACTGTTTCAGCAGTCACACCTGCTGCTCTCGCAATTTCAGTTGTCAACATAATCCATGCCTCTGAAGGTTTAACGCACATGAAACTTTATTCGTTTTATGTTGCTAGCCAAAAATAAATGCGACTAAAAATATAATCACAAACAACCCAATAAACAGTTTAAGTAACAACTTAGGGTCACTGCTCCCACCGTTTGGGGCTTTGTTACAACAACTCATAACTATCTCCAATTCGTTACCAATGTGTATTAGTTGTAGCTTAAAACCTATGTGTTAGACATAGGTCAAGCATATTGAGAAAAAATTTAAGAGGAATATTATTGGTGAGGGATAAATTGGAAGCTAATTAAAAACAATGTAATGGACATTAACTCTAAATCATTTGGAGGCACTTCGAATTCAGATAGTGCCACGAATCGCTTGCCACATAGCTAAAAACACTAGAGTTTCTCAGCAACCCTCCCGGCCCAGTCTAAGATAGATTCAGTTGGAATACCTGTAGGGTGCCCCTCTACTGATTTAGGGTGAGAAATGCCAATGTGCTTTTTGAAGCCAAACATGGCATCCATTTCTTGTGTTGGCCATCCAAGAGATTTTGTCACCACGCCTTTTTTGATTCTAGAAAACTGATTTTTCCAGTTACGAGTATCGTTCTGCCTAACGCATTTGGTTGAGAGCCATTTATTCAGGCCCGTTACATCAACTTCGAGCAAGTAATTCACATGACTATTTCGCTCCACGACAACGCAACGAATCGTTCTCTTTGCATCAGAGTCAATCAAGTGGCATTTACTACGTCCAACCTGATCTAGCTCATGAGTGTACGAGTCAATGATTGTGCAGGCGTATTTTTCCTCTAGCATTTGCACCATCATGTTAAAGGCCGTAAAACGAGAGGCATACTCCTCTGATCTATCAGTGCAATCTTGCATACCTCCACCCATGTCTGCCGAAGGTATCTCACCATTACTGCCAGGTTCATTGGTACTGACCATATCACCAGCTTTCTTAGCTGCATCTTTGCTTCTATCTGGCCGATGACTTCTTTTAGGCGTTGTTGCTTTCGACGTTGAAAAACGATTTTTAAACCTTACTGAGCAAGTATTTTCACCTAGTAAGAATGCATGGTTAGCATCGGAAGCCTCACGCTCATCATCGATAATATGCTCTTCTGGCCGCTCGTATGGTTCAGGGCATTTTCCACCAGTGGTTGACTCTTGGCCTTCATCTGGATGCGTAAAAGAAGGATTATGGAAATAGACCCTAGACGGCATTTGAGCATTAATTCCAATATCCGTGATCTTTTCAACCAGAAAGTAGCGGCCACTTGCATCAAGCCGGCCTTCATACGAGAAAGACCACCCAGACATTTGAGGGGGGTCGAAGTGAAATAGCCAGCGCTTATACCCCATAGATACATCTCGGTCCTTCTCGACGTTAAAGTATCTAAAAATCGATTCAAATGAACGCTTTGCATTGCTATCAATAAGTAACCAGCTCAACATTGCTCTTGTTGCAGAATCATTGAATGCGGAAGGAGGGAAGTTTGATGTTTGCAACACTTCGATATTGGTATAATCCTCCTTGGTGTTGACTTCGACTTTGAAGTCGGTGAGCAAACGAGAAGACATTAATGACGCTCGCGATAAGTAAGAGCTGGCATAAAATAGGACCCTTGCCAACTCTAGCTGAGGAATAATCAGTTTAGGGGCAGCGCCTCGGTCTAATACAAATGCATGTTGCGCTGACTCTTTCTTTCTCAAAGACTCTGCTGACTCTGAGTCGGGGAACTCACTCAAGTTACTGTGTCGAAGGAGCTCATTACTTCTAAATTTATGACGCCCTCGTTTAGCGTAACTTTCTGATAACCCTCTTTGATTAATTATTTTTCCTCGATACAAAGCAGGAACGTTAGAAAATGCAGTCGCATGAAAATTATTTTTCTGCTGTGGGGGATAGCACCAAACCTCAATTAAAGGCCGGTAAGACTTATCACTTTCCCGCACCAATATCTTACCAGTATGAACTACACGCACATCATCATCACACTTGTAAAACCTCGCTCCCATCAGTCCATCCTTATTTTAGATTTGATCCCGTGGCTACCCAGCCAAGTAAGTCGTCGACGATTGGCACTATTCTTTCTTTAGGAAGGCTTGCTGAACGCATCAATTGCCAGCAACTCATTCCTAAACCTGTTTTTGATTTTGCGATTACAGCTATGACTAGCCGACGAGCTTGAAACTCAAAGACGCTTTCTTGATACCGATTCAAAGCAAAAGATAGCAAGGGTAATAAGTTCAGTTTTTTGCTCACCGAACCGTAATCATCTAGCTGCTTAAGTAAGAAATTTTTGCTTCTTCGAGGACCATCAACAACAGTATCTAATCGTTCTACAATCCTAATAAACTGCTTAGTTAGTGATCGGTCTCTTGCTCTCCAATCTACTTTTTTCTGCCTTACATGCGATTGGGATTGATGGACTCGATTGAAAGCTAATAGCCAATCTCTATCATTTCGGTATAGCCAAGCATACAGTGCACCACCACCAGGAAGTTTGCGTGCTCTCTTAACCGGGGCGTTACCTATTAAATGACGCCACAGCTCACGTTTTTCTTCACTTGGATTTGGCACAAGCTGAGCATTGTCCTTCGGGATCGATACCGTCACTTTATCTTTTGATTTTACTTCTTTTATGATCTCACTAGCCGACATTTCAGGAATAAAAGCACACCAAACCGTTAAGTGCTGTAGATAGCTAAAAGCTTTACGATGACGGCGAAATAACGTGCGAAGCCAGTTAGTATCTCTATCAGAGTTGATGGTTAGCTCAGGGGTAACGATCTTGCTTACAACTAAGTCCGCAATCTTATCGTGAGCAATCTGTTTAGGGCCTTTTCCACACCCAAAGTCGTGTGCTAGATGATTGTAGAAAAGGCTCCATTGATGCTGAGTCGGGGAGCCTTGGGCTGGTAAACACATTACCTCTTTAGCTTTGCTCGCTAAGTAAGCAAACCGCTGCGCTGTTATATTCTGGTGGTTACATAAAAAGGGCTGACATTGTATTCGGCCACATGCATGGTACGTGTGCCGACTATCATGGTAAGAGGTTGTCGATTTATTCAGAAGGCCGTGCTCAGGGCAATAAGGTAAGGATGGTAAAAACCACAACCTAGACCAATAACTTTCTCCATATTTTTGCTTTTGCTCCGCGACACAAGCTGGGCAAACACGAAAGTTATCCGATGTTTTTACAATAGAAGCTGGGGCTCCCAGCATTAGATGAACAGAGCCCTTAGCGCAATGTTCCATTCGCTCCATCGCTCTAATCCTAATGCTTTCATCAACAAAAGGAGCGTAAATCGGGAACATTGTATGCTCATAAATAAGCTCTTGAATATCAAATCGTCCCGTGTTGATTAGCAGCTCTGATATCGATGACAAATGACTAGGCAGGTCAATTGTCGCAATCACTCTTCTGTCACCAAACACTTCATCTAGTAGCTGTTTAGAACTTGTTATCGCACTGCGAATTCCAGCTCTAGCCACCAAGCTATAGATTAATTCATCTGGGTATGGGACAGGGAAGCAGCGCAATATTAAACCGCCTTTTCTAGCAATGACTGAATGTCTAAAATCAAACCAGACTTTGACATTGCTGTGTACACTTCTTTATCAGAACCAGATTGAGAGTGAACAAATCTCAAGTCCTCACTATCAAGCGTATGCCACTGAGTCTGTTTGATTGATGATGCCCTCTTGCCCTTACTTGGCTTAGCCTCTTTTTTAGATTGTAACTGTTCAGGATTAGTGAGATGTTCATGTACCAGTGGCAGTAAGCTTATCCATGTCAAATCAGGATATTGATCAAATAGCTGTCGTATTACAGGAGCTAAAAGCGTTGAGTCAAACTCATCTTTTAGGGCCATATACACTCGCCGCTCTTCATCGGTTCTAAGCTGTTGATATGCAAACTCCTCTGGTGTCTGCTGAGCAGTTGTGGCTACCTGTTTTTGCAGCTCAAGCAACCTTTTATCAGTGTTGCTTAGTTTAAGATCTGAAAATTTAATCATTTCTTCAACGTCACCAGAACGCAGGGCTGCTAGCATTGGATGGACAGGTTTTAATTCATCCTCGTAAACCTGTTGCATTAATTTAGGCGTAATCCTTTCTACTTTTGTCGCGATTGCTCTCAACTGACACAAGACATATAGCTTAACCACAATATCTAGAACACCTTGGCTCAGGTCATACCATAGAGAACGAATGTCATCCGACAGCACCTCATCACGTTTTTGTAGCCATTGAAGAGTCCATAACTTATCCGTGAGCGCTTTCCACTCTCTTCCTTCTTCCATTGGATCCCAAAAAATCGCACCAAGACCAGAGCCTCGCCTTGCAGATCTCATATCAGCTTCAAATATCTCGCGAGCTCGTGGTGTTCCGACCAAAATAACAGGAAGACCAATGGTATTTACTAATGTCACAAAAAAATTGAGCATTTTCTCAGATCCACCAGAGCGAGAACGGCTAAGATGCTGTATTTCATCAATAATAAGAACACCTACTGCGTGAGTATTTGCAACTTGGGCCATTGCAGCCAAAAGTGTTTCAATACTGGGCCTTTTGCTCATCGAGTATTGTCTTTCGTAGTTGGATGTTCCTAATGCTCTATCCATCGCACGAAAAAAGTTCAAGCACAGCTCTTTAAGTGATCCATCATGGGAGCAGTCAATTTTTAGATAAACGACTTGCTCAAGATTTCTGTCAGGGTGGTAAATAACTTGAGGATATAACGACAAAAGCTGCTTGATCGCTGTTGTTTTGCCATTGCCGCTACATCCAATCAATGTCATGCTTTGGGCTGTAGAACAAACTTCCGTGAACTTTATCGCCTTCAAATCACCAGATAAAACACGCTCGTAACCATTTTGTATATGTCTTGCCCAATCACCTGTTTCGGGATTTCTTCCAACATAGCCACGCCGTATCATCAATGAAAGTCGTTCATGTAACTGTATGTGCTGACTGAGGGGCTGGAAAAAATCATCAATAACACGACAGATACTATGCGCTCTTTCAATGCCATTTCGATGAATATCTTCTGCGGTGCACCTTAACGAGCCCTTTAGAGCAATCGAATCGACCAGGAAACTATTTATCGGTGGTAGTGCTTCTATCAGCGGGTTATCTCGATAAGCTGAGAGTGTTGCACTTTGATAGACGGCAACTACACGATGATCTTGGCATTTTTTCATCAGTTATCATCCTCATCATCAAATAGCTCCGGTATGAAGTCAGGCAGTTGATAACTTTCCTCCTCTCCCTTTATAGGTATCACCAGCGCGACTTCTTCTTGTTTTGCCCTAGCGGGCTGTATTGCTAATTCCTTTCTCTCTTTCTCTCGCGCATTCCGTTTATTGTCTTTAATTTCATTTATCTTTTGCGCGTTGCTCAATGTACTGGTTTTACGATTCTTTTTAGCCTTCTTCAGTTTCTTTTCAAGAAGATCATCAAAATCCCGTTCTACTGGTGCAAATTGATAGTTAGCCTCAGCCAAACTCTGTTTTTGAGCCGCTTGACGTTCCCATACTTGATACCAAGTTAGATCACGGAACTCTCTACTTCGACTAGAAAGATCACAAACCCAAAATGTATTTTTTCCTTCTTCAGGAAAAAGATATATGTGATTAGCAGAACCAAGCTCATAAGCTGCAAATAGTTTTTTAGGTCTAGATACTTCCGAAGAGCGGTGCATCCATCCTATCTGAATAATTTCTTTTCCTGTGTAGGTTAATCCCCATAACTTTATGCCTAACTCGGATACAGTGACTTTTTGACGCGGTAACAGCAGTACCTTTGCAAGATCCGTATCAATGGCTCGTATACGTCCAGTACGATGTTGAAGCCCCCACTTCCAAAGTTCAATTGGGATCGAGGGAAGGTTTTCTGGCATATCAGGAGCACGATCGTACTTTTCTAAAGGTTTATTTAAGTTGTGAGCAAGTATTGAATAGAGCAATATCTCAACAAAGTCAGATCTCGCCACAGCAGCTTCAACTCTATAATCTTTTTCACCGTGCTTCTTAACCTTGTTACCAGTTACGACACCTGGCATATAGGGCTTGAACTTAGCCTGTAATGTGCCAAATGATCTCTCGACAATGCCTTTAGCATCGCCTCTTCGAGGTGGAGCACTTTCAAGTCGAACACCAATAGCATCAACCAAATAATTTGCTTGGTGGCTCATCAATTCACCGCGATCAGCTAGCAATACATCAGGAATACCTATGCATGGCCACTGTTCTTCTGAAATATCGATACCATATTTTGCGCAGGTTTCTACTTTGCTGCTAAAGCTGCATATCAGGGCTTTCATTGCAACGGGGAAAGATGGATTATCGAAACCAATATAAAAACCAGCAACCATTCGACTAAAAACATCAATGACCATATAAATCGTCGGCCGACCGATAACCTTGTCTGCATCGTCATCATCTACTAAGTAAATATCTGCAATGGTGGCATCAATCTCATATCGACTACCTGGGCCTAAAGCTTGCTCGGTTGCAGTTCCATGTAGTGGCCTAACATCTTTATTGTAATTGCCTTGAGGTGTTTGAACGGTAAGCTTTGTGACCTTGCTATACTCGGTTTTGTAGAAATATCTAAATTGGCGGAGTGTTGGAATTTCATGCTCTTCAGCATCTGGGTTCTTTAATTTATATGCTTTTGAAAACTTCCTATGTGCATAAGCAACGGAGTTCCCTTTATCATTCATCAAATATTTATCACAAATAATTCGGAACTGTTTTCTGATTTCTTCAGTGACTTGTTTGCCATCACCGACGCCGTAAACCCTAGACTTACCAGCTTTATTTGTTGTGAAGTTTCTTCTCTTTCCGGCAGCGCCTGAGTTTTTGTAATCTGGTATTAGAGCATTTTTTATTTGTCCACGCTGCCAATATCTCCGAACTAAACGATAGATGGTCGATTTTGTTTTATTTGAACTGGCAACCGCATGACTAAACCTTTTTGCTCGAACTCTTTTGTCAAACGCTCCTTCGCCATCTACGATAGGCTTAATCAAATCAAAGTCGTTGTGCCTTTCCTGATATACATTTGACTCTTTGCTCCAAGATTCTCCTTGAAGATATGAATAAGGGTCAGGAATTTTTTCTATACGCCCTTCATCGACCCAGTTGCGGCATTCATCAAAATAGACTCTTTCAGGTAAACCTTTATCCTCATCAATAGCGATCCAATAGAAGTAACTTGTCTCAGTAAAAAGCACGCGGTACGCCTTACCGTTAAACGCTAGAGTTTCGTTAACTGGCCACATTACGATGCCCCCCGAACAAAGATCCGCTTCTAAACGCAATTTCTTTAGCTTTCAAACTATAAAATGGTAAACGAATATCGAACGTAATAAGCCTTGCTGCACACATTAAACGAATATCATAAAGTGACTGACCAAGATCTTGCTGGTATGCCATGTCATACTCTTTACACAGTTCAACGACTTTTCTTTCTGGGTGTTGAACAAAATAAGCACCGATATGCCCAAAAGTAAGCGATAGCTCATCCGTTATTACTTCATCAAAGTATCCCTTAACCCCGTATAGCCACTCAATATTCGATACGACTGTTTTGTCTATCTCTTTATCTGTCACTAGGAACCAGGGGATTTTTTTGAGCTGCCAATAACGGCGTTCTATTTCAAGCTTTTCAATGGTTCTTGGGTCTTTTAAATCTTTGGAGTACTTTGCTTGAATAGCAAACTTAGGCTGGGTTTTAGAAGCTGTGTTAATCAAAAAATCTGAGGACATGACAAGGTTTATCCCTCCTTGCGAAGGGTGCCAAAGCTGACCTTCCTTGGAAATATTAAGAGTGTCATCCCTGTTGAGTGGAAACTGCTCACGAATGTCTGTTACGGCAGGGTTATGGTCTAGAAGTAGAAAGACTGCGAACTCAAGATCCGATAGTACATGATGAATTCGGCCAGTTAGGTGAGAGTAGACTCTCTGAGATCGGCCTTCTGAAGGAACCTCAGTAACATACAGCCACGGCTTATAGTTGGAAAGCCTTCCTGCACCTCGGCCTTCATTTATCCGCTTGATGATTTGTTTTTCAGTTAAAACGTACTTTGATTTTGCCATAACAAAAACCCGGTTAACTTTTAATCAGTTTAACCGGGTTTAAAAAGTTTTCAACTTTAGTGTTACAGTTTCAAACTTTAATGTCACAGTTTCAAACTTTAATGTCTACCGACATATCTATATCTTAGCAAGTGCACGATTATTCAACGGTAACAGCTTTCGCTAGATTACGAGGTTGGTCAACGTCGGTACCTTTGATCAACGCAACATGGTAAGACAGCAGCTGCATTGGTACTGTGTAGTAGATAGATGCCGTTACTTCACTTACGTGAGGCATCTTGATAATCTTCATGTTCTCATCGCTTTCGAAACCAGCAGCTTCATCTGCAAATACATACAACAGGCCGCCACGAGCACGGACTTCTTCAACGTTTGATTTCAGCTTCTCTAGCAAGTCGTTACTTGGTGCAATAACGACAACTGGCATATCTGCATCGATAAGAGCCAAAGGACCGTGCTTAAGCTCACCAGCCGCGTATGCTTCTGCGTGGATGTAAGAGATCTCTTTCAGTTTAAGAGACGCTTCCATCGCGATTGGGTAGAACTCACCACGACCTAAAAACAGAGTATGGTGCTTATCAGCAAAGTCAGGTGCTAACGCTTCGATCTCTTTGTCAAACGCGAGTGCTTTCTCAATGTCAGCTGGCAAGTCGTGCAGTGCTTTTACGATTTCCGCTTCTTTCTCTTCATTGATACGACCTTGTAGGCGACCAATTGAAGTAACCATCATCAGCATTGCTGCTAGTTGAGTTGTGAACGCTTTCGTAGAAGCAACACCGATCTCCGTTCCTGCGCGAGTCATAAAAGCAAAGTCAGATTCACGAACCAGCGAAGAACCGGCAACGTTACAGATGGTCATTGCTGACATGTAGCCCTTCTCTTTTGCAAGACGAAGTGCAGCAAGCGTATCCGCAGTTTCACCAGACTGAGACAGAGTCACCAACAGGCTATTCGGGCGAACAACGAAGTCACGGTAACGGAACTCAGAGGCGATCTCTACGTCACAGCTTACGCCAGCTAGAGATTCAAACCAGTAGCGAGCTGCCATGCCTGAGTTATAAGAGGTACCACATGCGATGATCTGTACGTGTTCAACCTTGCTGAGGATCTCTTCCGCTTTAACACCGATTGCGTTAGTGATAACCGAAGTGTCAGAGATACGGCCTTCCATTGTGTTGATCAGCGCGGTTGGCTGTTCGAAGATCTCTTTCTGCATGAAGTGACGGTATTGACCTTTATCACCAGCATCATGTTCTGCGTTTGATTCTACGATTTCACGCTCTACACGCTCACCCGCTACATCAAATACCGTTACATCACGACGAGTAACCTCAGCAACATCACCTTCTTCTAGGTACATGAAGCGACGAGTTACACTTAGCAGTGCAAGTTGGTCTGATGCCAGGAAGTTCTCACCCACACCAAAACCAATAACGATAGGGCTACCAGAACGAGCCACAACGATACGGCTAGGATCTTTACGATCAACAACAACCGTGCCGTACGCGCCGTCTAATTGTTTTGCGGTTTTCTGTAGCGCTTCAACCAAAGAAGCTGAAGTGCGAAGTTCCCACTCAACTAAGTGAGCGATAACTTCTGTATCTGTTTGTGAAGTAAACACGTAGCCACGCTCTTGCAGCATAGCGCGCAGTGCTTCGTGGTTTTCGATAATGCCATTGTGCACAACGGCAATATCGCCAGACATGTGTGGGTGGGCGTTCGCTTCAGATGGCTCACCGTGTGTTGCCCAACGAGTGTGAGCGATACCTGTACCACCAATCACATGTTGCTCGTCTACCGCGTCAGCGAGCTCTTGTACTTTACCAAGGCGGCGGACACGAGTTAAGTTAGCTTCGGTATCAACTACAGCGACACCCGCTGAATCGTAGCCTCGGTATTCTAGGCGGCGAAGGCCTTCTACTAAAATTTCGGCTACATCACGCTGTGCTACTGCACCAACAATTCCACACATAGTTTTACTCCATCAATTTCGTTTATTCCTATTGGCAGCAAGCAAAGGCCATATCTTTATTAAGATCAATTATAGGAAGGTAAATGCATAATACTTAAATTTGTTTTTACGCTGGATCGGTCAGGATCACGCGAACATCATGTGATTCGATACTTGCTATGGATTCTTCGCCTAAGTCTGTATCTGTAATTAAGATGTCAATGTGTTCCCATGCCAGCTCTAAGTTCGGGATCTTTCGTCCCACCTTTTCCGACTCAACCATCACGATCACTTCTCGTGACACTTCAGCCATTACTTTGCTTAGGCCAACCAACTCATTAAACGTGGTTGTACCTCTATCAAGGTCGATACCATCGGCCCCGATGAATAGTTGGTCAAAATCGTAAGCGCGAAGCACCGACTCTGCGACTTTGCCTTGGAAAGAGTCCGAATGCGTATCCCAAGTGCCGCCAGTCATTAATAATGTAGGCTCGCTTTCAAGCTCATTAAGCGCATTAGCGACGTGCAATGAGTTGGTCATAACAACCAAGCCACGCTTGGCATTAAGCTGCTGAATTAGGGCACCTGTAGTACTGCCACTATCGATCACGATGCGGTTATGGTCGCGAATTAAATCTGCAGCGGCTTTTGCCAATGAAACCTTTCGAGTCGAAACTTGTTGACCCAGTTCTTCATTAACAACCTCTTTCGGTAACGAAATCGCACCACCATAACGGCGTAAAAGCTGACCGTTTTTCTCTAAAGACGCCAAGTCCTTTCTAATAGTGACCTCTGAGGTTTCGAACTTAGCGGATAATTCATCAACACTAACCTCCCCTTTTTCATTCACTAGGTTAGAAATTGCATGTCTTCTGAGCTGCGTGTTTCGTTTCGACATTTAAAAAAGACCATTAAGTTTCGATATGAAAGATATTATAGTTACAACGAAACTATTTAGTCCATTTATTTTGATCCAAAAAATTAATAAATAGCGATAAAACCTTGTCCTAAGACAATTGTTAAGCAGTGATATTGAACTCATTAGGTGGTAGAATCCGCACCCGAAAAGAAAAAAAATTACAAAACTGACTGTTATTTTTTTGCAACTTACCGCCTATATAGTGGGGTAAGTCACATAAAACCGATATTGAATCAAAATCTTTTGGTCATAAAATGACTAAAATTGATGAAAGACTTACAACTCTGAAGGACATATTGGAAGTCCCGCGCTTTTACACAACAGGCACAAAATGTTGATGTAGCGGACCAATCTTCAGAACTTAAATAAATTTCAAATTGTAACAATACTTACCGGAGAGTACCTTCCATGAAAAAGACCAAAATCGTATGTACGATTGGCCCTAAAACTGAATCTGTAGAGAAGCTAACTGAACTAGTAGATGCTGGCATGAACGTTATGCGTCTTAACTTCTCTCACGGTGATTTCGCAGAGCACGGCACTCGTATCGCGAACTTCCGTAAAGTAATGGAAAACAAAGGTGAGCAACTTGCTATCCTTCTAGATACTAAAGGTCCAGAAATCCGTACTATCAAGCTTGAAGATGGTAACGACGTAGATCTAGTAGCTGGTCAAGAGTTCACTTTCACAACTGACGCAACAGTTGTTGGTAACAAAGACGTAGTAGCAGTAACTTACCTAGGTTTCGCTAAAGACCTAACAGCGGGTAACACTATCCTTGTTGATGACGGCCTAATCGAAATGGAAGTTATCGCAACAACAGAAACTGAAGTTAAGTGTAAAGTTCTTAACAACGGTGCTCTAGGCGAAAACAAAGGTGTTAACCTTCCTGGCGTTTCTGTTCAACTTCCAGCTCTTTCTGAGAAAGACAAAGCTGACCTTAAGTTTGGTTGTGAACAAGGCGTTGATTTCGTTGCTGCTTCTTTCATCCGTAAAGAAGAAGACGTTAAAGAAATCCGTGAGCTTCTAAACGCTAACGGCGGCGAGAACATCCACATCATTTCTAAGATTGAAAACCAAGAAGGTGTAGATAACTTCGATTCAATCCTTGAAGCTTCTGACGGCATCATGGTTGCTCGTGGTGACCTAGGTGTTGAAATCCCAGCTGAAGAAGTAATCTTCGCTCAGAAGATGATGATCGAGAAGTGTAACCGTGCACGTAAGATGGTTATCACTGCAACTCAAATGCTTGACTCTATGATCAGCAACCCACGTCCAACTCGTGCAGAAGCGGGTGACGTTGCGAACGCAATCATGGATGGTACTGATGCTGTAATGCTTTCTGGTGAAACTGCTAAAGGTAAGTACCCAGTTGAAGCTGTTACTATCATGGCTCAAATCGCGAACCGTACTGATTCAGCTCTTAAAGCCGAGCTAGGTTCTCGTCTAGACAGCCCACGTCTACGCATCACTGAAGCAGTATGTAAAGGCGCTGTAGACACTGCAGAGAAGCTAGCTGCTCCTCTAATCGTTGTTGCAACTGAAGGCGGTAAGTCTGCACGTTCAGTACGTAAGTACTTCCCAACTGCAAACATCCTTGCTCTAACAACTAACGAAAAGACAGCTGCACAGCTAGTTCTTACTAAAGGTGTTAAGCCAGTTCTTGTTGACTCTATCGAGAACACAGACGCGTTCTACATCAACGGTAAAGAAATCGCTCTACAATCTGGCCTAGGTAACAAAGGCGACATCGTAGTTATGGTTTCTGGTGCTCTAGTAGCTTCTGGTACTACAAACACGGCATCTGTTCACGTTCTATAAGAATGAACCGATTCGCATAAAATATAAAAGAGGGCTTCGGCCCTCTTTTTTTATGAAACAAAATCTTGCCTAACTTTTCAGTACGCTGTATTATCATTCACAATAGAACTACGTACTGTTAACTTCCAATTGGCTCTTTCTAAGAGACGGATTAGCAGACTAGAAATCATATATAGATGAGGTTTGTAATGTCTAGTCCTACGCTCACTGACAAAGTATCAAAGATGATTCGCCAAGATATTCTTAATGGTGAGTTAACCCCAGGCCAAAAGCTCGTTGTTGCTGATCTAAAAGCACGCTACAACGTTGGCGCATCCCCTATTCGTGAAGCCTTGGTACAATTATCTTGGAGCAAATACGTAAAGCTTGAGCCACAAAAAGGCTGCTGGGTATCTCCTGTATCAAAGAAAGAACTGAATGACCTCTACGAAAGCCTTCGTGTTGTCTCTTCTGTTCTGCTTAAAAAAGCGATTTCAGCGGGTGATGAGAGCTGGGAACTAGATGTATTAACGTCTTACCATAAACTGTCGCGAGTGCAGTACGTATCTGAAGAGTTTGATTGTGTTGAGTGGGAAGAGCGCCATCAGCAGTTCCATGTTGCGTTACTTGAAGGCGCTGATTCAGAGAACATGTTTAAGTTCTTTGATGACCTAATTAACCAAGTGAAACGTTACCGCTTCCTCGCTATGTCTGCAGAAAGCGCATCTGATGATCTGTTCAATATTGATGAGCACGAAATGATCATGAAGCTAGTACTCTCTAAGAATGTAGAACAAGCGACAGAACTGCTTGATCAACACTTACTAGGTTCAATGAAACGAATTGAAGAAGTTATCGAAGCGGCATAATGCCAAGATAGATTCTCACCAAATAAAAACGGAGCCCAACGGCTCCGTTTTTTTTCCAGTACCACGACTGAACTACCACCCAAAAAACTCTTTGTGATGAGTATTGAGCAGCACAACCATAGGTAAAAAATACAATGCACTAAGCTGAAAGCCAAGAATGGCTAATGTGCCTATGGTTAACCTCACTAAAAAATCGACAAACATACCACGCCTCTTTTAACCAGACTGTATGATCCCCAAACTCTTGCTCCAGCTAACCTAATTCTACTGCTGCCTTTCAAGCTATTGATAAGGCTAGCTAACCAGCTGAATTAAGTTAACGGTGTCATCCTTTTACATCTGGTAAACACTCTATTTATTACATCGTTTAACACGATGTAATCTGAAGCAAAGTAGTTTACTTACTGTTCATTTTAGCTCAAATTCTCACCAGCATTAGACTTTAGTCTAACTGTATAGATTTTGTAACACAGGTCGCTCAAAAGTGAGATTCCTAATAAAAAGAGGGAAAGGAAAAAGGAGTCGGGGCGCGACTTGAAGAGGTGAAGCAAATAGAAGACAGGACTAGATAGAAGCGAGCCTAAGCGACATCATCATAGCTAGGACACATAGAGACCGTATTACGACCAGACGATTTAGATTCGTAAAGCGCAACATCCGCACACTTGTACGAGCGAGTACTGTTACTGGTTAAATCCGTAAAGCCAACACTCACTGTTACCTTAGTTCCGGCCGCTAGCTCAATCTCGATTCGTAAGCGATCCAATACGCGCTTTGCTTCTGGCAGTGAGGTGTGTGGCATCAAGAGTGCAAACTCTTCTCCTCCGACACGTGCAACAAAATCCGTCCCACGAAGGCTGTCTTGCAGAAGCTTAGCAACACCAGCGATCACACGGTCGCCTTCGTCGTGGCCAAGTTCATCATTGATTCGCTTGAAGTTATCGATGTCGACTAAGGCTAAGCAAGTGGTCGCTTCGTTCGGGTAACGCTCAACCAAGCGAGAATAGTAGGCCAACTGCTCTTCGAACTTTCGTCGGTTCCAGAGGTTACTCAAAGAGTCACGTTCACTTAAAATCCTCAAACGCACCTCAAGCTCCTTCCTTACGGAAATATCAACCAACGAGGTGATGTAGTAACTGACTTTGCCTGAATTGTTTTTGACCGCATGCACTCGCATGATCGCAGTAAAAGGAATACGCAGCTTGTTCTTACACTGAACCTCCCCTTCCCATACTTCTTCTTGCTCTAAATGACTCCAAATAGCCGAGCTTGAGAGCACTTGATCGGTATTCTCAAGCAACAGTTGCAATGCATTCTGACCGATAACTTGTTTTTTGCAGTACCCTGTCATGTTCTCAAATTCGTTATTGATCATCATTGTGCGGTGCTGCTTATCAGAGATCATCACTGCCGACATGCCATTCAATGCGGCGCGTGCCAATTTACTCTCCAGGCTTCGGCGTCGGTAGTGCGTCACCAGGTAAGCAAATGGGAAGGCGAAAATCAGCACCGTTAGCAATACAAACACTTCTTCTTGAGAGAGGTCACTTAAGCTCGGTTCAGCCCTATCCATCAATTGCTTCTGATTAAGTTGAATCAGCAAATGAACCTTTTGACTGTTCGCGAGCATAACCGTGTTAAAAGCAAACAAATTACCATCTTCAAAAACGTGTCCCACCTGATCATTGGAGATCGCATCCCACGTCTTCGGCGCGATATTTTTCAGGTTGTAGCCTTTTCTTTCAGGAATAGAGTCTCCGAACAATTTACCGCTGTTGTTACTCGCGATGAAGTAGCCCGCGTCATTGAGAACTTCTGCTCGAAGATCGTTATCAGGTGAAAAGCTCAGACGCGACGATAAGCCCCATACATCGAGATTGATGACGAGATAGCCTACTCTTTCGTCAGGGGTTTCTACGGGGGTAAAGACACGGATTACCGGCGAATAAGGGAAGGTGACTTCACCATGCTCAGTTTCAAGCTCAATACCCCAACCGCCAATCTGTTCGGCTTCTAGTTTTTGAGCGTATTGGAAGTAGTTAGAATCCGACCTATCTTGCAGTTGTTGAGGAAACGTCACTCTACCGGTATCAGAGGAATAGTTAACGCGTACCAGTTCTTTGCCTGTGACATCTAACAGATGGATTTGTGTATACCACTTCTGATTCACGAGAACAGATTGCCAGACCTCTTCAAGTAGATGTTTGGTTTGGTCTGAGGGAGAAGAAGCAAAGTTAACCAAGCTCTGGCTATGACTGAGTAGATCCATTACCGAGACTAACTGAGTCTTGAGAAGATCGTAATCTCGCTTGGCATACACTAATTGATGAACGGCTTGCTTAGCTGAGTAGTCAAAGCTCTGCTGTTTTACTTCTTTGTAACGCTGTAAATAATACAGACAGACTGCAGAAGACAATATGATAGAGATAATCAGCAATGTAATTATTGATTTTTTATTTCGCATTGCTAACTCAGATGAATGGAAGTGCAGCGCGGGATTATAGCACTCTAAAAAATTAACAAAATAAAAGCCGCTTAAAAAAGCGGCTTTAAAGTTATTTTTTAAAGACTTATCGTCTAGGCTTTCAACGCACGTTCGCCTCGTGCGATGCCAACAACACCACTTCGAGCTACTTCAAGCACTTCCGTCACTTCAGACAGCGCCTGAATGAAGGCATCCAGTTTCTCGCTCGTACCCGCCATTTGAACCGTATATTGAGAAGCCGTGACATCAACAATCTGACCACGGAAGATATCTGCTGTGCGCTTCACTTCCGCACGAGCAAAGCCGCTCGCACGAACTTTTACCATCAACAGCTCGCGTTCGATGTGCTCAAGTTCAGACACTTCTTGTACTTTAAGTACGTCGATTAGCTTATGTAACTGTTTCTGAATCTGCTCAAGCTGCATTTCGCTCGAGTTAGTGGTTACGTTCAAACGAGACAGCGTCGGATCATCGGTTGGAGATACGTTCAAAGACTCGATGTTGTAGCCACGCTGAGAAAACAAGCCAACCACACGAGAAAGCGCACCAGGTTGGTTTTCCATTAGTAGTGAAATAATGTGTCTCATATTATGTTCTCTCCGTTTTGCTTAGCCACATGTTATCCATACCCTCGCCTTTGATCTGCATTGGGTATACGTGCTCGGTGTCATCCACACTGATGTCGACAAATACCAAACGGTCTTTCATCGCTAGTGCTTTTTCCAATCCTGATTCCAATTCATCCGGAGATGAAATGCGCATACCAACGTGGCCATAAGCCTCAGCGATAGCAGCAAAATCAGGAACAGAGTCCATATATGAGTTAGAGTAACGGCCTTGATAAACAATGTCTTGCCACTGTTTTACCATGCCTAGGAAACGGTTGTTAAGGTTAATAATCTTAACCGGGATATTGTATTGCAGCGCAGTCGACAGCTCTTGGATATTCATTTGAATACTGCCGTCACCGGTTACCACAACCACTTCTTCGTCTGGTTTAGCAAACTTAACGCCCATACCAGCTGGCAAACCAAAGCCCATCGTACCTAGACCACCAGAATTAATCCAACGACGTGGCTTGTTAAACGGGTAGTACAAAGCAGCAAACATTTGGTGTTGACCTACGTCAGAAGCAACATAGGCATCGCCATTGGTTACTTTATGCAGTGTTTCAATTACTTGCTGTGGTTTGATGCGCTCAGACGATTTCTCGTAAGCTAGGCAGTCACGCTCTTGCCACTGCTTAATTTCACTCCACCAACTTTCAATCGCTTCTGCATCGTTAGTGCCGCCTTGCTCAACGAGCAAGTTCACCATGCTCTCTAGAACCTTTTCAGCTGAACCTACAATCGGCAGATCCACTTTTACGTTCTTAGAGATTGAAGATGGGTCGATATCAATGTGCATGATCTTCGCATCAGGGCAGTACTTATCTAGGTTATTGGTCGTTCGATCATCGAAACGTACGCCAATACCAAAGATCAAATCCGCATTGTGCATCGCCATATTGGCTTCATACAAACCATGCATGCCCAACATACCCAAAGAGTTCTTATGGGTGCCAGGGAAAGCGCCAAGTCCCATTAGGGTGCTTACCACAGGTAAATTCAGTGCCTCTGCTAATTTTAACAGCGGCTTATCTGCCTCAGAAATAACCGCACCACCACCGACATAAAGTACCGGCTTCTTCGCTTCAAGAAGGGCTTTTAGCGCCTTTTTGATCTGACCTTTATGACCCGTAACCGTTGGGTTATACGAACGCATTTTGATCGTTTCTGGGTATTCATAAGGAAGCTTGATTTGTGGGTTTAAGATGTCTTTCGGCAGATCAATAACCACAGGACCGGGACGTCCTGTCGTTGAAATATAGAATGCTTTTTTAACGACTTCAGGGATATCTTCCGCTTTCTTAACTAAGAAGCTGTGTTTAACGATCGGGCGTGATACACCCACAATGTCACACTCTTGGAAGGCGTCATTACCAATGAGGTTATTTGGTACGTTACCAGAAATAACAATCATTGGGATTGAGTCCATGTAGGCGGTTGCAATACCAGTAACGGTATTGGTCGCACCTGGACCAGAACACACAAGTACTACACCCGGTTTACCGGTAGAACGAGTATAGCCATCTGCCATGTGGGTAGCGGCTTGTTCGTGTCGCACTAATACGTGTTTAATTTCAGCAGTTTTAGCATGCAGCGCATCGTAGATATCAAGTACAGAACCACCTGGGTAACCAAAGATTTGTTCTACACCCTCTTCAATTAGAGACTGCACCACCATCTCAGCGCCGGATAACATTGCTGTTTCAGGTTTTGTTGTCATATTGCTCTCCTCACCAGTTTCCAATCATATTTGGTGAACATGTTGGGCTGGTTTTTCATAGTCTAGGGCTTATTCGTAGCCTAATTCGAAATACTTCCACTTTTTCGGCTATGGCTGTCTGTCGTGATAACAACAAACAGTAATACGAAACAACTTTAACGCTTTATTATCATCTGGTCTAACACCTGTTATTCGGCAACTGTGCCAAAAAACCAACTATTAGCTCAAAGCATCAAATAAAACCCAACTCAGCCCCAATCACCAGTTTTAAAAACTGGTTACCAGACAAAAAAAAGCACTTAATATTTCAATAGATCGCTATTTATCGATAAACAGCGAGCCTGCTGGTGTGCGCTTTCGCACATTGTGCTGTGTCATTAGATACAAAAAATCCCCCTAAAAATGCAATCACATTCGTAGGGGGATTTTTAAACAACTGAAAATTTATCTAAGCAGAAAACTACTTATCTTTAGGCTTTTCGTTGTACATTTCTTCGATTTCGTCTTGATACTTATCGTTGATAACTTTACGACGCAATTTCTGAGTTGGTGTCAGTTCACCATCATCCATAGAAAATGCTTTTGGTAGCAGTTTGAATTTCTTTACTTGCTCAAACTTAGCCAGTTCTTGCTGTAGGTCATTCACACGCTTTTCTAGCATCTCGACGATTTGGTGATGCTTAACAAGCTCAACGCGATCGTGATACTTGATATTAAGCTCTTTGGCGTACTCTTCTAGCGAGTCATAACAAGGAACAATCAGCGCAGAAACGAATTTGCGCGTATCAGCGATAACAGCAATCTGTTCGATAAAGTGATCTTTACCAATCGCGCCTTCAACCACTTGCGGTGCAATGTACTTACCACCAGAGGTTTTCATCAGCTCTTTGATGCGATCAGTAATGAACAGGTTACCATTTTCATCAAAATGACCCGCATCACCGGTTTTCAAGAAACCGTGCTCATCGAATGTCTTAGCGGTCTCTTCTGGCATCTTGTAGTAGCCACGCATCACCATTGGACCACGAACAAGAATCTCGTCCTTAGCACCAATTTTTACTTCTGCGCCCGGCATCGACATACCAATCGAATCAGGGTTAAAACAGCGGTCATCCCAACAAGATACTGTTGCTGTGGTTTCTGTCATGCCGTAGCCAAGTTTTACGTTGATGCCGATAGCATGGAAGAAGCGACCAATCGTCTCATCAAGCTTCGCACCACCACATGGCATGAAGTTAATGTTACCGCCGAGTAGAGCGCGCAGTTTAGATAGCACAAGCTTATCGGCTAACGCATGGCTCTTCTTCAGCATCAACGATGGAGTACGACCTTCTTGGTGACAAACTGAAAGCTTTGCTCCCATGTTCACCGCCCAAGTAAATAGCACTTTACGAATAAATGGCGCTTTAGATACCTTCTCGTGAATCGCAGAGAAGATCTTCTCGTAGAAACGTGGAACCGCACACATTACGGTAGGTTTGACATCACTTAGCGCATCACGCACTTGCATCGTATCTTGCAGGTAGCAGTTGGTTGCGCCTTTATAGAGAACGTAGAACGTCCAAGCACGCTCAAATACGTGTGATAACGGTAGGAAACACAATGAGACATCATCTTTGCTTAGGCTAAGGCGCTCATCGTGGCCTTCTAACTGGTAACCAATATTGGTGTAATCAAGCATTACGCCTTTTGGCTGACCTGTGGTACCAGAGGTATAGATAAGAGTTAGTAAGTCGTCCATGCTTGCATCAGCAAGACGCACGTCAAGTTCAGCTTGTTGTGCTTCAACGCCACGCGCCATGAAGTCATTCCAAGAGACGGCAAAGCTGTGTCCTTGCAGGTCGATGTCATCAGACATAGCCACAACAACTTCTAGCTGCTCGCACTCTTCAAACAGGCTAACCGCCGCATCGAATTGAACTTGCTCACCAACGAATAAGATCTTCACATCTGCATTTTGGATGATGTAAGAAGACTGTGCTGCTGTGTTCGTTGGATAAATCGGCACAGTCACAAGGCGTGCTTGTAAAGATGCAAAATCTGCCACGGTCCATTGAGGCATATTGTTCGAATAGATACCGATCTTATCCTGAACTCTCAGTCCTTGAGCCAACAGTGCTAATGAAAGCGTATCGATTTGTTGTCCAAACTGTTCCCAGCTAATGCCTTGCCATACATTGTCTACTTTGTGCTTCAAAGCTGTACGGTTGCCGCCTTGGGCAATTTGGTCACGAAGTCTTTTTACGATATGAAAATCTAAATTGGCCATCTCTTTACCTTTGGCTTACACCTGTAAGCTTTTTTGAGCGCACAAGTGTACCTCTGATCATGGAAAAGGCAACTGATGAAGCTCAAAGTTATAAGTAATAGTACGTCTCACGCTAAGTTTTCTACCTACTAAAATAGCGCGCATAAAAAAGCCCCAAGCCAGACTCCTAGCTTAGGGCTTATAAATCATAGGGATTAGTGTCTAGTTAAGTGCCACTACTTCGCCACAGATCATCATTAACTGATCTCGTAACCAAATGTGTCCTTTGTCCTTTTCACTTGATTCGTGCCAGCTTAGGAAGCCAGAAATCGCCGCATTATCGAATGGGAAATCTAGAATCTGAAGCTGCTCTTTGTTTGCTGCATGTTCTACCATCCAACGAGGAGCAATTGTTACTAGTTCAGATTGGCCTACAACGTAAAGAACGTTGCTCAAGCTCGTACCTTCGTAGAAAGGCGTGCAATCTAGGTCACGGTAAGCTTGCTCAGAGAAGCTACGTTGACCGTGGATGCGAGACAGTTTTGCGTGCTTTTCGTTAAGCAGCTCTGCCGCAGAAACTTCACCGTTGATGCGTGGGTGAGAAGCAGAAGCAACCACAACTAATTCATCTTGGAAGATTTCAGTGCTTGAGAAGCCTTGCTCATCAAAACGAGCGTAATCAATAACGAAGTCGATTTCTTGGTAGCGCATACGCTCAGAAAGTTGACGATCGAATTCAGCATCCATGTGCAGTTTAACGCTCGGTGCTTGGTCGTTGATTGTCGACATAATCTTAGGAGCAAAACGCATGTCACAAGGGCTGCAAATCGCAAGTTTGAACAGGCGAGAAGACGACTCTGGAGAGAACACAGAACTTGGTAGTTCGTTGCGTACTAATTGTAGCGCTTGGCGGATTGGACCAAACAGCTGACGAGCACGTTGAGTCGGTTGAATACCACGACCTTGACGCATGAATAGTTCGTCGTTAAACATCACTTTTAGACGAGCAACAGCGTTACTTACAGCAGGCTGAGACATACCCAGATTGTGAGCTGCACGTGTAATGTTTTGCTCTTGCATAACTGCATCAAATACAGTCAAAAGATTTAAGTCGACTCCACGAAGTGTGCTTTCCATTCTGTAGCTTGCAATAGCACTCATTGCGTCTTTTTTATCTAACATTCAAGTTGCCTCTTGTCGGTTCGACAGCGTTAAATTGGTAATGGTATGAGAATAGATAACCACTAATTCTTATATTTATCAGACCGATGTTTTTCGGATTGACATTACTATTAACCAATACATCTCGAGCTACCAACAAGATTGATAAAGAATAATTTTATTTTATCTTAATGATTAAATAACATCTAAAAATCAGTAATTTATATAGTTATAAAAAAATATAAAAAGCGTAACTTATGAGTTTGATTTCGACTTATTTAGCTGTTCTATCTTTTGGTTACAATTGTTACAATTTATTGAACCGATGAATTAGTTGACCAGCTGATTCAGAAATAACACTTATGAGTTAGGTGAGCGATGCATAACTTGGAAAGTCTACCTTGTCCCAAAGTTGCTTTCTTAAGTCATCTTGATTAGACCAATTCCCCGCTAATACCCACTCAACGAGTGCACTTGCCACGTCTGGATAGGTGACCACTTCAGCCTGTTTTTCACTGAGCCAAGCACGCAAGATAGCCGCATCTAAAAAGGTCATGGTTTGAGCTAACCCAAGAGCCTCTAGCGTCGCCACATTGCTCTGTTGTTCGAACTGCCCTTCGAGTGGTTTGAGAAGCAATTTCTTCCCCAAAGTTAGGGCTTCAGATGGCAATTCAAAGCCGCCATTTGCGACCACTCCAGAGCACTGATTGAGGTCGAATTGGAAGCCCGCATGACTGAGTGGTTTGAACTCAATATTTTCGACTCGGCTGTGCTCAATAACATCCGGGTGGTAACAGACAAAGTTGTGCGAAATAAACTTCATCAGCAGCTCTGAGATCGACTCAAGATCCTCAAATGGCAAATAGACCAACGTAAAGTCTTGTGCTGTTTTGGTTTGTTGCTCACCAACCAGCGTGTGAACGATAGGCGGCAAAATCGGCTGTTCAAAGTGATACCAGTGCAAGCCAATTGAGTGCTCGGTTGGGGCGAAATGTTGAATCACTGAATGTTCAATCCAGTTGCCCCCTTCTTTGGGTACATCATAACGAAACGCATTCTGGTGGCTTATCCCAATGCATGGCACACCTTGTCTCTTAGCCGCCCATGCAGTGACAGGCTCAAAATCATTAATCACTAAGTCATAAGGCGTAAGATCGATCTGGTTAATCTCACGGAGAAATCGCCAGATGTTGTTCTTCATGAATGTTTTGCCGTATTTAACCTGCCCCTGCTCGCTGTAAAAAGTTAAGCCGCTGCGGGTCTGATAGTTGCCAAACGCTTCCATCGAAAAGTATTTGCTCTCATCTCGCCCAGAGAACAGAAAATCGACATCAATATTTTGCTGACGAAAAGCGACGGCCATTGCTCTCGCTCGAGCGATGTGCCCATTTCCTGTGCCTTGTACGCCATATAAAATTTTCATGCATGTTCCTTTAAATTTGCCACTTAAGCTCGGCAGTGGTTGCCAACAAAATAATTACAAGATGAAGCTGATAGCGAGGCTGGTACAAGCGATACCCAAGGCTGCGCCAATCAGTACGTCCGTTAAAAAGTGCACACCGAGCAGGATTCGAGAGCCTGCAATCGCAGTTGCCCATACCAAGCTAAAGAGGTACAAGCTCGGATAGAAATGCCCGATTAGGGTCGCCATAACAAAAGCAGCAGCGGAATGCCCTGAAGGCAGGCTGTATTTATCGGATGGCACAATATGAGAGTGAAGTAGTGAAGAGAATTCAGCTGGTCGACGGCGCTTGAGGGTATTTTTAGCAAACCAATAAATAGGCAGTTCGATTGCGAAGGCGGTTAAGCCCACCAAAAGAAAGTCTCGACCGGTGTTGCTATCGGCCAGCAGTGCAATCAAGGCAATCAAAACATAAAGGTGTCCATCTCCAGTATGAGACACCGCTTTACTGAGCGTTGCATGTTGCCCGCCATAGCGGTTGTTTAAACAGAAAACAGAAAATGCCACATCCCAGCGGACAATAGGTTCGATAGTACGCATACGATCTCCTTAACAATCCTTATTCAGTTAAGGCTCAAGTTATGCTCAACAAATGACAGTTAAGTGACGTTTTGAATGAACTAAAATGAAATTTCCCATGCTTGATAGACAGGTCAATGGATCAAGTCAGGATAGCGATAGAAACGACCGATAAAAATAAAGCGACCCAAGGCCGCTTTATTCTTCTATGTTTTCACTTCTTTATATAAGCAAGCAAACGCTACTTCTATCGAGTTAATGGTTATAGCGTTCGCTAATGATACTAGAGCTCGCTAATAATAGTAGAGCTCGCAAATAATTAAGTGTTAAAGGCTATAGCGCTAATGGCTCGTGCTTTTTCACCAAACCGAAATCCGCCAATATCGCGTAGGCCGCTGGGATCATAAACAGCACTAGTAAGGTCGAGGCAAATATGCCGAATACGATCGAAATAACCAATGGCTGGATAACCTGTGCCTGTAAGCTGGTTTCCGTCAATAGCGGTAGCAAACCTGCCGCAGTCGTCATTGAGGTCAAGAATACCGCTCGGAAACGCTCACGACTGGCTTTCACCACCGAGTCATGCACGCTATCTCCCTCATCGACATGGTGACGAATGTACTGCACCAACAAGATGGAATCATTAACCACAATACCGGCAAGCGACACAAAACCCATCATACTTGGCATACTCAAAGAGTGCCCAAGTATCCAGTGACCAACGACCACCCCAATAAAGGCGAGTGGAATCGCCAACATCACGACCACAGGTTCTAAGTAGCTTCTAAACTGATAGCTAAGAATCGCAAACACACCGAATAGGCCAAGTAAGAATCCTTTGCCCATCGAAGCGCCTGTCTTAGCCGCATCTTTGGCCTCCCCTTCGAAATCAAAGCGTAAACCCGGGTACTTCTGAATAAGTTTGGCGGCTTCATCTTTTTGGAACTGAGCCAAAATCGCGGATGAACTCGCTTTCTTATTATCAATATCACCAAAGATACTGATGGTTCTCAGCCCATCAATACGTTGAATTCGCACGTAGTTACGTTGGAAATCTAATGTCGCCAACGTTGCTAGCGGGATCTGACTGCCATCTGCGGTAATAATTGGGAAGTTAGCCAGCTGCTGTATGTCGCCCGCTTGCTCCTTATCAAGACGCACTTCAATCGAGATATTCTCAACACCGATTTGAATCTCGTCCGCCGTTTGCCCAAAGAAAGCCGCTCGTAACTGAGACGCAATCATCTGCCCATTCACATTGTAGGTTTCAGCTCCAGGGCGCAGCTTCACCAAGATCTCTTCTTTACCCATGCGCATGTCATCAAGCACGCCATGCACCCCATCAAACTGATTAAGGTACTCCTGAATATCCAAAGAAGCAGATTTCAACGCGCTCAGGTCATCATGTTTGGCACGGATTTCAATAGCACGACCGCCCGGCCCCATGGTCGGTTGCTTGAACACCAATGAAATAGGATCCGCTAAATCGCCAATATCTTCACGCCACGCATCAATGAAATCATCGATAACCGTGTTACGGCTCTCTGCTCCGCGTAAATCTAAGCGTACTGTGGCTAAGTGCGGGCCAGATTCATTGGCATCGGCGTTGGCATTGAATTGGC
The DNA here is from genome assembly GCF_023161685.1 of Vibrio sp. 1CM8B. Lineage (NCBI taxonomy): Bacteria > Pseudomonadati > Pseudomonadota > Gammaproteobacteria > Vibrionales > Vibrionaceae > Vibrio > Vibrio sp. 1CM8B. The sequence goes on from NZ_JALNTU010000006.1 coordinate 227,220, forward strand.
TGGTGATGTGCTCGACCAGTGTATTGCCTTCTTCAACCTCTTCGCTCCATTGCTCATTCAAACGCTCAGCAGAAGCGACAATTTTGTCGACCACTTTCTCGGTTTGAGACAATGATGCGCCAGGCGGAAGAATAATACGCGCTTCGGCAATATCACCATCCAGCTCAGGGAAAGGTTGAAACTTAACAACACCACCAGCAATCAAGGCGACCGAAAGCAACAACAGCGTAATCACTCCGCCCATAAAGGCATAACGGAACGTCACGACTTTCTCAACCATGTTCATCAAAGTGGTATTACGAAAGTTCTCGAACTTCTCAAGTAATACAACCTTAAAGCGCAGCGCTGGTTTATCATTCTTTTCTTTGTGTAATGAATGAGATAGGTGATTAGGTAGAATCAAGAAGGCTTCAATCAAGCTCAACGACAGCACCAGAATCAAGACTTGAGGAACGGCCTTAAGCACCGCGCCCATCTCACCATCAAGAAACAGTAAGCTACCAAAAATACACACCGTGGTTAGGAAAGAAGACAGTACTCCGGGAAGCACTTTCTTAACGCCGTTGTACACCGCATCATCAACATTCTGCCCCCGGTCTAAATGGGACGCTATCGATTCAGCTATCACGATGGCGTCATCCATCATAATACCGATTGCCATTAATAAGCCGACTAGCGACATAATGTTGATCGACAAACCCAGGTTGGCCATTAAGAACAAACCACCAAGGAAGGCTACCGGCAACCCCGCCGCTACCCAAAACGAATAACGTAAGCTGAAGAACAGCCACATGGTTGCGAACACCAGCACAATACCTTGCCAACCATTGCTCACCATCATGGTTAGACGATCCCAAAGTACAGAAGAGAGATCGTTGGTCATTTGTAGTGTCACGCCATCAGGAGCAATCGCACTTTGATCTTCAACGAATCGCGTTACGTTCTCTTTGATTCGCAGCGCATCGTCTTCTTTGTTCTTACTGATCTTAAGCAACGCCGAAGGCTTGCCATCAAATAACACCTTTTGTTCATCAAGCTCAAAGCGGTCGGTTATTTTGGCTATGTCTCTCAAACGGATCACCGAGCCATTAGGCGCGGATCCAACCACGATGCTTTCCAGTTCAACAGGCGTAATTCGTCTCTCGTCAAAACGAATCAGGAAGTTTTTGTCTGGTGTTTCAACGTTACCACTCGGCAGTTTTACATTCTGTCGACCAATTTGATCCGCGATATCACCGACACTCAAGCCCAGCTGACGAATAGCTTGAGTATCCAGTTCCACTCGATATTGATGATCAGAAAAACCACTGACCTCGACCAAAGAGACATCGTAATCAAGCTTCATGGTACGCTTAAGATCTTCCGCGTAGGCCTTAAGTTCCGGCCACGACGTTTCGGCTGTTATAGCGATATCAACAACCGGTTCATTCCAATCTAGCTCTTGAACAACAGGCGATTCAATCTCAGTCGGAAAATCATTGATCGAGTTGATCTGGGTTTGCACATCCACCAGCATTCGGCCGATGTCCGCTTTTTCATTTAACTTGAGAATTAAACGAGCACTGCCTTCGATCGCTTCACACTGAGTCTCTTCAATGTTAGCTAGGCCATCGACGGCATCTTCCATTCGTACACACAAGCTTTCTTCCACTTCTTGTGGTGATGCACCGGGATAAACGATGGCCGCCATAATATATGGCGGATCATAAGCGGGGAAGGTTTCACGCTTGATGGTTGATAATGAGCTTATACCCATGATCAATAACCCAAGCATCAACAAGTTTGCAGCTGTTGGGTGCCTAGAAAAGAACTTGATCATGACGCACTCTCCTGAGTATCCGATTCAAGCTTAACCTCTTCAGAGTTCGACTCTTTCAGTAACATGCCTTCAATTGCTGGCAGGACGTCATTAAGAACCAGTTTATCTCCAGTTTGTAGCTCGCCACTCACAACCACTTGATTGTCTCTACGATAAAGCACTTCAACATTGACCACTTGCAAACGCTGATTGTCATCCATCAGGTAAACCTTATCACCATGCAGTGCTCGCTCTGGAACCACCCAGCTTAGATTGGCGATACCCTCAATCTCGGCTTTGACAAACATACCGTTAACCAAAGGCGTTGCGCTGTCTGGTTGCAATTGTGAGTAGTCTTGAGCGATCTCGAGAATAATCCCCGCTGTCGCTTGGTTTTCATCAACTGTTTCGCTGATTCTTGCCACCTTCGCTGGCCAACTGAGGTTCAGGTTGCCGCTGTTAAGTTGAATGCTTGCTTTGATTGGCGCTTCATAAGGGTTAGGGATTCCTGCAGCATCACGAGGGAACTGGTTAAAGCTGGAGGCTAAAGTTTGCATATCGTGAATAGAAAGTTGCGCCTCCACTTCCATGACATTAATCCCGTGAGCAATAAACATCTCCTGCTGAATGTTAACCACTTGATTTTGTTCGATATAAACCTGAGCAATTCGCATTGCCCTTGGCAAAGTGATAGTGGTCTTATCGAGAGAGCGCTGCGCCTCTTTTACCTTAGACACATTGACCTTAATCACCGCTTCCGCGACGCGTTTTTCATCTGGCATTAACGCGATTTGGTTCGCGATATCTAATACCAACTTCTGCTGAGACAATGCACTTTGCTGCTGTAGATCGACATCAGACTGAGAAGTGAGACCTTTCTTACGCAGATCTTGTTTACGCTGTAGCTCTTTATTGCTGATCACCAAACGATTCTTTTCTATCTTAAGAGTCTGATTGAGGTTATCTTCTTCTTGATTCAATTTCGCTAATGAGGTTTGGCTTGATTTTAGATCCGCCTCTGCCTGTATTAGCTTCAATTCATAATCCAATGGATCAACCTTGAGCACGACCGTTCCCGCGGGGATCACCTGACCTTTTTCAAGATCTGGATGTCGATACACTATTTGGCCTGTCACCTCTGCAATCGCTTTCCATTCGACTTTAGGCACCACTTTGCCAAAGCCAACCGCTAACGGTGCTATCAGTTGTTGCTCTAGGCTCACTGTATCAACTAAGCGGGCTCTATCACCCACAGGTTTGGTTGGAAGATCCGGCTTAAAGTTAATCGCGGCGACAAGGCCAATAACACCAACCGCAAGTGCTGGAAAGAAGAGTAGTTTTTTATTTATTTTCATTATCTTTGGTCCTGCACGGAAGAAGGGCTCGGTGCGTTAATAAAGCCTTCAGTCATCAATTGAATGTTGTGTTCGATTAAACGATTAAGAAATTCTTCATTAATCTCAATCCCATGGATTGCCAATAAAGGCGGCGGAGCGATGAAAGGAAACACCATCAAGCTTACATACGAAACACGGCACAATTTTGGATCCATGTTCTGTTTTAAGATGCCTTGTTCAACCAACTTTTCAAAAATGACATCTTGGGCTGGCTTTGCAACATCGAGGAAAACCTTTTCGAGCAACTCTCTTTGCACTTCAGAGGGAGGCATATTCATCACTTGAGCTATCAAGCGCGGAAACTTCGGTACCTTGACCATCTCTTTGTAGTAAGTCCTCATTAAATCAAGAAAGTTCTCATGACTGCTTTCTTCAACCAACCTTTGCATTTGCAATTGCATCGGTCGTAGCGTTTCACGCAGCATCGCTTCAAACAACCCGGCCTTACTGCCAAAGTAATAACGGATCATCGCAATGTTGACACCCGCACGCTCAGCAATCAGGCGCGTCGAGACCTTGTCGTATGGCTGAACGACAAACAGATCACGAGCATGCTCAATCAATAACTGCCGAACATCTAAATTCTTTTGAGGTCGCCCCGCTTTTCGTGCCGTCATGGCAAAAATCCATCTCTATAATTAATCATCTGATTAATTATAGAGATAAACAGGCGTAACAGTAGAAGATTAATTACTCACTATTTAATCAAGTGATTAATTAATTTGGTCACGCTTGTGATTTTTTTGGTGAATCGTTCCATCAAAAAGATTTACTACAAAGTTTTAACCTACACATAAGCCAAACGATAAACTAACCCCCCAATACAAAACCACCAATCAGATGATTTAGCCAATAACGCAACACAAAACAGCACAAACCAAACCAAAACGTCGCCAATGCACGCTGATATTGGATTTTCTTGTTTGACGCTCAGAATAAATTGCGGTAAATATGGTGTTAACAGTTTATTTACGGATATTTGTGTAATGATTTTTTCTTCTTCTCGACTGCTGAAACTTCTCCTTATCGTGAACCAATCGCGCGGGTAAGTTGTGGGTCAAGAACTACACAAATATTAAAACCCGCGCTGAGCGGGTTTTTTTGTAACTGGCACTTTTAAAAGAACATCATTCTTAATAATAATTTGGATAGCAATCGATTCATTATCGATATAAGGAAGCACCCATGAACGATCAAGTGATAATTTTTGACACGACCTTACGTGATGGCGAGCAAGCGTTGGCAGCAAGCCTTACGGTAAAAGAGAAATTACAGATCGCTTATGCACTTGAACGACTGGGTGTAGATGTTATTGAAGCGGGTTTCCCTGTGTCATCCCCAGGCGATTTCGAATCAGTACAAACCATCGCAAAGAATATTAAAGATAGCCGCATCTGTGCGCTTTCTCGTGCCGTTGCAAAAGATATCGATGCCGCTGCCGAAGCACTAAAAGTAGCTGATCAGTTCCGTATTCATACCTTTATTTCAACATCGACGGTTCACGTACAAGACAAATTACGCCGCAGCTACGACGATGTTGTCGAGATGGCAGTGAAAGCGGTAAAGCATGCGCGTAACTATACCGATGATGTTGAGTTCTCTTGTGAAGATGCCGGTCGTACACCTATCGACAACCTATGTCGCATGGTTGAAGCCGCGATTAACGCGGGCGCAAAAACCATCAACATTCCAGACACCGTAGGCTACACAGTACCGAATGAATTTGGTGGCATTATCCAAACGCTATTTGATCGCGTACCAAACATCGATCAAGCGATCATCTCTGTTCACTGTCACGATGACTTAGGCATGTCGGTTGCTAACTCAATTGCGGCTGTTCAAGCAGGTGCTCGACAAATTGAAGGCACAATCAATGGTATTGGTGAGCGTGCGGGTAACTGTTCTTTAGAAGAAATTGCAATGATCATCAAAACTCGTCAAGAGCTATTAGGTGTTCATACCGGTTTGGACCACAAAGAGATTCACCGTACCAGTAAGTTGGTTAGCCAGCTTTGCCATATGCCAATTCAAGACAACAAGGCAATCGTAGGTGCTAACGCATTCAGCCACTCTTCAGGTATCCACCAAGACGGCATGCTTAAGAACAAGAACACTTACGAGATCATGACACCTGAGTCTATTGGCTTGAAAAACAAAGCTTTGAATCTAACCAGCCGCAGTGGTCGTGCAGCCGTTAAGAGCCACATGGACGCAATGGGCTACAAAGACAATGAGTACAACCTAGATTCATTGTACGAAGACTTCTTGAAGCTTGCTGACCGTAAAGGCCAAGTGTTCGATTACGATCTAGAAGCACTAATGCACTTCGCAAATCTACGTGACGAAGATGACTTCTATAAACTTAACTACCTAAGCGTACAATCTGGTAGTGTTATGTCTACCACCAGCATTAAGCTGCAATGTGGTGACGAAGAGAAATGCGAAGCGGCTGTCGGTAACGGCCCGGTTGATGCTTTATACCAATGTATCTACCGCTTAACAGGTTACGAAATTGCATTGGATAAATTCGACCTTACCGCGAAAGGTGAAGGCGAAGATGGCTTAGGCCAAGCTGATATCATTGCTAACTATAAAGGCCGCAAGTACCACGGTACGGGCGTTTCAACGGATATCGTTGAGGCCTCTGGTCAGGCGCTACTGCACGTTATTAATAGCATTCAACGCGCAGACACCATCGCTGAAATGAAACAGCAAAGAATCGCGACAGTTTAAACACCCAATAACAGAGCCCTAGAGCCGATGTTGTTGGCTTTAGGGACAAAATTTAAAACGAGCGAAAGAGCTCAGTAACAAGAATTAAAGGATTAACATGACTGATAAATCATACAAGATTGCCGTACTACCTGGTGATGGCATTGGCCCAGAAGTAATGCAGCAAGCACACAAAGTGCTAGACGCGATTGAAAAGAAGCACGCGATTAGCTTCTCTCGTGAAGAGTATGATGTTGGTGGTATCGCAATTGATAACCACGGCTGTCCACTTCCAGAAGCGACAGTAACAGGCTGTGAAGAATCTGACGCAGTACTATTTGGCTCGGTTGGCGGACCTAAATGGGAACACCTTCCACCAAACGATCAACCAGAGCGTGGTGCCCTACTTCCTCTCCGTAAACACTTCCAACTGTTCTGTAACCTACGTCCTGCACAAATCCATAAAGGTCTAGAGTCTTTCTCGCCTTTGCGTGCTGACATCTCAGGTAACGGCTTCGACATCGTTGTAGTTCGTGAACTAACTGGCGGCATCTACTTCGGCCAACCTAAAGGTCGTGAAGGCGAAGGCGCAACTGAGAAAGCTTTTGATACAGAAGTTTACCACCGTTACGAAATCGAACGTATTGCCAAGATTGCTTTTGAATCTGCTCGTCTACGTAACAAAAACGTTTACTCAATCGATAAAGCAAACGTTCTTCAGAGCTCTATCTTATGGCGTGAAGTGGTTGAAGAAATCTCGAAAGACTACCCAGATGTCACGCTAAACCACATGTACATCGACAACGCGACCATGCAGTTAATCAAAGATCCATCTCAGTTTGACGTAATGCTATGTTCAAACATATTCGGCGACATCATCTCTGATGAGTGCGCAATGATCACAGGCTCTATGGGTATGCTCCCTTCTGCAAGCTTGAACGAAAGCAACTTCGGTCTTTACGAACCAGCAGGTGGCAGCGCACCAGATATTGCAGGTAAGAACATTGCGAACCCAGTCGCGCAAATTCTTTCTGCTGCACTAATGCTTCGTTACAGCCTAGGCGAAGAAGCGGCAGCACAAGACATCGAAGCAGCGGTATCTAAAGCACTTTCTGCAGGCGAGCTAACGGCAGACCTTGCAGGTAAGAACCAAGCACTGACTACCTCTGAAATGGGTGACAAGATCGCTGAGTACATCTTAGCTTCATAAGCTAAATGCTCCGATTAGAAGCAAGTACATAAGAATAATATCAAGCCAAGTCAGCGTAAACCGCATGGCTTGGCTCGAAACAAACACTGGGACTGATGCTCCCAAGGAAGAAAAGCTATGTCGACAAACCAGCAAGCAAAAACCTTATACGAAAAAGTTTATGACGCTCACGTTGCGGTTGCAGCAAAGGGCGAAACGCCAATTCTTTATATCGATCGTCACTTAGTCCACGAGGTAACGTCCCCACAAGCCTTTGATGGTCTGCGTGAAAAAGGCCGTAAAGTTCGCCAAGTAGGCAAAACTTTTGCGACCATGGATCACAACGTATCGACACAAACTAAAGACATCAACGCTTCTGGTGAGATGGCTCGTATCCAAATGGAAACGCTATCGAAGAACTGTGAAGAGTTTGGTGTCACGCTTTACGACCTAAACCACAAATACCAAGGTATTGTGCACGTAATGGGTCCTGAGCTAGGTATTACGCTACCAGGCATGACCATCGTATGTGGTGACTCACACACGGCTACACACGGTGCATTTGGTTCTCTTGCATTCGGTATCGGTACTTCTGAAGTTGAGCACGTTCTAGCAACGCAAACGCTAAAACAAGCTCGTGCTAAAACGATGAAGATCGAAGTAAAAGGTAAGGTTGCTCCGGGAATCACTGCAAAAGACATCGTGCTAGCGATCATCGGCAAAACAACGGCTGCTGGCGGTACTGGCTATGTGGTTGAATTCTGTGGTGAGGCAATTACAGACCTTACGATGGAAGGTCGTATGACAGTATGTAACATGGCAATCGAGCTAGGTGCGAAAGCGGGTCTAATTGCCCCTGATGCAACGACATACGAGTACATCAAAGGCCGCAAGTTCTCTCCAGAGGGCGAAGACCTAGAAGCGGCAATTGAATACTGGGACACACTGAAAACCGATGCTGACGCTGAATTCGATGCCGTTATCACGCTAGAAGCTGCAGACATCAAACCACAAGTCACTTGGGGAACAAACCCAGGTCAGGTTATCTCGGTAGACACACCAATCCCAGCACCTGAAAGCTTCGCTGACCCTGTAGAAAAAGCGTCGGCTGAAAAAGCATTGGCTTACATGGGCCTTGAAGCAGGTAAATCTCTATCTGATTACAACGTCGATAAAGTGTTCGTGGGTTCTTGTACTAACTCTCGTATCGAAGACATGCGTGCAGCAGCAGCGGTAGCGAAAGGCCGTCAAGTAGCGAAACATGTGCAAGCGCTTATCGTTCCGGGTTCAGAGCAAGTTAAAGCACAAGCTGAAGCTGAAGGCCTAGATAAGATCTTCATCGAAGCAGGCTTTGAATGGCGCCTACCGGGTTGCTCAATGTGTCTTGCAATGAACAACGACCGTCTTGGTCCACAAGAGCGTTGTGCTTCAACATCAAACCGTAACTTTGAAGGTCGCCAAGGCCGTGATGGTCGTACGCACCTAGTTAGCCCAGCAATGGCTGCAGCAGCAGCGATCGCTGGTCACTTTGTCGATATTCGTGAACTTTAATTAGAGGATTTAACATGTCAGGTTTTCAACAACACACCGGATTAGTCGTTCCTCTAGATACGGCCAACATCGATACTGATGCGATCATTCCAAAGCAGTTCCTACAAAAAGTGAACCGCATTGGTTTTGGTAAACACTTGTTCCACGATTGGCGCTTCCTAGACGATGCTGGGCAACAGCCAAATCCTGAGTTTGTAATGAACGAGGCACGTTACCAAGGCGCTTCGATTCTACTGGCTCGTGAGAACTTCGGTTGTGGTTCATCTCGTGAACACGCACCTTGGGCGCTTGCCGATTATGGTATCCAAGTAATGATCGCACCAAGCTTTGCCGACATTTTCTACGGTAACTCGATCAACAACCAAATGGTGCCCGTTCGATTGACTGAGCAAGAAGTGGATGAGCTATTCCAATTCGTTGAAGCGAATGAAGGTGCAGAAATTACGGTTGATCTAGAAGCAATGAAAGTCAGCGCGAACGGCAAAGAGTACTCGTTTGAAATTGATGAGTTCCGTCGTCACTGCTTACTGAATGGTTTAGATAATATCGGCCTTACACTTCAACACGCCGATAAGATTTCAGAGTTTGAAGCTAAGATTCCTAGCTTCCTAAAATAATGAGACGTTTCTGAATAAATCTAAAGGTTGGCCAAGTGCCAACCTTTTTTATTTGTCTAAGCTTTTAACTTAACTTCATATGTTTATTTAAATGAAGAGCAATGAAAGAAAATGGTAAGCCATAAGGTCTTAGTAGTCAGTCATCAGGAGAATGCCATGAAACAACTACTTTTTATTGTCAGCCTACTTTTCTCAACCTTAGCTTGGTCTGCGCCTAAATCCGATCTTTGGCCATACTGGAACCAAAGCGACGAAACCAACCTAGAACAGGTATCTCATCAAGATTGGCAGCAACTCCTCGATAGCTACTTGGTTAAACAGGGGCAAAATACGTTAGTTCGCTATAAAGCGGTGAACACTGCCGATAAGACAAAACTTAAGCAATACATCAAGCAACTCGAACAGGTGAATCCGCTCAACTATTCAAAAGCGGAGCAGTATGCCTACTGGGTTAATCTATATAACGCCGTGACTGTCGATTTGATTCTTGATGCCTACCCGATCAAATCCATAACTAAACTTGGCGGACTATTTAGTTTCGGGCCGTGGGGAGATGATGTAGTAGTCGTTAACGGGAAATCACTGACACTCAATGACATTGAACACCGAATCCTCAGACCAATTTGGCAAGACCCTCGTACGCATTATGCAGTGAACTGTGCCAGCCTAGGTTGCCCTAACTTACAACCTGACGCTTTTACCTCTGACAATATTGAAGCCTTGCTAGAGCAAGCTGCAACTGAGTTTGTAAGCAGTGACAAAGGCGTACTGGAAACAAATAACAAGCTTCAACTATCATCGATTTACGAATGGTTTGCTGTGGATTTTGGTACAGAGAAACAACTTATTCAACACTTAGACCAGTATCGAATAAAGCCGGTGACTAACACTGAGAAAATCAGTTATGACTATGATTGGTCACTTAACCAAGCAAACTAGTTTTAGCGTTAAAGCTCATGAATGAAGCTAAACAAAAAAGAGGCTAGAGGTTTTTATTAACCGCTAGCCTCTTCTCAATTCTTTGACCGTATTTCTACGATTAAAAGCTTGAGCCCGGTTGCTGCAAGAATTCAATTTCTTCAGGAGTCGAAGCTCGCCCTAGCACTTCATTACGATGAGGGTAACGACCAAAACGCTCAATGATAACCTTGTGCTTAAACTCAAAATCCAAATTATGTTCTAGTCCCGTTTGAGAAAAGAGTTCCACGGCTTGTTCATGGACTAACAAAGATTCACTGTGCATATAAGGCATATACAGGAAGCTTTTCTGTTGCTCGTTAAGCTGGTGATCAAAACCACCCGCTACCGCCTCTTGGGCTAGAGCCAACGCCATCGGATCAGAAGAAAATGCTGTCGGGCTGTTTCTACCTATATTTCGAGAAAACTGATCAAGCACGATAATCTCAGCCAATCGCCCTTGCGCAGTTTGGCGCCACTCAAATAGCTCGCCTTGAGTGGCTGCTTTATGCAATTCAGAAAATCGAGACTCTATCAAAGTGTCAATCTCGGCGCCGCCAGTAAACCAATCTTTAGGCGTCAACTCATCGAACCAAAATTCTAGAACATCCTGATACGTTACCGTCATATAATTCCCTTTAATAAAAAACCGAGTAACTTTGTTATTACTCGGTTTAGTGTTCGATTACTTAAAACCTTTGACCTTCTTTATCAGGTCATAAGCATTTTGAATTTCTTGCGATTTCTCTTTCGCAACATTCATCATCTCCGGCGGTAAGCCCTTCGCCATCAGTTTATCTGGGTGATGCTCATTCATCAGCTTGCGGTAAGCTTTCTTCACCTCTTTACCGTCAGCACTTTCACTCACACCAAGAACCTTATATGCGTCGCCTAGCTGGTTCTGTTGTGAAGCTTGTTGCCAACCAGATGACTGACCTTGATGATGACCACCACCAAAGCTTCCGCCCTGTTGTTGGAAACGGAATGCCGCTTCTTGCATTTGCAAACGACGCTCGAGTTGCTCTGCAGAGAAGCCAAGGCCTTGAGCAATCTTATGCAAAACCTGACGCTCACTTGGGTGCAGGCTTCCATCTGCAAATGCGGCAGATACTTGCAGTTCTAAAAAGAACTGAAGAAGATCAAAACGACCACCCGATGAGATTTTCACTCGATCAAGTACGTCGCTCAGAGGGAAGTCGCTCTCTTTTCCATCTCGGAATGCATCTTGCGCCGCTTTGCGTTGTTCGCCATGCAAGTTCATACGCTCCATCATGGTAGAAGCGAGTTGAATCTCTTCTGGCGTTACCTGCCCTTTCGCTTTAGCAACGTGCCCCATAACCGCAAAAGCGGATTTAAAAAACTCGTTCTGTCTTTCTGCTTGGCTTGGACCTCGACCAAAACCAGAGCTATTGAAGCCTGATTGGTTCAATCGGCGAGCTTTATCGAATTGGTGTCCTAAAAACAGACCAAAAACTAAACCGAGTGGCCCTCCAAATAAAAAGCCAAAAAACGCGCCCAAAATTTTGCCAAATATTTGCATTATGTGTTCTCTATCTATGAATTTTATCTGAGTAATGCTGTCTGATGATGCTGAATGCTATTATTTCCTTTATCATAAGGAAAATGCTTTATTAATTGGATTGATACTAGATCAACCCTTCATCTAGTGACACAGGATAGTTCAACTTCATGCAATCTTTTTCCCGCACCTTGTTAGCCGCGTCTATAAGTACCGCGTTATACGTGTCGACAACTCAAGCTGAAACAATCACCGATAGTAGTGTGCAGGAAATGCCCTCTATAGATCAATGCTTGATCGAGCCCGCTGCAGAAAACGAGACACAGCTACCCGCTCACGTTGAGTCAGATCGCTTAGAAGCTATCAATGGTGACAAGGCAATATATTCAGGTGACGTAGTCGTTACGCAAGGGAACAAGACCATCCTTGCCGATAACGTAACCCTGCACCAACAAGAAAATATCGTTGTAGCTGAAGGCAACGTAAACTTTAGTGACGGTCAAATCAAATCTATCTCAGACAGAGCGACCAATAATCTGACTACAGATGAAATGACGCTTGAGAACACCGATTATGAATTCCTTTGCGAGCCCGGTCGCGGCGACGCTGTTTATATCGCAAAAACAGGTAAAGCGGTTTATGAGATTGAAGATGGCTCCATTACCTCTTGCCCTATCGGCGATAATGCTTGGCGTCTAAGAGCATCAAGTATTGACGTCGATCAAAATGAAGAACAAGCAACCTTCTATAACCCACGTTTTGAAATCCAGAGCGTACCTGTTTTCTACCTGCCTTATTTAACTGTTCCTATTGGCGATACTCGTAAAACTGGTTTCTTGTATCCAACAGTTTCATACGGTTCAAGCGATGGTTTTGAAGCTGAAATCCCTGTTTATTGGAACTTAGCGCCAAACTACGACTTGGAAACCACTTTTAAGTACATGCAGGAGCGTGGTACACAACTTAATAGTAAATTCCGTTACTTAAGCGATTTTGGCTCAGGTAGTATCGAGTCTGAATATTTGCCGGATGACAAAAAATACTCAGAAAAAGGCGACCGTTGGGGTGCTCAACTTCAGCATTCAGGGATATTCCAGCAATCGTGGTTGTTTGAAGTCGACTATTCAAAAGTCAGTGATATTGATTACTTTACCGATCTAAGTTCTGGTATTGGTAACCGTGAAGATGGCCAACTACTTCAGGAAGGCCGAGCGACATACCGCTCCCAAAACTGGGATGCATCGGTACTTGTTCGAGATTTCCAAGTTCTGACTACAAGCAATAACCTACCTTACCGCCTAATGCCACAGCTAGAGTACAATTATTATGCTCCTGAGGTGATGGAGTACTTAGACTTCGACATGATTAGCCATGTATCTCTGTTTGATACAGATGCTTCAGGTAAGCCTTCTGCGACTCGTGTTCACGTTGAGCCAGGGATCACGATCCCTGTCGGAAATACCTGGGGCACATGGACAACAGAAGCTCGACTACTTGGTACTTACTATCAACAAGACCTTGACGGCGTTGATACAGGTGCGGGTTCTGATTATGAAGGCTTAGAAGAATCGGTAAGCCGAGTTATTCCAGAGTTTAGAAGCCACGCAGGTATCGTCCTAGAACGCGACACCACTATTGTTGGCAACTATACTCAAACACTCGAACCGCAAGTCCAGTATCTTTACGTGCCAGAAGAAGATCAAAGCGATATTGGTCTTTATGATACTACGCTGTTACAAACCGATTACTACGGCCTATTTAGAAGCCGTAAATACAGTGGTGTAGACCGTATCGCATCTGCGAATCAAATTAGTTATGGTGCATCGTCTCGTTTCTTCGATGATGAGTATAAAGAGCGTTTGAATATTTCTTTTGGTCAGATTTTTTATATCGATAAAGATACAAAACAGACTTTAGACAACGACGACTCTGATAAGAAAACTAATTATTCGTCTTGGGCTATTGAAATGGATTTCAACTATGATGACTATCTGTTCTACCATGGTGGCGTGCAATACGACATCGATACCACTGCGATGCAACTTGCAAACAGCACATTAGAATATCGCTTCGCAGGCGGTTACATACAAACCAACTACCGCTATGTAACAGAAGAGTACATAAATGAAACTGTAGATTTTGACGTATCATCAATTACGAGGGATGGTATCTCACAAGCAGGTCTACTCGGAGCCTACCAAATTTCGCCAAAGTGGAATACCAGTGCTCAATATTTCTATGACTTAACCACACAAGAAGATCTAGAGTGGTTGGCTCGTTTAAACTACAAATCGGATTGTTGGTACATCGGCTTTACTTATAGTAACCGTTTAACAAACAACATTAGTAATCCAAATACTACGCCTGAATATGAAAATAACTTCAGCGTTAACTTCGGTATTGTAGGCTTTGGTACCAACATTGGTTCTGACTCAGGAGCCGTTGGGGATAGCAGCTCTGACAACTCTCTAAGCTATGGTCGCCCATTCTTCTTAAACAACTAATTTTCTTTATTGATAAAACATCAGTAAATTTAAAGGATTACACATGACATTGTGGAAACGCACATTAATTGCTATCGCAGCGACTTGTACTTTATCAACAAGCTTTGCAGCGCCGGTCGAGCTAGACAGCGTAAAAGTTATCGTTAACGAGGGCGTTATCTTGCAAAGCGACATCGATGCTTCGATGAAGACGCTGCGTGCAAACGCTAAGAAAAGCGGGCAAACATTGCCATCGCAAGATGTGCTCAATGAGCAAGTGCTCGAAAAACTGATCATTGATACTATTCAAACTCAAGAAGCGGAACGTATTGGTGTACGTATCGATGATGCTCGACTTGATCAAGCAATCGAAGGCATCGCGAAAGACAACAACCAAACAGTTGAACAACTCACAGCATCGGTTGCGGAAGAAGGCCTTAGCTACAATGCATTTCGAGAGCAAGTAAGAAAAGAGATTGCAGCAAGTGAAGCACGTAACGCCTTAGTTCGTCGTCGTATCAATATTCTACCTGCTGAAGTCGATAACCTAGCGGATATCTTAGCGCAAGAGACTAATGCGACCGTTCAATACAAAATTGGCCACATTCAACTGCGCTTTAATGATGACCAAACCAAAGAAGAGTTAGAAGCTCAAGCGACTGAACTAGTCGAGGAACTGAACTCAGGCAAAGATTTCAGCACCATGGCTTATACTTACTCTAAGGGTCCTAAAGCGCTGCAAGGTGGTGATTGGGGTTGGATGCGTAAAGAAGAGATGCCAACTATTTTTGCTGATCAAATCAAAATGCAAAATAAAGGCAGCATCATCGGTCCTTTCCGTAGCGGTGTAGGTTTCCACATTCTAAAAATTGAAGATGTGAAAGGCTTAGAAACCGTAGCAGTGACTGAAGTTAATGCTCGTCATATCCTGATTAAGCCAACCGTAATCTTGAGTGATGATGGCGCGAAGGAGCAACTTGAAGAGATCACGCGCCGCGTAAACGCAGGTGAAGCGAGCTTTGGTGACCTTGCACAGCAATACAGCCAAGATCCAGGTTCTGCAGTACAAGATGGTGAGCTAGGCTACCAAACACCAGATTTATATGTACCAGAGTTCAAACACCAAGTAGAAACGCTACCTGAAGGCAAAATCAGTGCGCCATTCAAAACCGTACACGGTTGGCACATTGTTGAAGTACTAGACCGTCGCGAAGTAGACCGCACCGATTCAGCTTTGAAAAACAAGGCTTACCAAATTCTATTTAACCGTAAATTTAACGAAGAAGCGGGTGCTTGGCTACAAGAAGTAAGAGCAAGTGCCTTTGTTGAAATGGTTGAGGACGACCAAGATGACAACAACTAAACGTATTGTCATAACCGCAGGTGAACCTGCTGGGATAGGTCCAGATTTAACTTTGGCTCTATCTCAAGAAAGCTGGCCTCATCAACTCGTGGTTTGTGCCGATAAAACACTGCTATCCGAGCGAGCCAAAATTCTTGGTATCGAAGTCGATCTGCTAGATTATGACGCAAACGCAGCTAAGCAACCTCAACGTGCTGGCACACTGGTAGTGAAACACGTTCCACTTGCTGAAACGGCAGTTGCAGGCCAACTCAACGAGGCTAATGGTCATTACGTATTAAATACTTTAGAAACCGCAGCAATTGGCTGTATGAATGATGAATTTGATGCTATTGTCACCGGCCCCGTTCACAAGGGTGTAATTAACCGAGCTGGCGTTGCTTTTAGTGGCCATACCGAGTTCTTTGCAGAGAAGTCCAACACACCACTGGTGGTGATGATGTTGGCAACTGAAGGGCTGCGTGTTGCGCTAGTAACAACGCACATCCCACTAGCTTATGTATCTCAAGCTGTGACCGAAGACAGATTAGAGCAAATTATTGCTATTCTGAATAAAGATTTGGTTGAGAAATTTGCGATTGAGAAACCAACTATCTACGTATGTGGCTTGAATCCACATGCTGGTGAAGATGGTTGTTTAGGGCGTGAAGAGATTGAAACCATCACCCCGACGCTAGAAAAAATTCGCCAAAAAGATGGCATCAATTTAGTTGGCCCATTGCCAGCAGATACCATCTTTAATGAAAAATATTTGCAAGATGCAGATGCTGTTTTAGGTATGTATCACGACCAAGTACTCCCAGTATTGAAATACAAAGGGTTTGGTCGCTCAGTGAACATCACGCTTGGCTTACCGTTTATTCGCACATCAGTCGACCACGGTACCGCCTTAGACTTGGCAGGGAAAGGCCAAGCCGATACAGGGAGCTTTAGAACAGCGCTCACGCACGCCATTGAATTAGTAGAGAAAAAGCAATGAGAAATGATGTCCACTTAGGGCACAAAGCGCGTAAACGTTTTGGTCAAAACTTCCTTAACGATCCATACATTATTGATGGCATCGTATCGAGTATTAACCCACTACCCGGTCAAAACTTGGTAGAGATCGGTCCTGGTCTAGGCGCAATTACTGAGCCTGTGGGTAAGCTTGTCGATAAATTTACCGTTATCGAATTGGATAGAGACCTTGCAGAGCGTCTTCGTAACCATCCAGATCTTGCGGACAAGCTAACGATTCGTGAAGGCGATGCGATGAAGTTCGACTTCCAAGAACTGGTTAAGCCAAACAATAAGCTACGCATCTTTGGCAACTTGCCATACAACATCTCTACACCATTGATGTTCCACCTTTTTGAATTCCATAAAGACGTGCAAGACATGCACTTTATGCTTCAAAAAGAAGTGGTTAACCGTCTAGCAGCTGGCCCTGGTAGCAAAGCTTACGGCCGCCTTACTGTAATGGCTCAATACTACTGTAAAGTGACGCCTGTGTTAGAAGTGCCACCAACGGCCTTCGTTCCGCCACCGAAAGTAGACTCAGCAGTCGTTCGCCTACAGCCATACGAAGTGCTGCCTTACCCGGCAAAAGATCTAAAATGGCTAGATCGCGTGTGTCGTGAAGGCTTTAACCAGCGTCGTAAAACAGTTCGTAACTGCTACAAGAGCTTAATCGATAAGGAAGTGCTTGAAGAGTTAGGTATCAACCCAAGCATGCGTCCTGAGAACTTAACGCTTGAGCAGTTTGTCGACATGGCAAACTGGTTGTACGACAGCCACAACGCTGACAAATAAATAAAAAAGGCTCCTACACTTCGGTTAGGAGCCTTTTTTATGTAATACTTTAATTACATTAAGTATATCAACAACAAAAGGTGCGAATATGGATATATCTACGCCTTGTATCAAATGCCAGGTTCACTCTAAGTACATAGAAGAACAATCTGAGCCAACGAAGAATCGTTATGTCTTCGCCTACATTATTACCATCAAAAACCTAAGTAAAACAACGGTGCAGCTTATGTCTCGCCGTTGGTTAATTACCGACTCTAACGGTAAACAACTCACCATTGAAGGTGATGGTGTGGTTGGGCAACAACCCGTAATCGAAGCCAACGACGAGTACACCTACACAAGTGGCACGGTCATCGAAACCCCTGTTGGTGTTATGCAAGGTCACTATGTGATGACCGATAATAAGGGCATTGATTTTATTACCGAAGTTGACCCATTCAGACTCGCAATCCCTAATATTCTTAATTAGCCGTACATCCGTATCTACAGGAAATTATTGTGTCGAATTATATTGTAGGAGACATCCAAGGGTGCTTCGACGAACTTCAATTACTGCTTGAAACTATCAGCTTTGATAAACACCAAGATACGTTATGGGTCGCCGGAGACCTAGTCGCTCGAGGCCCTAAATCATTGGAGACGCTACGCTTTATTCGTAGCCTTGGTGACGCAGCTAAGGTTGTATTAGGCAACCACGACTTACACCTTCTGGCGGTGTCTTTAGGGCTATTTCCATCGAAACCAAAAGATAAGACTCAAGCGATTCTTGATGCTGAAGATCGTGAACTGCTACTCGAATGGTTAAGACAACAGCCTTTGCTTCATGAACACCCAGAGTTCGTGATGTGCCATGCGGGTATCTCACCGCAGTGGAATATAGAAAGAGCACGTATTGAAAGTCGAGAGATCGAATCCTTGTTAAAGTCCGATAAATGGCAATGGCTAATAGAAAACATGTACAGCAACGCACCTGATTTATGGCATCTGGATTTACATGATATTGAGCGCTATCGCTATGCGATCAATAGCCTGACAAGAATGCGTTTCTGTTTTAAAGATGGCCGTCTCGACATGGCATGTAAGCTACCACCGAGTGAAATTACCGATGAACCATTAGTACCGTGGTTTGACCTTCCACAACGCATAAAGCTCGATAAAACCGTTGTCTTTGGACACTGGGCTGCACTTGAAGGCTATAACGGAAAAGACGTGATTGGACTTGATACTGGCTGCGTTTGGGGAGGAGACTTAACCGCACTTCGCTGGGAAGACAAACAGTTTTTTACTCAAAAAGCGTTATAGATATACGAAACACTTGCGCTACTCGTGCAGCAGCGCAAGTGTTTTTAAATTAGGACTTAACGCTCGAGAATCACAAACTCCATATTGTGTTTGTTTTTCTCGTCAGCTTGATAGCTCTCGTTAAAGCTCTGCTTCCAACCTTCACCCCAGTCTGGAAATTGTGTATCTCCATCGACATCAAAATCGATATAAGTCAGATACAACTTGTCTGCTTTAGGTAGGCAAGTTTCATAGATTGAACCACCACCGATAATCATCACTTCATCGACACCGTTGACCAGCTCTAGTGCTTTATCAATCGAAGTAACAGTCGTCACCCCTTCAATTTCCAAACTCGCATCACGGCTAATCACAACGTTTAATCGACCAGGTAAAGGGCGCCCGATCGAATCATAGGTTTTACGCCCCATGACTACAGGCTTACCCATAGTCGAGCGTTTAAACCATGCAAAATCCGCAGGCAAGTGCCAAGGCATCTGGTTGTCTTTACCTATTACACGGTTATTGGCCATTGCTGCAATCATACTGATGATCATAAATCGAAAGTCCTGTCCTTAACTGAGAGAGATTTGATGCTAGACGATAGGTCTGCGTCGGTAGAATAACAGCCCTGGTACAGCTAAGCCAACCGCCAGTCCAGCGATAATGAACATTGATTTCAAAAAGTTCTCCATCAACATTGCCAGTAACTCAGGCGTATAGCCTGCCCTGTTAATCTCTACCATAGCAATCATTGCCTTGAAGGCAAACACGCCTGGGACCATAGGAATCAAGGCAGCAACCGTAAATACCTTAGGATGCGCTAACAGTTTATGTGACCAATGAACCCCTATCATGCCAACCACCGTCGCGGCAAAGAACGTTGCCCATTCGATTGGAATACCAAAGTGCATCATCAGATAACGGCTACCATGGCCGATAGAGCCGCCAAGTGCACAATAAATTAAAGCGCGTTGCGGGACGTTAAACACCAATGCGAATCCAACCGCAGGAATCGCGGCGAAAAACATATCATTGAGCAAACCTAAAAACAGTTCGAAAATACTCATTAGCTCGCCCATCCCCAAACATCAGATAAACTCATCGCTGCCACAATACCCAAGCTCGTCGCCAAAGTTAATAAGCTGGCCATGGTAAAGCGCGCTAACCCCATATTAATATGGCCTTTAAGCATATCAGCGACAGAGTTAATCAGAGGGAAGCCGGGTACTAACATCAATACCGATGAAGCCATCACGATGGTTGGTTGGCCACCAATATTGTAAAGGACGGCTTGAGCTGAAATGGTCGTGGTAACGAATGCTGTGATTGCAAAGTTTAACAGTGGGTTAAAATGGCGATGACCAATCTCTTGTCTGACGATCATGCCACAAGCAGACGCAATAAAGGTCATCATGAAAACCTGCCAATCTCCGCCCGCAAGCCGACTAAAAGAAGCGCACGACAACCCTATCATCACAACCACTAACCAACGGTTGTAGCGCTCGGGGCTGATGTTTTGAATCTTTTTATACGCCAAATCATAATCGAGAATTCCCTTCTCCATCATGATGCAAATGCGTTGAATGTCGGTGATAACCTGCATGTTAATGCCACGATCAGCACAACTTCGAGTGGTGGTAATACAGTGATCATCCATTACGGTAGTTACAACAAGCGCATTGGCTGACAGTGCGACTTCAACCTCATTCACCCCACAAGCAATGCCGATGCGGCGCATGATATCGCCGACCAGAGTGCTCTCTGCCCCGTGCGCCAATAACATTTGTCCTGATTGAGCGACGAGTCTTGAGATCGCTCTTTGCTTTGATGCCATGATTTCCTTCCCATAGGCGTTAACTAGTTAGAATAAATTCTGCATTAAAATTCGATAAGACATAATGATTTAGATACAAAAAAACCGCAATTTTCATTGCGGTTTAATAAAACTATCAGTGTACTTGGAAGAAGCGACCGATGTGTTATGAGAAACTAAGAGGATTAGTCACGAACATAGATAACATGGCCGTCATCTTCTTCGTCATCCCAATCGTCCCAATCGTCGTCATCTTCAGTAACGACATTCTTACCGCTCATCGCATCTTTATGGTAGTCATCCCACATAAAGTCTACTTTTTCTTCTTCTTCAACTTCTACAACTTCGCGAGGTAGGTTTTCCATAAACTCACCAAGTTTGAAGCAAAGATCTTTGGTGCCGATTTTATTCACAGCAGAGATCTTGAAGTACTCGCCTTCCCAGCCCAAAGCATCGATGATTTCTTGAATCTTTTCGTCTGCTTCGTCTTCTGGCATTAGGTCAACTTTGTTGAACACTAACCAACGAGGTTTCTGTGAGACTTTTTCACTGTATTGCTCAAGCTCATCGATGATCGTTAGGGCATTCTGAATAGGATCAGATTGATCGATCGGCATAATGTCGATCATATGCAGAAGAACACGACAACGCTCAAGGTGCTTAAGGAAACGAATACCAAGACCAGCGCCATCAGCTGCGCCTTCGATTAGACCTGGGATATCGGCAACAACGAAGCTCTTTTCAGGGACAACACTTACCACACCCAAGCTTGGGATCAAGGTAGTGAACGGGTAGTCAGCCACTTTTGGTTTCGCAGCAGATACTGAACGAATAAAAGTAGATTTACCTGCGTTTGGTAGACCAAGCATACCAACATCAGCTAATAGAAGAAGCTCTAAACGCAGTTCACGAACTTCGCCTTTAGTACCCATTGTCTTTTGACGAGGAGCACGGTTAACAGACGATTTAAAACGCGTGTTACCAAGACCGTGCCAACCACCTTTACCAACCATCACTTTCTTGCCGTGTTCAGCAACTTCAGCAACGATTTCGTTGGTGTGGATATCAACTGCACGAGTACCTACAGGCACTTTAAGTGTAATGTCTTTACCACGTTTGCCAGTGCAGTTACCACCGCGACCGTTCTCACCACGCTCTGCGTTGTAAAAACGTTGGAAACGATAATCGATCAGCGTGTTTAAGTTCTCATCCGCTTGGATGTAAACATCACCACCGTCACCGCCATCACCGCCGTCAGGACCACCTTTAGCGACGAATTTTTCGCGCCAAAAGCTAACTGTACCATTACCGCCATCACCGGCTTCTATTTTTACTACCGCTTCATCAACGAATTTCATTTTTTAACTCCGCACTTACGTTGCGTTACCACTCATCAAGGAGTGATATAAATTCTAGCAGATCCGTGTTTAGATCGATCACCTAAGATCTAGGCCGACCTGCAACCAAGGAACAAATAAGGAGAGGTTCTTTGCTTCTTATTTCTTAAAAACAAACGGCTTCTTAAAAACCAAACTGTTTATCAAAAAATAAAACGGCTTCTCAAAACCAAAACAAGAGCGTCTGCTTTTTTATTCTTGCTATAAATAAAAAACCCTGCCGAATCGGCAGGGCTTTTGAATTCAGCTTGAAAGCTAATAAAATAATCTAGTTAAAAATTAAATTACTCAGCTTCGATGCTTACAAACTTACGGTTTTTAGGACCTTTAACAGCAAATTTCACTTTACCTTCAGTAAGAGCGAAAAGAGTGTGGTCTTTACCGATGCCAACGTTTGTGCCAGCGTGGAACTTAGTACCACGTTGACGAACGATGATGTTACCTGCAAGAACAGATTCACCACCAAAACGCTTAACACCAAGACGTTTGCTTTCTGAATCGCGGCCGTTATTAGTAGAACCGCCAGCTTTTTTATGTGCCATTGTTAAACTCTCCTAATACTTAAGCGTTAATGCCAGTGATTTTCACTTCAGTGAACCACTGACGGTGACCAGCTTGCTTACGCGAGTGCTTACGACGACGGAACTTAACGATTTTTACTTTATCGCCACGACCGTGTTGTACTACTTCTGCAGTAACCTTGCCACCTTCAACAAGAGGTGCACCAACAGCGATTTCTTCGCCGTTAGCAACAAGAAGAACTTTATCAAATTCAACAGTTGCACCAGTTTCAACGTCTAATTTCTCTAAACGAAGTGTTTGACCTTCGCTTACTCGGTGTTGTTTGCCACCAGATTGGAAAACAGCGTACATATTTTACTCCGCTTTTTCCGCACAGCCTATGGTTGTTAATTGTACAACTCGGGTGTGCGCTAAACTAATCAATAGGGCGCAGATTCTACGGGAATCATGGCGCTATGACAAGCCATATTTTTAAAAAATTGGCGAAAACCTGTTCGCCAAAGAAAAGTGCGGCAATCATGCCCTTTAGCGATGTATTAATCAACGTTTTTTAGTGTATTATTCAACAATTAAATACAACGTATAAGCCTTACAGGGTCTAACTTCAGCCGGATGAACAATGGATTTTAAAGCTATCCAAACGCTTACTGCCAATGATATGGCAAAAGTGAATGAAACAATTCAAGCCCAACTTAATTCTGACGTAAGTTTAATCAACCAGCTTGGTTTTTATATCGTTAGTGGTGGTGGCAAACGCCTACGCCCTTTGCTTGCTCTTTTATCTGCTCGCGCACTCGGTTACCAAGGTGAAGCTCATATCACCTCTGCAGCCTTTATCGAGTTTATTCACACCGCAACCCTGCTTCACGACGACGTTGTCGATGAATCGGACATGAGACGCGGTAAAGCGACGGCCAATGCCGCTTTTGGTAATGCCGCTAGCGTTTTGGTGGGTGACTTTATCTACACACGCTCATTCCAAATGATGACAACGCTAGGATCTTTAAAGATCCTTGAGCTAATGAGTGAAGCGGTAAACGTGATTGCCGAGGGTGAAGTTCAACAATTAATGAACTGCAATAACCCAGACACCACAGAAGAAAGCTACATGCAGGTGATCTACTCTAAGACTGCTCGTTTGTTCGAAGCTGCGACCCAAATCGGTGCGATTCTTACTGAGTCATCACCAGAGATCGAAACAGCAATGCAGAACTATGGTAAATACCTAGGCACCGCTTTCCAACTGATAGACGATGTGATGGATTACACTGCAGATGGTAAAGAGATGGGTAAAAACGTTGGTGACGATCTAGCCGAAGGCAAGCCAACACTGCCTCTACTTTACGCAATGCATAATGGCTCTCCTGAACAAGCCAGCATGATTCGTGAAGCGATTGAGAAAGCGAACGGCATGGAACGTCTCGACGACATTATGGCTGTGATGAAAGAGACAGGCTCTTTAGAGTACACAACAAATAAAGCCTACGAAGAGGCTGATAAAGCCATCGCTGAGCTTTCTGTACTTCCTGACTCTGAATATAAGCAAGCGCTAACCACGCTCGCACACTTAGCTGTTAAACGCAGAAAGTAAGCTCGTTGATAGACAACTAGCTTCTATATAAATAACAAAAAAGAGCCTCAGGGCTCTTTTTTCAGTTTTGAACAAATATTTGTAAGAGCGCCAAATTCAATATCGACTCGCTTCTAATGATAACGGCAGTTGAGCTTCAATTTCTTCCAGCTCTTCCATTGGCACTGCGTATTGCTCGTGCCCGTTGTAAGTCTCTACTAACGCGTACTGCTCTTGCTCATCAATTACCAATACTTTTCCTAAGTGCCCCAAATATTCGACATTCATACCCTTCTGAACAGTAGCCATAACATTTACCTTCACCTTGGTTGTAGAGTCGAATACGAGTAGTTTGAACTTCAGGATCAAAAAAGCCGATCATAATGACCGGCCCTTAATAATTAGCTTTAGACTGAGTTAAATAGCGTCTCGCTTATTTAGCGAATTCAACACCAATCTCAATATCGCCATTTAGCGTTTCAAGCATGCTATCTAAAGCGTTACGTTCGAAGTCGCTCAGCTCACCGTAGCTAAGGATCGCTTCAGCGCCCTCTTTGCCAAGTTTAACTGGCTGTGCGAAGAATGGAGCGTGCTCGCCTTCACCTTCAACGTATGCACATTCAATCACGTTCTCTTCACCTTGAAGCGCTTTCACTAGAGCAAGACCGAAACGACAAGCCGCTTGACCCATAGACAGTGTCGCACTGCCGCCGCCAGCTTTAGCTTCTACTACTTCTGTACCTGCATTTTGGATACGAGTCGTTAGTGCTGCGATTTCTTCGTCAGTGAACTCTACGCCTTCAACTTGAGAAAGTAGAGGAAGAATCGTTACGCCTGAGTGGCCACCGATAACAGGAACACGGATGTCGCCTGGATCTTTGTCTTTTAGTTCAGCAACGAACGTTTCAGAACGAATCACATCAAGAGTCGTAATACCGAATAGACGACGCTTGTCGTAAACGCCCGCTTTCTTCAGTACTTCAGCCGCGATTGGCACTGTTGTGTTTACTGGGTTCGTGATGATACCAACACAAGCAGTAGGACAAGTAACTGCGATTTTCTCTGCAAGAGACTTAACAATGCCAGCATTCACATTGAAAAGATCCGCACGATCCATACCAGGCTTACGAGCAACACCTGCTGAAATAAGTACAACATCCGCACCTTCTAGTGCTGGTGTTGGATCTTCACCCGCGTAACCTTTGATCGAAACAGGCGTTGGGATATGGCTAAGATCGGCAGCAACACCCGGTGTTACCGGAGCGATGTCGTAAAGTGCAAGATCTGAACCAGCAGGTAGGCGGTTCTTAAGTAGTAGGGCTAGGGCTTGACCGATGCCACCAGCGGCACCAATAACAGCTACTTTCATTGTTATTCTCCTTGAGAGCTTTCTCTTATAGATTCTTTGTAGGGTAATTCTTGAGCTAAATCTAAGTTAAAAAACTATATTAATCACAAAGTGATTACAATCAATTAACGCTAGCTTTGCGACTTCGCGCAAGTCAATAAAACCGTGCTACACAGCAAGTTCGCATTATGGCGATAATCGACTGAAATAACAAAATAAGTCGTCGCAAATAACACATTATTCTATTAAATATTTACAGTGATATGACTAACAAATTACAGGGATGTTTTGGCTAAAATTGAATATGTATGCGAGAATATGCAAACATCTTTGTTAATGAATAAGAATGACATATGCGCAATACAGAAAAGCAAGACAACTTAGTTCGTGCATTTAAAGCCTTACTAAAAGAAGAACGTTTTGGCTCACAAGGCGAAATTGTGGATGCCCTAAAACACGAAGGTTTTGAAAGCATCAACCAGTCTAAAGTCTCGCGTATGTTAACCAAGTTTGGTGCCGTTCGAACTCGTAACGCAAAAATGGAGATGGTTTACTGTCTTCCTGCTGAACTTGGTGTTCCGACCGTTTCTAGCTCTTTACGAGAATTAGTACTAGATATTGACCACAACAATGCATTGGTGGTGATACACACAGGCCCTGGTGCGGCGCAGCTGATTGCTCGTTTATTAGACTCACTAGGTAAGTCGGAAGGTATACTGGGCGTAGTCGCAGGTGATGACACTATCTTCATTACTCCAACGTTATCGGTTACCACTAAGCAACTGTTTGATTCAGTGTGCGAACTGTTTGAATACGCAGGATAATTGATCACTGTTTCATAACTATCAGCCTTACTAATGGATCACGAACATCTATTCGCTTCGTGATCCAAATCACATCCTAGAATATCCATACTCCCTTCCCGAAATTACACTAAATCATTGATTTTAAAAAACTCAGTAGCAAATTAAACACGAGATCTAGACATCATTTGTTAGATTTTTTAGCTATATCTTTTAACATTCGAGTAATTTTCTGCCAATTTTTGATATTATTCAGCCACTTTTTCATCACATGGATTGAAAAAGGTGCCGTTTCCAAATAGGAAACTCCAGAAACGACTACACTTGTTTCAGGGTTAATAATGAATAAAGGAAGGGAAATTCATGGCATTTACCAAACTTATTAAAGTTGGTGCTATTGCAGCTGCTGTAATGGGCGCTGGCGCTGTTAACGCTCAAGAGTTCATCACAATTGGTACTGGTTCAGTGACGGGTGTTTACTATCCGACTGGTGGTGCAATTTGTAAACTAGTGAACAAGGGCCGCAAAGACCACAACATTCGTTGTTCTGTAGAGTCTACTGGTGGTTCAATCTACAACGTTAACACCATCCGTGCTGGTGAACTAGATTTCGGTGTTGTTCAATCGGACTGGCAATACCACGGCTACAACGGTACAAGTAAGTTCAAAGATCAGGGCGAATACAAGAAACTTCGCGCGATGTTCTCTCTACATACAGAACCGTTCAACATCATCGCTCGTACTGATGCTGGCATCAACAATGTGTCTGACCTAGCAGGTAAGCGTGTAAACATTGGTAACCCAGGTTCTGGTGACCGTGCAACGATGGGTGTTGTAATGGACGCTATGGGCTGGACTAACGACAGCTTCAAGCTTGCTTCTGAACTTAAAGGTTCTGAGCGTTCACAAGCACTTTGTGATAACAAGATTGATGCATTCATCTACATGGTTGGTCACCCGAACGGATCAATCAAAGAAGCAACAACGTCTTGTGATGCAAAACTGGTTTCAGCAACAGGTCCACAGATCGACAAGATCGTAGCTGAAAACCCATACTACGCTTACAGCACAGTTCCTGCTGGTATGTACCGTGGTACTGACGCTGACGTAAACAGCTTCGGTGTTGCAGCAACTATGGTAACAACCTCAGACGTTTCTGAAGAAGTTGCATACAACGTTGCTAAGGCAGTATTTGAAAACTTTGACACTTTCAAACGCCTACACCCAGCATTTGCTAACCTGAAAAAAGAAGACATGGTTAAAGCGGGTATCTCTATCCCTCTTCACCCAGGCGCAGCAAAATACTACAAAGAAGTGGGCCTTCTAAAGTAACTCTACTTTAAGCCTACTACACCAATAAGGAGGCTAGCCCTCCTTATTGACTTTTCACGTTTTATAAAAATAATTTAAGTGAAAAGAGCAACCCTTTAAGTTTCTCCAATTTGGAGGACTTACCTTCGTATCAAGCCTAAGACAAAGACGAACAAAGAACGCACTTCCCTATCCATTCACTACACTAGATAGGAAATAAATAACGTTTGGTTGTTCGTAAGAAAAGGCAGACCATCAATAATAAGGATAAAGTACATGACGCAGACAACATCACCGTCTCCAGATGTGCAAGAAATGGTGGCACAATCAGATACTGGTGCGCGTAGCCCTCGTGGTATCCAAGGCCGTATTTTATGGTTTGTGCCTCTATGTTGGTCACTGTTCCAACTTTGGTATGCATCTCCGCTGCCGTTCATTTTTAACTTCGCAATTTTAAACGACACTGAAGCTCGAGCAATTCACCTTACGTTTGCTATTTTCCTAGCCTTTACCGCTTATCCCGCCATGAAGAATTCGCCTAGGGATCGCATCCCCGCAGTCGATTGGATACTAGCGCTTGTAGGTAGCTTTTCAGCTTCTTATATCTATATTTTCTATACTGAACTCGCTGAGCGCTCGGGCGCACCAACAACATTCGATATTGTTGCGGCTGTATTCGGTATGGTTTTACTGCTTGAAGCAACACGACGCGCTTTGGGTCCACCTCTTATGGTTGTGGCAGCAGTATTCCTACTTTATACCTTTGGCGGCCCTCACATGCCGGACGTTATTGCCCACAAAGGTGCGAGCCTGAACAAGGCAATGTCGCATCTGTGGTTAACGACTGAAGGTGTATTCGGTGTGGCACTTGGCGTATCGACGTCATTCGTATTCTTGTTTGTACTGTTTGGTGCAATGCTAGAACGTGCTGGCGCTGGTGCTTACTTTATTAAGGTCGCATTCTCACTGCTTGGTCACATGAAAGGCGGCCCAGCAAAAGCAGCCGTTGTAGCATCAGGCCTGTCTGGTTTGGTATCAGGTTCATCTATTGCAAACGTGGTAACCACGGGTACCTTTACTATCCCACTAATGAAGCGCGTTGGTTTCCCAGGTACAAAAGCCGGTGCGGTAGAAGTCGCGGCTTCAACCAATGGTCAATTAACACCACCTATCATGGGTGCAGCCGCCTTCTTGATGGTTGAGTATGTGGGCATTTCGTATGTAGAAGTAATCAAAGCCGCGCTACTGCCCGCTCTGATCTCTTACATCGCTCTGATTTACATTGTTCACCTAGAAGCATGTAAAGCAGGTATGACCGGCCTACCACGTCGCCACACGCCAACTATCGTACAAAGCCTACTATCTTTCACGGGTACCATTTTAGGTCTGTGTGTTATCAGTGCCGCGGTTTACTACGGTGTCGGTTGGACGAAAGATGTCTTTGGCGATGCTGCAACACCAATCGTAACGGTGGCTCTATTAGTCGCTTATGTTGCTTTGGTTCGCGTATCAGCAAAATACGCAGCTGAAGGTGGCATGGAAATCGATGCAGATTTAAAAGAAGTTCCGGATCCAGGCCCAACGATTAAATCTGGCCTGCACTTCCTACTGCCTATCGTAGTACTAGTTTGGTGTTTAACAGTTGAACGTTTCTCTCCAGGTCTATCTGCATTCTGGGCAACAGTATTCATGATCTTCATTTTGATCACTCAGCGCCCTCTTATGACTCTGATGAACAAATCTGACGATCTTGCAGAGCAAACTAAAGCCGGTTTCGTTGACCTAGCAGAGAGCTTGGTTTCAGGCGCACGTAACATGATCGGTATCGGTGTAGCGACAGCGGCAGCAGGCACGGTTGTAGGCGTGGTGACTCTGACAGGTATCGGCCTTGTAATGACGGACTTCGTTGAGTTTATCTCAGGCGGTAGCATCATTCTTATGTTGCTATTCACTGCAGTAATCAGCTTGATCTTAGGTATGGGCTTGCCAACAACGGCGAACTACATCGTTGTATCAACGCTGATGGCGCCGGTAATCGTGACCCTAGGCGCTGCGCACGGTCTTATCATCCCACTGATTGCGGTGCACTTATTCGTGTTCTACTTCGGTATTCTTGCCGATGACACGCCTCCGGTAGGTCTGGCAGCCTTTGCGGCCGCCGCGATTGCGAAATCAGACCCGATTCGTACTGGTATTCAAGGCTTTACCTACGATATTCGTACCGCGATTCTGCCATTTATGTTCATCTTCAACACCCAACTCCTGTTGATGGGTATTGATTCTTGGTGGCACTTAGCGCTAACGATTTTCTCTTCTGTAACTGCGGTACTTATCTTTGCAGCAGCAACACAAGGTTGGTGGTTCACGAAGAACAAGTGGTGGGAAACGGTGCTGCTTATCGTTCTGACCTTCTCTTTCTTCCGCCCTGGTTTCTGGTGGGACATGATCTATCCAGAGAAAGTTCTTTCACCTGGAGTTGAGATCGCTCAAATCACAGAAAATCTATCTGTGGGACAATCACTTGAATTGAGAGTAGGTGGCGAAAACTTAGAAGGTAACTATTCTGAGAAAACAGTTCGCCTTCCGTTTGAAGATTCTGCGACAACAAGTGAAGACCGCATTGCTTCAATGGGCCTAATGCTGACACAAGCTGACAACAAGATGATTGTTGATATGGTTGAGTTTGGTAGCCCTGCAGAAGCCGCTGGCATTGACTTTGATTGGGAAATTAAATCCGTTATCCAAGATGCAGATCGACCAATGAAAGAGTGGGTATTCTTACCTGCCCTACTGATTTTGATTGGTTTAGCGATGAACCAAAGAAGACGTGCTCGTAAGGATGAGATTAGCGCGTAATGGATAGAGCCAAGTAGCGCTCTACTCTATTTGGCTTTTTTACTACATGGAAAAGATAATTACAGCGTTTGGTATGTACTAAGCGCTGCTCAAAAAGAGACGAATACATGTATAGACAAATCCTTGTTCCCGTTGATCTTAACGACAAAGGCTTTTCTGATAAAGCAGTCGAGCTAGCGGTATGGCACGCGAAACACAGCAATGCTGAAGTCCACATTCTGAACGTACTACCGGGCATTCACATGTCGATGGTTGCGTCTTACTTCCCGAAAGATGCAGCGAACCAAATGAAGCTTGATGTGAAAAATCAGCTCAAAGAGTTTGCTGACAAGCACATTGACGATGAAGTGGTGTATAAGGTTCACGTTGCCGAAGGCAAGACTTACACAACGATTCTAGATTACGCAGAAAAACTGGGCGCTGACCTTATCGTGATGCCTAGCCATAAGCGTTCGAAAATCGACAAAGTTGTGCTTGGTTCTGTTGCAAGCAAAGTGGTACAGAACTCACCAATCAATGTATTGGTAGTTAAGCCGCAAGGCTAAATCACTTAATCGACACAACGATCTAAAAAGGTTGGCCTAAAAGCCAACCTTTTTTGTTTTGTGTTCGCACCGTTTAATACCAATCGTAGTAAAGATCTCAAGAATCAACGCACTAAGTTCTGCGGATTACCCGCGACAAACCCATCAATATTATCGATTAAGATATCAGACAGCTTTTGAATTGAACTGTCACTGCCCCACGCCACATGGGGTGTCAGCAATAAGTTAGGTAGGTGACTGTTGGCCAATAGTGGATTCGAGTTGTCTGCCGGTTCTTGTGTAAACACATCCATGCCCGCGCCTGCGATCTCATTACTTTTCAAAGCTTCAACCAAGGCTTGTTCATCGACAAGTCCACCTCGTCCCGCATTGATCAACACCGCGCTTGGTTTCATCATTGCTAGCTCTTGCTCTGAAATCAGATTACGAGTCGCTTCAGTCAATGGACAATGTAGGCTGATCGCATCCGCTTGCTTTAAAACAGTTTCAAAAGGCAAATAGCCTTCTCGACAACAGTCTGCCCCTTTACGCTCAGCAAAGATGACGTTCATACCAATAGCTTTTGCCAGAATCGCGGTCGCTTGCCCTAAACTGCCACTACCGATTAATCCCAATGTGCTGCCTGCAATATCTTGAATCGGATGTGTAAAGAAACAGAACTGCTTATCCTTCTGCCACTCTCCCGCTTCAATATCTTGGTGATAACCGACAAGGTTTCGCTTGAGCGTAAATAGCATTGCAATCACATGCTCAGGCACTGATTGAGTCGCGTAGCCCTGTACGTTAGCCACCGCGATATTGTTGCTCTTGCAGTAGTCGACATCGACATTATTGACGCCTGTCGCTGACACAGCGATCAGCTTGAGTTGTTGTGCTTGAGCTAAATTATCAGCGTTGAGCACAACCTTATTGGTGATAACAACATCCGCTCCTGCAACGCGTTCATCAACGAGTTCTGGATCAGTAA
Organism: Vibrio sp. 1CM8B; assembly: GCF_023161685.1. NCBI lineage: Bacteria > Pseudomonadati > Pseudomonadota > Gammaproteobacteria > Vibrionales > Vibrionaceae > Vibrio > Vibrio sp. 1CM8B. The sequence continues at coordinate 259,013 of NZ_JALNTU010000006.1, forward strand.
AGTCATACTCTACCCACTGATGTTCAAAGCTAATAGGTTTTAAATGGATTTGAGATGGGATGGTGGCTCTGTCGAGAAAGACCACTTTCAACTTCGGCATTGTACGTCCTTGAATTGGTATTGATGAGACCATTCTAAGCTTTTAGCTTACTGTAGTCTGGAAGCTCTGGCGCAATTTCAAAGTGCTGCTCGATTTGTGGCGATGCTTGAGGATAAAACTCACACGGAACAAAGGCTTTGAATAACTGATCATCAGCCGGATGATAAAAACTCAGTTCACACGCGTGCAGAGCTAACCTATCGCTATAGTTAAACGCATCTGGCGTTGCATAAAACTCGTCGCCCACAATTGGGTTCCCTATTTCCATACAATGCACACGTAACTGATGAGAGCGGCCGGTAATCGGCAGTAACTTCAACAATGTCGTTTGAGCCTCTTGTTGCTCCATCACATAGCGAGTCTGAGATGATTTACCGTCCTCGATACACACTTTCTGCTTCGGGCGATTCGTCCAATCGCAAATAAGAGGAAGGTCAATCAATCCCTCTTTCTTTTCAACTGAACCCCATACTCGTGCGTAATAAAGTTTGTGAGTCAGTCGGTATTGAAATTGCTTCTTCAGATGTCGCTCTGCTGGTTTATGTTTAGCGAGCAGCATCAAGCCCGATGTCGACATGTCCAATCGATGCACGACTTGAATCTCCGGAAATTCGACAACTAACCGACTCCACATACTATCGTAATGTTCTGGCAATCTTCCCGGCACTGAAAGTAGGCCAGCAGGCTTGTTCACCACAAGAATATCGTCATCTTGATAGACAATATCAATCCACGGTTCACGTGGTGGTGCGTACTGTTCTAACGCCATTGAAGCCTCTTAATTACTAGTGGATAAATAATTTACAGTTGATTTGTTTATTATTAAATACAATTTCCAATATTTTTGTACATAAAAGTTGACGACTTTACGAAACATGGTATTGATAGAGTAACGGAAAATAAGAAGTCAGCATCAAAGGAAAAATGATGGAAAGTACGGTTAAAACCACCAACACAAAAACACCAGCCTCAGCTCCCCTATCAAGCTTGATCAAGTCCCTTGGCCCAGGAATTATGATGGCCGCAGCAGCTGTAGGTGGATCTCACTTAGTCGCCTCAACCAAGGCTGGTGCGATTTATGGTTGGCAGCTTGCCGCACTTATTATCCTGGTAAACATATTTAAGTACCCATTCTTCAGAGCTGGTATCCAATATACTCTTGGTACAGGGCAAAGTTTGGTGGAAGGATACTCTAACCTTGGCCGACCTTACCTTGTTATCTTTTCGATACTGAGTGCCATTTCCGCCGTGGTAAATACTGCAGCACTACTGTTATTTAGTGCAAGCCTACTTAGCTACTTTGTTCCTTTCGAATTAGCCACCAGCACATTGTGCATGATCGTTTTAGCGACCTGTTTGATCATTCTTTTTGCTGGCCATTATCGCGCGCTCGATACACTATCTAAAGCGATCATGGCGATCTTAACCATCACAACCTTAGCCGCAGTCGCCATTGCTATCGGTTCTCCAGTCGAACCTGATGCTGCTTTTGTTCCACCGTCGCCTTGGTCGTTGGCGGCTATCGGCTTTATCGTGGTGACCATGGGTTGGATGCCTGCGCCTATCGAAATATCAAGCATCACCTCTATGTGGCTAAAAAGCCAAAAAGAGAAGCAGGAAGTGACCGCACAATCAGCACTGTTCGATTTTAATGTCGGCTACATTGGTACGGCTCTGCTTGCTTTAGTATTCGTCGCGTTAGGTGCGTTGGTACTTCACGGTTCAGGTGTTGAACTGTCTCGCTCTGGCGTTGGCTTCACTCATCAATTGGTCGGTATCTACGCTTCGACAATTGGTGAATGGTCTCGTCCGCTAATCGCTCTTATCGCTTTCTTCTGTATCTTTGGTAGCACGATTACCGTTATCGATGGCTACTCTCGCGTGCTTGCTGAATCACAACGCCTATTATTCAAAAAAGATTCAAGCCCTAGAATGCTGCAAGGCTGGATCATCATTGTCTCTCTCGCGGCATTAGCGATTGTGATGTTCTTTAGCGCTGCACTGATGCCAATGCTTGATTTTGCGATGGTACTTGCCTTTGCGACTACGCCATTCTTCGCGCTGCTTAACTTCATCCTAGTGAATAAGGCTAAGCTTCCAGAAGCACTAGCCATTGGCAGCAAGCTAAAATGGTTGTCTATCGCGGGTCTTGTTTACCTGTTTGGTTTCTTAGCCGTATTTGTTTGGTGGAAGTGGTTGATGTAATTCTTCAGCCAATACATCTTTCAACAACCAATACAGCTTTCAAACACTAGATAAAAATAAGGCCTTCATGATGAAGGCCTTATTTCGTTGAAGCATCTCGCTAATTCAAAACTAGTTGTGAGAAACCACAATCAAGCGTAATGAATCTAGCTGAACCTGAGCTTTGCTGATGTAACCGGTCAATTCATTGATTTGAGCTTCGATTACCTCTAGCTCTTCATCACGAATGTTAGGGTTCACGGCTTTAAGCGCTTGTAGACGCTCTAACTCACCGTTTAGGTTAGTCTGCATGTCTCGTTGAGCTTGTTCACGCACTTCTTCCACTTTAGGAAGTACGTGCGTCTCACCCGCTTCGATTAACTTATGAATCTCACCTTGTACCGAGTTAACCAACTTGCTCGCTAGGTGACGGTTTACAGGGCTTAATTGGCGGTTAAAGCTATCGAACTCAACCTGAGCTGATAAGTCATTACCACGGGCATCCATCATCAAACGAATTGGCGTCTTAGGTAAGAACTGGCTGATACCGCTGCGTTTCGGCGCTTGCGCATCCACAAGGTAAACCAGCTCAAGCAGGATAGTACCCACTGGCAGCGCTTTGTTTTTCAGTAGCGATACCGCTGATGCACCAACACCTTCACTCAGTAGCAGATCGATACCGCCCTGAATCATCGGATGTTCCCAGCTAATGAAGTTCATGTCTTCACGAGAAAGGGCGGTATCACGATCGAACGTGATGGTTGCGCCTTCGTATGGTAAGCCAGGGTAGCTTGGTACCATCATGTGCTCAGATGGTGTCACGACTAGCGCATTTTCACCTTTGTCGTCTTGGTTCAAACCAATCGTGTCGAACAAGCTCAGTGCAAACGTTACTAGGTTAGTATCGCCATCAGTTGATGCAATCTTCTCTGCGATTTCGTGTGCTTTGTCGCCGCCGTTTGAGTGCATCTCTAATAGGCGATCGCGACCTTTTTCTAGATCCGCTTTTAGGCTTTGATTTAGCTTGGCAGACTCTTCAATCACTTCATCAAGCTGCTCTGTATTACCAGAAGCCAGCATTTCGATAAGAACATCTGAGTACTTGTCGTAAACTGTGCGACCAGTTGGACATGTCTCTGCAAATGCATTTAGACCCTCATCAAACCAACGCGCAAGAATCGCCTGTGACGTGCCTTTTAAGTAAGGGACATGGATGTCGATGTCACGCAGCTGCCCGATACGGTCCAAACGACCAATACGTTGTTCAAGCAAGTCTGGGTTGAACGGAAGATCGAACATTACTAGCTGGTTCGCGAACTGGAAGTTACGACCTTCAGAGCCGATTTCACTACAGATCAGAACCTGAGCACCGCCCTCTTCTTGAGCAAAGTAAGCCGCCGCTTTATCACGTTCAAGGATCGACATGCCTTCATGGAATACGGTTGCACGCACACCTTCACGCTCACGCAGTGCTTGCTCTAATTGAAGCGCCGTACTTGCACGTGATGCGATCACTAGGATCTTCTCGCTGCGCTTATCTTGAATCTTTTCAATCAACCAGTTAACACGTGAATCGAACTGCCACCAGCTTGAGTCTTCACCTTCAAACTCTTGGAAGATCTCTTCTGGATACAGCATCTTCATCGCGCGAGCTTCTGGTGCCATCTTGCCACCGATCATGCCCGATACACGCATCGAGGTTGTGTACTGCGTTGGAATGTCCATCGGCAGTAGGTTTACGTTACGCTTAGGGAAACCTTTGATAGCAGCACGTGTGTTTCTAAATAGAACACGGCCAGTACCATGGCGATCCATAAGGTTATCAATCAGTTCTTGGCGAGCCAGTGCTTGCTCTTCTTCGCTGCTATCACCTTCGATAACGCGGAATAGAGGCTCTACATCTTGCTCAGAAAGCAGTTCAGTAATCTGATTCTTCGCACTGTTTTCAAGCTTCACGCCAGAGAATAGAGCTGTTACAGCATCAGCAACCGGTGCGTATTGGTCTTCTTCTTCAACGAATGCTTCGTAATCGTAGAAGCGGTCAGGATCAAGCAGACGCAGACGTGCAAAGTGACTCTCACGACCTAGTTGTTCAGGCGTTGCTGTTAGTAGTAGCACACCAGACGTATTTTCCGCTAAGCCTTCAACCACCTGGTATTCGCGGCTTGGTTTGTCTTGGCTCCACTCAAGGTGATGCGCTTCATCGACAACCAGCAAGTCCCACTCGCCTTCAAGTGCTTGCTCGTAGCGCTTACGGCTCTTACGTAGGAAATCCAAAGAACACAGAACGTACTGCTGGGTATCAAATGGGTTGTCCGATTCAGCAAACGCTTCAATACAACGCTCTTCATCGAAGATAGAGAAGTGCAGATTGAAACGGCGCATCATCTCTACTAACCATTGGTGCTGTAGAGTTTCAGGAACCACAATCAGAATTCGTTCAGCACGGCCAGACAACACCTGTTGGTGGATGATCATGCCCGCTTCGATGGTTTTACCTAGGCCAACTTCATCAGCCAGTAAAACGCGCGGAGCGTGACGACGGCCCACTTCATGAGCGATGTATAGCTGGTGAGGGATCAAGCCAGCACGCATACCACACAAGCCACGCATAGGGCTCTTGTGTTGTTGGTACTGGTTACTCAACGCGCGGTAACGCAACACGAAGTTATCCATACGGTCGATTTGACCTGCGTACAGTTTATCTTGTGGCTTGTTAAAGCGGATCTGGTTACTTAAGAAGATTTCACGCAGAGTGACTTCTGTTTCTTGGGTATCTTCGCGAGTACCTAAGTAGGTTAGCAGTCCTTTGTCTTCGATAACTTCTTCGACAGACAGAGACCAACCTTCTTGGCATTCGATGACATCGCCTACATTAAACGTTACTCGGGTTACGGGAGCATCAGTACGTGCATAAACACGGTTTTCTTCTGACGCTGCAAACATTAGTGTCACTGTGCGAGCATCCATTGCTACAACGGTACCTAAACCTAAATCGCTCTCCGTATCGCTTATCCAGCGTTGCCCCAAAGCAAATGTCATGAATCGACTACCTCAATCTTATAGTTGGAATTTGGTCTTTTTAACTGCAGTTTCAAACAAGAACGTTCTCGCTCCTGAACTAAAAATATAGCCAAAAATGCCTAGTTTGCAGCCACTTTTTAAGTGCGCTCTAGATAATAAATATCTCAAGAAAATGGTGCAGAAAAAGGTCGCTAATCTTACTCGATGCTGTGATTTAGGTCACGCCTAAAGGAGATGATTTCGTGCTTTTTTTCTGTTTTCGCCAGTGCAATCAAACTGTCAAAAAATCATGGTTAATCTATAGGTAGCAGATTGCTGCTCTCAAACGAATACGCCATAGTCATCTACAACGATATGGTGGTATTCCTCTAGATGAAGTTTAGGCGAGTAGTTGACTATCACCAGAATCAGATACTAATCTTTATATGAGCTTTATCTACGTTCAATGAATGCAAGGCAAGCCGCACGTCGGCAAGGAGATGCTATGGGCGAGACCAACCGGAAGCTATTTGTTTTAGACACCAATATCCTACTTCACGAACCCTTCGCTATATTTTCTTTCCAAGAGCACGATGTCGTTATCCCCATGACAGTGCTAGAAGAACTAGACAGAATCAAAGACAGTAAGAGAGACGTTGCCCGAGATGCGAGAATTGCGATACGAACTCTCGAAGATCTATTCAGGGAAGCTACACCAGACCAAATATCGGAAGGTATCCCTTTCACCAAAGACATTAAAGCCTCAGGCAGTATTTCAATACTCGCCGATTACGAACTTCAAGAAAGCATCAAAGCCTTTGCCGACGATAAGGCAGGCGATAACCGAATCCTCAACGCTGTACTCTACCTTCAAAACAAACGCGCGCCACGCGAAGTGGTTCTCATCACCAAAGACATCAACATGCGCTTACGTGCAAAAGGCGCGGGGGTGCGTTTCGTTGAAGATTATCAAACCGACCAACTCATCGATGATATCCAATATCTCACCAAAGGCTTCCAACAACTCGAAGGCGCATTTTGGGATGGCATCGACAACGTCGAAAGCAAAAACCTCGGCGGAAAAACCTTACACACGTTAGCAAGAGAGCCTTTCGAGCCGACCTTCCTCAACCAATATGTGATTGATGAAGAGAGCGACTTTGCAGCAAGAGTTGAAGAGATTGAGCCAGAAAGCATTACCCTGAGAGACCTCAGTCGCGAACGACTGATGAATCGCAGAGCATGGGACATCACACCCAAAAACGTCTATCAAGGTATGGCGATCGATGCCCTGCTCGACCCTGATATTGATCTTGTGATTCTCACTGGCGCAGCGGGTAGTGGTAAGACACTGTTAGCCATGGCTGCAGCACTTGAACAAACCATTGAACGTAAGCAGTTCGATAAGATCATCGTAACCCGAAACACGCCCGACATTGGTGAGTCGATTGGTTTCCTCCCTGGTACCGAAGAAGAGAAGATGCTGCCTTGGTTGGCAGCTGTGACCGATACACTGGAAGCGCTGCACAAAAACGACCACTGCACCGAAGGGTCGATGAAATACATCTGTGACAAAGCGAATATCCAGTTCAAATCGATCAACTTCATGCGCGGCCGTTCCATCCAAAATGCGTTTGTGCTTCTCGATGAGTGCCAGAACCTCACCGCATCACAAATCAAAACCATCATCACCCGTTGTGGTGAAGGGACCAAGATTGTTTGCTCAGGTAACCTAGCGCAGATAGATTCTTCTTACTTAACCCCTGTTACTTCAGGTTTAACCTACATGGTTGAGCGTTTTAAAAACTTCGAAGGCAGTGCCAATATCCACCTCAATGGCGTGGTACGTAGCCGACTGGCAGAGTTTGCCGAAGAGAACATGTAGTGATTCTATACGCTCACTGAATCAGTAATATAAAAACAAAAAGCGCCTCACAATAGAGGCGCTTTTCAATTTAATATTTTGAAGTAAGTCGGCAGAGGTTAGTCTGAATTACTCAGTACCACCAACAGTTAGCGAGTCTAGCTTCAATGTTGGTTGACCAACACCCACTGGTACACTTTGACCAGCCTTACCACACACACCAACACCACGGTCGATACTTAGGTCGTTACCGACCATAGACACCTGCTGCATTGCTTCAATACCAGAACCGATTAGCGTCGCGCCTTTCACTGGGTGAGTGATCTTGCCGTTTTCAATCATGTACGCTTCAGAAGCTGAGAATACAAACTTACCTGATGTGATATCCACCTGACCGCCACCGAAGTTCGGTGCGTAGATACCTTTCTCAACCGTCGCAATGATCTCTTCTGGCGTGTGCTCACCCGGTAGCATATATGTATTCGTCATGCGAGGCATAGGAAGATGCGCGTAAGACTCACGACGACCGTTACCTGTTGGAGCAACACCCATTAGACGCGCATTCAGCTTATCTTGCATGTAACCTTTTAGGATGCCGTTTTCGATTAACGTGTTGTACTGACCGTTAACACCTTCATCATCGACGTTCAATGAACCACGAAGATCAGTCAATGTACCGTCATCGACAATCGTACATAGGCTTGAAGTTACTTGCTCACCAACTTTACCAGAGAATACTGATGACTCTTTACGGTTGAAGTCACCTTCTAAGCCGTGGCCTACCGCTTCATGCAGCAGAACGCCCGGCCAACCAGAACCTAGAACCACAGGCATTGCACCAGCAGGTGCTGCAACCGCTTCAAGGTTAACTAATGCTTGGCGAATCGCTTCATCAGCAAATTGGTAAGCAACTTGAGTACCTTTGTCATCACTTAAGAAGAAATCGTAACCAAAACGGCCACCACCACCAGCACTACCACGCTCACGACGATCACCCTTCTGTGCAAGTACGCTAATAGACAAGCGAACCAGCGGACGAATATCACCAGCGTAAGTGCCATCAGTAGCAGCAACCAGCATCTGCTCATGCACACCACTTAGGCTTACCGATACTTCCGTCACCATCGGCTCTTTAGTGCGAATGTAAGCATCTAATGATTTGAGTAATTCTGTTTTCTGCTGTTTTTCCCAGCTCGCTAGCGGGTTAACTGCATCATAGTAAGCTTGATTAGAGTTGCGCTTGAACGCTTGAACCTTGCCGTTTTGACCTTGTTTAGCGATACCACGAGCCGCAATTGCGCTCTGCTTCAGACCATCCAGTTGGATTTGGTCAGAGTAAGCAAAACCGGTCTTTTCACCAGATACTGCACGAACACCAACACCGCAATCGATATTGAAAGAGCCGTCTTTAATAATGCTGTCTTCTAGCACTAAAGATTCGTGCCAGCTTGACTGAAAGTAGATATCAGCATAATCAATTTGGCGGGTAGCAATGCTCGCCAATGTATCTGCGATATTTTGCTCCGTAAGCCCTGTCGGGTTCAGTAGCGCTTCTTCAATTTGATTAATGCTCATAGATGGCTCTTGTTTGTAATTAAAATTGATTGGTAAATCGAGAGTGTTGCGCGATCGGCATATTTTGCCTAATGGACTCGCAACTGGATGTGTCTATCTCAACCACCATACTTTTAGGATCTTGGTCTAACTGTGCGACCACTCGTCCCCATGGATCAACCACCATTGAGTGTCCCCATGTTTCTCTTTGGCAAGGGTGTTTTCCGCCTTGACCTACCGCGACAATCCACGACTGTGTTTCAATCGCGCGGCATCTTAACAGTGCTTCCCAGTGCGCTTGACCTGTTACCGCTGTAAAAGCCGCAGGCACCACAATGATTTGTGCCCCTTGCTTACGTAACTCTGAATACAAGTGTGGAAAGCGCACATCATAACAAATACTCAAACCTAAGCGACCAAAAGGCGTTTCCGCTGTCACAACTTGGTTGCCCGGAGTGAAAATATCTGACTCTCGATAACACTTATGTGCGTCAGCGACATCCACATCAAACATGTGTAGCTTGTCGTAATGAGCAACGAGGCAACCAAAATCATCAATCACCAAGGTTGTGGTCGTCACGCCGTTAGTTGTGCTTATCGGCATGCTACCAATAACGATCCAAATTCTATGAAGCTTTGCTAGCTCAGAGATTTTGTTTTGCTGTGGGCCGTCATTTAAAGGCTCTGCATACTGGTGATAGTCGGCTTTACTGCCAAAGACTAACGCGTTTTCAGGGCTCACAACCCACTTAGCCCCTAACTCTTTGCACTTTGCTACTTCTTGAGCAAGGTACTCAAAGTTCAATTCAGGGCTAGGGCCTGATGTCATTTGAATCAACCCAACACAATCCATGTGTATCGCTCCTCCATTCATTATGATTCAGAAATCAGCATTTCACCGTATATTAGCTGATTAGGATACTAAGGTCTTTTCGGCTAATTTAAGGTTTATTCGGCTAATTTTCTCAGCTTCTCTGGTAGCTGGAACTCGCCAGAGCTACGAGAAAGCTCGCTCACCGTTGGTGAATCCAATGGTCCTTTCACCGAATAATTTACTTGGGTAAAGACTTCCACAACTGGCGAAATAACTGTGGTCACCGCCAATACGTACAGTGCCGTTTGAGGGGTTACCGCAAAGGCCGTTAACACAGGAATACCCGAGGTAATATCTGGGGTAAAGTTCACCTCAGCATCAACCTGACGCGTGTTGAGGTTAGCGATACCTTTGATTTTCATCTCACCGGCGACCGCATCCATATTCAGATCATTGGTCAGGAAAATACCATTTTGAATCTCGCCCGTTCCGGTGATGCTGTTGAAGGCCATACCTTTATCAAACACATCTGAGAAATCGAGCTGCATCTTACGGATGATCGAATCTAGGCTAAACAGGCCAAGCAATCGAGCTGCGCCGCTCACATCCGAGATAATGCCTTTACCAAACTTAGTTTTAACGTTGCCATCAAGGGTATCCATTTTGATCCCCCAAGGCGAACCATCCCAATTTAGTTGACCTTCCAACGCGAATGGCGCTTTTTGAATCCCGGAAGTAATACCGAAGCGCTCCATAAGTTCGCTGTTGTTTTCACCTTCAACATCAACGGTTAACGATGAATGACTCTTGTCACCTTGCAGTTCCCACCAGCCACTCACATCCGCTTTGTTGCCGCCGCTTCGAACCTGGATTTTGTTCCACTCGATACGGTCTTCGTTCCGAGTCATTTCAACATCGACCTTACCAACCTTGTAGCCTTGCAGCCAAAAGTCATTCAGCGTCAGAGTCAGGTTTGGCATCGCATCGTGGATCTTTCTATCCAATTTGGAAATCAATGGCGCTGCTTGCTCTTTGCGTTGTAACAACTGCTGATCTTGATTGTTCTTATCACTCCATTCAGGCACAAACAAATGCAGACGATCCAGTGAAACCGTCAAATCGTAAGGTGGTAGGTAGTTAATATCCCCTTCTAGCTCTTGGCTAGACACTTCCATTTGCCATGCTTGTTTGTTCTTGCGAGCACTAAAATCGACGTCATTCCAAGAGATACCACCCAAGATCAGCTCTTTACTCTCAAAGGTAATACGGCTTGGAGCAGGTATGGTTGGCGTGTTCATTTGGCTAAGTACAGCCGTTGAAGGCTTTACTGGTTCCATCACAACCGATAACCAATCATCGGCATTGAATTTATCCGTACGAATCAGTGCGTGATGGCCAACAACCGGGCTAATTTTGTAGCCACCGCGACCGAGCACTAAGTTGGTCGCCGTTAACTCAGGCACGTCGCCTGTGATATCAATCTCAGCTTGGTACTTGGTGTTTGGCAATTGCAGGCGCGCGGTAATCGTCTCTTGGTTACCCGATGCCTGTAGCCTTGCAGAGCCACTTTCTAGTGATTTTTTCTCCAAAGGATACGGGTAATCACTCGCCAAGTATTTTAGATCTGACTGTAAGTCTAACTGGTAGGTAAAGCCGATATCATTAAGCTGGATATCAATCTGACTTTGCCATTGCGCATGACCTGACAAGCGACTTAACCATTGCTCACCAATGTAAGGTTCTAGAGGCTTAACGTCCCAATCACCTAACACATCAATATCAACTGCATAGCCAGGACCATCATTCAGGCCTTTAAAATCAAGCGAGATACCTTGGTTAAGCAGATCAGCAGCGAGGCCATTTGCCGTCACCACATCATTATCAAATTCAATGCGACCCGTGGTGTTCTCAAGCACCATTGGTGGCGCTTCAATCTCAACATGGTTGCCACTTAAGTCGGCGTAACCCCACGCTCTTGCTTCTTTTTCAGAATCAAACGGAATATTCAGCTGAAATTCAGAAGAGACATCACCACTCACTTGAAGTGCGGTTAACGCTGCACCTACTGATCCCACCAGTGGCGAAGACGTCATGTAATCGCGCACTGCATTGCCAGACGCCGTTGCTTTAGCTTCAATTTCAATATGGCCGCCTTCCCCTAAATAAGGAATGCGTCCAGTGATTCGGTCGGCTGTCACATCCATCAATTGAGCGGAACGAGAGTCCAGATGCATCGCATCATTTTCAAACAACAGATCAAGCTGAAGGTCAGTAATCAATGGCCACGCGGTATCAAAGCTGAATTTCGCGTCTTCTAAGCCCACCCAAACTTGGAAAATACCATCGTGGTTAGTGTATGGGTATTGAGACAAATCACCATGCCACAACAGTTTTACGGTGTCCGCTTTACCAGCTTGAATCGCAGTTGAAAGGTAATCCGTTAGATCTTGCCCAAGGGCCAGCGTAGGTAAGTAGCGCCATGTTTCACCGACATTGTAAGCGTCCGCTTCGCCATAGAAGGATAAGAACGGGCTCGCATCTTTTGGAAAGTCTAAGCGGAATGCGCCTAGTACTTGTAAATCGGGCGTGGCCGCTGTGATTTTGTCTGACCACAGTTTCCAGCCGTTTTCATCTTGCTGCCAAACAATATCAACCTGACCTTGTTTGATATTCAAAGGGGCTTGGAAGACATCACCATAAGGGAACACATCATCAATAACGTGCAGGCTAGCTTTCGCTTCCGAAGCCGAACCAAACACACTACCTGACACTTGACTAAAGCCTGGGACTAATTCCCACTGCTCGATAGCAAGATCAGAAAAACTGGCTGAATAACGTAAACTGTCGATTCCTGAATCCATAGAGACACGGATATCAGAAACAGAGCCTCCCGGCGCCAATACGTTAATCATTTTGGTTGATTGTTCAGAGTCAGGCAGCAGCTTAATCAATGGAGTAATGGTCGCAATATCCAGCTCGGAAACGTTGAGTTGCCATGGACCTTGGTTCCACTTGAACGCGACGTCGAGTTCCGGCCAAGGTGTGTCATCCGTTCTAAGGTTTAGTGAGTGACCATTTACTTGCCAACCATCATCCGTCGGAGACAACTTAAATACACCGGACTCAAGCATGAGGTCATGCTCACCATCTTCGTTCCACGTCAATTCTGAGGGTAAAACCTCAACATAAGCGCTTACCGGTTTGCTATTGCGCAGTGTAAGCCAGCTATTCAAGCTCACAGTACCCGTTTCAATACCGGATTCCGCCTGCATATAACGAGTTAACCAAGGCTTAACCGAGATACTGTCGGCACTGACATAAAACTCACCCGTCATATCCGTTAACGAGCCGCCATCAATAAAGTTAGCGCTCACTGACAAAGAGTTTAGATTGGCATCTTTGATACTCACCACACCTTCCGCAAGGTGATGTTTACCTGAGTTTTGCCATTTCAAAGTTTCGATATCAAGCTGACGTTCTTCATCAGAGATAGTTCGATATAAAAGAGTGGAATCTTTGGCGGTCACATCCACCAAAGTTTTCAGAAGTAAATTATCGAGCTCTTGTATCACTCGCTTGGAGGAACCGGGATCTTTAGGTTCGTCTTTGCCGTTTTGTCCGGCAAACAGATCAATTGAGCGAATATCAAGATACATTTGATTCATGACCAAGTCGGCCACAACCGGACGCATCTGTACGACCGATTGAATCAAGTCAAACTCGACTTCAACACGCTCGACAGAAAAGCTCACATCTTCCGCATTGGGAAGGCTGGCTTTAACGCCTTGCAGAGCAATAGAGGGGTGAGTGTTACGCCAAAAACCGCCCACGTCTTGAATTGAAAAATCAAAACCGGAGTGTTGGTTTACCCAAAGCTCAATTTCAGATTGATACTTGTTTAAATTGGGCAAGGCTACACGCAGTGTAGTAACGGCAATGGCTAGCGTTACTAAGAGAGTAACCACTAACCATAAACATGCACGTAGAATCAGAGTAACGCTTGAGCTCACAAAATTTCCATTACATCATAACAACATCAAACTGCTCTTGTATGTACAGAGGCTCAGCCTGGATTTTAACTTGCTTACCAATAAAGACTTCAAGCTCCGCAAGCGCATGAGATTCATCGCCCTCTAACGCCTCAGCTACGGCAGCTGCCGCATAGACCACAAATTTATCGGCGTCGTACGCACGGTTCACTCGCGTGATCTCTCGAAGAATTTCATAACAAACGGTTTCAACTGTCTTCACACTGCCACGGCCTTCACAAGCCGGACAGCTTGAACACAGGATATGCTCAATACTTTCACGAGTACGTTTACGAGTCATCTCAACCAAACCAAGCTGCGTGAAGCCATTAATATTGGTTTTCACACGATCTTTGTCGAGCGCAGCCTCTAAAGAAGTTAGTACTCGCTTACGATGTTCCTCAGACAACATATCAATAAAGTCGATAATGATGATGCCACCTAAATTACGTAGACGCAGCTGACGAGCAATCGCTTGAGTCGCTTCTACGTTGGTGTTGAAAATCGTCTCTTCTAGATTACGACGACCAACAAACGCGCCAGTGTTGATATCAACCGTGGTCATCGCTTCAGTTTGGTCGATAATCAGATATCCACCAGACTTTAATTCGACTTTACGATCCAATGAACGCTGAATTTCGTTCTCGGTATCGTACATATCAAAGATAGGTTTATCACCTTCATACAGCTCAAGCTTGTCTGTCAGCTCAGGCACGTATTCAGAGGTAAACTCTTTGAGGTTTTCATATTCTAGGCGAGAATCGACCTGAATCTTGCTCAGCTCAGTACCGACGAAGTCACGTAAGATACGTTGGCTTAGGCAAAGTTCACCATACAAGCGAGTGCGCGCTTTGTGTTTACCACGACGCTCAAGAACCTTTAGCCAAAGTCGCTTCAAGAAAGCGGCATCTTGTGCAAGTTCATTCGAGTCAGCGCCTTCAGCCGCAGTGCGAATGATGAAGCCACCATGTTCGTCACAGTAACGAGACACGACTTTTTTAAGGCGGTTACGTTCAGATTCGCTGTCGATACGTTGAGATACACCAACATGACTTGCGCCCGGCATGAATACCAGATAACGAGACGGTAGAGTGATGTCAGTGGTTAAGCGGGCACCTTTAGTACCTAGAGGGTCTTTGACCACTTGCACCACAATGTCTTGCCCTTGACGAACAAGCTCTGAAATATCACGAACCTGAAATTGCTTCTTTTCGTTTTCAGCGACACATTCAGTGTGTGGGACAATATCAGAGGCGTGTAAAAAAGCTGCTTTCTCAAGGCCTATATCCACAAAAGCCGCCTGCATTCCCGGAAGAACACGGCTTACACGTCCTTTATAGATATTTCCTACGATACCGCGTCGAGCATCTCGTTCGACATGGATCTCTTGAAGAGCCCCCCCTTCAATCATGGCCACACGAGTTTCACTCGGGGTCACGTTCAGCAACAATTCAGCACTCATGGTGCACCTCAGATTAGTAATTATAAGAATTCTTGCAGTAGCTGGTCCGTTTCAAATAAAGGTAAGCCGACAACGGCGTAATAACTACCTTCGATTCGGGTGACAAAGCGTCCGCCCAAACCTTGGATCCCATAGCTACCGGCTTTATCGCATGGCTCCCCTGTTTGCCAGTATTGTTCTATTTCTTTTTCACTGAGGGGTTTAAACCATACGTCGGTAATAATGATTTCTGTTCTTTGCTTTTCTTCTGAAACCACAGAAACCGCCGTCATCACTTGGTGACGTTCATTTGCTAACTGAGTAAGCATGCGCTTAGAGTCAGCAAAATCGGTCGGCTTCTCAAGCACTTGCCCTTGGCTTACGACGACCGTGTCAGAACCAAGAACGACTATATCAGAGCCAAGAACTACAGTATCAGAACTAGGAACGACATGCTGCCTTTCAGAAGGGTTATCTTTCAATAAAGACAACGCAGCTAAGGCTTTATCTAAAGATAGTCGCTTAACATACTCTTCGGCGGTTTCTTGAGTGTGTTTACACTCTTCAACATCGGTTACAAGGACAGAAAACTCATA
The DNA here is from genome assembly GCF_023161685.1 of Vibrio sp. 1CM8B. Classification (NCBI taxonomy): domain Bacteria; kingdom Pseudomonadati; phylum Pseudomonadota; class Gammaproteobacteria; order Vibrionales; family Vibrionaceae; genus Vibrio; species Vibrio sp. 1CM8B. The sequence goes on from NZ_JALNTU010000006.1 coordinate 274,597, forward strand.
ACCGAGTTGAGATAGCAATTCTTTGCGGCGTGGAGAACCGGATGCCAAAACTAAATGTTTCTTTTCCATCGTCACGCTACCTCACATGCCAATGACGACGCACGCGTCTCATTAATAAAAACATCCAAGGCCAAAGTATACAGTTTATCAATGCGCTCCATAACGATAACGGATTGAAAACAACATCTTGGATCAAATATTCACCAAAGAAGATCAACACCTCAAACAAGACCGTTAACGCGGCAATGATCATCGCTTGCTGCCATAACGCCATGTTACGAATGACGAGGAAGTTCATCGCAATAATGTACATCACTATTGCCATCATCATGCCTCGAATACCCAGAGTAGAGCCGATCAAAAGGTCCCACAATAAGCCTAGAATCAAAGCACTACCCACGTTAACACGATGCGGTAGAGCCAAAACCCAGTAACACGTAACCAGCAGTAACCAAGATGGTCTAAATAGATCTAAGCTACCAGGCCAAGGGATCGTCTGCAGAATCAGAGCTATTAAAAATGAGCAGAAAATTACTACCTTGCTTCTCAAAACGCTATTGGCCATCTTCGCCCTCTAACAATGCTTGTTCTATGCTCGATTGATCCGCTTGCATCTGTTTGTTTTCATCAGGCCATACAAGCAGCAGGTATCTGAGCTTATCGAACTCAACCACAGGCTCTGCTTTAATCACAGCGAATTCACGTTTCGGGTCGTAATCAACGGCAGTAACATAGGCGACTGGATAACCTTCTGGATATACACCACCAAGACCCGATGTCACCAACAGATCTTCTTCTTGTATATCGGTACTGGTTGGAATGTGCTCTAGCTGGATCTCATCAATCATGCCATTGCCCGAAGCAATCACACGGATGTCATTACGAATAACCTGCACAGGGATCGCATTGTTCGCATCAGTGAGTAGTAGAACACGACTATTATGAGCAGCAACGAAAGTAACTTGGCCAACGATGCCTTTTTCGTTGATCACCGGTTGACCTTCATACACCCCATCAATCTGACCTTTGTCGATCACGACTTGATGACGATATGGTGAAGTGTCTACCGCCATAACTTCTGTGACGACTTTCTTCTCATCACGGATAAACGGAGACCCTAAAAGCTTACGAAGACGCTTGTTTTCTTCTTGATATTGCTCAAGCAGAATCAGCTCGCTCTTCAGACGCAAGACTTCTCGTTTAATATTATGGTTGGATTCAATTAACCCTTTGCGAGTGCTAAAACGGTCGTAAACACCATCGAACATAGTGCGAGGCAAGTTGGCTGCATATTGAATAGGCGCAACCATGCTGTTTAATAGATAGCGAACATTTGAGAAAGCATCTAAACGACTATCAGCCAGCATAAGGCTGGCTGATAAAATTACAGCAAAAAACAGGCGCAATTGTAGAGAGGGACCTCTACCAAAAATTGGCTTCATTCTATATTTGGTCCTAGAGCTACATTTGATCCTATAGACAAGGTCCTAGGCTCTTTACATAAAACTAGATAAGAAAAGAGCCTAACACTAGATATTATTCTTCGCTGAACAGATCGCCGCCGTGCATGTCGATCATCTCTAGCGCTTTACCGCCACCTAGAGCAACACACGTTAATGGCTCTTCTGCAACAACAACAGGGATACCTGTTTCTTCTGTTAACAGACGATCAAGGTCTTTAAGCAGTGCACCACCACCTGTTAGTACCATACCGTTTTCTGAGATATCAGAAGCCAGCTCTGGTGGACACTGTTCAAGTGCAACCATCACTGCAGATACAATGCCAGATAGAGGTTCTTGAAGTGCTTCAAGGATTTCGTTTGAGTTTAGGCTAAAGCTACGAGGCACACCTTCAGCAAGGTTACGACCACGTACTTCGATCTCTTCTACTTCATCGCCAGGGTAAGCTGAACCGATTTCGTGTTTGATCTTCTCTGCTGTAGCTTCACCGATCAGGCTGCCGTAGTTACGACGAACATAGTTGATGATCGCTTCATCAAAACGGTCACCACCGATACGTACAGAAGACGAGTAAACCACACCGTTTAGTGAGATAACCGCAACTTCAGTAGTACCACCACCGATATCAACAACCATTGAACCTGTTGGCTCAGAGACACGTAGGCCAGCACCAATCGCAGCAGCCATTGGCTCATCGATTAGGTAAACCTCACGAGCACCAGCACCTAGCGCTGATTCACGGATAGCACGACGCTCAACTTGTGTTGAACCACAAGGTACACAAACCAAAACACGAGGACTTGGTTTAAGCACACTGTTGTCATGCACTTGTTTAATGAAGTGCTGAAGCATTTTTTCCGTTACGTAAAAGTCGGCAATTACACCATCTTTCATCGGGCGGATCGCTGAAATGTTACCAGGCGTACGACCAAGCATTTGCTTAGCAGCGTGGCCAACAGCAGCGACACTCTTTGCAGAACCCGCACGATCTTGGCGAATAGCTACAACTGAAGGCTCATCAAGAACAATGCCTTGGCCTTTTACATAAATAAGGGTATTGGCTGTACCTAAATCAATCGATAGGTCGTTTGAAAACATGCCACGAAGTTTTTTAAACATATTCTTCGCTCATCCTGCAAGAATTAGAAGACAAAAATTGCACTAAATGTACCAATGCCTTGCTGTTACGGCAAGGCATTGAAGTACAAACATGGACTGAAACCCGCAATTTCTTACAGATTCCTAACTTAAGGGGCAAAAATTATATTATTACTGACCTGTTAAGCCACTTTCACCTCGGTAGATCACACGATCGTTACCGCGGTAGATACCAAATGTGACGACGGTGGAGGGATCTTCATCGCCTAATTGGCGCCAGTTGTAGCGCAACCATGGTTGATCTTGATCACCACCACTACATGAGATGTTATTTCCGCCATCGCTATCAGGCTCAGAGGCATCCATTCTCAACCACAGACGAACTTGCTCACGTGGCGCATCTGTTCCAGCTGGCGTATTTTGGTTTGCTGTGACCTCTTCTTCACCGCCCTTTACATTTCCATCACCACTAAGCATTGCAGACGTAATAGCCTTGCCTTCGCTGTGCCAAATCACCTGTCTACAATAATTTGCACCATTAAAACTACTGCTTCTTTTATTCTGGTCATCTTGATAGCTATCATCAGTGTTGAGAACAAACTCACTACCATTCCAGAATTCAACTCTTAGTGGGATAGTCAATATGGCATTTGAGTTACCACCAATATCATCGAGCGCCATTCGACCATATCGGGCAGGAGGTTGAACTGGGAATGCAGCTGAATCGGTAACAGGGTCTGAATCCGTAAATGACACAGGATCAACTCCTGTAACTGTTAAACCAAAATTAGTGGCTATTGAGCTAGCATCATTGGTATTGAAAGGACCATCTCTGCGGCTAACGTCATCTGAATCCGTAACTCTTTGCAGCTCAGCTGCATTGTCATTCAGTAACCAATGTTTACGATCAACAGACCAAGACCCAGCGTCCGTATCTAGCAAGAAATCATTATCTATACTGGTGTCATCCAGAATACCAAAACTAGCTTGCAGGTCTGAACTGAAGAATCGGTAGTTATTGAGCGCATCATCCGTATCACTCTCACCTGATGCCATTGGATATACTTGGTGAACTGTAGAGTCATAAGGTTGACTTAGGTACGCAACATTATTTTGGTCCGCAACAATCCATTCCGGAGTACCTTGAACAAAGAATTTAGGATAAAAGCGACCTATCGATTTGCTGCCAGATAAGCCACCTAAAATTGAACCGTAGAAACTCCCAGTTTCTGTCACAATAAAGTTAAAGCTACCCGCCTCTGAGTACTTCAAACTATCGAACTTATAACCTTTATTCGCCTGGTCATTCGACGAAATTTGTTTAGTTAACTGAGCCTCAGGGGTTAAATCACCTAGCTCGGCGTCTTTAACTGAAGGAGAGTCTAAAGTCGTTGTAACTTCCACACTTGCTGTCGACTTAAAGTAATTATTCGTCAATAAATTATCATCAGTACAAACATCAGATGAGTTAGTATGCTTGATTGGACGAGCATACACATCAAATGACTCTCCTGCAGCAGCGAAGCTGTCTGAGTCTTTCTCGTTGCTGTTTCCATCCGAACTCTTATTAGTACAAATTGCAAATTTCCACGGACGAGAGTATACAGAGAAGCTCCCTTCAACATCATAACTCCCATCTTCTGGGCAGCCAGCGAAACCAGTACAATCAAAGCTACTATCTTTTAAAGTGACGTTGAAAAGCCCTGACTCAGAGATAGTTAAGTCAGTTGAGGCACTGCCTTTTTTGAACTCAGGTAAGTAAGTCAGCGAGCCATCGGAGCCACTCCAAGAACTATCAAGTTCGTGAGCAATAGTAACTTCATCCCCAGCTTCACCTACATAATTTTCAGCAACTACGATTGAATCACCAGAATCACACGCTAAAACTTTAGTTACTGTCGGTGTAGCCTGCCCCGCAATAACGTCAAGACGATTTGTTGGAGCACTGCCATCCACTAAAGAGAATTTAAATGGTACGAACTTGAACTGACTTTCTACCTCTTTGCCAGAATCATCTACTAATGTCGCCGTTAGCTTATAACCCGTATCAAAATCAATATTGGCAGTATCTTTAGCGACAACTTTTAAAGTTAATTCACCATCATCATTTGAAACATAGTTAGGGTATGCTCCAGTACCTTTACTTACAGAAACATCAAACTCCTCAGGAGTTGGCGTGATATCTATAGTCACTCCTAGGCTTTCTGCCACACTATTATTCGAAGTGTTAATCGTGAATTGAGGGGAGTCGTCGCCACACATCAAGGCTAGATCCGTCGCAGGGGAAATATCTATCTCGTAATCATCTGCGGGCTCAAAACACTTGTTCGTAGCTATGATCTCAGAACCATTGTTTAAGGTTATGCTTTTCGCAGTAACAGCCCCTTCAACCACGGCGTTATTACTCAAGATAACGTTTTTTTCACTGTACAATAAACCGACAAATTTGGAGTTATTTGCTAAATCAACCCAAGAATGGATAACGCCACCATTATAACTAAGATCGTGGACGTAAACCGTTAATTCACCGTTATCTAGTGCAGAGAAGTTGGAACCATTACTTAAAGCAAAGCCTTTCGTATGTATTTCAACAGCATTCCCCGGAGGTATTTCTATGTCACCAATGGCATTAATACTATCAATCCAGTACGTCCCTGTTTTAAAAACCAGTGTCGCATTATTATTTATAGTTAATGTCCCAATAGATTCGTTATTTTGAAAAATTCTCGTTTGGTTGTTCTGTACCGTTACTGTTTCCAAACCAGAATCTGGAGCTTGAAAGCTTTCTAATTGCTGTTTAGTTACACGCAACCCGGTATCACCAAAACACTCCGTCCCATCACAACCCTTGCTTTTACGATCAGTTACGTCAGATTGAGCAAAGCCAATATACCTTTTGCCTCCAGATATAGGAGCTCCCGATATATTTGCATTATTTTCAATGGTTATTGATGCTTGGTTATTACTATTCCATGTTTGAGCGGGCGATGGAAACAACTCACAAATTTCAGACAATGGCGGCTTATCAAATAAAAAGTACGAATAGGGCTCTACAACATGCGCACGTTCATAATCTTGAGTCATGTCTTCTTCGTTGATTAAAGCAACACCCGTTGTCGATACTGAACAGCGCCTCAACCAGCCGCCATTGTTACCATTACGTGTACGCTTTGACGCGAGTAATGTAGGGATACCCGAAAAACCAGAAGCTGAAAAATCTTGTACAAGCTGACAACCTTCTGTGATTGGTTTGATAACCCTATCATCGATATTCAGCGTATTTGATGTTGACCCTTGGCCAAGCCAAAATTTCTGCCCATTTATAAACCCTTCTCCTAGCCCTGCGACAAAAGCAACTTGTTCATTACTAGTAAGCTGAGCATTAGATGAAACTTCTGAGCGATCAAGGACTAGATTAAATGCATTTGTTGTCGGGTTTAGAGCTATTGGGGTTAACCAAACAGGAGCGCTACCTTGCATATTGCTCAAGCTTTGAATCTGTACTAAAACGCCCGGAGAAGAGCTAAACTTGGATGACAAGCCAAAATCACTGAATTGCACCAACTTACTATTATTAGACCCACCACCAACATTTGAATAAGTACGGTTATAATCAACGGTTCCTGCGACTAACTTCGCCCCACTATCAAACTCCAGTACGCCAGGTTCAATGACCAAATAATCGATATTTTCCATTGGAGCATCAACGTACTCCACTAAAGGATCGCTGGCATTGGTGCTACATCGCCACTGCCCTTTATTATTCTGTTTCAAGCGAACACACGCCGCATCATGGGGCGGAAGTAGCTGCTTTATCGTTGCCTGACTCGATGAAATAGACCAAACACGGAGATCAGAAGGGTATTCTGTCGTTTTACTATTAAAGTTTGAGCGGGTCGCATTAACCGTTGACATGACAAACACCAAAGGCGCTGAATCATAGGTTTTTTCAAACTCAATGACACACTCTACTTTTGATCCGGAAATAGTACATTTATCGGCGGGAATCGTACCAAACTCAAACTGAGGGTTAGTATTAATATTAGCTTGAACTAATGGAGATAAAAAAAGCGCAACTAATAATATTGAAAAATGCTTTATCATAACTACTCCTTCACCCAAAGTTCTTGATTACGTTGCACTTGGCTCACACCAGAACCGCAAATTACCGAAGACTCTAGAACATAGAAAACAAAGCCATCAAGCTCTCCTCGATTGGAACACTGCACTCGCTCAAGAGAGCAATTCACCGAAGCCGTATCAACCATAGAGCTTGCTACCGTAAAAATCCCACCTCCGGGTTGGAGATCATTGCTTCTACAAACACTAGCAACAGCAGAAGAAGCCTGAGGATCAGGATCCGGATAAAACTGAGTCATAACATATTCATTAACAGAGTGACTGAGCAACCAAGCTTGTGTGCCAAGTACAACTCGAGTGTTTGAATCATTATCAGACCAACTCGTTCGACTCAAACTTGTCGCTAAGAAACCAAACACCACGATAACAAAGATGACAATGACTAACGCACTACCTTTTTGGGTTGATTTACGGGACATTAATCACCTGTATATCTTGCTCAAACACTGTGGACTCATTATTTTCTGCAAACTCGAGAATCAACTCAACAACACCGTTACTCTGAACATCCGCAGGTTGATAACTCAGAGTGCTATTCTCACTCATAACTCGATCGCTTATTGTGACACCATTACGAGTTAGTAAATTACTATTCGCAAGGCAATACTCCACAAGGTTATTTGAGTCAAAAATGTAGTGCCTTTTACCTACAGATTCACTGACAAGAGTGTTAGCTCCATTTGGAATAGAAAAGTATGCAGCAGATACGCTCGGAGGAACCACACTATCAAGAGGGTATACATTATTTAGGTTGTTGATATCCGTATGTGGTCTAGTCGGATTTATAACCAATGACATAGATTGTAATGAACTACTTGTCGCTCCAGTATCACTAACTAGAAAGTTAATGTCTGCCCCCGAGGTAGCGTAAAAACCTGAATCAACAATTGGATAGAATGATACGCAACCGCTACTTACAGAAGCAGGAAACAGATTAGGTACAGCATGCCTCACTTCACGCGAAAGCTTTTCCAGTACAAACCTAGCTTCGGTTTGTAGCCGAAAGCGCTCTACAGAGCCAAAATAGCCTCTCATACCGAGTTCAGTAAAATTTGCGACACCAAGCAAAACGATACTTGAGATGACAATAGCTAAAATCATCTCTATAAGCGTAAACCCTTTCCCTTTCATTAATACTCCCCTTTATAAGCGACTAAAGTGATAGGAGGATTATTGCTTGCGGTAATTGTTAAGGTAAATTTCTGCATAGATGTAGTTGGCGTATCGTTAGTAACGACCAAATCCACATCAAAATTAGTGTAAGTGCTGCCGAGTTCAATTGGAGTGCCGGAGCTCACCGAGCCGTAATCTCGAGCTAAAAGATCGGTCATAATACTTTGACCTAATGCCGAAGCTCGGTTGGAATAATTCACTTGCCCTGAAAGCGCGGATTGTGGTGCAAGAAAAGTAGAAAATGCGAGCATTGCAAAACCAAGTAGTACAATAACAATGATCGACTCGATAAGCGTAAAGCCACTATTTACGTACTTCATGGGCATACCTGATTACTTGGATAAACAAAACCTTGAGAATTGATACAAACCCAAGCCTTGTCTGAACTATTATTGGATGAGATGATAATTTGAACACCAGATGAGGCGGTATTTTCAGGGTTACCCAAAAGGTTGAATTCGATTGGAGAAGTGTAGCTAGAGGTCGGTATAGACGAGAAACTATAATCATCACTAGCAATAACATCACTTCTTGTTTCAGATGTGTTGTCACAAGCAGATTGCGAACCGATACAATTGTTCGCAGCCACTAAACGTAAGCTTTCAGCACCTGACACAGTCATATCCATATTGGATTGCATTCGATTCAACTGAACTTGCCGAACAACAGAAGAAACCTGCTCTTGAAGAGCATATAATTCATAGCTTTGGCGTCCACTAAAACGGCTAATGGCGGTTGCACCAAGAATAGCAAGTAAAAGAATCACCACAATCAATTCCACTAGAGTGAAACCTTTGTTTGGCTTTATGCCCATATACATCCTAAGCAACTTAAACGTAGCTCTACATTACAAGATAGAGTAAAAACAATGAATATATCTATTGTGAATATTAGAGATTTATTAGTTTATTTCTAAAATAAAAAAGGCCGGCAAATGCCGACCTCTAACTTACCGTAGCAAGCTATTTAGTTACCATTACAACCAGCACCAAGAGTTACTGTTGTAGAGGCAGCTGAGGCAGCTGTTGTGCCTGTAGCTTGTGTATAAGTAACAATACACTCATCTTCACCAACATCCGCTCCAGAGAAGCTGAATGAGATAGTACCTGTACCACCGCTAGTCACATTCTCCCAGTCATCTGTTAAACCAACAACAGCCGCACCAATACCAGTCTCAGTTGCAGTAGGGTAACCGAAAGCAATATCAATACCTTCCACATTTTGTCCTGCAGAGATAGCTTCTAAACCGTCAATTGCAGCCTTGCCATAAGTAATACCAGCAGCTCCGTCAATTGCCCCCTTCAAACCTTGAAGTGATGACTCACGAGCATCATCTTGAAGGTTTAGGAAACGAGGTGCCGCAGTTACAGCAAGAATACCTAGAATAACAATTACAACCACTAGTTCGATTAGGGTGAAACCGCCTTGTCTTTTCATAGTTAAGCTCTCTCTATGTTTAATTTTACGCAGACTTACTGCAAAGTTACGGTCACACGACCAGTTTTAATTTCGTAAACAAATTCATGCTCGGTACTACCTTCTAATTGAACGTAAGTACAGGTTGCATCACCTGAATTCGCTTGCGCTGAATATTTGTAATTTGAGTCATTAGCGACATCTGAAACCACACCTACTTTAGGTGGGTTTTGCAGCAAGTTTTCCATCAACTCAGAACATGTTTCATCTGAAATATCTTGTGGAGCAGTGCTCGAATTATTGTTCAGAGTCCACGGATAGCCATCACGAAAGCCGGTCTCGACGTTGTTACTGTTCTTTGATCTCGTTAACCAAAAATCAACACCATCATAATTTACAGTATTGTATGTTTCAACACCTATCTTCTCTGATGGCCTAGCTTCTGCTTCCCACTGTGCTCTTGCCGACAGTACTGCAGTCGCAAAGCCACCAGCTACGCCTTCAATGCTTGATTTCTTGGCTTCATCTGTCACATCTAAGAAGCGAGGTAGGGCTGCAACCGCCAATAAACCAACGACCACGATCACTATGACTAATTCGACAAGGGAGAAACCCTTTTGATTCTTAAGCATTTTCTACCTACTCATCTAATTATTAACGCGCATTATACATTCGCGCTCGTATAAAACCATAAAAAAACTGTCAATATTTTCACAAAGCCAAAATATTGGCTTTCACACTAAACCTTTCTCTTTCGAGCAATATATCTATCTGATATTTATCAGTATAATGATAACTGCAGTGAAAGTGTATGTTATCACTTTTATCTTCAACACTTGGAGAGCTTAGCCCTAAAATGCTCCCTTGAGGATATAATTGATCCAGCCAATAGTTACAGTCTCGCTCCGTACCTTGGATAGGCATTACCCACCCAGTTCTGCTGTAGATCTTTGGGGGTTCCGAGCCTTCTTCTTGCCCAGCACCCGATAACAAATACTGCTGTTTGAACAAATTGGCTTGCTCTAAAATCCGCTTGCTCGCGACGATAAATGCCGTGTTAGTCGCTTCTTCTTCTACCGTTTTGAATGCAGAAAGCACACCGACAATAAGAAAAAGAATAACCACTGTCCAAATAACAAAACGTGAGCGTTGTAGGTTATTTAGCATTCCCTAGCCTTTGATTGCATCCAACATTCCCCACATCGGCAAGAATATACCTAGCGCCAAAATCAGCACCATGCCCGCAACGATGGTTAACAAAATGGGTTCAATTCTGGCGGTCAAAGTTTTCAGATCGTAATCGACTTCGCGGTCATAAAAATCAGCCACTTCAAGTAATAACTCATCAATACGGCCTGTCTCTTCACCGACGGAGATCATTTGTATGACGAGCGGTGTGAAAATTTCGCTGTTAATCGCGGTCGATGAAACTGTACTACCGGCTTCAATGGCCGACTTCATCGCTTGAACTCGCAACTCTAGAAAACGGTTATCTAAGGCTTCCGCCGATAACGCTAGCGACTGGTTCAGTGGAACACCCGCTTTAAGCATCAAAGCAAAAGTACGTGAGAAGCGTGACAACAGTGCTCGATTCACCACTCCACCAATGACCGGCATTTTTAAGCGTAACCGATCCCACTTTTCTAGCCCTTTGTCTGTCTTAACCCAGGCTTTAAAAGCAAAGATAAGACCAAAGATCACGCCAAGCATTAAGCCCCAGTAATTCACAAAGAACTCAGACATACCAATCAAGATACGAGTTGGCAGCGGCAGGTCGACACCAAAGCGCGCAAACATGCTTGAGAACTGTGGAATCACCTTGATGTTAAGAATGAACATTGCGATCAAGATAAAACTGATCACGAATGTTGGGTAACGCATCGCAGTCTTAATTCGTTTGCGAGTCTCAACTTCCTGTTCGTAGTATCCAGCTAATTGCAGCAAAGCCTGATCTAGACGACCTGTGTTTTCACCAACACCAATCATCGAGACGAACAACGGACTGAATACCTTTGGGTGCATCTGCATTGATGCCGCTAGCCCACGACCATTAGTTAGCTCAGCAACCACTTCTTCTAAGGCGGCTTTCAACTGCTTATTTTCACAGTTTTGAGTTAGGCCTTTCATCGACCTTAATAGCGGTACACCTGCTTTGGTTAGGCTGTATAACTGTCGACAAAACAGAACCAAGACTTCAAGCGGAACATTCGGCGAAAATAGGCTCGATACATCCATATCTAAGACTGAACCACCACTTTTACCCAGTTTGATCGAGGTTGGAATGATCCCTTTGCTCATCAAGCTTTCAGCAGCAAGATCTTCGTTATTCGCGTCTAACTGCCCACTTACTTGGCTACCATCAGAGCTGCGACCTACATAACGATATGTTGGCATATCATTCTACCCCTACAGATAAATTGGGTCAGTGGCACCGGACGCATCACCTTCGCCAAGATGCATTATCTCATCAAGACTCACGACACCTTGCAGAGCCAGTTCCATCGCAGAAGCCAGTAACGGTTTATAGTTTTCAGACTGTCTCGCCGTTTGAGCAAAACCAACCGCATCGTTCGCTCTCAGTGCATCCATCATGTTTTGCTCTAGCTCCAACATTTCAAATACACCAATTCGCCCGCGGTAACCGGTTAAGTTACAGTTCTGGCAACCACGGCCTTTCATAAACGGCACACCCACTTGGTTAGGGAAACGGACGCTCAGCCACTGCTTGCGAGGTTCATCTAACTCATCCTCAACCTTACAATCGGTACACACTTTACGAACTAATCGCTGTGCGACTACTGCTCGAACGGCGCTCGCAACCAAGTAACCTGGAGCACCCATATCCATCATACGCAACGCACTGTCTACCGCATCATTGGTATGCAGCGTACTTAATACTAAGTGACCGGTCAGTGCAGCTCTCAAGCCAATCTCAACGGTTTCGTGGTCACGCATCTCACCGATAAGAATGATATCGGGATCCTGACGTAGAAAGGTTCTCAAGATAGTAGAGAAATCGAGGTTGATCTTAGGGTTTACCTGAACTTGGTTCACACGAGGAAGGCGGTATTCCACGGGGTCTTCCGCAGTAATGATCTTTTTACCCGGTTCGTTGAGCTCACTTAATGCCCCATACAGGGTTGTGGTTTTACCTGAACCAGTTGGGCCGGTAACCAAAATCATGCCATGTGGACGGCGCAGTTGTTGACGCAGACGAACCAAAAGGTCACTCGGTATGCCCGACTCTTCTAGTTTACGTAGGCCTGCTGATTGGTTAAGAAGACGCATAACCACTGATTCGCCGTGCTGCACCGGCATGGTAGACATACGAATATCAACCGACTGACCTTTAGCACGGATATTAAAGCGGCCATCTTGAGGAAGACGCTTCTCTGAGATATCGAGGTTTGCCATCAGCTTTAAGCGCAGTACCAGAGCAGACGCGATATTCACTTCATTCAGCAATGTTTCATGCAGTACACCATCAATACGCTGACGAAGACGCAATACGTTTGAATCTGGCTCGATATGAATATCCGAAGCGCCAACCTGAATAGCATCTTCAAATAGCGAGTTGATCAGCTTAACGACGGTAACTTCATCACTGTCTTCTTCAGCGATATCGAAATCAAAGGCATCATTAACTTGGTGTTCAGCGTGAAGTTGCTCAGCAAACGAGGCAATCTCTTTGGTTCTTCGATAATAGCGATCGAAGCCATCAACCAATTGCCTCTCTTGAGCAACAACGAATTCCAGCGCGTAATCGCCGAGCTGACCAAGCAAAGACTCTTGGGCAAACAGATCGGCTGGGTCACTCATAGCAACACGCAAAGTGTCACCTTGGCGTCCAATCACTAAGGCGCGAAGGCGACGAGCATGTACTTCGGGCAAAAGCTGTACCGCTTCAACATCGACAACAGCTCGGCTTAAATCAATAAGAGGAATCGCTAACTGCTGCGACAAAAAGCTCAGCATTTGCTGTTCTGACAAGAAGCCAAGCTCAATTAGCGCATCACCGAGCTTACGCCCAGTACTTTTCTGAGCGGCCAGTGCTTGTTCAACTTGAGCCTCAGTGATAATGCCTTCTTCGACAAGCAAATCACCAAGTCTTTTTCTTAATCTAATTTGCATCGCCGCTCTCCTCTAAAGCATTGAGTATTTTTAACCGGTCACGCACAAAGCTTTGTGATTGAGATGAGATACCGACTCTAGTCAACGCACCTTGGTATGACGCTTTAGCTGCTGTGAAATCGAGCTGACGTTCTTGCTGAATCGCTAAGCCCAACCACCAGCGAGCATTATCTGAATCGACCTCAACCAACTTTTGGTAACTTTCCAATGCCACTTCTTCTTGCTGACTCTTTTGACTAAGCGCCGCACGCATCGCCAAATAATTTTGGGTAGGGTTCGGTGGTAAATGTATTAACGGACTTAAAGCCGCTTCTGATTGATTCGCTTTTACCAGCAGTTTTGATAACCCTAAACGCAGTTTTTCACTGTTGATGTTGAGCTTGATACCAGACTGATAAAGCTCATAGGCTTTGCGAGTATCGCCTTTACCAAAATAGAGAATCGCAAGTTTCTGGCGAACATCTTCATTTCGTGGCGTGTAGCGTAGAGCTTCAGTGTAGCCCTTCAACGCACCAGTAAGATCGTTCGCATCTAGCGCTTTCTGAGCTCGACCTTGTGCATTCACAGATAGCTGTTCCGGTGTTAACTCAACCTGCTCGATCAACATTCCGCTATTTTCTGAACCACCAGTGGCTACAGGCTCATTATAGATAGGCGCAGGATCTTTTTTGGCCACACTCGCAACGTAAACCGGTTGGGGAACTTCAATATTAGTCGCTTTAGGCGCGCTTAGAGGTTTAGCTGGTGTTGTTTCTTTTGGGGCAGACATAACAACTGATTCGGAAACATCGGGCTTAGCTTGAACGCTTTTTACCATCACGGTGTTTTCTGTTGAAAGGTTCGCAGAGTCTAGCGTCATCAATTTCTTGGTTGGCGATGAGATAGGTTGAGCTGCTTCCTGAATGCTATTTGAATCATCAACGACAGAAACTTGAACCTGTAAATCTCGAGTTGAGATTGACTGCTCAACAATAGACGGCTCAATCACAGGGCCTTGTGATATCGCCCAGCCGCCCATCGCTAAGCTCAAACTAAAACCCGCAACAACCCAAACTAGGGGCGAACGCGTTTTTACTTTAGGTACGACTGCCGCTTCTATCGAAGTCGCTGATTTTTTCTTTGCCAATTCAGACAAGGCGTTGTTAATGACGCTCATAATTAATTCCAACCCCACAGTATTGGCGTTTTAAATTTAGGCTTACACACATCGTACGTTTCATGCATAGCTGAAAACAGATGTTGGTTGTCGATACTTTTCTTATCTTCACTGAACGAAAGCAATAGAGCCTTATGGCAAAGTTGGTTTATCAATCTAGGGATACCTAACGACGAACGACAGATCGCCTTTTTTTGATTCAAGCTGAATAACTCAGGGCTGCCACCAGATTTAGCGATTCGATTATCAATATACGCCACCGTTTCATCGAGAGTCAGTGGCCTCAGTGTCGAACTAAATGTGATTCTTTGGCGAAACTGCCTAAGGTGGTAAGCCTCTAATCGAGCATCCAATTCTGGCTGACCTAATAAGACAATCTGCAGCAGTTTTTTATCTTCCGTTTCAAGGTTACCAAACAACCTTAATGTTTCGAGCGCTTCATCCGATAGAGCCTGAGCCTCATCAAGAATAGCCACCACTCTTAATCCAGAATTGTGCAATTCAATGAGCTTATGCTGAATGTTATCAACCAAGGTTGCTTCATTATCGACAGCTAAACCAAGCTCTGTAGCAACCGCCTGGCGCAAGTCAGCCCCTGATAGCACAGGGTTTGGTAAGTAGATCAGGGCTGTGCAGTCATGTAGGTGATTGACCAACATCCGGCAAACCATGGTTTTTCCAGTGCCGACCTCTCCGGTCACCTTAATCACGCCCTCGCCCATTTCCAACGCCGAGATTACCGTCTGAATCGCTTCGAAATGAGGCGCTAAACCATAAAAGAAATCGGTATTCGGCGTTAAGGTAAATGGCAGTTGTTCAAAACCAAAGTGAGCTTGATACATACGACGACCTAGCTTAGTGAGACACTGCCACTCTATAGAGAGAAAGTAAGCAACTACTCTTCATCAGGGAACCACTGTTGAAGAAGATCACGTGAACGCTCCAACTCATTTTGCCAAGTATTCACACCCACGATCGTTGGCTTAAGCAAGATCACGAGCTCAGTTTTTTGCGTTAGCTGATTGGTATTACGGAACAAATGGCCTAAGGCTGGAATATCACCGAGGAATGGAACTTTAGAGGTCACATCACTGGTGTTGGATTTCATTAATCCGCCAATCACAACCACATCGCCATCTCGTGCTCGAATCACTGAGTCAGATTCACGAATAGAGCTTTTCGCCAAAGGAAGTTGCACCAAACCCGTTGTTGAACCTAGGTTGAGCTCTTTTACTTCTTCCTCTACTTCAATAACGGCTGGGTGAACATGTAAGAACACGCTACCTTTGTCATCTATCTGAGGGGTCACGTCTAAAGAAATACCAGAGAAGAACGGAGTTAGTTCAACCTCAGGCGCCACATTCGCGTTGTCACCACTGCCTACCGAACTTGATAAATCTGTTACGTAGTACTCATCGGTACCCACTTTGATAACCGCTTTCTGGTTGTTTGCCGCGGTGACTCGTGGGCTTGATAGAACGTTCAGATCACCTTGAGTATCCATAAAGCTCAATACCGCTTCGAAACTGCCATCTGAGATCGTTACGTTGGTTTGTCCGCCTAACAAAGAGCTGATCGCATCTAATGGAGGTAATGTACTTGCAGGACGGTCGATAACCACACCACCACTACCAATCGACTTAGATAAATTAGACCAGCTAATACCTTGCTGGTAACCATCACTCAAGGTTACTTCCATGATTTTGGCTTCTAGAATCACTTGACGCTGCAAGCGTTGTTGAGAAATACCTAAGAACTCTCGAACCTCACGAATTTCATCCGGGTAAGCACGCACTGTAATCACACTCGCTTGCGGAGTCACGACAACGCTTTGCCCATCACCCGAACCAATTAAGTGAGCAACCGCCGCTTCAAGCTGTGGCCAAAAATCACTTTCAGAGGTCGTTTCAATCTCCGTACCACCATTCGATGTCGAGTTTGATGAATTAGAAGAGTTAGATGAATTTGACGAGTTTGAGTTCGAATTCGAGTTTGAAGAGCTCGATGAATTCGAATCTGAGTTAGAGATCGTGCCTGTGGTGATCGTCGTTAGTGAGCGACCAGAACGCTTAACTTGTAAGTAATCGACAGGGATCGTTACGGTGCGAAGACCGGCAGGATAAACTTGAATCACTTTGCCACGCTTTTCAATATCGTAACCATACATATCTTGAGCAACAGCCAGTACCTCATCTAACGTCACGTCGGTTAGATTAAGCGTAAGGTTTCCAGACACACTTGGGTGAATAGCCGCGCTATACTCCGTACCTTTCACTAGGCTTGCAAAAAAGGTTCTCGCTTCAACGCCTTTTGCCTGAATACGGAAACGTTTAACCGTTTCCATCCCCGGAGACATAGAGTCAGAATTAAGCTGAGGCATAAGGTCATCTTGAACCGACGAAGGCAGCTCATGAAGCGCTCTGCTATTGGCTTCATTAATTGATTCGTTTAAAGATTCTTTAATCTCAACAGGATCTCTATGCCCCATCGAACAGCCGACTAAAGATGACACTAGGATTGCTACTACAAGTTTACGCATGTCTTCACTCTAACCTTAATTATTCTTAACATCTAAAGAGAACATCTCTAATTTCCACTGCTTAGAGCTTCTCTGCAGAGTGACGTATTCTGGATCTATGTTCTTAACTCGGTACCCTCTGATCGTTTCCCCTTGTCCGAGAATCTGACCATTCATAATCGCATAGCAAGGCGTATCTCCCTTACACACGATGCTTTCTAAAGAAGGCAAGCGATAACGAGTTGGTGCTTTCTTAGCAGGCGCCGTTTTCTGTTGAGGTGAAAGCCAGCCTAATGGCGCCGTGGGATCTTGCTCAGCCCACACAAAAGAGCTACTAAATAGCAAGGACAACAAAAGAGTTCTAACCACCGATAAACTCCTGTCTAGTACCTAATGTGTAAACCTCGAACACCAGTCGAGCTTTGGGATATTCTTCTACTGAGTATTCAAATGTGCGCCAGTAGTAACTCACAGGTAGAGACTCAAGTGCTTGAAGGTAAGCTGAGATATCAAAGTAACTGCCGGTTAGCTCCATTCTTACAGGGTGAAGAAAGTAGCCTGAATATTCGCTGGTCTCTTTATTGTTCGAAATCGCTTCTGGTTTTAATGATTCTAGCGATTCAAGCTTTAGCCCATTACCGGCGTTAAGAACGCTCTCCAATAACTGCGACATTTGAGAAGGTGTGATTAATCCATCGACAATCTGCGAAAGTTGAAGTGAGAGATCTTGGCTCTCCACCAGCAATTTTTTGTACTCTCGATTAATGTCTTTGTTTGGGTCTTTATTTAACTTAGCTTGCAGAACAAGTAGCTCACCCTGCTGCCTTTGGTTCGATTGGGTCAGGCTGGTCGCCTTGGCATTTTTAGCTTGTAGGTCGAGATACGCTGGCTCAACCAATAAGGTGAACAACAACATCGATAGGCCAACAAAACCACACACGAAAAGTAGCCATTTTTCTCTTTGACTTAATGCAAGAAACTTATCGCTCAGCTGGTTCCACTGCTGCATTATTTACTCTCCCGACGAGTACTTAGCTCGAACGTCACCACATCCTGATCATTACGACCAATTTTTAGTTTTTCAAAAGTGCGTCCAACTAAATTAAGCTCACTTTTGAACTGACCAATCCAGTTCGGAACGACATTTGCGTTACGAGCCAAGCCACTAAGATCTAAAGTATCGTGGGTCATGTAGATGTGCGAAAGAGAGATGTCATTTCGGCCTAATTTAGCTAAGGAATTCATGACGCCAGAATACCCGACTTGTTGGGATTCGTCGTATTGCCCAACAGCCTTCAAAGCCTCTTTTTTAGCCTCAGTCTCACGTTTGAGACGCGCAACCGCCGCCACTTTCTCTGGAGACGGTTTATGCTGAGTTAACTTACTATTCAATTGGTTAACTTGATTGTTAAGTTGATTCGAGTCTTGTTGCAGGGCTGTTAGTTCTTTATCGAGATTAGAAACTTGATACTGCATTGCGAAGTAACCACCAAGCAGCAAAACACAAACTACTCCCCAGCTCGCAACAACATTGGTCAGCGTAAAATATTCTTTTTTAGGCTTAAGGTGTTCTGGATAAAGATTGACCTTAAACGTCTCTTTTCCCGCTGCGAGTTTAACCAGTAAACTCTCTGAATTATCACGCTCACCTTCAACCAACAATGAAACTGTCGAGCTCAATGTACTGTTTAAGGCACTTTGTAACTCTGCTTCATCTTCTTCGTCACAACAGATTTTCAGCTGGTGAAGCTGGGTGCCTTTAATTTGCGAAGAAAGGTAATCAATCGAGCGTTGAAGCTCTAAAGCGAGACCATCCAACTGCAGAGCACTTGACGCAACACCGGTTAAAGGCGGGACAACACTGCGGATGGTTCTTTGAAAACAAACGGTATTTTCGACAAATGCACCCAACTTAAAGTGTGAATTGGTGCTTCGCTGTAAAAGAATGAAATTAGACAGTTCACCAGCGCTGTAACCCCAGATTTCATCTTCAGGAGCAACGCCTATTAATTCAACCTGAGCCGAATTAGCAATATTCAAAAGCTTGTCCAACAGCTTTTTAGGCAAAACGTATACTTGCAGCTTGTTCGACGTTGGTAACGCGACCGCACTCGCGGTAATTTCCGTTACTCTTTCTAAAACAAGATCTTTGAGTAAAAAAGGCAGTGCTACCGACCATTCACTCTCTGGAATGTCCGGTTTATCAATTTGGTAGGTTTGGTAGTAGTTAGCACAAACAATTAATTGGACGCTATGACTGGTAAACGCCTCACTGCTAAGCGATTTTTTTAGCGCACTCTCCCAGTCCCCATTAACCACGGGAATGCTGGCTACTTGAGGCTCTTGTTCTGTCGATGAAATATAAATGGCATCATTGCCCAGCAGGACAACTTGCGAGCTACCTTTATTATTCGTTGGCTTTATTTTGTCTAAAATCGCTTTAAAATTCATTCTTAACTACTACTCTTACGCCATCGATTTCTTCGTCCAACTTTGACAACAGATTCCGCTTTCACGGCCTTTTCTGCTTGATTAGGCAAAGGAATAATTTGTTGTTCTTCGTCGAAATATCGCCCTTGATAGCCGTTAATGCCTAACTCTATCAAGGTATTCTTTTCTTGTTTTGTCTCGACTCCAACGGCAATAACTTGAGTTGGAGAATCACCGCACGCCCCAATTAAGCTTCGAACAAACAGTTGGTTCTCATGCCTTTGATCGATTTTCTTAATTAGGCTTCGATGAAGCTTAATATAATTAACCTTCAAATCCTTGATGTAGTGAGTGCTAACAATGGTTCGTCCAGCTTGGCCGACCACAACTTTACACCCTAAACCCCGCAGCATCTTTGCCACCGGTCTCATATAATCAAGATGAGCAATCAAGTGCCCTTCTGGAAACTCAAACGCAAGCTGAGTTCGGTGCTGAGCAGAGAGCTGTAACAACTCACTCCTAAACCACTTAAAGTGCTGTTTATTAGCAAACGGGGTAACATTCAGATTCACCGAATAGTTGATAGGTTGAGTTGATTCTTTCAGCGATTTCAACACAACCTTTAGAACCGATTGGTCCATTTGAGCTTGGTAACCCACTTGCTCTACCGCAGGCATAAATCGAGACGATTTCAATAAACCTTTATCAGGATCCTGAATTCTAGCGAATATTTCTCTATGTAATTCATTAGCTTGACCAGATTCCGGCATAAGATAACACCGCTGAGCAAAGATTACTAAATTTTCAGGAAGCAGCGCTTTATCAAGTAATGTTCTCCAACGAACACTGCCTCTATCAAGCTCATTCTTATTCTCTTTCGGGTAACGACTCCAGTTATTAATACGCTCTAACTGAGCACTCTTTAATGCTGTTTCCGTTTCATCCATGATCTGGCTGTGACGCTCACCTTCGGTGTACATGGTCACACCGATATGACACCAGTTATCCGACTCCAAAGGCTCTGGCGGGGTTAGCTTATCTAACTGCCTTAAACACTGAGCGGCCAAGGTCGCAATATCTTTTGCGCCCTGGTGAGGGATAAATACAGCAAAGTCCGCTTCGTAATAGCGAGAAAAAATAACATCGGGATAGCGCTGAACGATAT
Organism: Vibrio sp. 1CM8B; assembly: GCF_023161685.1. Taxonomy (NCBI): domain Bacteria; kingdom Pseudomonadati; phylum Pseudomonadota; class Gammaproteobacteria; order Vibrionales; family Vibrionaceae; genus Vibrio; species Vibrio sp. 1CM8B. The sequence continues at coordinate 295,285 of NZ_JALNTU010000006.1, forward strand.
TCGACAGTACTTCACCGACTTCAATAATAAAGCCGTCGGTGGTTTGCTTGTCGTTTGCATCACTAACTTGCTCCCATTCGTCGATACGTATCAGTAACACACCGCCTCGTGCACCACTTTCATGCAGTGCCGATTCCAGCTTATTATCGAATAAAACTCGGTTTGCGGTTCCCGTAAGTTTATCTAGGAAAGTATGGGTACGAATAAAGGTATCAAAGCGACTTCGTTCTTGACGAGCATCTTGCAGCTCCTCGATCAAGACATCTAAGGCTTCACTTGCGGTATAAGGCCACTCTCGCTCATCTCCCTTTGCATGAGCTTCAACCTGACCGGCCAAGATCATTCTTCCTCGCTCTTCCAAGATCTCAGAACCCATGAGTTGCTCTTTCAACCAACGAACACCGCGAGCAAGACAGAACAGAACCAATGCGACAGCCAAAGTAATTGACCACATCGCTTCCATTGAGTAGTTGTAGCCAATATAAGGAGGAAGTGCTTTAAATTCGATTCGGTAGCCTTCATTACGCTCTAAAATGAAGCTTTTCTCATAAAGACGATTAGGATCAATTTGTGGGGAGGTATCTTTGAAACGATAAACGATGCCTGTCTTGTTCGAGAGTTTCATCTCAACAATATTGCTCGCCTGCAACATCTTAGGCATCCAACGCTGCATTGAATACGCGGCGTCGGGGTCTTCCATCTCTTTATCTACAACGTCGACAATGCCAACCAAATAATGGTCTAAATATTCCTGTCCAATACGCTTAAAGGAAAGTGTGCCACCAATAAAAAGAATGAACATCGCGCTGATCACTATCACGGTGACAAATGCGACCAATCGAGTGCTCAATTTTAGTGTCGGGGTATATCTCATGAATAACGAAATCCTTTTCAACTCACATTATACCGTATTGCTACTTATACTATAAATTGACGTTGTAAATAAAGCGTTAAGAATTGTAGGTAACAAAAAGCCGCGATGAACGCGGCTTTTTCCAATTTAATACTGTCTTTATAATATATTAAAAACAGGGCTTAAAATGGGATGTCATCATCAAAATCCATTGGCGGCTCATTATATTGAGGTTGAGCCTGCTGAGGAGCTTGTTGAGGTGCTTTCGGCTGCTGTTGAGCTGGAGCACTGTATTGTTGCTGCTGTTGTTGTGGCTGCTGTGGCTGACCCCAACCACCTTGCTGTTGGTTGTTACCCATGCCACCTTGAGCAGGAGCACCACCTTGAGCACGGCCGCCAAGCATTTGCATTACACCATTGAAGCCTTGAACAACCACTTCTGTTGTGTAGCGATCTTGACCGCTTTGATCTTGCCATTTACGAGTTTGAAGTTGACCTTCAATGTAAACTTGAGAACCTTTACGTAGGTACTCACCAGCAACTTCCGCTAGCTTGCCAAACAGAGCAACACGGTGCCATTCTGTTTTTTCACGCTGCTCGCCAGTTGCTTTATCACGCCATGACTCTGACGTTGCAATGGTAATGTTCGCTACTGCGCCGCCATTTGGCATGTAACGAATTTCAGGGTCATTACCTAGGTTACCCACTAATATAACTTTGTTAACTCCACGGCTAGCCATGATTTGCTCCGTCTAAATTCATAGTCTCAGAAAATTTTAGCGCACAAGAATAGCATGCTTTTCTGCAGTGATAAATCGCATTCCTATTCTCTACTCACTACAAAGAATAAAAACGTAACAAATCATGATATTCAGAGCGATGTTGCTTTTTTCTCCACTTACAAACCACTCATTTACTTTGATAATTGATATTCAACGCAAGTCACTATTAATGCGCTAGAGAAGCGAAAGCCTGCATGACAACGTGGAATCTAATCCCCCTTAAACAGGACGTTTCAATGAGAAAATCACGATACGCTCGCACTTTGCATTTTCTGTGCATCGACCCAAACGACACCTATCTACATGTAAAAGAGATAGAAAAGCACTTATCTATTATTCTCTACAAAATGACGCCCGACGAATTAATGTTAGTTGATAGAAAGCAAAGTAACCGGATCTTGCTCGTTGATTATAGAGAGGTGCCACAACTACTGATTATTTGTCCTAACCTGACTGTTATGTGGAAAAACCATGAGATCATCTTATTCAATGTCCCTCAACAACTTCCGACATCTGAGCTTCTTACCTATGGGGTACTAAAAGGGCTCTTTTACAACACCGAGCAAAAAGACAAGATTGCTCGTGGTCTTCAAGAAGTCATCGATGGTGAGAACTGGCTGCCAAGGAAGGTAACCAATCAACTGCTGTTTTATTATCGTAATATGGTCAATACCAACACGACACCAACCAATGTCGATTTAACCATTCGCGAGATTCAGGTGATTCGCTGTCTTCAGTCAGGGTCATCAAACACACAAATCGCCGATGACTTGTTTATTAGTGAATTCACGGTTAAATCTCACCTTTATCAGATATTCCGTAAGTTGGCGGTCAAAAATAGGGTTCAAGCCATTGCTTGGGCAAACCAGAACCTACTTGCATAATCGATCGGCCTCTTAATCTGATGATAATTTTGAGGGAAGCTCTAGTAAACCATAGGTATTGTTGCTGAATTTTCGACATAACTTGTGCTAGAGTTGCCCTCAGAAATATCAACAACTCAGTTGAATCAATAATTATTATAGATAAAGGGTCTTATCATGATCAAAAAGTGCCTTTTCCCGGCGGCTGGCTACGGTACACGTTTTTTACCTGCGACCAAGTCAATGCCTAAAGAAATGATGCCTGTCGTAAACAAACCTCTGATTGAATACGGTGTAGAGGAAGCTATCGAAGCTGGTATGGATGGAATGTGCATCGTTACTGGACGTGGTAAGCACTCGATCATGGATCACTTTGATAAAAACTACGAGCTTGAACACCAGATCAGCGGTACCAATAAAGAAGATCTATTGGTTAATATCCGCGAAACGATTGAAGCGGCAAACTTCACCTACATTCGCCAGCGTGAGATGAAAGGCCTTGGTCATGCTATCTTGACTGGTCGTGAGCTGGTAGGTGATGAACCTTTTGCAGTAGTGCTTGCTGATGACCTTTGTGTGAACGAACAACAAGGTGTACTGGCTCAGATGGTTGCGTTATACAAACAGTTCCGCTGTTCTATTGTTGCTGTACAAGAAGTACCTGAAGAAGAAACTCATAAGTACGGTGTTATCTCTGGCGAAATGATCAAAGATGACCTTTTCCGAGTTGATGACATGGTAGAGAAGCCAGAGCAAGGTACAGCACCAAGCAACCTAGCGATCATTGGTCGTTATATTCTGACTCCAGATATCTTTGAATTAATCGAGCAGACTGAACCTGGTAAAGGCGGCGAAATACAGATCACTGATGCTCTATTAAAACAGGCAAAAGCAGGCTGTGTATTGGCTTACAAATTTAAAGGCCAGCGTTTTGACTGTGGTAGTGTTGAAGGCTATATCGAAGCAACAAACTACTGCTTCGAGAGCCTATACAAGAAAGACCAGCAGCAAATCGAGCTAGGTAAACACTCGACAAAGAAAGAAGCATAACGACTGGTTAATCACTAGCGTTACTAATCTTAGAAAGGGCGATTCTGTGAGTCGCCCTTTTTGTTTACTGTTTTTTTATCCAGTAAAACTTTGCACAAATCTCACTCTATGTAATACTTTAGCCACTTAAAATTACATGGTCTATTGAGATGGATAAAATAGAAATTAGAGGCGCTCGTACGCATAACCTCAAAGACGTCAACCTAACCATTCCACGTGACAAACTGACTGTCATCACCGGATTATCAGGTTCAGGAAAGTCGTCACTTGCGTTTGACACACTCTATGCAGAAGGTCAGCGCCGCTATGTTGAATCTCTTTCTGCTTACGCTCGTCAATTTCTATCTCTTATGGAAAAGCCGGATGTCGACCATATTGAAGGCCTTTCTCCAGCAATCTCAATAGAACAAAAATCGACTTCACATAACCCTCGCTCAACTGTCGGTACCATTACCGAAGTCTATGATTACCTGAGACTACTTTACGCTCGAGTAGGCGAACCTCGCTGTCCAGATCACAACATCCCTCTAGCAGCACAAACCATCAGTCAAATGGTCGATAAGGTCTTAGAACTGCCTGAAGGTTCAAAGATGATGTTGATGGCACCGATTGTCAAAGAGCGCAAAGGTGAGCATGTTAAAACACTGGAAAACTTAGCTGCGCAAGGCTTTATCCGTGCCCGAATTGATGGTGAAACCTGTGATCTATCCGATCCACCAGCACTTGAACTTCATAAGAAGCACACCATTGAAGTCGTGGTAGACAGATTCAAAGTTCGTCCTGATCTTCAACAGCGTTTAGCCGAGTCATTCGAGACCACATTAGAGCTATCTGGCGGCATCGCTGTCGTCGGTTGGATGGACGAAGCAGATCAAGAAGAAATCGTATTCTCTGCTAACTTCGCTTGTCCAAAATGTGGTTACAGCATGCAGGAACTTGAGCCTCGCCTGTTCTCATTTAATAACCCGGCAGGAGCCTGTGGTACGTGTGATGGCCTTGGTGTTCAACAATATTTTGATCCAAGCCGAGTAATTTTAGATGAGAACCTAAGCATTGCTGAAGGTGCGATAAAAGGTTGGGATCAAAAGAACTACTACTATTTCCAGATGCTAACATCGTTATCAGAGCATTATGGTTTTGATCTATATGCGCCATTTAATTCTCTACCGAAAAAGACTCAAGAGATCATTCTAAAAGGATCAGGTCGTACTGAAGTAGAATTCAAGTACATCAATGACCGAGGTGATATTCGAGTTAAGCGTCATCCATTCGAGGGCATTTTAAATACCTTAGAGCGCCGTTATCGTGATACTGAATCTAGCGCGGTGCGTGAAGACCTTGCCAAATACATCTCAACCAAGTCTTGTTCAAGCTGTGATGGCACTCGCTTAAGATTAGAAGCTCGAAATGTTTTCATTGGTGATACAACACTGCCGGAAATCGTTGAACTGAGTATTGCTGACGCACTACAATTTTTCCAAGAATTGAAGTTAGACGGTCAGCGTGGGCAGATCGCAGATAAAGTGATGAAAGAGATCAATGACCGTCTGCATTTCTTAGTCAACGTTGGTTTGAATTACCTTAACCTATCACGCAGTGCTGAAACGCTGTCTGGTGGTGAGGCGCAACGTATTCGTTTGGCGAGCCAAATCGGTGCCGGTTTAGTGGGCGTTATGTATGTACTGGATGAGCCATCAATTGGTCTCCACCAGCGCGATAATGAACGTCTACTACAGACCTTAATTCACCTTAGAGACTTAGGTAATACCGTGCTTGTTGTAGAGCATGACGAAGATGCAATTCGTTGTGCTGACCATGTTATCGATATCGGCCCTGGTGCAGGGGTACACGGTGGTCACGTAGTGGCAGAAGGTACCATGCAAGACATCATCGAAAACCCGAACTCTTTGACAGGCCAATACCTGAGCGGCGCTAAAGAGATTGCAGTGCCAGAAAAGAGAACACCTATCGACAAGAAAAAGGTCGTAGAAATCGTTGGCGCAACAGGGAACAACCTAAAGAATGTGACCGCGACAATTCCTGTTGGATTGTTCAGTTGTATTACGGGTGTATCAGGTTCGGGTAAATCAACGCTGATTAATGACACCTTCTTTAAAGTCGCCCACACTCAATTAAACGGGGCCACGACTGCAGTTCCGGCACAGCACAAAAAGATTAAAGGGTTAGAGCATTTTGATAAGGTGATCGACATAGACCAAAGCCCTATCGGTCGCACCCCTAGATCAAACCCTGCGACCTACACCGGTATTTTCACCCCTATCCGAGAGTTATTCGCAGGCACTCAGGAATCACGTTCTCGTGGTTACAAGCCAGGTCGATTCAGCTTTAACGTTCGTGGTGGTCGTTGTGAGGCTTGTCAGGGTGATGGCGTAATCAAGGTAGAGATGCACTTCTTACCCGATGTGTATGTGCCTTGTGATGTGTGTAAAGGTAAGCGTTATAACCGTGAAACTCTAGAGGTTCGCTACAAGGGCAAGACCATAGACGAAGTTCTAGAGATGACCGTAGAAGATGCTCGAGAATACTTCAACCCTGTGCCTGTTATCGCTCGTAAGCTGCAAACATTGATGGATGTTGGCCTTTCCTACATTCGCCTTGGACAAGCGGCAACAACCTTATCTGGTGGTGAAGCTCAGCGTGTTAAATTAGCGCGTGAACTGTCTAAACGAGACACGGGAAAAACCTTATACATTCTCGATGAACCAACCACAGGCCTTCATTTCCACGATATCCAGCAGCTGTTAACGGTGCTACATAGACTGCGTGATCACGGTAATACGGTTGTCGTGATTGAACACAACCTAGATGTCGTTAAAACAGCAGACTGGATCCTCGATCTTGGCCCAGAAGGTGGGCAAGGTGGTGGTGAGATTGTTGCAGAAGGTACACCTGAAGATGTGGCGTTAGTCGAAGGTTCACACACTGCTCGCTTCCTTAAGCCTATGTTAAATTTGAAGTAGGTGTAAAATAGCGCCCTGCGGGCAGACAGAAAAATGTTAAAGTAACAGAGCTTGTTTCAGAAGGAACAAGCTCTGTTTTTATAAGGTTAGGGATTTATGGCAACAATACACACTAGCGGTACCCAGCTAGAAAATCAGGTCACTCAGCTACCACTCAACAAAGCATTTCTGGCTTCTTTAGCTGTTGTATTCTTGTTAGCTATGCATTTTTTCATGCCGAACCCTGGAGGTTCGGGCCTTGCTCTATCCTTTAACCCAACAACTTGGCTAGCGCTAAGCTTCACGCTAGCGATTGGCTTTTACCAACTCGCGACCAATCGAGTACTCAAGTATTCCAAATTAACAATTGGCTTGTTGATTAGCTGTATCATACTCACGCTACCCATTTTATACAGCAATGCTGCACCTCAAGGAGCGTCAGGACGCTTGCTTGGATTGTGGGCGGGCTTTGCCTTATTTGTGGTGCTGCAGCAATTTAAGTTCAGCAATAAACACAAGCAACGTATGTTGTGGTTCATTGTGCTTGCTGTTGTTATACAAGCACTGTTTGGCTATGTGCAATATTTCTTATTAGAGCCTGGTAACCTATTTGGCTACAACACAGCGGCAAACCGACCATATGGGATATTTCAACAACCGAATGTAATGGCAAGCTTTCTTGCTACTGGTTTTGTGCTGTCCGCTTACCTTTTAGCAAGACAGCCAGCTAAATATAATCACAAAATTAGCGAGTCATTCTTACTATACCTAACCCCAACCTTAACCGTACCCTTGCTGATCATCATCGCATCACGTACCGGATGGTTGGCCGCTGTCATTGGGTTTATCTACATTCTGCCCTATCTATACAAGTTCTCGACCAAGAAACGCTTCTACGGATGGTGCGCGTCAGTGCTCGTCGGTGTCGTCGTCGCTTTTACGGTGATCAGCCTCAGTGCAACAGATAGTATCGCTAGCAAGAAAGCAAACCTAGAAAGCCCGCGAGCTTATACGTTCCCACAAGCTCTAGATATGATGATCGAAAAGCCATTCACAGGTTATGGTTACGGGAAATTTGAGTCTGAATACACACTATATACAGCTCGCCAACATCAACTCAACTCGAACTATCACCCAGGTCTTCCTTCAATGGATCACCCGCACAATGAGTTCCTATTTTGGGGAGTGGAAGGGGGAGTCGTACCAATCATTGGGATCTTGATTGCTGCAATATTGGTTATGTCACGCATAGCAAGTTCTGCAAAGGGAACGCGTCTAGCCCTGCTCGCTTTATTTATCCCGATCCTGTTGCACTCTCAACTTGAGTATCCTTTTTACCACTCGGCGATTCACTGGATAACATTCATTATTTTGATTTACTGGGTCGATCAACGATCTTCCCGACATTATCAACAGCCGTTCAGTATCATCAGTAAAACCCTGTTTAGAGTCTCGAGCTTAGTGATACCTATCTTGGTAAGTTATTATATGTTGAGCGCCCTGCATACCAACTATGTACTGACTAAGTTTGAACTATCTAGACCTAAGAACCCAGATATTCTTAAGCAGGTAACGAACCCCGTGGTGTGGAAAGATCGCTACGATTGGGACATATACAGCACTTACCTTAATATTGGCCTCTACAAAGCCGACCCGAGTCTTATACAACCTTACATCGATTGGTCACTGGAGATCATAAAGAGCAAACCAAGACCGGCTTTCTACAGCAATCTGATTCTGGCGTATCAAGGCCTAGGAGAAGAAAGTAAAGCAGAGCAAATTCGTAGCGAAGCGAACTTTTTATTCCCTAACAGAGACTTTTCAAAGGTTCAGTATAAGAAAGTGTCACAGGCAGAAGATAACGTTTCGTTTGCAGAATAATGTTAAGAATTCACAACGCAAGCACCATTTAAATAGGAGCTTGGGTCGATACAAAAAAGCGCACGATCTCTCGTGCGCTTTTTTGTATTTTTCTGTCCCGTCCTGAAATGTGTTTACACATTGAGGACGAATTATGACTACTTCAAATAATAC